>JAVBMN010000037.1:0-121108 GCA_031552405.1 Bacteroidaceae bacterium | reverse complement strand
TTACAAATTTAGCAATTCAATTATTACACCTATTCTTTTAAATAAAAAATCTTCGGTCGGGGAGCGCCCAGCGGCAAGGGGCGGGACCACCCGTCCCGACGAGCGAAACGGCTTCCAAATACAAACATAGTGACTTTTGGTGCAGGTAATTCCACTCAAGCCCTTTGCTCATCGATGTTTCAGGTGTTTCTTAACCTTGCCGCATCCTGCCTTCTGTACTAATTATCCCGAAGGAAAAAGCAATATGGAAACCACGGAGTGGTTCGTCCTTGGTAGCCCAGGACGCGAGTCCTGAGTATAGAAGTTCTCGATAACAAGAGCTGCAGCGCAGCGATATCTCGGTTATGGATGACTTTCTAAGGCATGCACCGGAATTACGGTTTGAGCCGAATATTCTATGGGATGTGTATATCGTTCTTGCGTTCAAGACACCTCTCCTTCAAAAAGAAGCGCCGGAATCTCACTGATTCCGGCGCTTCTTTTTAAGAGTTATTATAGGCTGATGATCTGTTTATTCACCACATAGGTACCCGGTGGCAGGGGGATCAGGGTGGTGCCGCTATCTACCTTTCGTTTTACTACGGGGATGCCGCTTAGGGTGTACACGGTGATATCCGTTGCGCTTTGGGTGGTAACCAGTACTCCGCCTTCTCCGGCAGTGATGAAGCAGCCGGTGGAGGCGCTTGTCTCAGGATTGGAAGTGTCCAGGGCGGGTACGTAGCTCAGGGTGAAGTGGTCGGCGCTCCACCATTTGTTGGTGGCGGTGATGGTGAAACCGATGCGCAGGCTTTCACCTCCCAGCAGACTTACTTTTGGGGCAGTTACCTTCTGCCAGCCGTTCTTGTACTCAGATCCGGCGGGGGCAGTGGCACCTATCCCGGTGTAGGTTTTCAGAGCTTCCTTTGTCAGGCCTCCGTCACGGGATACGTAGAAGTCCATAGTGGTGGCGGCAGAGCAGCGCAGCAATACGCTTGCGGTATAATCGCCTGCGGGCAGGAAGTTCAGATCCTGGTACATCTCGGAGGTATAGGCTGTAGAGGCCCACTTGTTCCAGTAGTTGTTCTTGCTGTCGGCATCATACGCTTCACCGGTGGAGTAGTCGATGGTGTTTACTGTCCATCCGTAGCTGTCCTTGCGGGCGCAGTCGGGGTTGAGGAGGGCGGGGCTGGCGTCGGCTGCAGTCTTTTCATTGTTCCAGATGAAGAGGGCTTTGTAGCGGTCGTCGGATTCTTTGTGCATCTCCTTTTGGAAGGCATCTGCTCCTTGTGGAAGTATGCTGGCTGCACTGCCCAAGTAGCGGAGCTGGAAGGCATCAGCCCCTGCCCAGCGGGCGGTCATGGCGCCCAGGTTCTTGATGCCGATACGCAGTGTACCGTTCGTGACAAGGATCTGAGGAAGCGTCTGGCGGTTGGCCGGGTTCAGCTCGGCATCTGCGGTGATAGGGCAGAAGTATTCAATGCCGTCAGCCTGTGCATACAGTCCTACATGCCCGTTTACGGTAGCTCCTGCTACGGCGTTGCTGCTGTTGAAGCAGGCGGCGGAGAGTTCGTACACTCCACTGGCCAGGTCGGTAATGTCTTGGTAGTAATCAAAGTGCATATCGGCGGGAGTGGTATCCCATACCTCAAAGAAGGTGTCGCCTGTGCCTTGGGTAAATCCGTTGGCGGCCGATTTTACGCAGGTCCATCCATCTACGGCGGTCTTGGCGCTGGTTATGATGTTGGGGTTCACGATGTAGCCCAGTCCGGTGCTGTAGAATGTTTCTCCGCCTGCGGTGGTAGTAACGCGGAGGCGGAATTCATCCGTTTCCGTGTTAAAGTCGCTCAGATTAAAGGAGTATGTATATTCCGTTTTGTCAAAGACGGAACGATCTGTTTCCGTGTAATAATCCTCATAGGTACCGTCTGCCCGTTTGCGCTGGATGATAAGCTTATCAGTCATATCCCCATTCTCATTCTTTATGGTAAAGTTCAGCTTGCCGGCTGCAGAATTGATTTTGGCTTTCAGTTCCACAGTCTTGAGCGAGGGCGCCCACCAAACGGGGGTAAATTGCACATCGGCGTTGTAGGCAAAGGTGGATTTGTTATCGCGATACACCTGTCCGGCGGGTGTCACCCACCCGTCATCGGCTATCATGGCGCGGTAGTAGCTATCCCAGTTGTAGATGGAGTAACGCTCTACGAAGCGGCAAGTATCCAGTACGTTGAGGATCTCTTTAATGGCAGCGCGGTTCTTCTCCAGTTTGTCGCCATAGCTCGAGGGCCAGCTTTCGGTGGTCCATGAGGCGCCGTTATTCCACTCGGTAATCCAGATGGGACGTTTGGTATTGTTATAGATGGTTTTTAGCTGGTTATACCAGGCAGCAGCATTGGCAGCTTCGTTGGTACCCCAGTAGCAGTGCATTACCACAAAGTCGCAGCGGTAGGCCATGTCGTTGCAGTGGCCAATGTATTGGGTGAGCCAGCTGGCGTCTGTGGGCGAGGGCGAGCCGATGCGCATCCCTGTTTCTTGCAGATCAGGTGTTTTGGTACACGAGGTCCAGGGCGAGATAACTCCGCCGCACGAGCATTTTGAGGAGGTATGTTGCTCGGCATGTTCCGGTTCGTTGTAGCCCAGTACATGAGTGCTGGCGGTTTGTCCGGTAATCTGGCTTTGGGAGGGCCAGTACAGGTGCTGCTTGATGGGGATGTATTCCATGTCGTAGGTGCTGTATCGGTCGGCGCTCCAGGTGTAATACCAGGTGGCGCGTACAGCCTTGCTATCTGTAAGGATTGCAGCAGTACTGCTCTTGTCGCTGCACCAGCCTTTCTTGGATACGTAGTTCCATTTCTTGATGTGTACGGAAGATACCCGTTGGTTAAGCGCTTGCGGCAGTACGGATACTTTGATATCTTGATGATCGGCCACATACACACGGCTGTATCCGCTTCCGTTGCTCCCGCTGGCCAGGACGGCCATGTATCCACGCTTCAGTATAAAGCTACGGAAAGAGTTGGAGGCTTTTCCCAGCTCGTTGGCGCCCAGCTTCAGGTTGGTGGCCTCGCCTGCATACAACTCACCGCTATATCCGGTAAAGGGAATAGTACTGCTGTTTTGAGGCATTACTATAGCTCCATTCAGGTACATGCCTACGTGGACATTGGTGCCTGCCACGGCTTTCTGTCCGTTCACCTTAATAGAGGCAAGGTAGGTATTTACCACTACGGAGGGTAGGGTGTTATCAAAGATCAGCCAGGCATTCTCATGAGCCAGGTTAATGGTTGAGTTGGTTAGCGGGGTGGCTTCCTGCATGAGGTGGAAGTCGACGGCCTCGGTCAGTTCCAGTGTCTGGTCTTTCAGGAATATGGCGTAGCGGGTTTTGTTGCCGTATTTATCAGTTACGGCGGTACCTTGTGCCACCGCCTTTGTGGCGCTTACTATCTCCGGGCTGTATTTGTTCAGGGCGCTGGCGCTGAGGATGGTCCATTCTGCGCCTGTACCGTTGGCGGTATAAGCCGGTACGGAGTAGGAGGGCGCTGAACCTAGTAATGCACCGTCGCGGTATATCTGTACTGTAGTGCCGTTGAAGGCAAACTGGTAATCGTTGTGGTGAATCATTTCTACATCGGTTGGCTCGGCTATTACCTTGCCTTCGATGTTTACCCCACTGCTTCCGTCTATTTCAATGACGGCTCCCATTCCTTTGGCGTTACGTATCAGTACGGAGATGGAAGTATTGTTTCCTTTCTGTTCCAATCCGTTCAGAGCCAGGGTAAAGGAATTATCCACGTCGAAATTAGTACCGCTTAGCAGGGTTAACGCATCCGAAGCGCGGCATTCCATCAGCACCTTACGCAGTGTACTGGTAGCTTCAACGATCTGGGCCAGTGTGCGTGAAGCGGCATTGTTATATACCTCCTCCGCAGCAGTCACGGCGGCGGACACCTGTTGGCGCCAGTCTTCTGTGTAGGTAGTTTGCTGCGCCATGAGGGTGCCGCTTGCAATAGAACGGGAGAGCTCTTCCAGATAGAGTTGTTTGCGGGAGTTGTCAAAGCTGCCATTGGCCTCAAATACCTCCCATCGGCTCTGTTCGTTGAGCGCCTTGTCATAAAATACACTGATGTAAGCGTCGGCGTCTTTCCCGGTGTCGCATCCCAAGTACTGGGTAGATGCCTTTTTGCAGCTCAGGTTGCCGTCCATCCCGGGGATGATAGTCCACAGGTAGGGATCTGTGGTGGCACGGGTAGATTGCAGCAGTACGCTCCACGTATTGGCGGTGCTGGCAGCTAGGTATTTGCCGGAGCTTTTCTGGCGGAGCAGGAAATAGCCGCTTGTCCCAGAGGTTTCGGCTACAAATACATAACTGTCGGCTGCACTGTTTGTTCCGGCACGGGAGAGACCGGGAGTAGTGCCATCTGATTTTTGTCCCAAAATACGATCGTAATGGATATTGTACAGATAATATTCACCTCCGGCTACAATTTGCGGGGCAGCAGCTTTTGTGTGAAGTGTTCCGTACAGTAGCGCCATAACAGTCAGGCATACAAAGTAAAGAGGGTTCTTCATGGAATAAATGTTAGTAAGTAAGTGTATCTTTTTATTGGGAGCAAATGTATTGAAAAGAAATGATTTAGACAAGAAAACTCTTGGCTAACTTGCCAATCCAATCTGTATCCTTAAAGGGAAAAGCCCTGATAGGAGGGTTAGTATATGAGATAAAAGAAGAATACAATAAGTGAACACTCATATTGTATTCTGGCGGTACGAATATTGGCTTTGTTATAAAGAAAGCGCCCTGCCAGGAAAGAAGCAAAAAGCAATATTCTATGTGGCCTTTTTAGAAATTATGTTTAGTTATGTAATCCTCGTCTTGATAAATGGCTTATTGTATTGATTAGGAAAAGAGGTGCGCTATTTGTGTTTAATCAGTTGTAAAATAGTGGTTTATATTTTGATTATTCAAAAAATACAATCTATCTTTGACGCCTTGAATGCTTCTTTGGAGAGCAAATTACATTTACTAAATACTATCTATTCTATCACTATCATGAGAAAACGAGTAAGAGTGGCACTAAGCTGCTTATGTGCCTTTTCCTTCCTTTCAGCTTCCGGGGAAGAGAATACTGCTGTATGGTTTAGCAGTACAGAGGGCAAAGTATGGGAAAAGAAAGCGGACATTCAAGTGAAATCCACTCCGGATAAAACCCCGGATGTGGAAGTGTACATCAATCGGCCGCAGCAAACCTTTAAAGGATGGGGCACCTGCTTCAATGAACTATGTTGGGATGCCTTAAATAGGACGAGTGAGAAAGACCATAAACAAATCATGGAACGTTTCTTTGCTTCCGACGGTGATATGGGGTACACGTACTGTCGCATTCCTATAGGAGCGAATGATTATGCCCGTAGCTGGTACAGCTCTAATGAGACTAAAGGGGATTTTGCAATGGAACGCTTCAATATCAGCCGGGACAAGCAGACTGTCATACCCTATATTAAAGAGGCTTTGGCTGAAAATCCCCACATCGGTTTCTGGGCTTCTCCCTGGAGTCCGCCTTCTTGGATGAAGACCAATGGGCATTATGCCAACCGCAGTACTACCGAAAACGGTATGCCCTCTGATCAGGCGGTGCCTACTCTGACTGCCAACCAGTTTATCCAACAACCGGAGTATCTGGAAGCATACGCTTTGTACTTCTCTAAGTTTATTGATGCGTATAAGGCTGAAGGGATCAACATCTCAATGATTATGTATCAAAACGAGGCGTATACCTACAATGATTACCCTAACTGTACATGGCTACCCGATGGTACAGTTCGCTTCAATGTAGAGTATCTCGTGCCTCATTTGAAGAAGACGCATCCCGAAGTAGAAGTGTTTCTGGGAACTATGAATACCGGAAACCTGAGTGTGTTTAATGGCATATTGTCCGACTCCCGGATGGCTTCTTCCGTAGACGGCATCGGGTTTCAGTGGGAGGGTTTGCAAGCACTTCCGCAGATTCGTCAACAGTATCCCAACTACCGCGTAATGCAAACAGAGAGCGAATGCGGTTCGGGTACATTCAATTGGGGGGCTGCACAGCACACCTTCAACCTGATCACTGAATATTTATACCACGGTGCGGAAGCATATACCTTTTGGAATATGATTTTGCAAGATAAGGGTACAAGTACCTGGGGCTGGAATCAGAATGCATTGGTACGTGTGAACAGCTCCACGGGAGCCGCTACCTATACCCCCGAATACTATGCAGTTAAGCATTTCTGCAATATCATACGTCCGGGCTCCGTGATCCTTGAGACGAACCAGAGTGCTACCGGAAGGCTGCTTGCAGCCCTCCTCCCGGATGGAAAGGTGGCGGTAGTATTTGCCAATCATTCTGCAAATGCTGCAGAGCGTACCGTTAAAATAGGAGATAAATACGTTACCATTTCTGCTCCGGCGCTTTCATTTAACAGTGTGATAGTGGATGCAAAAATAGAAATAGCCAATGACAAGACCCAGCTGTCGGTCTGTATTGCAGAAGCCAACACGCTGTATGGTGCAGGTACAGGACAGAAAGCCGGGGATTTGCAGGATGCCATCCTTGCTGCAGAAGAGGTGGCGGGCAACGCTGTATTCCAAACGGAGATAAACCAGGCGGCAAGTCGCTTGAAAACTGCCATGGCTCATTACCAGATGGCCAATGCCGCAGAGGGAGAGTGGGTGGATGTAACGGCGCTTCTGGCGAACCCCAATTTTGATGAAGGTACCGCCGGATGGATTCGTACAGGCTCCGGAGGTAATTTTGTAAGTAGCAACGCCACAGAATTCTGGCATACTGTTTCCACACTTTCTCAGACTCTGCCTTCTCTTCCCGCGGGTCGTTATGCTCTAAAAGCGCGTGCATTTGTGGATGGAGGCACACAGGCTTTCCTTTTTGCGGATGCAGATGAAGTTGCCCTGCCTAAGAAGGAGGCATCCGATGCTTCAAACAACCTGACCGCCGCAGCGGCCAGCCTTGCGGGAAATGAGGGGTATGAGGTTTCTTTGGATCACAGCCTACTTGCTTCGGGCGCAATGAAGATTGGGGTCGACTCAAGAGCTGCTAACCTGTGGACGGTCTTTGACTCCTTCCGTCTTTACTACTCTGCTGCGGGACTGGATGCCATTAAAGCAACCCTGACGCTGAAGATAGAAGAAGCAAGCGCTCTGTATCTGCTCTCCGGAAGTAATGCGGAAGAACTGCAAACAGTTATTGAAAAAGCCCGCGCTGTAGAAGAGAATGCGGATGCGATCTCTCAGGCCATTACGGCGTTGGATGCTGCCATCCATCAATATCAGCTGGCAAATGCTTCTGCCGATCAGCCGTATGATATGACTTCTCTGATTCAGAACCCCAGTTTTGAGAGTTCGTTTACCGGATGGGTCAACAATGGTATGGCAACTTCCAACAATGAACACCTGAAGACCAAGGAGGAAGTAGTGTTGAAAGACGGTACTCTGTTTGTGGAGAAATGGGTAGATAGCGGAAAGACGGTAGCTACTCCCCTGGGTGTTTCACAGACTATAAGCGGCTTGCCCGCTGGTGCATATAGGGTGAAGGCTGCTGCTTTCTCCTTGTACCGCAATCTGTCCAATATGCCGGGTGACGACTCGCCCCGCAAAGGAGGCTTGCTGTTTGCCAATGAGCAGTCCACATCGGTAGACTGGCGGGAAGAGTATGAGGTAACCGGAACGGTGGTAGACGGTACGCTAACCTTCGGTTTTAAAGTGGAAGATCCTGCTGCCGGACTGAATTGGGTGGGTTGTGACAATTTCCGCCTGTACTATCTGGGGGCTGATCCTGCCGTGCTTAAAAGTACGCTAACCGCGCAAATTACGGAAGCAAAAGAATATAGCACTTTTGCTATGAAAGCTTCCGTAGCTTCACTACTTTCTGTTGCGATTTCCCAAGCTGAATCAGCCGTTGTTGCCGATCCGCTGAAGATGAAGGAACTGGAAGAGGCTGCTAAGAGGTTGACAGAGGCTTTGGCACCTGCTCTTGCCTCTTCCGTAACTTATGCTTCTTTGCATGCGGCGCTTGAAGCGACATCAGAAGTGATGGAAAGTTGCCGGGAGTATGCAGGATATTCCACTTTGGAAGGTGTGTATGAGGCGGTCGGCGGTAAATACTCAACTGGTGAATATGATAATAGTGGAGTTCGGCAAGCCGTTCAAGAGTTGAAAGAGGCTGAAAAGACTTGTCGCCTGAGTCAGTCCGCTCCTTTTGATGCTACGTTCATCCTTGCGAATCCGAGCTTTGAAGAGACAGCCTACAATGTAGCGCCAAAAGTCTTTATTCCGGCATCTTGGGAGTTGGATTATGCATTCCCTGCCGATAAAGATGCACGGTTGAGCACACTTACTCCCGACCAGGGGCTCCAGCAATATAATATCTGGGCTAACAGAGTAGGTCATATTGACTTGTACCAGGATGTGACGCTTCCCAAGGGAACCTATACGCTGAGTGCTGTAATGCGCAGCCGGAAAGAGGGTGCCAGCAGAGAAGTGATAACCGATCAACATCTGTACGTACGAGTGAATGGGGAGAAAGAATCCTGCTCAGATGTACTTACCTGGGGTGGTGACAATGTGTGGAATACACTAACGGTGGAATTCTCAGTTCCGGCGGATGGGGCAGTAGTACGTATCGGAGCAGCCTCTGCCGGAAGCGGATCCGATGACTGGGGAGGATGGTTCCAGGTAGACAACTTTAAGTTGAATCTTGTGAGCCACGATCCGTTGGTAGGCTTGGATACGCCTTTGGAGGACGACCAAATAGTCAAGACCGAATACTACAACATGCAAGGCATGAAGATAAGCCATCCCACCCAGAGTGGGGCATATATCCGGAAGATAACGCATGCTTCGCGAAGAATGAAAACAGAGAAAGTGATTGTACAATAGCTCGGATTCCTGGTATAATTACAATGCAGCCGGATACTAAAGTATCCGGCTGCATTGTGTTTTACGCCAGGCATTATCATAAGAAAATAGAACAATAAAATAGAAATAGCCTTCCGGTAAAAGCAATAAACAACGCACATAATCGGTTATATTAAATAGCTTTACCTCTTTATAAAACTGAATGAAAAGATTTCTACTCCTTATTATATGTACGTTACTCTTGCTTTCTGCCTTCCCGCAACGACAGGAAAAACATAGACCGCATCGTCCTTCTCCATGGAAGGAATTACGACGCCGGATGCCCGCACCCTCCCTTTTTCTGTGGATGGACTCTGCCCGGCAAGAGGGAAGGGTGGATGAAGCGTATGCCACCGTGCAAAACCCGGAAGGCCTTCCTTACTCCGGGAAGGGAGTTGTAGTGGGGATTGTGGATCTGGGGTACGACTTGTCGCATCCCGCCTTCTTTACCCCGCAGGGCGACTATCGTGTGAGCCGTTTGTGGGACCAGGTGCGTAAGGTGGGTACTGCCCCCTCTCAGTTTTCGTATGGGGCGGAATATGCTACAAGAGAGTCCATTCTGGCATTACAACGGGATACCACCGATGGTTCGCATGGTACACATGTGGCCAATATTGCAGCTGGCTCTATGACCGGCTCAGCTTATTACGGGGTGGCTCATGAGGCGGAAATCGTACTGGTGTCCACCTCCCTGAAGGATCGGGAGGTATTGGATGGCGTGAAGTATATAGCCCACTATGCCCGCTCTGTGGGAAAGCCCTGTGTAATCAACCTGAGTATTGGAGGGCACGAAGGGCCGCACGATGGGACAAGCCTCTTTGACCGGGGGCTGGATTCTATCATTTCTCGTGGTATATTGGTAGTTGGAGCAGCAGGGAATAGCGGAAACAAGAAGTTGCACGCTTCAAGGTTGTTCACCTCGCCTCAGGATACAATGCGTTTGCAGCACAGCTCGGAGAGCGATATCTGTTATACCGATATATGGGGGGAGCCGGGGAAGGATTTCCGCCTGCTGACTACACTCACCGACAAGAATACGGGCGAGGTGTTGTTTCGTCAGAACCATTTTGTGAGCGCCTCCGTGGATACAGCATACATAGACACACTCACTTGGGGGAAAGGTAACCTGGCGGGTATCTTCTCAGAGCGCGACTCGGTGAATAACCGCCCTCATGCCGCCGCGGTGTGCAAGCTGATCGGAAAGGGTACCCGCCTGCAGTTTGATACCCGTATCGTGGCCGAACCTGGTAATGAGGTACATGCCTGGGCGGCGGCAGGCTCGGAGTTTACAGTGTTTGATGCATATACGATAAATACCTCCAGTACGATGTCCGAAGTAGGCGGAACCGGACGGAATACAATTAGCGTGGGATCCTATGTAACCAAGAACAAGACTCCCAAAAAGGTGACGGACGGAGTCTTGTACGAGATAGCCTCCTCCTCGGGGAGGGGGCCTACGCTGGACGGCCGCATAAAGCCGGATGTGACCGCCTCCGGGAGCCTTGTTGTCTCAGCCGTTTCGCGTTTTGATAATGTGTTTCGACCCGCCAGTATCGATACGGTATCTTTCAAAGGGGCGGAGTATTACTATGCGGCGAATCAAGGTACCTCTATGTCTTCTCCCTTCGTAACCGGAGTAGTGGCACTATGGCTGCAGGCCAATCCGGAACTCTCGGCCGCCGAGATTTACGATGTGTTGCAACAGACCTCCTGGCAAGACCCTCGCGCAAATATGAGTGCCCCCTACGTTTGGGGAACTGGCAAGATCGATGCCTGCGCCGGCTTGAAGTACATCCTGAAACACTACCCGCTTTCCATAGAAACGGGCGAGGGAGATCGTCTCGGAGTGGAAGTCTTGGGCACCGGCGCTGAAACCCGCCTCCTTTTCTTGTGCCGGGCACAGAGAGTAATTGTGCGTGGCTGCACCCCGTCTGGTGAAGTGCTGTTCATGCAAACTATCCCGCTTGTGGAAGCAGGTGAGGAAGTGGCGCTCCCGAAAATGGGATATTCAGGCGTGGTGGTGTTACAGGTGAGTACGGATATTGGGAACTATGTGTATAAAATGGTTGCTGCTCCTTAATTTAGCGCGGGTATTTGCCTCTAGGTAATTATGAATATGAAGATTTACAGATTATCCACAGCAAGACTTATCACTTATTGTGGGATAGATGTGTTGCTGTTTCCTCTTATTGGTATAGTGGCGCTTTGTGTATTGAGTATCTGGAAGGGGAGTGAGGGGGGTATGCAGAAAATACAAGAATTGGATATTTGGATTTTTCCAGTGCTCTTTTTTTTCTTTTTATTTCCCGGTATTAGTTATTTGATTGCTTATTGGAATCATTATCTGTTTGATAGAGATACGACTCTGGAGATAGATCACAGAAATAGGAAAGTTGCATACCGAAATGGATTGGAATTCTGCGAAATAGATATGGATGAGATATTCTGTGTGCGCGACCTGAGTAAGGATGTAGGGAGATTCGTAACTATCTATTATTATGAGATTGTACTAAAAAATAGCACTACCGTAATCACCTTGACGCGTTTGTTGGTGTCGGATCTGGAAAAACAGTTGAAAGGTATTCCGTTTCGGAGGAGAAGAGCAGAAACTCTGTTTTTGAGAAGAAGTATGATAGGAAGTTCAGGCTCACCGGATATTTATTAGGGGTAGTTTTTGATACGCCGGAAATCTATTTGAGAACTATCCCCCCCCCCAAAAAAAAACCGCGGATGCGGTGCGTCCTCGGTAGGCAGGGGCGAAAGCCCCTGCTAAAGATAAGCTTCTCTATTGCCAGAGCTGCAGCGCAGCGGCATCTTGGTTATTCATCAAAGGCATATTTCATATCGTAGTTAATTCCAAGCTTCTTCAGAATATGTATGTACTCATCTTTAAAAGAATGCTTTTGGTGATGTTCCGGTTGCCTTTGTATGTATTCAATAACCGCTTGCTCATGACTCTTAGAATAGGCGAAAGCACCAAATCCATTCTGCCAATGAAAAGGAGAACGAAACAAACCTTCTTTATTGATATAAAGAGATGAATTAGATTTTACCTTCTTCACCAGATCAGAAATACATATAGTGGGGTGTAAACCTATAAACAGATGGAGATGATCCGGGTTGCAATAGATTGCAAGTACTTTACATTTTTCGTCTGAAACAAGCTGGGTGATATATTTCTCCAGCGTTATTCGAAGCGATTCAGAGATTCGGTTTTCTTTTGATTTTACTGCAAATACGATGTGTATATGCAGTTGGGTGAAAGTGTGAGCCATATTAGTATTATTATAAGGTTTGGGGTACAAAAATAATCATTTTTTTCTAATAACCAAGATGCCGCTGCGCTGCAGCTCTGGCAATAGAGAAGCTTATCTTTAGCAGGGGCTTTCGCCCCTGCCTACCGAGGACGCACCGCCTCCGCGGTTTTTTTTTTTGGGGGGGGGATAGTTCTCAAATAGATTTCCGGCGTATCAAAAACTACCCCTAATAAATATCTGGTGAACCGAAGTTCAGGCTCGTGATGCCGATTCTTTGAACAAAAAGCAGTCTGGGATACGCATTTATCCCAGACTGCTTTTGAACGAAAATCCTCTTTGCAGGGAATGCCTGTTAATGTACTATTATCACCTCTGATTTCTCTCTTTTACCATCTGTAATTAGCTGAACCATGTATGTGCCTTGGGGCATTGCGATGTAGCATTCCTGGTTTGTAATATGCTGCGTGAGGATCAGGTTGCCTTGCAGGGTGAAGATTTTCACTGTCCCCGTTTTAAGGTTATTTCCTACGTTCACATATATTTCTTTTTCTAATCCTACCAGATAGGACTTGGATTGTTTCTGTTCTTGAACCTTCACGTCATCGTCACCTGCTTTCAGTAATTTGAGCAGAAAGTGATCCACTTTAAACCACCCTGACATATCATTAGTGGCCGAGCTTCCGTCTGCTTTTTTGTTACTTGAACGTATGCCTATCTTTAGTGGCTCGTTGGTTTTGAGAGTTACGTGTACCGACATGTCTTTCAGGAAGTTTGCTCCGGTGGCCGTCCATCCGGCAAATGTAGCATTCTCATTTTCATCCAGATTGAGTGGGCTATAGTCAGAGGAGAAACCAAAGTATTGTACATTGTCGTTGGCAAACAAACGTTGCGTGCTAATGAATCCTGCGGTGGTTACCATGCGGCAGGACAGCTCATATTCTCCGGATGGTAAACCTTCAATGACCTGGTATAATTCAAATTGTTCAGGCATGGGGGTAGAGAGATACCAGCAGCAGTTGGCGCCTGCTATGTTTTGGGCATCATTGTTGATACCCCAGGATTTGTTGCCTTGTGCATTAAGAAGGAGGCCTCCGGTGTCAGTCCATCCGTATGGAGTTCCTCTAACGGTACTGCCGTCATTCAATACGCCTTTTGCTTTGTATTCGAAGCTTGGGTTGACGATAAATGAAGTAGCCGTAATTACACTTCCACGATAGCTTTCAATGGCTGTTTCAATGGCAGAGGAAGCTTGAAGAATAGACTTCTCTGTGGCAGATTGGTTATTTAAGACGGTACGCGCCGATTGGATGGCCTGATTAAACACCGTGCGAGTTTCCACCGGATATTGCCCTATCTTACTGCCTCCCTCAGTGGTGCCATACAACTCTTCTGCTACCTTTACAAGGGAGTCCAGACGATTCTTCAAATATCCGTCCTCATACAACTTGATACTTTCCAGTCGGAAATGATCCACCTTAAACCAGCCGCTTTGGTCAGTTGCCCGTGTACCGTTACTGTTTAAATTGCTTGAACGAATTCCCAGTTTCAGGTCTTCTCCTTTTAATACAGTCACTTTTACGGCCATTTCGCGCAGAAGGCTGGTGGATACAGGTACATAGTTGGCAAACGTATTTATTTCACCGGTCGTGAGGTTAGAGATATAATTCTCTTTAGCCCCATAGTATTGCACATCGTTGTTGGCAAATAAACGGATATTTGTCAATTTATCAGAGAATGCAGCCAGGCGACAGCGAACTACATATTCTCCGGCAGGCAGATCCTTGATGGTTTGATACAGTTCAAAGTTCTGGGGCATTGGAGTAGAATTGATCCAGCAGGCATTTCTTCCTGCAATGTTGACCATGTCATTGTTGATACCATACGAGTTACCTGATAAGTTACGTGTAGTTTCCCAGCCGTAGGGGTATCCTCTCACTGTGGTTCCGTCATTTAGCACTCCTTCTGAGCTGTATTCAAAACTTGGGTTCTTAATAAGGTTGGTCAGCGGATCCTCCTCTGTGCTTGTCACGTGGATAGAACTGACTACCAGTCCGGCATCCGGGAAGTAGATGCGCAGTGTAATTGTTTTATGGGTTGTACTTTCGTATGTAAGCACGCCATTTGCATATCCACGCAGGATGTTACTTGCCCATGCTGCACTTTCAGCTTCGTTTTTTATGTTGAAGAAGGTGGGTGTTCCATTGTCTATTGAGGCAGCAAAACGCAGTTGCAGTTCCTGATAGAGTGGGAAAGTGGGCAGGCATCTCACATCAATAGTGTTGCTCCCCTTCTTTACGGTAACGGAATATTCCGCATAGGGGGCCGATTGTATGTTGGATGCTGTGTACGTAGTCATGTTCAACGGCCATACGGTCAGTGCATTTGCTTCAACTCCCAGTCCATTCATTGTTAGGAATTTATGCCCGTTCTCATTCACGGATTTGTAGCTGCCTGCAGGTATAATGACCATTGTATCCGCTATTGCAGGGATTCCGGTGTTTTCTTTAGCCTGTTCGGATGTGATTACTACTTCTTCATAAAATTTACTCAATGCTCTTGGGGCGTAATCCATCATGCCGTTCCATTTACCTCCTGATATCCCGTGGTTGTATTGGTTAGTCAGGGCGATGATTTTCTGAAAGGCCTGTATGGATCTGGAAGCCATGTCAAGGGCTTCGTCTTTTCGGCCTTGATTACCGTATTCAAAGCTTAATCGGGCGCCCAGTACCTTCATGTCCATCGCTGCTGCGGCCTCTATCTGATAGGTTATTAACTGGAAATAGGCATCTTTTAATTCGATAGGTATCTTGCTTTCCAGCTCATTTACGCGGTTTACCAAACTGTCATAACTCATCAGACGGCGCTCCATTTCCTGGGTAGTGTAGCTGGTGTTTGATACGTGTTCGGGTTTACCTGCGGAAACCAGCCTGTAATATTCCTTTTTAATGTCATAGATTTCATCGGCAAATCCTTCTCCAAAGGTTTCGTCACTCCACTGCCGGGCGTATGAGTTTGCATCCTCCATATTAATGCAGTTCACATTCCATGCGAAGTCCATCGCGAATTGTAGCTCATATTCCTGTGGCTTGATGTCGCCTACGTTAATGAGCCATATCTTCTTGCAATTCAACTGGTAGGCTTTCATTAGTTCAAAAACCGTAAGTGCAGGAGGTGTACTGGCCAGCCACAGGAAGTCTTCCGGCCATCCCCAGTATGAGAAGTGGTAATACACACCACCTGCTCCGCTACGTAGTTGTTCCTGTGGGTTGGATAGCTGACGGATATACCCGTAGTTGTCATCCGACCAAAGCAGAGTTACGTCATCGGCCAGATCAATACCCAGGCGATATAGTGTCAACGCCTCTTTATAAGGGCAGAAGATTTGGGGTACTTCATTGGCTGGTCGTCCCTGGTATGTTTGGAACATGCTGCGTTGTACGTTAATGATGTCTTTCAGTGCATTCTTCTTATCGTTATCGTTGCTATATCCAGGCATTCCTGAGTCATGAATGCCTCGCATGCCAAGGGTGTAGATGGCGTCGTGGTCTTTTGACTCCTGAACGCGGTCGGCCCAGTAACGTGTAATCTGGTTCCGGTTGGTGGCCCAGTTCCACTCGCCACGTGTTACACCGGGATATTCCAGTTTGAAGTTGTTGGTCCATTCATCTACATTGTTGCGAAGCATCTGTTCACAATGGGCTGAACCTAATACAATATGGTATTTACGTGCCAGTTCCGGATTTTCCTTGTAATACCAGAAGGCTTTTGTACAGTCATGCATGGCGGGCCAGATGTAGTTTGACTTCAGACGAAGTATCAGCTCAAATACCTTTTCATACGTCCGGGGACCTATGTCTTTTATATCTGTATCCATATTTTGGGCTGCCCAGGGCTTCATACCCCAGTCTTCATCATTAATGAAAAGCCCTCGATACTGTACCGAGGGAGGGCCGAATATACTATTGCCCTGCGTGATATAAAGCTCCTGACGTTTCTTTGGTGTCACATCCGCCCACCACACTAAAGGGGAAACACCTATCATACGCGACAGTTCAAAAACACCGAAAGCTGTTCCACGCGGATCACTTCCGTAGATAATAAGAGCTTGTTCTACGTCTTCAAACGGATTGTTTACCACAGAGATGCAGAATGTCTCCCATTTCCCTTTTACCTCAGTGGTCTGTATCTTTCCGGCTGATTCCAGCTGGTTGATGAGAGAGGATTTTCCCAGTGTTCCGATAATTACCGGAAAGTTGTCTTTCTGTATCAAGTTTACCACCTCTGGTCTTGCATCTGTCACTAACTCAATGTCTTTGCTGAAAGCGTTTGCTACGATGGAGATCAATTCTTCCTCATTTGGATCTACTACCAGTTGCGCAGCTTTTCCTGAAGCTACTAATGGGAAACTACCTTGGGTAGATACATCCTTTACGGCAATGGCATTTGCTTTGCCTTGTAAGGTGAACAGACATAGCAGGCATAAGAACATCAGTTTGTATAGCCTGTCTGAAGGGTGTAATTGCACGTTCATGGCATAAATTTTAATAGGGTTATTTCAAGTTTTGCTGCAAACATAGTGATTTTTTTTGAAATAAAAGGACTTCTGAAATAAAAGTGTAAGCTATTGATAGCTAGATGTGTGTAATTTTCGTTAACGCAAACGGTTTTTTGGAAAAACAGGCCGAAAGGAAACTCAAAACAAACGGATAAAATAAGGAAGGAAATTCAAAACAGTTTCTAATTCTTTGGTGGAATGAAATAATTGACGGATATTTGTGCAGAAGGCTGTCGGGAAAGACAGCAGAAAGGAACATACCTAAACGAAAAAAATCTCTGTATGAATGTAAAACAACTCTTGGCAGCAATGTGGTGCCTGCCTCTCGTCCTGGGAGCACAGTCGGTGATATTGGATGTGGATGTAAGCCGGCAGGGCATTGCCATCAGCCCCCTGCATTATGGTCTCTTCTTTGAAGATATTAATTACGCGGCAGATGGCGGTCTTTATGCCGAGCTGATTCGTAACCGCTCCTTCGAGGATGCGGATAGCACGGAATACTGGAATGTAGTGACTCAAGGCGCCTCTTCGGCTTCTATCTCCCTGGTGGGTGATAAACTGCTGAACAGTGCACAAGGAAAGGCGTTGAAACTGGTGGTATCCAAGGCTACTCCGAAGGCTTGTGCCGGCGTGGAGAATACCGGATTCTGGGGCATTCACGCCGTAAAGAACCGTGAATACAAACTGTCTTTCTTTGCAAAGAGCGAAACAGCCTGGCGCGGGCAGTTGTATGCCGCCCTGACCGACTCTACCGGTACCGTTACCTATTGCCGTGTACCCATTGAGGCGCCCCTCACCAAGGAGTGGCAGAAATATACCTGTACCTTAACCAGCACGGGGAATGACCCGAAGGCGAGGTTTAGCCTGATGGCTTCGGAGCCGGGTACTATTTATCTGGATGTGGTATCCCTCTTTCCGCCTACGTTTAAGGGCCATGAGAACGGTTGCCGGCCGGAACTGGCCCAGCTGTTGGAAGATGCCAAGCCCAAATTCATGCGTTTCCCGGGCGGTTGCTTTGTAGAGAGCTTCTCGCGAGAAACCACCTTTCAGTGGAAAAAAACCGTAGGTCCTATCGAGGAGCGTCCCGGACATGCCAATAACTGGGGGTATCGTACCAGCGACGGCATGGGTTATCATGAGTTTCTGCAACTCAGTGAGGACGTGGGAGCCACTCCGATGTACGTGGTGAACGTAGGTGTCTGGCACGGTGGATTTCAGCCTCACAGCGATATAGGTTTCTACATACAGGATGCGCTGGATGCCATTGAGTATGCCAACGGAGATGTCTCTACGAAGTATGGTGCCATGCGCATAGCCAACGGGCACAAAGAACCGTTCCACATGCGCCTCATCGAGATAGGAAACGAGAATTATCAAGCGAGTGCCAGCGCCAATAGTGATCATTATGCCGAACGCTACATCCAGTTCTATAACGCCATCAAAAAGAAGTATCCCGAGGTGGAGGTAATAGGAAATGTGGAAGCCTGGGGAACGGACAGTCCCTCCTGGCGCAACTCGCACCCGGTGGATTATCTGGATGAACATTACTACCGTGACCCGGCCTGGTTTGTGGCTCAGTATAGTAAGTACGATAACTACAGCCGTACAGGCCCCAAGATCTACGTAGGAGAGTATGCCGTGACCATGAACTGTGGAAACGGCAACCTGAACGCCGCCCTTGGCGAGGCCGTATACATGTGTGGGATGGAGAACAACAGTGACATAGTGGCCATGAACAGTTATGCCCCTATCTTCCGTAATGATAACAAGTACCAGTGGTTCATTGATATGATCCATTACAATTCTTCGCAGTTTTACTGCACCCCGTCCTATTACGTTCAACAGCTTTTCTCCAACAATATAGGCACGCATCTGGTGCAGTGCACCGCAGCGGATAACAATCTGCTGAAGAACAACAGCTCCAAAGTGGGGCTGGGCAGTTGGAATACTGCAGTCGACTTTAAAGAAGCGAGCATTACCACCCCTGAGGGAACAGTGCTTTTTACCGACAATTTCTCCTCCCCGGCCGGATGGATACCAGTCAGGGGCACATGGAATGCGGCCCGCGGGATGTATTCGCAAAGCGCCATTTCTACAAGCTGCACCTCTGTGTCTGCCTTTTCTACCAGCCAGACTGAGTATATATATCGTGTGAAAGCCCGTAAGAATAGCGGCTCGGAAGGTTTCCTTATCCTCTTTAATTACAAGGATGATGAAAACTATTGCTGGTGGAACATCGGTGGATGGTTCAATGTATCCCACGGCGTGGAGGTGTGTCGGGGCGGAATTCGAACTACTGCGGCTATTACACCGGGTAAACTGGAAACCGGTCGCTGGTACGACATCCGTATCGAGATGCGCGGCGAGGAGGCAAAGTGCTACCTGGATGACCAGCTGGTGCACACCGTTTCTGTGCCCGAAATGAAAGCCCTGTATACCACTGCTTCACTGGACGAGCGTACCAATGAATTATTTGTAAAGCTGGTGAATCCCTCTGCAAATGCCACCCGCGCAGACATCACGCTGAAAGGCGCCGGAGGCATCATGAAGGCCGAGGTAACCACCCTCTCTGCGGATAGCGGACTGGCGGAGAACTCCATGTCGCAACCGCATAATATAGTGCCTGTTTCCCGCCCGGTGACTTTTGATGGTCTCTACATGGATTACCCTGTACCGGCTTACTCTGTCAATATCCTGAAATTAAAACTGGCCGGCGTAAAGGCTGCTACGGGAAACGCGGCCCGTTAACTTCCGGAATACCGGGCAGGATGCCTTCTTTATCCCGTCCCTTGACGCCCGAAAACTGGTGCCCACCAATTGAAGAACTGGTGGGCATCAGTTCTTCAATTGGTGGGCACCAGTTTTTCAACTATAGCGCTGTAGTTCCCCAACCGCAGGCTTGGGTTTTCAAATCTCAGGCTTGCAATTCTGCAACTTCAGGCCTGAAATTTTCCTTTGTCAGCTTCAGAAAAATGTTTTTGCAGATTTTACTGCATTTGCTGCATAATCAGTGGTTATCTGCTTGCTTATTAGTGAGTTGACCCTATGCAGCAAAGTATGCAGCAACTATGCAGTAAACAGGTTGCTGCATAGTTGCTGCATACCTTGCTGCATACCTTTATGTGGTTGATAATCTGTTTGATACCGCCGTTTTATGCAGCAAATGCAGTAAAATCTGCAAAAACATTTTTCTGTCCTGCGCTCCTGTATTGTATGTCTTTCAGTATGGTATATTGCATGGAAAATCGTACTTTTGCAAATTAAATATGCAGGTATCTGCATATTAGCTGTCACGGAGAATGAAAAAAATATATACTCTCTTCTGTAGTATCGTGTGCCTTTGCCTTTGTATGGGCTGTGGTGAGGACCGTTCGTTGGAATATGCAGATCGTACTGCAGTCAATGAATGGATTTACGCCACCATGCAGGATAATTATCTGTATGCCGGCTCCATGAAGACGCTTACGGACAGGGGATGGTACGCCACTCCGGCTAGATTCTTCCAGTCGTACCGTGTATCTTCCGAATCGCGGGGTGGGAAATATATTTCACAGTTGTATCTGGGGCCCGACTCTTCAGCTCTGACCTACGGATATGAGTATGAGTTTTATGCTTTTGACAGTATAAACTGTGTCCGTGTATTTTATGTGGCTCCGCAATCGCCCGCTGCAGAGGCTGGTCTCCGGCGGGGGGATTGGATCGTGGCACTCAACGGTCATAAATTCTCCAATACCAATTATTCCGCACTCTCACAAGTGAACCAGGGCGCTTATACCGTTACATTGGGAAAGATGCTGGGCTTTTCTGAAAATAATAAACCCATCCTTCAGAAGGACAAAGATATGTGGATCCCTGCACCCCGCCCCCTCACCGCCAATCCGGTGGAAAAGGATACTGTAATGGACTGGTGCGGCCGCAAGGTGGGTTATCTGATGTATACCCGTTTTATCCCCGATCCGGAGGGAGGTAATAGCATCTATGGCGCATACAATGACGATCTGCGAAGCGCATGTGCCGGCTTCTCCCGTCAGGGTGTGCAGGAAATGGTGCTCGATCTGCGCTTCAGCTCCGGAAATGCCTGGCAGTGTGCGCAGTTGCTGGGTACCATGCTGACCCCTTCGAGTGCTTTTAGCCAGGTGTTTACCCTCATAAAACATACCGACGGCATGCTTGAGCCTTCTTATCTGAATCCTTCTGTCATTGGTGCGGGTGCCAATTTGAACCTGTCTCATCTGTACGTTATCGCCTCCTCGCGCACAGTGGGTGCCGCCGAGCTGCTCATGCATTGCCTCACCCCCTATATGAAGGTAGTCATCATCGGCACGAAGACCACCGGAAACGATCTTCTTGCAGATACATACATGGATGATCGGTATGGCTACAAACTAACCTTGGCCACCCGTATCATGCTGAATGCCACCCAAAGCACTTACTCCGCCGGCATCTCCCCCAAGCGTGCCGTTAGCGAGAAAGATTCCCTCACTACGCCCGTCCTCCCCTTCGGCAATCCGCAAGAACTGCTCCTTCGCGAAACCCTCCGGGTGATGAAGGATTCGATTGGCGGGAGTGCAATCTGACAAGAGCTGCAGTGCAGGGTAACAGGAAAATGCGTATTGTTTGGGAGTCATCTGATCACCCTGTTTGAAAGCGCATACAGTGGCACTACTTTTACCCTTTTGTAGGTGGAGAATGGTTCAAGGCTGACCCGTATCCCATACTCACATTCTTTCAACTCTATGAATTTATACAGGCTTTGCATGGAGCCGGAGTTATTGGCTTTTACTTCGATGGGATAGATCTTACTTTTGCGGCAGATTACATAATCGACTTCAGCCTGTGCACTGCGCTCCATGCGTTGCCAATAATATAATTCAGCCTTTTTAAGATAGTCGGCATACTTAATAAGTTCAAGTCCGGCATACATTTCTGATAATCCACCCTTGTTTACAAAATCCGCTTCACTGGTAATAAGGATATCCGCAGGCTCTACTCCTAATAAGGATTGCATTAGCCCGATGTCCAGAAACAAGAACTTGCGAAACTTAGGATTGACCTCTGCCCCTAACGGTATGCCATTGGCCGCAGTGTGTGTAACGGGGGTCACCAATCCCGCCAATGTAAGCAGGGACAGGGCTTCTTTCACCGCTTTTCCTTCCACACTGTCATTCACTTGCGTATACACAAACTTTTCTCCTGCCTGAAGGGCCACTGATTTCAGTGTTTGAGAAATGAGTAATGGAGATATTCGTGCCTTGTACTTCTTAAAATCATCCTGATAGGTGTCCAGTATATCATTGTGCACGATAGCACATTTAGCGTAATCCGAAGTGTCTATCCAGACCTTTACGGCCTCCGGCATACCACCTACTAAGTAGAAAGAACGAAGCTGTGATATCATCTCCTCATGTAATGGCGGTGGAAGGGGGTGCTCGCAGTCTGCCTCGTTTCGCTTATACGAAACCTGCATATCAAGTCCCTGTGCCTCAAGAAACTCATCAAAAGAGAATGGATACATATACATGGAGCGGATTCTTCCTACTCCAAATGAAGGCAATTCATTCAATGTAAATTCCAGCAAAGAACCGGCTGCTACCACATGGAGTTCGGGATATTCCTCATAAAAATAGCGCAAGGAAGAAATGGCTCGTGGCGACTCTTGTATCTCATCAATAAACAGTAGCGTTTTTCCGGGAATAACCGGCGTATTATAGATGGCGCTTAACTGACTGCATAGCTTTTTTACATCAAGATTTTCGCCAAACAGAGTCTTTATGTTCCCTTGGCGTTCAAGATTGATTTCAATGAAATAGTCAAAACTCTCACCAAGATGGCGCACAGCCGATGATTTCCCCACCTGCCTGGCTCCTCTTACCAACAAGGGCTTTCTGTCGGAACTGTTCTTCCACTCTTCCAGATAAAGATCGATATGTCTCTTGAAATATTTCTTCATACTATTTCTTTATTGATGCTTGTACGAGGCAAAGATACACTCTTTTTCATAAAAGACAAAGCAAAATTAAGGACTAACTGCCGAAAAGACAAAGCGAAATTTCGTTGTAAAACCATAAAACACAAACCGAACGGAGCAAATTTCTTGCAAATTTAAAGTGAAAAAGTGAATTTGAAGGGTTCTGTTGCCCCGAAACTCATGAAAAAGGTGTAAATAAGTGGAAAAATATAAGATACGCACAGCTCCAAAACCATTTTCCGCTAACTTTGTTTATCTAATTAGAAACCAAAGAATAACGTAATGAATATACAAGATCAGTACCGTAAGGTGTCATTGGTAGCGCTGATAGTAGGGATAGGGATAGTGTTGTTTGTACAGTTAACGTCTTTCCTGAGTGGCGTGTTGGGGGCGTTTACTATTTACCTGTTGGTACGCAAACAGTTGTTTTACCTGACGGAACGGAGGCAGTGGAAACCTGTGTGGGCTAATTTGCTTCTTCTGGGTGAAACGATTTTGTTCTTTCTCATTCCACTTTCACTGGCAGCATGGTTGTTGGTAACCAAATTGTTGCAGTTTAATTTTGATCCGGCGCGCATCATTCTGGCAGTACAACATGTGACGGATCTTGTGCAGGAACGGACAGGTTATGATCTTTTAAGCAAAGCCAATCTGCTGGAGGCGGCATCCTACCTCCCACGCATCGGCCAGTTTCTGATGGGGAGCATCAGTGGACTGACAATGAACTTGTTTATGCTGTTGTTGATTCTATATTTTATGCTCTCGGGCGGCCGGAGCATGGAGCAATATGTGTACGAACTTCTGCCATTTAGCAAGAAAAGTAAAGAGGCTGTAGTGAAGGAAGTGGATATGATTGTGTCTTCCAATGCGATAGGCATTCCTTTGCTGGCGGTGATACAAGGGCTCATCGCTTTTATAGGATATCTTATCTTTGGAGTGCCCGAGCCGCTAATGTTCGGCTTTTTGACCTGTATCGGCACAGTGATTCCTTTTGTGGGTACGGCGCTGGTATGGGTACCCCTGGCGGCCTATCTGGCCTTGACGGGTGATTGGGCAAATGCGGTGGGGCTGGCTCTGTTTGGGGTGTTGATCGTGTCGAATATCGATAATCTGGTCCGCTTTATCCTGCAAAAGAAACTGGCGGATACGCATCCGCTTATTACAATCTTCGGGGTGATCTCGGGCCTTTCATTGTTTGGCTTTATGGGTATCATCTTTGGTCCGGTGCTGATCGCTTTCTTCTTGCTGTGTGTACGCATCTTTAAGGAGGAGTATCTGGAGGGTAGCGAGCAGAAAGAAGGTTGATCCGCATTTCCTTTCGCGAAGGCATCCACCGGGAAAATCCGCAGAACTATAAAAGAACAGGAGGGTACACATCGCGTGCACCCTCCTGCTTGGTTTAATCGGTTATGTAAAAGAATGTTTATTTCATTTCTAATGTGATACTGTCGCTCTTCAGCCAAGGGGCTGAGAAGGATACGGTTACTGTGCCTTTCTCACCGGTGGGTTGTACATAGGCTACGAGGTATCCGTGGTAGGCGCGTTTACGGGGGGTGCGGTTATTGGTCATATCGTTGGGCTGTGAGCTTTCCATGGCTACAAGGCGGGCAGGGCCTTCTACGCGGCAGCTGATCTCGTCATCGGCCATCCATACAGGGTTGCCGTCTTTGTCTTTGATCTCTACCACAATCTGTGCCATTCCGCTCTCTGCGCAGATTTCTTTCTTGCAACAGCTTGCGGTCAAAGTTTCCGGACGGTCGTACGAACGAATGGTGTATTCTGCTGCCAGCTTGTTGTCATTGTAGGATTTTACGGTCAATGCGCCGGCTTCGTAGGGGATGTCCCAATAGATGATGCCTACTTCGTCATTGCGCTTTTGGCGTTCGCCTACGATCTTGCCGTTCAGCCAAAGCTCTGATTCAGCACAGTTTGTGTAGCACACTACGCGTACCTGCTGTCCGTCGCGATAGTACCAGTTGGGTTCAGCATACTGAGAGAGGCGTACGGGGCGGTTGGTATTAGTAGCCTGCTGTCCGCCACGATCGCCACGACCGGGGGAAGCGAGGGAAGTACCGATATAGGTTACAGGTGTTTCACTCCACAAGGCACTGCGGAAGTGGCCGTTGGGTTTGATGCGTCCGGCCAGGTCTACAAGGCCGGTAGTAAATCCGCGGCTGGGGAAACGTCCGGCCTCGCCTAGGTAGTCAAGCCCTGTCCAAAGGAACATACCGGAGATGTACTCGTTATCTCGTACAGCTTTCCAAGCCTCCATATCATGGCGGTTTTCACTGCCATAAAGAACGCGATTGGGGTATTTCTGGTGATCCTGGGCGTAGCGGTTTTCGGTGTAGTTATAACCTACTACATCCAACGCGCCGGGGTATTCGGTTTCGTTACTCATCACAGGACCTGCCAGTGCGCCGGTTACGGGGCGTGAGGTGTCATAGCGTTTTACGGCGGCAATTAGTTTCTTGGCGATATCGCCCATGCGGTTGGCGTTGGGAAGCTCGGGGCGGTAGCCGCGTTCGTGTTGCTGGCCGATGCCTTCTTTGTTAAGCACAGGGTGCGAGTAGGGATCGTTGGGGTAGTCTACTTCGTTGCCGATGCTCCATAATACTATAGAGGGGTGGTTGCGGTCACGGCGTACCATGCTTTCCACATCTTTTTCACTCCACTCTGCAAAGTAGGAGGCGGATCCCTGGAAGCCGGGCTTGCCCTGGTTCCAGCCTTCGATCCATTTCTTCTTGGGGAATTCCCATTCATCAAATGCCTCGTCCATCATCATGAGGCCTATCTGGTCGCAGATCTCATAGACCATAGTGGCTTGTGGGTTGTGGCTTAAGCGGATGGCGTTTACTCCCAGCGATTTCAGTTTGGAGAGGCGGTCATACCATACCTCGCGAGGTACAGCGGCGCCCAAGATGCCGGCATCGTGGTGGATGCAGACGCCTTTCAGTTTCATGGACTTGCCATTGAGGAAGAAGCCTTTGTTGGCATCAAAATGAACGGTACGGAGCCCCAGTGTTTCAGTGGATTCGTCAATCTGCTTTCCGTTACTGAGGATACGGGTGTGCAGGGTATAGAGGTTGGGCGTTTCTACCGACCAGAGTTTCGGCGACTTGATATGTACTACCTCGCTGCTTACGGCAGATTCTCCGGCAGGTACGCTAACTGCTCCCTTTTGGGTGGCAATGATTTTTCCGGTGGCATCTTTTACTTCGTGGATTACTTGCAGCTTGGAGGCTTGGGTGGAAGCATTCTTCAAAGTGGTTTGTACTTGTACGGTAGCTTGTTTGCTATCTATCTTTTGCGCCTGGTAGAATACTCCCCATAGGTCGATGTGTACTTGAGGGGCTACTGTCAGGTATACATTACGGTAGATACCTGATCCGGTGTACCAGCGGGAGTCTGCATCCTCGCTGTGATTCACTCGTACGGCCAACAAGTTTTCTGCGCCAAAGCGGATGTACGGCGTAAGGTCGTACATGAAAGATACGTAGCCATTGGGGCGGTATCCTAACTTTTGTCCGTTGATGTATACTTCGCTATGGTTATACACTCCTTCGAAGTAGATGTACAGACGTTTCTCTTTGTCTGCAGAAGGAACTTCAAAGCTCTTCCGGTACCAGCCGATACCGCCGGGAAGGTAACCTGTGGCGCTGGCCTTGTCGGGGCTGTTGGGGTACTCAACGCTCCAGTCGTGTGGTAAGCTGAGTGTTCTCCAGCGACTGTCATCCAGCGTTGTGGATGCACCGTCCTTGACATCATCCAGGATAAACTTCCAGTCTTTTGTGAAAAGGGTACTTTGCCCAAAACCGGGCTGCGCATGAGTCTTTGTACTCAGGGCAAGGAGTAAAAACATCACTCCAAAGAAATAGTGTATTGGTCTCATGATATTAATGAATTTGTATTTGGATACATACATGCAAAAAAGGTTTAATAAGGGAGTGAATATATCTGTTTTATACGAAATAATCCGTAAATTGCACGATCATAAGATAATGTGATAATGACCTGTACAAAATATCTGATCCTTGCTCTCCTGTGTGTTTTTTCTTGGGCAGGTGTAAATGCGGAGGAAATAGAATCCGTTGTGGCTCCCCGTAAGAAGGTGGCAGTGGTGCTTAGTGGCGGCGGTGCACGCGGTATGGCACATATTGGAGCTCTGAAAGTCATTGAACAGGCAGGGATTCCTATTGACTATGTGGTGGGAACCAGTATGGGTTCCATAATTGGCGGCCTGTACTCCATCGGGTATACGCCTAATCAGTTGGATAGTATGGTGCGGAAGCAAGACTGGTTTTTCTTGTTTAGCGACAAGGCTCGCCGTCACGAAACGTCGTTTACTGCAAAAGAGCAGAGTAGCAGGTATTTACTTACGATCCCTTTTGGGGAAGACAAAAAGAAGAACTTCCAGGCTGGGTTTATACAAGGCCAGAACCTGGAGAACCTGTTTTATAGCCTCACCTTCGGCTACCATGATTCCATCTCATTTAACAGCCTTCCCATCCCTTTTGCCTGCGTGGCGGTGGATGCGGTGAACGGAAAAGAAAAGGTGTTTCATAGCGGAGTGTTGCCTGTGGCCATGCGGGCCAGTATGGCCATTCCGGCCGTATTCTCGCCTGTACGCATGGATAGCATGGTGTTGGTGGATGGTGGAGTGGCCAATAACTATCCGGTGGATGTAGCCCGTGAAATGGGGGCTGATATTGTGATAGGCGTAGATGTGCAGCAAGAGATGAAGAAGCCGGAAGATTTGCGGAATGCCCCGGATATCTTATGGCAGATCATTGATTTCTACGGTCGGGATAAGTACAAAAAGAATGTTCTTGATACAGATACATACATAAAGGTGAATGTGAAAGGCTTCTCTTCGGCCAGCTTTACCCTTCCGGCTATCGACTCGCTTATTACTCGCGGAAGAGAGGCTGCTTCTCTGCATAAAGAGGATCTGAACCATTTGAAAGCGAAGATTGGGATTGACTCTGCCTTTGTGGTAGAGAGGGACTCTTATAAAGAGTGGAAAGAACAGGATTCTTTTTATGTGGATTCCATTCTTTTTCTTTGTTCCGGGCATGTGGAGAAAGAAATACTTATGAAACGGTGCCGCTTGAAGGAACATTCTGAAATGACGATGATGGGTTTGCAGTATGCGCTGTCATGCCTGTATGGGGAATCTGACTATGAGGGTATCAGCTATCGTCTTGTATCTACCCCGAAAGGCTATAACCTGGAGTTTGAATTGAAAAACAAGGTGGAAAATCTGATACGTGCCGGCTTTCGGTTCGACTCGGAAGAGGTGGCAAGTGCTCTGCTGAATGTATCTTTAAAACTGAAGTCGACTACCCCTTCATGGATTTCGGCTACCGGCCGGTTGGGTAAACGGTCTTCTATACGAGGTGATTACACCCTTCGCGTGTTGCCTTCATGCGATCTTAATGTGGCATATATGTTTCAGTACAATGACGTAAATGTGTATCGCAATGGCGCTCGCTCTTACAATGTGACGTATGCATATAACTTTGCCGAGCTGGCTTTCCTTAAAACATTGGGCAACCGCCTGAAGGGAGGCTTGGGGATGCATGTGGAGAGTTTTGACTACAAGGGGGTGTTGTATAATGGAAAGGATATAAATACTCCGATCAGCTCGGACATATTCCTCAGCTATTTTGCCAGCTTGTCGTATGACTCGTTTAACAAACGTTATTTTCCTTCCCGGGGGGCGATCTGCAAGATCGATTATTCGTTGTATACAGACAATATGGGTACTTATAAGGGAGGGGCCCCTTTCTCTGCTCTTTCGCTGGTGTGGCGCGCAGCAAGCGCGGTGAATGATCGTTTCGCCATTCTTCCTGCTATGTACGGCCGTGTGTTGATAGGGGATGACGTGGCTTACTCCTATTATAATATGATAGGCGGTGATGTAGTGGGGCATTATTTTCCGCAGCAGTTGCCTTTTGCCGGCATCAATAATGTAGAGTTGTGCAAGCGCTCGATAGTAATAGCTGCGGCTACATTCCGCTACCGGGTGGGGCAGAACCATTATTTCTCTTTGGTCACTAATCTCGGAGTGAGTCACGACCGTTTTCAGCAGATATTGAACTCTAAAACAGAAACGCTGGTAGGTGGCAGTATCGGTTATGGGTTTGATAGCATTGCCGGACCTCTGGAGTTCTCGTTCAATGTATCAAACCGCACCGATAAACTGGGGTATTACCTCAATATTGGCTACGTATTTTAGCTGCTTTTATTCTTTGTTACATCGGGTCTACATCATAATAAATGAGGACGGAACGATATTCGGCATGGCTGGATAACTCCTGCTGCGCATAGTGCAGTACTTGCCGAACATGCTCGGTGTGTGCCGAATGCTCTATTTTTAATATTGTTTGCCGGATGAAGAGTTGCTGTATGCGGGATACAACAGGCTCAATCGGTCCCATAACACGGTGTTGTAGATGTCTTTGCAGTATGTGGGTGATGTGCCGGGAAGCTTCTTCGGCAATCTTTGGATCGCGATGTTTCAGGAAAAGATAAATCAGGCGGTAGTGTGGGGGATACCTGAACAGCTTGCGTTCCTGCATCTGGGTTTGGTACATGGCGATGTAATCGTTGTGTATTACATGTTGGATCACAGGGTGGTCGATGGAGCGGGTCTGTAGGATTACAGTGCCTCGTTTTTCTTTTCGACCAGCACGTCCTGCTACCTGCGCCATGAGTTGGAAGGCGCGTTCGTGCGCCCGGAAGTCGGGGAAATTGAGCATTGTGTCGGAATCGAGTATGCCCACTATGCTGACGTGGTCAAAGTCAAGTCCCTTTGAAATCATTTGTGTGCCGATGAGGATATCAGTCTTTTGTTGCTGAAAATCGGACAGGATCGTTTCGTACTGTGTACGGGTGTGTGCCGTATCCATATCCATTCGGGCAAGCCGGGCTTGGGGGAAGATCTGGCTGATCTCGTCTTCGATACGTTCCGTTCCGATACCACGACTTTGCAGGTTGCTCTCTTCGCAGGCCGGGCAGGCGGAAGGTATGGTTTCCGTATAACCGCAGTAATGGCAGGTCAGCCGATAGGTGCTTTTATGGTAGGTGAGGCTTACATCGCAGTTTTTGCATCGTGGTACCCATCCGCAGGTGCGGCATTCGATCATAGGGGCGAATCCGCGGCGGTTTTGAAACAGGATGACTTGCTCATTCTGTTGAAGGGCTTTGTCGATGGCCTGCAACAGGGTGGGCGAGAAGCTGCCGTTCATCCGTTTTTTTCTCCGGAGCTCTTTGATGTCAACAGGTACGATAAGTGGCATCTGTATGTCTTGATAACGGATGTTCAACTCTACCAGTTCGTACTTTCCTTCTTTTGCCAGGTGGTAACTCTCTACAGAGGGCGTGGCGCTTCCCAACAGTGTACGCGCCTGGAAGTAGGAAGCCAGTACCAGCGCGGTGTTTCGTGCGTGGTAGCGGGGAGCCGGATCGTATTGCTTGTAGCTGTTCTCATGTTCCTCATCCACAATGATCAGGCCTAGTTTCCGGAAAGGAAGGAAGAGAGAGGATCGTGCGCCAAGTATAATGTCGTAGGGTTGGCTGCTTAGCTGTTTTTGCCAGATCTCTACGCGGATTTCGTCGGAGAACTTGGAGTGGTAGATGCCGAGGCGCTCGCCAAATACCCGCTTCAGTCGTTCTGTGATCTGGGTGGTCAGAGCTATTTCGGGAAGTAGGTAGAGTACCTGCTCTCCACGTTGTAGGGCTTCCTCAATGAGGTGGATATAGATCTCTGTCTTTCCGCTGGAAGTTACGCCATGAAGAAGACAAATAGACTTACCTCTATCAAACTGGTACTTTATCGCATTGAACGCTTCGCGTTGAGGTATGCTGAGCGGGTGAAGATTGACAGCCTGGAGGGGCGCAGTGGAGAGCCGCCCTGTTTCCTGTTCGTATTGCTCCAGTATGCCTCGTTTGAGCAGGCTTTGCAATAACGCAGGCGAAGCGCCCTCGTGTGCCAGTAATTCCCGGCGGGAGAGGCGGCTTTTCGATAGTTTTTTTTTTGCTTCGGATATCTCTCCCCAGCCCGTTAGGTTTAGGAAGGAGAATAGCAGGAGTTGTTGCTTCTGGGCACGTTTCAGCTGGTCGAGGGCTTTCTGTAAGGCTTCTTCGTTGCAGTATTCATTTCCCAGGCGTAGCATAATCTCCATGCGTGGGCGGTAATTCTCCTGCAGACCCTCTTCGGTATTTCCTTCAGGCTTCAGGCCAGCGGGTAGGGAGGCTTTCATTACATCGCCCACGGAGCACAGGTAGTAGGAAGAGATCCACTCCCACAGCCGAAGTTGGGAGGGGAGCAGGATGGGTTCTGCATCCAGCAGTGTGCGGAGCGGTTTTACATCAAAACCCTCCGGCCGTGTGAAAAGTATCCGTCGTACGATACCGGTATAATACTTCTTTTGACCGAAGGGTACTACTACACGGCTGCCTACTTTGATATCTCCAGCCCATTCCTCTGGTACGCTGTATGTGAAGAATCGAGGGATGGGGAGTGGCACTATTAGTTCAACAAATGTCTCCATAGCTACAAAGGTATAAAAAGATAAAGTTACAAAGGTGTGAAAAGATAAAACCTTTCACCCTTCAAAGAGGGCAAAAGGTTTTTATAGAAGGGTGGAATTTCTGCTTTACTTAAAAAATGTAAGCCACCGAAATTTTCCACATATTGTTTTTGGCTTTACCGGTAGCAGTATTGCCAATAGCATCAATTGTATTGTCGATGGTGAAGCTGTCACCCAGTGCAAAGTTGTAGCCACCATAGATCTGTAGTTTGCTAAGCAGTTTTACACCCACACCTAAGTTGATGGAAGCTTCGAATGTTTTATTGTCTCCTTCTATGCCATCGACAGTAGTTCCTGCTATCTTTTCGATAGCTTCATCAATGCTATTCCCGCTTATGTTAAATGAAAACTGTGGACCTGCAGCTACAAAAGCAGAAGCATAACTTCCCAATCCAATTGTGTATTTTAGGTTGATGGGGATGTCAATATATTGCAGCTTGACGGTCTCAGAGGTTCCGTCATATTCCAGCTTGTTGTTGGCCTGAGAATAAAGTAGTGAACCGTCTAGTCCTAATCCAACAAGCGGAATAGTCATTTCTGCCATTGGACCAGCAAACCATCCGGTTTCGCCTTTCAGACCGGCTTTCAGATCGTCAGTCGTAGGATTGGGCAGGTTTAAACCGGCTTTTACACCAAATTTAAGAAGTTGCGCAGACATTGTAGTCGGGGCCAACAGAAGAACGGAGGCTACAAATAGAGTACAAAGAATTCTTTTCATAATTTATCTCTTTTAAAATGCGTTAATGGGGCAAAGATAATTCTTTTCCTGTATTCGTAATATCTTTTTGACTTGTTTTTTATTTTAAGCGTTCTTTCTTTCAGTATTTTTTTGTTCCTTTGTCGTTGTTCTGAGTTCTAGATTTGAATAGTATATTAATATAATAAGGTGGAAAAACGATGAATAACAATCCAAAACAAGAGGGGCAACTGCAAATAGAATTGTCCAATGAGGTAGCACAGGGAACGTATGCTAATCTTGCATTGATTACACACTCCACTTCAGAGTTTGTGCTTGATTTTATCCGTGTAATGCCTGGCGTTCCGAAAGCCTCGGTAAAGAGTCGTGTGATTCTTACCCCCGAACATGCCAAACGCCTGCTCTATGCTTTGCAGGATAATATTCGTAAATTCGAAGAAAAGAACGGTCCCATCCGCGTAGAGCAGGAGACTTACATAGCCCCTTTTCCGGGTACTAGCGGGGAGGCATAAGGAAAGCTCCTTGGGGAAGGAGGTAGGAGGGTAGGATGTTTCTGCTGAAGAGATGAATTGCACGAACGATTTCTCATTTATCACTAGAACAGCTCCATCTACTTCATAACCAGGTTTAACTAAAGGTAAAAGATAATCCCTTTGATCTCTCACTCATTTCTCATTTCTTCATTTCGCTTGCAAACGTCGAAGCGAAGAGGTTTGTTCTTTTGGTGATAGATAATATCTTTGGTGAGAAATGGTTTCCAATATCTATCACTTTTAGTTGAACTTGTAATCAGCGCTTTAAGCCTTTGAGTGATAATAATGATGAATGATTGGTGCAATTTCTTTTCGGTAGAGTACTTCTGTCTTTAATCGAGAAAGTGGTACGCACGAAACAAAAAGCCTGTACTCACCAATACTTTAACTGGTGCGTACAGGCTTTTTGTTTCGTGCGCACCATTTTTACACTCCCAGGCCTGTGTTTTCTAATTTCAGGCCTGAGATTCTTAACTTTAGGCCTGAGATTAGCTGGCTGCAGCGCTAGAGTTGTTGAAATGCGCATAAGAAGGTCGATAAACATTCTTTTTGGAACTGGCGGCAAAAAAGTTGCAGGTATTACATTGTTATATCGAAAATAATCCGTAATTTTGCAGCCCGAAATATACCGTAGAAATAGAATATAAATAATATATAATAATTAAAAACAAACAAAATGCCTACAATTCAGCAATTAGTAAGAAAAGGAAGAGCTGACTTGGTGGATAAAAGTAAGTCCCCCGCACTGGATTCGTGTCCCCAAAGACGCGGTGTGTGTGTGCGTGTGTACACTACTACCCCCAAGAAGCCTAACTCAGCAATGCGTAAAGTAGCCCGTGTGCGTCTGACCAACCAGAAGGAAGTAAACTCTTACATCCCTGGAGAAGGTCATAACTTGCAGGAGCACTCCATCGTACTGGTACGTGGCGGTCGTGTGAAAGATCTCCCCGGTGTACGTTATCATATCGTTCGTGGTACATTGGATACTGCAGGTGTGGCCAACCGTACACAGCGTCGTTCCAAGTATGGTGCAAAGCGCCCCAAACCCGGGCAAGCAGCGGCAGCTACTAAAAAGAAAAAATAAAAGATAAAGTATAAACTTTGTTTCGTTGGATGTATGCGGTAATGGTTGAGTAAATTTCCGGTGGGAAATTGAAGTCAATGCTTAAAAGCAGCCGAAAACAAAACATTATTTTCAATCGAATGAGAAAATCAAAACCCAAAAAACGCGTGGTTCTTCCAGACCCCGTTTTTAATGACCAGAAGGTTTCCAAGTTTGTGAACCATCTGATGTATGATGGCAAGAAGAATACTTCGTATGAGATCTTCTATAACGCCCTCAAAATCGTAGAAACCAAAATGGCCAGTGAAGAGAAGTCTCCGCTGGAAATCTGGAAAAAGTCTTTGGATAACATTACTCCTCAAGTGGAAGTGAAATCACGTCGTGTAGGTGGTGCTACCTTTCAGGTGCCTACTGAAATCCGTCCTGATCGTAAGGAGTCCATCTCAATGAAAAATATGATCTTATACGCTCGCAAGAGAGGTGGTAAGACTATGGCTGACAAGTTGGCTGCTGAGATTATGGATGCGTTCAATGAACAGGGTGGTTCATACAAGCGTAAAGAAGACATGCACAGAATGGCTGAGGCTAACCGTGCGTTTGCTCACTTTAGATTCTAACCGACGATGGCTAAGCACGATTTACATTTGACTCGTAACATCGGTATCATGGCTCACATCGATGCCGGTAAGACAACCACGTCTGAACGTATTCTTTTCTATACAGGTTTAACTCACAAAATTGGTGAGGTACATGACGGTGCTGCTACCATGGACTGGATGGCCCAGGAGCAGGAACGCGGTATTACCATTACTTCTGCTGCTACCACTACTACTTGGAAGTGGGACAATACACAGTATAAAATCAACTTGATTGACACTCCGGGACACGTGGACTTCACTGCCGAGGTAGAACGCTCACTGCGTATCCTTGATGGTGCTGTTGCTGCATATTGTGCCGTTGGTGGCGTAGAGCCTCAGTCTGAAACCGTATGGCGTCAGGCTGACAAGTACAACGTTCCCCGTATTGCATATGTGAACAAGATGGACCGTTCAGGTGCCAACTTCTTTGACGTAGTTCGCCAAATGAAGGAAGTGCTGGGCGCAAATCCTTGTCCCGTAGTAATTCCTATCGGTGCGGAAGAAAACTTCAAAGGTGTAGTAGACCTTATCAAAATGAAAGGTATCCTGTGGCACGATGAGACCATGGGTGCTGACTATACTGAAGAAGAAATCCCTGCAAACCTTCTGGAAGAAGCACAGGAATGGAGAGATAAGATGCTTGAGAAAGTAGCTGAGTTTGATGACGCTCTGATGGAGAAATACTTTGATGATCCTTCTACGATCACTGAAGAGGAAATCCTGCGCGGTCTGCGTAATGCTACTGTTCAGATGGCTATCGTTCCCATGCTTTGTGGATCTTCTTTCAAGAATAAGGGTGTACAGACATTGCTTAACTATGTATGTGCATTCCTTCCTTCACCCGTAGATACTGGTAATGTAATCGGTACCAATCCGGATACTGAAGCAGAGGAACAACGTAAACCGGATGAAGATGAAAAGACATCTGCACTTGCGTTTAAGATTGCTACTGACCCCTATGTAGGTCGTCTGACTTTCTTCCGCGTATACTCAGGTAAGGTAGAAGCCGGTTCTTATATCTACAACACTCGTTCAAATAAGAAAGAGCGTGTATCACGTCTGTTCCAGATGCACTCTAATAAGCAGAATCCTGTGGAAGTGATTGGAGCCGGTGATATCGGCGCTGGTGTAGGTTTCAAGGATATCCGTACAGGTGATACTCTGTGTGACGAATCGGCACCCATCATTCTGGAGTCTATGGACTTCCCCGATCCCGTAATCGGTATCGCAGTAGAGCCCAAGACTCAAAAAGATATGGACAAACTGTCTATTGGCTTGGCGAAACTGGCTGAAGAAGATCCTACATTCCGTGTAACCTCCGATGAACAAACAGGACAAACTGTGATTTCCGGTATGGGTGAACTCCACTTGGATATTATCGTGGACCGTTTGCGTCGTGAGTTTAAGGTAGAATGTAACCAGGGACGTCCTCAGGTTTCTTACAAGGAAGCTATTACCAAGACTGTAAACCTTCGCGAGGTGTATAAGAAACAGTCGGGTGGACGTGGTAAGTTTGCTGATATTATAGTGAACGTAGGACCGGCAGACGAAGGCTTCGAAGGAACACTGCAGTTTGTGGATGAAGTGAAAGGTGGTAATGTGCCTAAGGAATTTATCCCCTCTGTACAGAAAGGTTTCAATTCTGCAATGAAGAATGGTGTACTTGCCGGATATCCGCTGGATACTCTGAAAGTAACTCTGCTTGACGGTTCATTCCACCCGGTAGACTCTGACCAGCTTTCATTTGAAATCGCAGCTATTCAGGCCTACAGAAGCGCATGTGCCAAGGCAGGACCCGTATTGCTTGAGCCTCTGATGAAGTTGGAAGTAGTTACTCCTGAGGAAAACATGGGTGACGTGATTGGCGACTTGAACAAGCGTCGTGGACAGGTAGAAGGAATGGAAAGCAGTCGTTCCGGAGCACGTGTTGTAAAAGCTACAGTGCCGATGGCTGAAATGTTTGGTTATGTAACCGCTTTGCGTACTATTACTTCAGGACGTGCCACATCCTCAATGACGTTCTCGCACTACTCACAGGTTTCTAGCTCTATTGCTAAAGCTGTGCTTGAAGAAGTGAAGGGTCGTGTAGATTTGCTTTAAAATTAAAGAAAGAAACAAATATGAGCCAGAAAATTAGAATTAAATTGAAGTCGTATGACCATAACTTGGTGGATAAATCCGCCGAGAAGATCGTACGTACTGTGAAGGCGACAGGTGCTATTGTAAGTGGCCCGATTCCTCTTCCTACGCACAAGCGTATCTTTACAGTGAATCGCTCTACATTCGTAAACAAGAAGTCAAGAGAACAGTTTGAACTCTCTTCTTACAAGCGTTTGATCGACATCTACAGCTCTACTGCCAAAACAGTAGATGCGCTGATGAAGCTCGAACTCCCCAGCGGTGTAGAAGTGGAAATTAAAGTTTGATTATTTTAAAAGAAAGTGAAATGCCAGGATTATTAGGAAAGAAAATCGGAATGACATCCGTATTCAGTGCCGAGGGAAAAAATGTTCCATGCACTGTTATCGAAGCAGGTCCTTGTGTGGTTACTCAACTGAAATCAGTAGAAAAAGACGGTTATCAAGCTGTTCAGCTTGGCTTTGAGGAGCAAAAAGAAAAGCATACCACAAAAGCCTTGATGGGACACTTTGAAAGAGCCGGCGTAACCCCCAAGAGACACTTGGCCGAGTTCAAAGGTTTTGAAAACGAGCTGAATTTAGGTGACATCGTTGACGTACAGTTGTTCGACGAGGCCTCGTTCGTTGACGTAGTTGCAACTTCTAAGGGAAAAGGTTTCCAAGGTGTTGTGAAAAGACATGGATTTGGTGGTGTAGGTCAGACTACTCACGGTCAGCACAACCGTGCCCGTAAACCGGGTGCTATCGGTGCCTGTTCGTACCCTGCAAAAGTATTCAAAGGAATGCGCATGGGTGGCCAGATGGGTAACGAAAGAGTGACTGTACAGAATTTGCGAGTATTAAAAGTGATCCCCGAACATAACCTGCTGCTTGTCAAAGGTTCTATTCCGGGTGCTAAAGGTTCAATCGTTATAATTGAAAAATAATGGAAGTTAACGTATTAAATATTAAAGGTGAAAGCACCGGAAGAAAGGTTACGTTAAACGAATCAATCTTCGGAATTGAGCCCAATGATCATGCTATCTATCTGGATGTAAAACAGTTTATGGCTAATCAGCGCCAGGGAACTCACAAATCAAAAGAAAGAAGTGAAATAAGTGGCTCTACACGTAAGCTCGGTCGTCAGAAAGGTGGCGGTGGTGCTCGTCGTGGTGATATCAACTCTCCCGTACTCGTAGGTGGTGGTCGTGTGTTCGGTCCTACACCTCGTGACTACAGCTTTAAGTTGAATAAGAAAGTAAAGGCTCTTGCACGCAAATCAGCTCTGGCTCATAAAGCTAAGAATGACGCAATTATCGTGTTGGAAGACTTTGCAATGGAGACTCCTAAGACCAAAGAATTCTTGTCGATCTTAAATAACATTAAAGTTTCTGACAAAAAGCTACTTATGGTGCTTGAGAACTCTGATAAAAACGTATATTTGTCGGCTCGTAACGTGAAGAAGGCTCAAGTAGTGCCTGTTTCCGGCTTGAATACATACCGTGTATTGAATGCTGGTGTGCTGGTACTTACCGAAAGCTCTCTTTCTGCTATTGACAATATCTTAACAAATAAGGAGGCTTAAATAATGGGAATTATTATAAAACCGCTGGTAACAGAGAAGATGAACAAGACTTCCGAAAAGCTGAATAGCTTCGGATTTGTGGTTCGTCCCGAATTCAATAAGATTGAAATCAAGAGTGCAATTGAGAAAATGTACAACGTTACCGTAGTAAGTGTCAATACAATGTATTATTCCGGCAAATCTAAGAGTCGTTGGACTCGTGCCGGGCTTATCAAGGGACACACTAGTGCTTTCAAGAAAGCAATTGTAACCTTGAAGGATGGTGATACGATTGATTTTTATAGCAATATTTAAACAAAATGGCAGTACGTAAATTTAAGCCCACTACACCGGGGCAAAGACATAAAATTATTGGTACCTTCGAGGAAATCACCGCTTCGGTACCAGAAAAATCTCTTGTATGCGGAAAACACTCTTCAGGTGGCCGTAACAACGAAGGTAAAATGACCGTTCGTTACATCGGTGGAGGACACAAGAGAAAATACAGATTTATCGATTTCAAAAGAAATAAAGACGGTGTGCCCGCAGTAGTAAAAACAATCGAATACGATCCGAACCGTTCGGCTCGTATCGCATTGTTGTTCTATGCGGATGGTGAAAAAAGATATATTATAGCTCCCAACGGATTGCAGGTAGGTACTACTGTAATGTCAGGCGAAAATGCAGCTCCTGAAATTGGTAATGCACTTCCTCTTCAGAATATCCCCGTGGGTACAGTGATCCATAACATTGAGCTTCGTCCCGGACAGGGTGCAGCGATGGTTCGCTCGGCTGGTAACTTCGCACAGCTTACTTCGAAAGAAGGAAAGTACAGTGTGATCAAACTGCCCTCAGGTGAAATTCGTCAGATTTTGAGCGCTTGTAAGGCTACTATCGGTAGTGTAGGTAACTCTGACCATGCTTTGGAAAGCTCCGGTAAGGCCGGACGTTCACGCTGGTTGGGTATGCGTCCGCATAACCGTGGTGTGGTAATGAACCCGGTTGATCACCCCATGGGTGGTGGTGAAGGACGTGCCTCTGGAGGTCATCCTCGCTCACGCAAGGGATTGTATGCTAAGGGCTTGAAGACAAGAGCTCCGAAGAAGCATTCTACGAAGTATATTATTGAAAGAAGAAAGAAGTAACCTGACTAATAGAATAAATATATGAGTCGTTCATTAAAAAAGGGTCCATACATTAACGTGAAGCTTGAAGATAAAATTCTTGCGATGAACGAAAGTGGAAAAAAGATTGTCATTAAGACATGGGCCAGAGCTTCAATGATTTCGCCTGATTTTGTAGGCCATACTGTTGCAGTTCACAATGGAAATAAGTTTATTCCTGTATATGTTACCGAAAACATGGTAGGACACAAGTTGGGAGAATTTGCTCCTACACGTATCTTCCGTGGTCATTCAGGCAACAAGAGAAGATAAAACAGGACGTAAGTAGTAATAAAAAGAAAGTAAAATAAATAATGGGAGCTAGAAAGAAAATATCAGCCGAAAAGAGAAAAGAAGCTCTGAAGGCTATGTATTTTGCTAAATTGCAGAATGTTCCTTCTTCACCCCGGAAAATGCGCTATGTAGTAGACATGATCCGTGGTATGGAAGTGAACAAAGCACTTGGCGTTCTGAAGTTTTCTTCAAAAGAAGCTTCACGCAAAGTGGAAAAATTATTGCGCTCTGCTATTGCCAATTGGGAACAAAAAAATGATCGCAAGGCTGAGAGTGGCGAATTGTTTATTACCAAAGTCTTTGTAGACGAAGGTACTACCTTGAAACGTATGCGTCCAGCACCACAGGGTAGAGGATATAGAATCCGCAAACGCTCAAACCATGTGACTTTGTTTGTAGATGCGATGAATACTAATGAAGCTAAGAATTAATCCAGATGGGACAGAAAGTTAATCCAATTAGTAACCGTTTAGGAATCATCAGAGGTTGGGATTCCAATTGGTATGGTGGCAAAAAGTATGGTGAGAATCTGCTTGAAGATACAAAAATCCGTAGATATTTGAACACCAGACTGGCAAAAGCCAGCGTTTCAAGGATTGTTATTGAGCGTACATTGAAGTTCGTTACTATCACAGTATGTACAGCACGTCCGGGAATTATTATCGGTAAAGGTGGTCAAGAAGTTGACAAGTTGAAAGAGGAGTTGAAGAAGATTACCGATAAAGAAATCCAGATTAATATCTTCGAAGTAAAACGTCCTGAACTTGATGCGGTTATCGTGGCTAATAACATCGCTCGTCAGGTAGAAGGAAAAATCGCGTATCGTCGTGCTATCAAAATGGCAATCGCCAATACTATGCGTATGGGTGCTGAGGGAATCAAAATACAGATTTCCGGTCGTTTGAACGGTGCTGAAATGGCACGTTCCGAGATGTATAAAGAAGGAAGAACCCCGTTACACACATTCCGTGCTGACATTGATTATTGTCATGCTGAAGCACTTACGAAAGTAGGTCTTCTTGGCATCAAAGTGTGGATTTGCAGAGGTGAAGTATTTGGTAAGCGTGAGCTTGCTCCTAACTTCGCTCAGAAGGAGAACAGCCGTGGAAATAGTGGCAACAACAACGGTGGCAAGAACTTCAAAAGAAAGAAAAGTAATCGTTAATTAGCATTTGAATTTTAGGAAATATGTTACAACCAAAAAAGACTAGATTCAGAAGACAGCAAAAAGGTCGCATGAAAGGCAACGCCCAACGTGGCAACCAGTTGGCTTTCGGCTCTTTCGGCATCAAGTCACTTCAAAGTAAGTGGATCACTGGACGTCAGATTGAGGCAGCCCGTATTGCTGTTACGAGATATATGCAACGTCAGGGACAAATATGGATTCGTATCTTCCCTGATAAGCCTATTACAAAGAAGCCTGCTGAAGTACGTATGGGTAAGGGAAAGGGTAATCCTGAAGGATTCGTAGCTCCTATCACTCCGGGACGTATTATCATTGAAGTAGAAGGCGTTTCTTTTGAGATCGCAAAAGAAGCTCTCCGCTTGGCCGCACAGAAACTTCCTGTGACTACTAAGTTTGTTGTGAGACGTGATTATGATACTCAAAGTCAAAATGCATAAGAGTAATGAAAACTGCAGAAATTAAAGAAATGGCTACCGTTGATTTGGTAGAAAGAGTAGCAGCCGAGAAGGCTAACTACGAACTGATGGTTATTAATCACGCCATCTCTCCTCTGGAGAATCCTGCACAGATCAAGCAATTACGCAGGACGATTGCGCGTATGAAAACTGAATTACGTCAAAGAGAACTTACTAAATAATAAGGCCCAATGGAAAGAAATTTAAGAAAAGAGAGACTTGGGGTTGTGGTTAGCAACAAGATGGACAAGACGATCACCGTTGCGGCTAAATTTAAAGAGAAGCACCCCATTTATGGTAAATTTGTCAGCAAGACAAAAAAATACCATGCTCACGATGAGAAGAATGAGTGTAATCCTGGTGATACAGTTCGTATCATGGAAACTCGTCCTTTGAGCAAGAGCAAAAGATGGAGATTAGTAGAAATCGTAGAAAGAGCTAAGTAATTATGATACAAGTAGAATCCAGACTTACAGTATGTGACAATAGCGGAGCGCGTGAAGCACTTTGTATTCGTGTACTTGGAGGAACCGGTCGTCGCTATGCATCCGTAGGTGATGTGATAGTGGTGTCTATTAAAAATGTGATCCCTTCAAGTGATGTGAAGAAAGGTGCCGTAACAAAGGCTTTGATCGTTCGTACTAAAAAGGAAATTCGTAGACAGGATGGTTCATACATCCGTTTTGATGATAATGCCTGTGTGTTGTTGAACAATTCAGGCGAAATCAGAGGTAGCCGTATTTTTGGCCCTGTAGCGAGAGAATTGCGTATGGCTAATATGAAAGTTGTGTCTCTTGCCCCTGAAGTTCTTTAATAATAGTAAAAAAGGATAGTAATGAGTAAGTTACATATAAAGAAAGGCGACTCTGTATTCGTAAATGCCGGAAAAGATAAAGGCAAGACTGGTCGCGTGCTCAAAATGCTCGTTGAAGAGCAAAGAGCGATTGTAGAGGGAGTAAACCTCGTATCCAAAAGAATGAAGCCTAATGCACAGAACCCCAATGGAGGTATTGTAAAGAAGGAAGCTTCATTGCATATTTCCAATTTGAATCCGGTGGATCCAAAAACAGGAAAGCCTACTCGTGTAGGAAGAAAGAAAGACTCGGAAGGAGTTTTGGTACGTTATGCTAAAAAATCAGGAGAGGAGATTAAGTAAATGAGTAATACTGCAAGTCTTAAGAAAGAATATGCGGAGCGTATTGCTCCTGCTTTGAAAGAGAAGTTTCAGTATTCTTCTACAATGCAGATTCCCGTATTGAAGAAAATTGTCATCAATCAGGGATTGGGATGTGCTGTAGCTGATAAGAAAATTATTGATGTGGCTGTAAATGAGCTTTCAACCATTACAGGTCAGAAGGCTGTTGTTACAGTATCGAAAAAGGATATTTCAAACTTCAAGTTGCGTAAAAAAATGCCGATCGGTGTAATGGTAACATTGCGTCGTGAAAGAATGTATGAATTCTTGGAACGTTTGGTACGTGTGGCTCTGCCTCGTATCCGTGACTTCAAAGGTATCAATAGCAAGTTTGACGGAAAAGGTAATTATACTCTCGGTATTGACGAGCAAATTATCTTCCCTGAAATCAATATTGACAGCATTTCCAAAATCATGGGTATGAACATTACATTTGTAACTTCTGCTGCAACTGATGAAGAAGGTTATGCACTGTTGAAAGAGTTTGGTTTACCGTTTAAGAACGCGAATAAAGAGTAATTAGGATATGGCAAAAGAATCAATGAAGGCTCGCGAAGTTAGAAGAGCCAAAATGGTAGCCAAATATGCTGCAAAGAGAGCTGAGCTCAAGAAAGTTGTGAATACCGGTGATCCTGCTGAAGCTTTTGAAGCTGCACAGAAATTGCAGGCTATTCCTAAGAATGCTTCTCCCATCCGTCTTCACAACCGTTGTTCGCTGACTGGTCGTCCGAAAGGATACATTCGTCAGTTTGGCATTTCCAGAATTCAGTTTCGTGAAATGGCTTCAAACGGTTTGATCCCTGGTATCAAAAAAGCAAGCTGGTAATGAATTTGTGTGAATTTAAATATTGTCAGGGATGCCTGATTAATTTAATTTATTTTTTATGACTGATCCAATAGCAGATTATTTGACGAGGTTGAGAAATGCCATCGGTGCTAAGCATCGCGTGGTAGAAATTCCTGCCTCAAATCTTAAAAAGGAAATCACTAAGATCCTTTTTGAGAAAGGTTACATCCTGAACTATAAGTTTGATGAGGATGGCCCCCAAGGTACTATCAAAGTGGCCTTGAAGTATGATCCCGTGAATAAAGTAAACGCGATCAAAAAGTTGGAGAGAATTTCATCTCCAGGTTTACGCCAATACACCGGTTACCGGGATATGCCGCGCGTAATTAATGGTTTGGGTATTGCCATCATTTCTACCTCTAAAGGTGTGATGACCAATAAGGAAGCTGCAGAGCTTAAGATTGGTGGTGAAGTATTGTGCTACGTTTATTAATAAAGGAGGAAATTAGCAATGTCAAGAATTGGAAAATTGCCTATTAGCATTCCTGCCGGAGTTACAGTAACTCTGAAGGATAACGTAGTAACAGTGAAGGGTCCTAAAGGTGAGATGAGCCAGGAAGTAAATCCTGCAATCAGTGTGGAAGTACAGGACAATGAAATGATTCTTACCCGTAACAGTGATGAAAAGCAAGAGAGAGCTTTCCATGGTTTGTATCGTTCTCTGCTTAACAATATGGTGATCGGAGTATCTGAAGGATATCGTAAAGAACTTGAGTTGGTGGGTGTGGGTTACCGTGCTTCTAATCAGGGAAATACAATTGAATTGTCCTTGGGATATTCTCATGCAATCTTTATTCAGCTTCCTGCAGAAGTGAAAGTGGAAACAAAATCGGAGCGTAACAAAAATCCGTTGATTTTGTTGGAAAGCTGCGACAAACAGTTGCTTGGTATGATCTGCTCTAAGATTCGCTCTTTCCGTAAGCCGGAACCTTATAAAGGCAAAGGTATCAAATTTGTAGGTGAAATAATTCGTCGCAAGTCTGGTAAGTCTGCAAGTGCTAAGTAAATCTTTAAATAAGTAAGATTATGACGACTAAAATAGAAAGACGCGTTAAGATTAAATATAGAGTACGCAATAAGATCTCTGGAACAGCTGATCGTCCGCGTATGAGTGTGTTCAGAAGCAACAAGCAAATTTATGTGCAGGTTATTGATGACCTTTCAGGTAAAACAATTGCTGCTGCCTCCTCTGTAGCCCTCGAAGGCACATGTCCTAAAAAGGAACAAGCTGCTAAGGTTGGTGAAATTATTGCTAAGAAGGCTCAGGAAGCTGGTATTACTTCTGTAGTTTTTGACCGTAATGGTTATTTGTATCACGGTAGAGTTAAAGAAGTAGCTGATGCTGCTCGTAACGGAGGACTTAAATTTTAATCATTATGGCATTAAATAACAGAGTAAAAGTATCAAGCGATATTGAGCTTAAAGATAGATTGGTAGCTATCAATCGCGTTACAAAAGTAACAAAGGGAGGTAGAACTTTCAGCTTCTCGGCGATTGTTGTAGTTGGAAATGAGAATGGTGTAATTGGTTGGGGGCTTGGTAAAGCTGGTGAAGTAACAGCAGCTATTGCTAAAGGCGTAGAGGCTGCTAAGAAAAACCTGATCAAAGTTCCTGTATTAAAGGGTACAATCCCTCACGAACAAACAGCTCGTTTTGGTGGTGCTGAGGTATTTATCAAACCGGCTTCTCATGGTACCGGTGTGGTTGCCGGAGGTGCAATGCGCGCTGTACTTGAAAGTGTGGGTGTAACTGACGTATTGGCTAAGTCAAAGGGTTCTTCTAATCCTCACAACTTAGTGAAAGCTACAATCGTGGCTCTAAGCGAACTGCGTGATGCACGCATGGTAGCTCAGAACCGTGGTATCAGCATGGAAAAAGTGTTTAGAGGTTAATAAAAGGAGGATTTGAAATGGCAACAATTAAAGTTAAGCAAACAAAGAGTAGAATTGGAGCTCCTAAAGATCAGAAAAGAACACTTGATGCACTTGGACTTCGTAAGATGAATGCTGTAGTGGAGCACGAATTGACTCCTTCGCTTCAGGGGATGGTTAATAAGGTGAAACACCTTGTTACGATTGTAGAATAATAACTTTGTAGAACAAGAAATTATGGAATTAAATAATTTGAAACCCGCATGTGGTTCTACTCACTCAAAAAAGAGAATCGGTCGTGGACCGGGTTCTGGAATGGGTGGTACTTCTACTCGTGGTCATAAAGGAGCGAAATCAAGATCCGGTTACAGTCGAAAGGTTGGTTTTGAGGGTGGTCAGATGCCTCTTCAACGCCGTGTTCCGAAATTCGGTTTCAAGAATATCAACCGGATTGAGTACAAGGCTATCAATTTGGATGCCATTCAGAGATTGGCAGAAGCAAAGAATCTTGAGAAGGTGGGTATCGAAGAGATGCTTACTGCAGGTTTTATTTCTTCAAAACAATTGGTGAAAATATTAGGCAACGGTGAATTGAAAGCTAAGTTGACAGTGGAGGCAAACGCCTTCTCAGCATCTGCTATCAAAGCTATCGAAGCTGCTGGTGGAAATGTAGTAAAACTCTAATCTCATGATTAAAGCTGTTGAGACACTGAAGAATATATGGAAAATTGAGGATCTGCGTCAGCGGATTCTCATTACCATTTTGTTCGTTGCAATTTATCGTTTTGGTTCGTATGTGATGCTTCCCGGTATTACTCCGGCAATGCTTACTCATCTGCAGAGCCAGACAAGTGAGGGACTTTTAGCGCTTTTGAATATGTTCTCGGGAGGTGCATTTGCAAATGCTTCTATATTTGCATTGGGTATTATGCCTTATATCTCTGCGTCTATCGTTATTCAGTTGCTGGCTATGGCGGTTCCTTATTTTCAAAAGTTGCAACGTGAAGGTGAGAGTGGACGTACAAAGATCAATCAGTACACTCGTTATCTAACGATTGTTATTCTCCTTTTTCAGGCTCCCGGATATTTGTTGAATCTGAAGCATCAGGTTGGAGAAGGTTTTAATTCTTCATTGGATTGGACTTTCTTTATGGTGACATCTACAATCATCTTGGCTGCTGGTAGTATGTTTATCCTTTGGTTGGGTGAGCGTATTACGGATAAAGGTGTAGGAAATGGAGTTTCTTTCATTATCTTGATTGGTATTATAGCTCGTTTACCTCATTCGTTCATTCAGGAATTCGTATCTCGTTTCTCTGAAAAATCAGGTGGTCTCATCATGTTCATCATCGAACTTGTGTTCCTTATGGTGGTGATTTGTGCTGCAATCCTTTTGGTGCAAGGAACTCGTAGAATTCCTGTGCAGTATGCCAAACGTGTAGTGGGCGACAAACAGTATGGTGGAGCCCGTCAGTACATTCCTCTTAAGGTGAACGCAGCCAATGTAATGCCTATCATTTTTGCTCAGGCTATCATGTTTATTCCTTTGGCTTTTATTGGATATGCAAGTGAGGGGATTTCTCCTGTTGCTGCTGCATTGACTGATCATCAAGGATTTTGGTATAATTTCCTTTTTGCAGTGTTGATTATAGTATTTACCTATTTATATACGGCAATTACTATCAACCCCAATCAAATGGCTGAAGATATGAAACGTAATAACGGATTCATTCCTGGCATTAAACCGGGAAAGAATACTGCCGAGTATATTGATACGATCATGTCGAGAATTACATTGCCGGGATCTTTCTTCTTAGCATTTATAGCTATTCTTCCTGCTTTCGCCGGAGTATTAGGTGTACAAACTGAGTTTTCTCAGTTTTTTGGAGGAACTTCCCTGTTGATTCTGGTAGGTGTTGTCTTAGATACCTTGCAGCAGATTGAAAGCCACTTGTTAATGAGGCATTATGATGGTCTCTTGAGCTCCGGACGTATTAAGGGACGTAGCGCAAGTGCATACTAATCATTGAGCAAATGATTTTTCTTAAAACAGACGAAGAGATAGAGTTACTTCGCGCAAGCAATATATTAGTGGGCAAAGCTCTGGCTGAAGTAGCTAAGCTGATTCAGCCAGGGGTGACCACTAAGCAATTGGATGCGATAGCAGAAATGTATATACGAGACAACGGGGCAATTCCTACCTTTAAGGGATTTCCAGGGCCTTATGGTGAATCGTTTCCTGCTTCTCTTTGTACTTCTGTAAATGATCAGGTTGTGCACGGTATACCCAATGACAAACCTTTGCAGGAAGGCGATATTGTTTCGGTGGATTGCGGGGTGTTACTCAATGGGTTTTGTGGAGATTCCTGTTATACATTTTGTGTAGGTGAGGTGAATTCAACTATTCTTGACTTACTCAAAACAACCAAAGAGGCGCTTTATGAAGCGATTAAAGTGGCTTCTCCCGGTCGTCGGATAGGTGATATTGGTTATACGGTTCAAAACTATTGCGAATCTGCTGGGTACAGCGTGGTACGTGAGTTTGTTGGACATGGTATAGGGAAAGACATGCATGAGGAACCTCAGGTGCCTAATTATGGTAGGCGCGGGAGTGGAACTATGTTGAAGCCCGGACTTTGTATAGCGATTGAACCAATGATTCTGGCAGGTGGACGTGAAGTATATTTGGAAGATGATAAATGGGGAGTACGCACACGCGACGGTAAATTGGCGGCTCATTATGAGCATACTATTGCTGTAACAAAAAAGGGAGCGGATGTTCTTTCCACGTTTCAATACATAGAAGAAGTTTTAGGAGAGAAAGCAATTTGAATTAGGTATATGGCTAAACAATCAGCGATAGAACAAGATGGAGTAATCATCGAAGCATTGTCAAATGCAATGTTTCGTGTGGAATTGGAGAATGGACATGAAATAACTGCCCATATCTCTGGAAAGATGAGAATGCATTATATTAAAATCCTTCCTGGGGATAAGGTACGTGTGGAAATGTCACCGTATGATTTGAGTAAGGGAAGGATCGTTTTCAGATATAAATAAAAACTATAAATATGAAAGTTAGAGCATCTTTGAAGGCGCGCACTCCTGAGTGCAAAATTGTAAGACGTAAAGGGCGTTTGTACGTCATTAACAAAAAGAACCCCAAGTATAAACAACGTCAAGGATAATTCGTTATTTTTGCAGAGAAAATAATAACATAATATATGGCTATAAGAATAGTTGGTGTAGATTTGCCTCAGAACAAGAGAGGTGAGATTGCGTTAACATACATTTTTGGTATTGGACGCAGCAGCTCAGGCAAGATTTTGGATAAAGCCGGAGTGGACAAAGATCTGAAAGTTAAGGACTGGACAGACGATCAGGCCGCTAAGATCCGTGAGATTATTGGTGAAGAATACAAAGTGGAAGGTGATCTTCGCTCTGAGGTTCAGCTTAACATTAAGCGTCTGATGGACATTGGTTGCTATCGTGGTGTGCGTCATCGTATTGGTTTGCCCGTTCGCGGACAAAGCACTAAGAATAACGCTCGTACTCGTAAGGGACGTAAGAAAACAGTTGCAAATAAGAAAAAAGCTACTAAATAAGTAAGTTGATATGGCAAAAAAAACAGTCGCAGCGAAGAAAAGAGTAGTGAAAGTGGACGCAATGGGACAATTGCATGTTCACTCTTCATTCAACAATATTATTGTTTCGTTGGCAAATAGTGAAGGTCAGATTATCTCATGGTCTTCAGCAGGTAAGATGGGATTCCGTGGTTCTAAGAAGAACACTCCCTACGCTGCTCAAATGGCCGCACAGGATTGTGCGAAGGTAGCTTTTGATCTTGGATTGAGAAAAGTAAAAGCGTATGTAAAAGGGCCCGGAAACGGACGTGAGTCCGCTATCCGTACGGTGCATGGTGCCGGAATTGAGGTGGTAGAAATCGTGGATGTTACTCCGCTGCCACACAATGGTTGTCGTCCTCCCAAAAGACGTAGAGTATAATTTTGATTCATTATTTAATTAAGACAAGAAATGGCTAGATATACAGGTCCTAAATCAAGAATTGCCCGTAAGTTCGGTGAAGCAATCTTTGGCCCCGATAAGGTGTTGTCCAAGAAGAACTACGCTCCCGGTCAGCACGGTAATTCCAGAAAAAAGAAAACTTCTGAGTATGGCGTTCAGCTTCGCGAGAAGCAGAAAGCTAAATATACATACGGTGTACTGGAGAAACAGTTCCGTAATCTCTTTGAGAAGGCTGCTTCTGCAAAAGGTATTACCGGTGAGGTGCTTTTGCAGTTGCTGGAACAGCGTCTTGACAATGTAGTATACCGTTTGGGTATTGCTCCCACACGTGCAGCTGCCCGTCAGCTGGTGAGCCATCGTCACATTGTTGTAGATGGTGCTGTGGTAAATATTCCTTCTTATACATTAAAACCTGGTCAGATCATTGGTGTGCGTGAGAAATCGAAGTCGCTTGAAGTTATTGATGGTACACTTGCCGGATTTAATCACAGCAAATACCCTTGGTTGGAGTGGGATGCTACCAGCAAATCAGGAAAGTTCCTTCATGTTCCTGCCCGTGCTGATATCCCTGAGAATATTAAGGAACAGCTGATTGTTGAGTTGTATTCTAAATAATAAATAAGTAAGTACATGGCTATATTAGCATTTCAAAAACCAGATAAAGTCCTGATGTTGGAATCGGACGCCAAGTACGGAAAGTTTGAATTCCGTCCTTTGGAACCCGGCTTTGGTATTACTGTGGGTAATGCGCTTCGCCGTATGCTTCTTTCTTCTCTCGAAGGATTTGCAATCAACACTATCAAAATTGAGGGTGTAGAACATGAGTTTGCAACTGTTCCCGGAGTAAAGGAGGATGTAACCAACATCATCTTGAATCTCAAGCAAGTGAGGTTCAAGCAAATAGTTGAAGAATTCGAAAATGAGAAAGCTGTAGTCACCATTGATAACGCAAAGGAATTCAAGGCCGGTGATATTGGCAAATGTCTGACCGGATTTGAAGTGTTAAACCCTGACTTGGTTATTTGTCATTTAGATACAAAAGCTAAACTTACGATTGAATTGACCATCAACAAAGGTCGTGGTTATGTTCCGGCAGAAGAAAACCGTGTGTTTTGTACTGATGTGAATGTACTCCCAGTTGATTCAATCTATACTCCTATTCGTAATGTAAACTATATTGTGGACGACTTTCGCGTAGACCAGAAAACGGACTATGACAAGTTGATCCTTGAGATAGCAACGGATGGTTCCATTCACCCGAAGGATGCGCTGAAAGAGGCTGCTAAAATCCTTATTCATCACTTCATGTTATTCTCTGATGAGAAGATTACACTGGAAACAGTGGATGCAGAGAGCAATGAAGAGTTTGACGAAGAAGTACTTCACATGCGTCAGCTGTTGAAGACTCGTCTTCAGGATATGGATCTTAGCGTTCGTGCTTTGAATTGCTTGAAGGCTGCTGATGTGGAAACACTTGGTGACTTGGTGCAGTTCAACAAGAACGACCTCTTGAAGTTCCGTAACTTCGGTAAGAAATCGCTCACAGAGCTTGATGATTTGCTCGAGGGTCTGAATCTTTCGTTTGGAACCGATATTTCAAAATATAAATTAGAAAAAGAATAACAAATGAGACATAATAAGAAATTCAACCACCTCGGTCGTACTGCATCTCACAGAAGTGCTATGCTGTCCAACATGGCATGTTCTTTGATTACGCACAAAAGAATCACTACGACTGTTCAAAAGGCAAAAGCTCTGAAGAAATTCATTGAGCCTTTGTTGACAAAGTCAAAGAATGACACTACCAATTCGCGTCGTGTAGTGTTCAGCAACTTACAGGATAAGATTGCCGTAACAGAACTTTTCAAGGAAATCTCAGTGAAGATTGCGGATCGTCCGGGAGGATATACTCGTATTATCAAAACAGGTAATCGTTTGGGAGACAACGCAGAAATGTGTTTTATCGAACTTGTGGATTATAATGAGAACATGGCTAAGGAACAAAAAGCTGCTAAGAAGACTACACGTCGTTCTAGGAAAGCTGCTCCTAAAGCCGAAAGCGCTGCTACTGAAGCTCCTGTAAGCGAAGCACCTGCTGTGGAAGCAGTTGCAGAAGAAGCCCCTAAGGCTGAATAAGTTTACATCAGTTATTATTTAGATAGAAAAGGTTTTCCGATCCGGAAAACCTTTTTTTTGTTTGCGTAATGTTGTCAGACTGTTATAATTCCTGAAATGACAGTGAGAAAGCGGGTCTTTGTCGGCAATAAAACTCCTGTAATCGCGTTAATTATTGATAAAGAAAATGAGAGATGACTGCACATAGTAATCTGAAAATTGGGATTATAGGTTTAGGATATGTAGGCCTTCCGCTGGCCCGCTTAATGGCCAGCCGTTATAATACGGTTGGTTTTGATAAGAATCAGTATCGTGTGAAGTCCTTAAAAGAGGGAGTAGATAATACCGGCGAATTGACTGATGTTGAGATGCGCGAACTTGGAGGTAATAAGCGTTTTTCTCTTTCTTCGAATATTGAAGATCTTCGTTCTTGTAACGTATATATAATAGCAGTTCCTACCCCTGTAGATGTGGACAACCGTCCCGATCTTTCTCCTTTGCTTGACGCTAGTAGATTGGTGGCTTCGATCTTAGAACCTGGTGATACGGTTATTTATGAGTCTACAGTGTATCCTGGTGTCACAGAAGAAGAGTGTGTGCCCTGCTTGGAACGAATGTCGGATCTGGAATATAATAAAGATTTCTTTGTCGGCTATTCTCCAGAACGTGTTAATCCGGGTGATAAAGAGCACCGGGTAGAAACAATTGTTAAGGTTACTTCCGGATCTACCCCAGTTATTGCGGAGTTCGTGGATCGTATCTATCGTTCTGTCTTGAAATGCGGAACTTGCAAAGTTTCTTCCATTCGTGTAGCTGAAGCGTCCAAGATTATTGAGAATACGCAGCGCGACGTAAATATCGCATTTATGAATGAGCTTGCGAAGATCTTTAATGCGATGGGCCTTGATACCCGCGAGATAATTTCTGCGGCGTCTACCAAGTGGAACTTTATTCCTATGCAGCCTGGTCTTGTAGGTGGGCATTGTATTAGTATAGATCCTTATTATCTTATTCAAAAAGCTCAGGTTTATGGAGTTATGCCTCGTGTTATCAGTGAAGCTCGTAATTTGAATGATAGCATGGGGGAGTATGTGGCTAATCAAGTCATGCGTTTGATGAATAAGAAAAAGATTCCTGTGAAAGACTCGCGCATTCTTATTCTGGGTTTTTCTTTTAAGGAGAACTGTGCAGACATTCGCAATACAAAGGTAGCTGATGTGTATAGTACATTGTCTGAGTACACACCTCATATTACTGTGTATGATCCTTGGATAGATAGTGCCCGGGTAAAACAGGAGTATGGCATTAAAGTGGCGTCTGAGTTGCCGGCGGAAACATTTGATGCGGTTGTTCTGGCTGTGGCACATTCAAATTTTGAAGCAGTGGATTACAAATCGCTTATGTCTGTTCCCTCAGTGCTTTATGATGTAAAAGGATTGCTCCCCCTTGATCTGGTAGATGGGAGGTTATAAAAGTACTATCCTTCTTTTTTGGTTGGATGAGCTTTCTTGATGTGTGACTGAAAGAGAATGAATGCCCATCTTTCGTATATGATTTTCTTTGCCTTTCTGCTCTATCGTGTGGAAAGGCAATTGTTTAGAGCTCTAGATGATCAAATAAAAGGCAAAAATCTTTGCCGGATAAAAAAGAACGTGTACCTTTGCAGGCCGATTATTATCTGAGAAAGATAAGTTTTTTAGTAGTTAATTTAAAAAGAATTATTTGAAGTGGATACTTTAAGTTACAAGACCGTTTCTGCCAACAAGGCTACTGCACAGAAAGAATGGGTAGTAGTAGATGCTACTGACCAGGTGTTGGGGCGCTTAGGCTCAAAAGTCGCTAAGCTGCTTCGTGGTAAGTACAAACCCAGTTTTACTCCTCATGTAGACTGTGGCGACAATGTAATCATTATTAATGCCGACAAAGTAAAACTCACAGGTAACAAGTGGAATGACCGTGTGTACCTGAGCTATACCGGTTATCCGGGTGGTCAGCGTGAGGTAACTCCTGCCGGTTTGATGAAGCGTGCCAATGGTGCTGACAAGCTGATGCGCCGTGTGGTAAAGGGAATGCTCCCTAAGAACAAGCTGGGTGCCCAGTTGCTGAGCAATATGTATGTATATGAAGGTGCGGAACACCAGCAGCAGGCTCAGAGCCCCAAATCAATTGACATTAATACACTTAAATAAGAGGATCAATGGAAGTAGTAAATGCATTAGGCCGTCGTAAAAGCGCGGTAGCACGTATTTTCGTAACCGAAGGTACCGGAAAAATTACTATCAACAAGAGAGATCTTGCTGAATATTTTCCATCAAGCATTCTTCAGTATGTAGTAAAACAACCCCTGAGTCTGTTGGAAGTTGCTGAAAAGTACGACATCAAGGTTAATCTCAGCGGAGGTGGTTTCACTGGCCAGTCACAGGCTCTCCGTCTTGCCATTGCACGTGCTTTGGTGAAGATCAATGCGGATGATAAGAAAGCTCTTCGTGCCGAAGGCTTTGTAACTCGTGACCCTCGTGCTGTTGAACGTAAGAAACCGGGTCAACCGAAAGCACGTAGAAGATTCCAGTTCAGCAAGCGTTAATGCGTTGTGCACTTGGATCTTCCTGTTGCACCTCATTTTACGTTTAGTATCTAAACCCCCGGGACTCGCTCTCGGCTACGGCTACCTGGAGGTTGGTTTTTCAAACTACGAGAGTATATAAAAACAAAAAAGAAAGTAAACGAACTTAATTAAACAAATACGTATGTCACGTACCTCATTTGATACATTATTGGAAGCTGGTTGTCACTTCGGTCACCTAAAACGCAAGTGGAACCCCGCAATGGCTCCTTTTATCTTTATGGAGCGCAATGGTATTCATATCATTGACCTTCACAAAACTGCAGCTAAGGTTGACGAAGCTGCTGAAGCCCTGAAACAAATTGCGAAATCAGGCAAGAAAATTCTTTTTGTAGCTACTAAAAAACAAGCCAAGCAGGTAGTTGCCGACAAAGCAACCGCCATCAATATGCCTTTTGTTATCGAACGTTGGCCGGGTGGTATGCTCACCAACTTCCCTACTATTCGCAAGGCAGTAAAGAAGATGTCCAACATTGACAAATTGACCAATGACGGAACTTATTCAAACCTCTCAAAGCGCGAAATCCTTCAGATTTCACGTCAGCGTGCCAAGTTGGAAAAGAATCTCGGTTCTATTGCTGACCTGACTCGCCTTCCTTCCGCCCTCTTTATTGTGGACGTAATGAAAGAACACATTGCCGTACGTGAAGCTAACCGTTTGGGTATTCCCGTATTTGCAATTGTAGATACCAACTCTGATCCTAACAATATAGACTTTGTGATTCCTGCCAATGATGATGCAACCAAGTCGGTAGAGGTTATCCTTGACGCTTGCTGTGCTGCTATCGCTGAAGGCTTGGATGAGCGTAAGGCTGAAAAGGTGGATACTGAAGCTGCTGGCGAAGCCGCTCCTAAGGGTAAAAGACGCACCACAAGAGCTCGCGTAGAGAAGGCTGAAGGTGAAGTTGAAGCTCCCGAAGTAGAAGAATCTGCCAAAGAAGAGGAAGAAAACTAATCAATAACAGATAGAAACAGATTCAGAATAGGGGGCGAGCAAAAGCCCCTTATCTGATTGTTCTTATTAAAACTTATACAATTATGGCTGTAACAATGGCTGATATCCAGCGCCTGCGCAAGATGACAGGAGCAGGTATGATGGATTGCAAGAATGCATTGACCGAAACTGAAAACGATTTCGACAAGGCAATGGAGATTATCCGCAAGAAAGGACAGGCAGTAGCTGCCAAGCGTTCTGATCGCGACGCCTCTGAGGGTTGCGTGATTGCGAAGTCTAACGGCGAGTTCGCTGCAGTGATCGCTCTTAAGTGCGAAACAGACTTCGTGGCAAAGAATGAAGATTTCGTAAAATTGACCAACGACATTCTTGATGCTGCTATGGCTGCTAAATGCCAGACTTTAGATGAGATCAAAGCTCTGCCCTTTGGTAACGGTACAGTACAGGATGCGGTAACTGACCGTAGCGGTATTACCGGTGAGAAAATGGAACTCGATGGTTACGGTGTAGCAGAAGGCGCAATGGCTTCTTTCTATATCCATCCGGGTAACCGTTTGGCTACAGTAGCTTCTTTCAATATGGCAGTAGCTCCTGAGGTAGGTCGTGAGGTTGCTATGCAGATTGCTGCAATGAACCCTGTAGCAGTTGACGAAGCTGGTGTTCCTGCTAAGATGCTGGAAACAGAAATGCAGATCGCTGCCGACAAGGCTCGTGAAGAAGGCAAACCTGAGAACATGATTGAGCGTATCGCTCAGGGTCGTGTGGCTAAGTTCTACAAAGAAATGTGTCTTCTCAACCAAGAGTATGTAAAGGATCCTAAGCTTACCATTGCTCAGTTCCTGAAGAACGCTGATAAAGATCTCACAGTTGTATCTTTCAAGCGTTTTACTTTGAACCAAGAGTAATCCGGTTATAGAATAACTTTAAAGAAGCGGCTGCGCCATTGGTGCAGCCGCTTCTTGTATTTAGCGCGATAGACCCAATATTCCCCTGTTTATTTATATAGGATGCGTCCCAGTCATTTTTGAAAGCAAGCTTTATCTGCTATTTCGATGATTTACCCCTCTATTTGTCTAAAAACGTAGGGTACCCTTCACGTTCTCTGCAACTATCTATCACACAGGTACTTAAGTGTGAACCCCGCCCTTCACAGGAGATCTTTATAGCCCTTATTGTCAGGTGTTTACGTGTGAACCTCACCCTTCACACGCCCTTCACGCTAAAAGGTGAAAAAAAGGCTTATTGAGAGAGAGTGTGTCCCACGAATCAAAACAAACCAAGCCCAGTGAAGGCTGCCCTTCACGGGGTTCACGCTCGCCCTTCACCCGCAAGCCCTTTGTGGGAAAGGCTTTCAGAAGAGGTGAAGAGCGTGAATAGCAAAGCCCTGAAAGTCATGGGCAAGAGTCTGGTAACTAGTGCCCACCAGTTTTTCGGCTAATGGGCACGAATTTCAGAGGAAGCAGACCTGAAGTTCAGGCAAGTCAGGCCTGAGATTTCAAAAACCAGGCCTGCGTTTGTGGAACTGCAGGCCTCTTCGGATATAATATTATGTGATAACACACTCATTATCATAATTGTATGTTTATAGTATCTTTCATGTGGGTGTTTCCTTTGTATATCGTTCTTGCAGAACTCAGGTGTCTGACGGTGGTTTATCCTGGGGCTGCATTCGCTTCGCTCATTGACCCCGGGCTTAGCTATAGCGCTCTTTCAGAGCTGAAGGTGAAAGACACCCGCAGAGAGCTGGGGTAGACACCTGCAGAGCTTAAGGGGAAGGCATCCACCGGGAAAATCTGCTGATCCCTTATCTTTTATAATGATGCCGGGTCATCGTGAAAACCCGTTCCTGGAACAGGAAGAATGGCATGGTTGCCCCTACTGCTAAATTAAAGATAACGGTGGATGTGACTACTCCATTGACGAAGAGTTGTTGGATATATTGCTGTTCCAGTTCCGGATCTCCTAAGTTGTGCAGGAGCATAATCAGCGAAAAGACTACCCGGTAGGCGTACATTCCCGGGATCATGGGGAGTAGTGCGGGTATATAGAGTACTGTGATGGGGCAACGGATCGAGGCTCCGAGTACAATACTCAGCATGCCAATGGTGAATGAGGCGGTTAATGAAGCAGTTGCGATGTCCACACCGAGGTGGTGCATCAGTCCGTAGCGCAAAGCGTGTCCGATTGCTGCCAGCAGGGCGATAGAGAGAAATGCCCGGCGGGGCGGATTGGAGATGGCGCCGAAGCCAATTGCGGCGATTGCTGCAAAAAAAGCGTCCGAGATAAATTCAAGCAAAATCATGAGTCGTTTCTTTGGGTAAATCGTGAAACAATCTTTTATTTATAACAAGCTGGCTCTAAAGAGTGAGAGAGTGAATCCCAGGCCGATGGCAGTACACAACACCAGTAGCAGTGCGTTCACCAGGCGAGAGAATCCGGTTAATACATGTCCCGACACCATGTCGATCACCCCGTTGAGCAGTGGCACACCAGGAATTAGGTAGAGTACGCTTGTAGCCAGTGCAATCTGGGGCGTGGTGCTAAACCAGAGCGCGGATGCTGCGCATAGCGAAGCGACACACGCGGAGGCAATAAATACGATATAGTGGTTGATGTGGTATCTTTGCATGGTTTGCCGCAGGAAGAATCCTGCAAGAGTGGCTATAAATACTGCGCCTATAGCGGGCCAGTCACCCTCAAAAAGTTTGCAAAACGAAGCGTTGGCCAATCCCACAAGTATCAGGACAACGTGTGGCGACAGGCGAGGATAGTTAATAATAATCTCGTACCGTCTTTGGATTTCGCTTAGTGGCAGATGTTCGTCCAGTGCCTGCCAGGACAATGCGCTTAGTTCCGAATTGAATTCAAAGTTGATAGGGAAGGTGGGGATGGATACTACCCGGTTGTGGGCTTCCTGGTTGTCATCGTCAATGATCGTCATGGTGAAGCTTGTCTGAAACAAGCTCATGCGGATTGTCACACCAAGTGCTTTCCCAATGCGCTCAATATTGCGGACTACACGTAGCGTATATACGCCCGATCCCATTAGTCGGGAAGCGTATTCCCCCACAAAGTATAGGATATCCTGAAGCTCTTCTTTAGTTTTCATGTTTCTTACAGTGTAATCTGTACTTTTCTGAATTGAGTACAAAGGTACGAATTTTTATGCTTTTTCTTTTGAAAAAATAAACAAGGTAGGAGTAAAAACTAGTTCAAAAGTCGGATGTTGAGTTGTTGTTATAGGGTCGATGGAAGAATGGAGCTGGTGTTTTGAGTATCATAAATGAGTGGTATTTTTGTAAATATCTGGAAATAAGCTTGTTGTATTGGTACTGTGCTTCTCGTAAGAGTGGAACTTATTTTCATCATTTATGGTAGGTTGAGAAGTTTTCTTCCTTCTATTTTTGCGTCGTAAGAATCAGGACTTTTAGTGAATGTTTCTTGATCATGAATAAACAAAGAGCTTATATTTATATGTAGCTCATATTATTAACTAATAACTATAACGATGATGAAAAACGTACTAATGAGAGTTGACACTTCAGGTGTAAAAAGAGATTGCGCAGCACAGCCGCAAGCGAATCCTTATGACTCAATGAAAAGAAAACCAATGAAAAGAAGTGTTGCGCTTCTTTTGGCTGTGGTGGGAGTAATTTGTTTCTGCCAGAATGTAATGGCTCAGGTAACTCCGGCTTTGCCCCCGGCACCAAATTTGCAAACGGAGTTACAAAGTCAAACCCCTGTAACAATACTTGCTTCGGGGGCTGCTTATTATCTTTATAATATAGGAGCGGGAGGCTATCTAACAAGTAAAAAAGTGACTCAACATGAAAGTGAGGCTTCTGTTCAATCTGTTCCGGATGCATATTCTAGACTTTCTTTTACACAAGAACCTGATGGTACCTGGCGGATTAAAACCCCAAGATTTCCATTCGCTACTCAATTTATGTTTCGTGATGGAACAACCCAGAATGTTTATATGGATTCAAATGATGCCTATGGTAAGGGGGATCCTTCAAAATGGAATATAACGAGCCTTACAAGTGGGAAGTTCAGGTTAGCTTCTTTTACAAAGAAGGGGGCAAATGATTTAGCAGCGGATGATGCAAAAGAGTATGCTGCTCCCAATGGGCTAAGTCCAGCTAGAATTTATACAGACATAAAGGAGTTATCAACCCCCTCTTATCTGGATTGGGAATTCTATGACGCTCTGCCTTTTGACATGAAATCTGAATTGTATGAATGGATTTCAATTGCATATGAATTACTATCTAAAGAGCCGATAGCCGATCTTCAAACAGCCTATGAGAATGCAATTTCTATGTACAATGCAGGGAATACTGAGAATATAATTAATGCTATAACTACAATTAATGGAGCTATTTCTGCTCACATGATAGCTATAGGCCAGTATATATACAATCCAAGTTTTGATACTGGTATACAAGGTTGGACTTCAACAAAGGAACATGGATATGGATTTACTGCCGTTGAAATTTTCCAGAAAGGTGCAGCTGATTTTTCTCAGAAAATTATTGGGCTTCCCTCTGGTTTCTATAAATTGACAGCGCAAGCATTTTATCGTAATGATGGGGGTAGCAATGCATATATGTATGCTGGCTCTGAAGAGAAACAAATTAATCTCCTGACTGGGGCAGAAAATAATATGCAAAAGGCGGAAAATGCTTTTTTAGCGAATAAATATCCGATGGAAATACTTTTCAATCATCCACAGCAAGGAGATTTGAAGATCGGTGTTAAAAATATAGATAATTTGAAAACTTGGATTATGTTTGATATGTTTGGGTTGATTCGTTATGAAAGCATACAGGATTATTACGCTCCTGAAGCGGTGGCTATTCTTGATGAAAACAAACCAATGAACTCTGTTGTAAAGACAAGATTGACCAACGCAGTAAATGTGAATTGGGCTACTCTCTCTGGTGATGCACTTACTGCTGCAGTTAATGAACTTACCGCAGCCGTTGCTGCTGCCAGAGCCTCCATCATAGTATATAGTAGCCTGGAAGAAGCAATTATTGCTGCTGAGGGTTCTGATGTAGCTAATATTGAAGTCGTAATTGCGGCGATCAATGCCGCTCAAACGGCATATAATAATGGATTGGCTGATGAAAATAGTATTTATAATCTAAAATATGCTATTGGAACAGCTCGAGAAAACTTTATCACTAATACAAGATTAAGCGGGGCTTTTACTGAGGTTTGGAACGGAAGTCATGCAGCTTCAGCAGATGAAAAAGAGACACTGGTTCTTCTGGCAGGAAAGTATACGTTGGTTGGAAATGCATTCCAGCGTCGTTATCAACAAGGGAACACTCAGGCTGGGATTGACCGTTATAGAAACGGAACGGAAGAAATAGCAGCTTTCTTGTATGTAACGCCCACAGGCGGTACTGCTATCCAGCAACCTATTAAGTCTATTTATTCTAAGCTGGGAACTCTTACAGGTGCTGATCAGCTATTAGGCTTTTCAAATGCAGGATCTACTGCGACAGCAGAATTTGAAGCCGGTAATTATTTCAATATCTTGAACTTTGAACTCACTGAACCAACAGAGGTAACTGTTGGTCTTCGAATAACCTCGGGCAACTGGAATACCTTTGGTAATTTCCGGTTGTTTAAGAGCGATGAGATGTCCTTTACTTTGAATGATAACGAACAATTTGTATCTCCCGCACTCGGAGCTACAATGGGTGAGATAAAGTATGTGCGAAATTTCCCGGATAAGACTGTCAATGAAGAAACTAATAACGGTTGGCAATCCATCTGTCTGCCTTTTAATGTTACTTCCATTAAGCTGGGTGATACGGAACTGATACCCGGTATAAACTGCTGGTTGTTCGAGGCACAAGAGAATGCTTACATAGCAGCCTCAGAAATAGAAGCTAATACATGTTATTTGATGGCTCTTCCTAATGATCCTGCATATTATATATCTGATTTCTGCCTCTCCGGCGATGTTACGTTTAGTGGAACAGAGCTGGCTCCTAAACCTACATTTGCAGATATTAATGTGAATAATAATTATTCAATGACTGCGAGCTATGAGGGAGCTTATACTAATGCTGTAATGAATGATACTTATGGAATCTTTGACATGATGGATGGCGAAAATGAAGTGTCTTGCTTTAAGAAGGGACAATATAATGGTACTTTCTGGGCATTCGCCAATGCGAAAGTGGGTGCCAGTTCTAATGCCTTCAGTGTTTTCGGAAATACCCTGACTCACAATCGAAACTTATTTAGTGATGGGGTAAAGAGCATTTCCGTATCAGTGGTAGAGAGCGGCATAGAAATAAGTGTAGAGAAGAGTCGGTATATTCGGATTCACACACTAGAAGGTCTGTTGGTAAAAGCCTTCCAGATCCCTTCCGGAACAACTCGTATTGAATTACCTGCAGGTGTGTATATCGTGGCAGGTCAGAAAATAATTGTAAACGAATAAATTGAATAGCAATGAAAACAAATAAAGAATATCAGCGCCCAGAGAGTTCTATCATCTTCTTGGAAGTGGAAGAAGTGATTGCAGGCAGTACTGGATTAAAGTCTGAGATGGGAAGCAGAACTCCTAATATTGGAACTCGGGAATCTTTTTTCTTAGGTCAGGGTGGAGTTCTAAATGGAGACGATGAATAGTTAGTGTTAGTAAATAGGTTAATTAGTAGAAGAGAGGCCCGGGCGTTTTGCGTCTGGGCTTCTTATTTATGTGTGTGATGCATCCCAAGAAGCTGCCTATCAGGATGGCTGCGATATTAAAAAGAGTTCCGGTTATGGAGTTGAATTAGGTGGTTAAATGAACGGAAAGGTGGCCTGTCTGCGAAAATCGCGGCAAATGTAGGAAGAAATTCACAAATACATGAAAAATATTGCTTCAACAAACTTTAAAATTTCGTGAAAAATGCGATATTTGCGGACTGATAGAAGAAATTAATCTATAATCTTTAAATAAATGGACAATATTAAGTTTTTTCTGGGGGAAGAGTACCCTCTTGAATTCCACAAGACTCGCGTAGTACAGAAGTTGCATCTGGTGCCTATAGAGCGCCGTTTGGACGCGCTGAAAGAGGCGGGTTTCAATACATTTAAGCTACAGACAACAGACGTTTTCCTTGATATGTTAACCGATAGCGGAACGAATGCTATGAGCGACAACCAGATCGCGGCCATGTTTCAGGCAGATGATGCGTATGCCGGTTCGCAGAGTTTCATGCGTTTGCAGAAAGCGGTAGAAGATGTGTTGGGCAAAAAGTACTTGTTGCCGGTGCATCAGGGACGTGCTGCGGAAAATGTGATCACCAGAACATTCCTTAAGCCGGGACAGGTGGTGCCGATGAACTATCATTTCACCACTACGCTGGCTCACATTCAGGATAAGGGCGGAAAGATCGAAGAGCTGCTCTACGATCACGCGCTGGAGCTTACCTCAGACCATCCATTTAAGGGAAATATGGATATCGCCAAGCTTGAGGCGGTTATTCAGAAGTACGGAGTAGATAAAATACCTTTCGTACGTATGGAGGCGTCTACTAACCTGATTGGAGGACAGCCCTTCTCAATTGGTAATATGATGGATGTGCGCCGCGTATGTGACAAGCATGGTATCATGTTGGTACTTGATGCTTCACTGTTGGGTGAAAATGCCTACTTGGTGAAACAGCGTGAAGATAACTGGAAGCAAAACTCTATGGCCGACATCATTAAGATGATGACCGGGCTGGCCGACTTGGTGTATTTCTCGGCACGTAAGTTGAGCTCCTCGCGTGGAGGTGGTATCTGTACCAACAGCTACGAGATATACCAGAAGATGGAAGAGTTTATTCCTCTTTACGAAGGCTTCCTGACCTACGGAGGTATCTCGATACGCGAAGTAGAGGCAATGGCGGTTGGATTGTATGAGACACTCGACGAGACAATGATCAGCCAAAGCCCAAGCTTTATCCGGTACTTGGTTGAAGAGGCTGGAAAGCATGGTGTACCCATGGTTACCCCTCCGGGTGTGCTGGGTGCACATGTGAATGTAGGCGAGATCTGTCCGCACATCCCGCAAAGCGAATATCCTGCAGGAGCATTTGCAGCGGCTTTCTTCCTGATCTCGGGAGTTCGTGGTATGGAGCGTGGTACGGTGTCAAGCATCCGCGACGAGAATGGAAACGATGTTCCGGCCGATGCGGAATTGCTGCGTCTGGCTGTGCCGAGACGAGTATTCACCTTGTCGCAAATCAAATATGTAGTGGACCGTCTGGCTTGGTTGTATGAAAACCGCGAAATGATCGGCGGATTGAAATTTACGTATGAGCCTGCGGTACTCCGCTTCTTCATGGGTAAACTCGAACCGTTGACCGACTGGCCGGAACGATTGATGTTGAAATTCCGCAAGGACTTTGGCCAAAGCCTGTAAGCCCCTTGTGATCCCTATAAAAACTCGTGTCCATCAGTTTAACAACTGGTGGGCACGAGTTTTTTGATTGGTGTGCACCAATTGTTAAACTGATGCGCGCGAGTTTTATGAGTTGTTATTGTGTTTAAAATCAGATGATTATTAGTGCGTGAGATTCAAGACTGCGGTTGTAAGAACTCAGGCCTGTGTTTTTTTAACTCAGGCCTGAGATTGCCTGGACATAGGCCTGCGTTTTGAAAAGGAACTGGCTGGCGCGAGATGGAGCTGTCTTGTATCCCCTTGTCGTGTAGTGTCCAGACAAAAAAACAATCTGCTTCCACGTTCCACTTTTTTGAGTTATTTCGCCTTCGTATACCCCGCCTTTTGTAGGATCTCTATCACTTTGAGGCGGTGGTCGCCCTGGATGATAATTTCTCCGTCTTTGGCACTTCCGCCTACTCCGCAGCGGGTTTTCAGCATTTTGGCCAGTTCTTTCAGATCCTCTTCATTGCCGATGAAGCCTTTAAGGAGGGTGGCGGTCTTTCCGCCGCGTCCTTTCTTCTCTATGGATACGCGCAGGGGCTGGCGGTCGGGCGATGCGGTTTCGGGGGCATCCTCGCTGTCGTACTCAAATTGAAAATCGGGATTGGTGGAATATACTACGCTCAGGCGGTCTTTCCAGTCGTTATTCTTCATATTTTGTTCTTTTTCTTTTGCTTATAATTCCCCAAAAGTAGTGAACTTTTCATGCAAAGTGTGTCATTTTGAGAAAAAAGATTGTATTTTTGTCGCTATGAAGTGTTTGTTACATGCAAAACGATGAGCGGGAAAGAACCTAATTCCATGATGCGGGTACCTGAGCCTTCGTTGCGCCGTTTGCCCTGGTACTTATCCAGCATAAAGTTGTTGCGGAGCAAGGGAGAGAGGTATGTGTCCTCTACCCAAATAGCCCGGCAGACAGGCATTGATGCCTCTCAGATCGCAAAAGACCTGTCGTATGTGAAGGTCAGTGGCCGTACCCGTGTGGGATATGAAACGGAGGCGTTGATAGATGTGCTCGAGGCCTTTCTGGGCTTCCGGCGTATGCACAAAGCTTTTCTTTTCGGAGTAGGGAATCTGGGAGGTGCACTGCTTCATGATGGCGGATTAACGCAATTTGGCATGGAGATTGTAGCTGCATTTGATGTGAATCCTGAATTGGTGGGGCGCAAGCTCAATCACATTCCGATCTATCCTATAGAGCAACTGGAATCGTATTGCAGTAAATACGAAGTGCAGATCGGGATCCTGACGGTGCCCATTGAAGTGTCCCAAACGATGACGGATCGTATCGTAGCCAGCGGCATACGGGCGATATGGAATTTTACGCCGGTGCGTATCCGTGTGCCCCAGGGAATTGTGGTGCAAAACACCTCGCTGTATGCCCATCTGGCCGTAATGTTCAACCGTTTACTGAGTAACGAGGACCAAGACAATGAAAATATTTGTATGGGGAAATAGCTATCCTCAAGACAATAAAGAACCCCAAGAGGCGTTTTTATCACAAGAGCCACAGCTCTATCTGAAACCGGATTCTTCGGTATTGAAGGATAGTAAACCCTTTTTTCTTCCCGATTTTTCAGAAGATATCCGTGCAGGTATAGAGCTGGTAGTCAAGGTAGGGCGCTTGGGGAAAAGTATCTCTACCCGTTTTGCTTCCCGCTATTACGAAGAGGTTACGGTAGGAGTAAACTTGGTGGCTCACGACCTGCAGCAGCAGTTGGCCTGCGAGGGCGCCCCGTGGGATCTTGCCGTGGGGTTTGATAATTCTGCTGTCATGGGGCGCTTTGTAGCCTTGGCGGAGAAAACGCCTGCGCAAGGCCTGCACTTTCATCTGGAGATCAATGGGGTTACAGTGCAGCAGGGGAATACCGCCGCTATGCGGTGGACTGTGGAAGAGGGGATTGCCCGCCTGAGCCAATACTATACGCTCAAGATTGGCGACCTTATCTATACCGGAACGCCTTCCCCAATGGTGAACGTGCAAATTGGCGATCATCTGGAAGGCTGGCTGGAAGGAGAAAAACTCCTTGATTTTTATATACGTTAATAACTTAGCACGCTATCAACCGATAACCATGAAAGTCCGCATATTCTCGTTTCTCTTGTTCATGTGGGCGGTTGCGCTGTCTGTACAGGCGGATAGCTTCACCACCCTGACTTGGAAGAATGATACTACCCGCCTGGGGATGAGTTTCCCGGAGGCGGCCTATCCTACGGAATCCCCGTTGCCACACTATTTTTATCAGTATGACCTGGGCGAGGACTACGCTTCGCGTACCTATACCGTCCATGTGGAATATCCCGAATACCAATATGTAGAAATACCTTCCGGACTGGAGGCAGAGGTAAAGCAGCTGCCTGCCGAGCCATTGGTGCAGGTCCGTTTGCAGACTTATTCCTATAAGGCCAAGCTGCTGGTGGATCTTGTACCCTTGGTATATCGTGACGGTCGCCTGATGCGCCTTACCTCGTTTCGTCTGGTGATGAATGAAAGCAATGTGGCCAAGCGCTCTATGGTAAAGGGCGTATCTCTCACGGCTGAAGCTCCCGAGAACAGCCTATATGCTGCACATTCCCTGCTGGCCGAGGGCCGGTGGGTAAAGGTGAGTGTGCCTTACTCAGGCATCTTCCAGTTTACGGATTCTAAGTTGAAGGAGATGGGATTCAGCAATCCTGCTAAGGTCAGGGTGTATGGATACGGTGGAGCCTTGCAGGCCGAGGATCTGAAGGGCAGCCGCCCGGATGACTTGTGCGAGGTACCTGCGTATCGCGGCAATGGACGCATCCTGTTCTATGGCCAGGGGCCGGTAAGCTGGAACGCGAATGCGGCAAAAACCTATTTTACCCGTGTGCAAAACTTTTATGCTACGGCGGGTTATTACTTCCTGACGGATAGCCAGGGAGAATCGGCTGCCTTTCCCACGGAAAAGGTGTCGGCAACCCCGAGTGTTTCTTCTCCTGTAACTACTTTCAGCGAGCATATGCTCAGTGAGGATGATTCCTACAACTGGGCTACCTCGGGGCGCGAGCTGTATGAAGGATATGATTATTCCAACGGCAACAAAAAGAGTTATACATTTCGCCTGACGGGTATCACCTCAAACAAGGCCTACTGCACAGTGACCTTTGCTGCGCGCAGCAAAACAGTGACTACTGTAGAGGTGGCTGCCAATAGTGCTACGGTGGGTTCGTTCAGTATAGGCGCATACAGCGAAACGTATGCCAATTACTACAAAGCTGTGGATGCCACCTATAATGGTTCCTGGACTCCTACTGAGGCAGATGAGAACATGCTCATCACACTCACTCATACCCGTACCGCCGGAACACCCGGACGCTTGAATTACATTACCGTTAATTACCGGAGAAACCTGAAGCTGGCTGCTAATTACATGGCATTCCGCGACCTGAATTCCACAGGAACGGTGAATTATTATGCGGTTTCGGGCTGTGATGCTTCTACGCAGATCTGGGACGTAACCACGCCCGGCAACTATAAGCAGATGCAAGGAACCCTGAGTGGTACTACCTATACCTTTGTGGGCGATAATACCACCTTGCGCGAGTTTGTGGCACTCAATGTAAATGCCTCTTATGATACGCCCTCAGTAGTGGGAGAAGTTCCCAACCAAGATCTTCACGCCCTGGAGAATCCGGATATGGTTATCATCGTACCTGCTTCTGCCAAGTGGCTGGATCAAGCCGAACGCCTGGCCGAGGCACACCGCCAGAAGGACAATATGAAGGTGCATGTCGTGACAGCCGCGCAAATCTATAATGAATACTCATCTGGTACCCCGGATGCTACTGCCTATCGCTGGTTTATGAAGATGTTTTACGACCGGGCCGGTAAGGATAACTGGGGGAGTGTGTATTTGTTGATGATGGGCGATTGTTCGTATGACAATCGTATGCTTACCAGTACCTGGAAGAAAACCGACCCGAATGACTTCCTGCTCTGCTACCAGTCGCAAAACAGTACGGTAGAGATTAATTCGTATGTGACCGATGACTACCTGGGCATGCTGGAAACCGGCAAAGGAACCAGCCTCAGCAGCGAGATAATGGACCTGGGTGTAGGTCGTTTCCCGGTACGTAACTGGACAGAGGCTAAGGTGGCAGTAGACAAAACCATCTCCTATATTAATAATGAGGAGCTGGGCGCCTGGAAAAACCGGGTGTGCTATGCGGCCGATGATGAAGAAAGCAGAAAGAATAACGAATTTATGATAGCGGCTGAGAAGCTGGCCTCAAATACCGAAACCAACCATCCGCAGTTCATGGTGAACCGCGTGTACGAGGATGCCTTCCAACGTGAATCTACCGCGACAGGCTTTACTTATCCGCAGGCCACTAAGCGCCTGTTGTCATTGGTGGACGAGGGCTTGTTGCTGCTAAACTATACCGGTCATGGTGGTTCTAACGGATGGAGTGCGGAGTTTCTGCTTACCATCCAACAGATTCGCGCCATGCGAAACTCCCGTTTACCTTTATGGGTTACGGCTACCTGCGACTTTTGCCGCTATGACGACTTCGGCTATTCTGCCGGAGAAGAGGCTTTCTTGAACAGTAAGGGTGGGGCGGTAGCGCTTTTCACAACTTCGCGCGTAGTATTCTCGGGGTCGAACAACCAGTTGAACATACAGTTTAACAACAATATCTTTAACCTTGTCAACGGAAAACGTCTGCGTCTGGGAGATATCATGCGCGAGTCCAAGGCTCACAGAGATCTGCAGGGCGATCAAAACAAGCTGAACTTCTCCCTGATTGGTGACCCGGCTCTGAGGCTCGGCTTCCCGGAGCATAAAGTGGTGCTTGACTCCTTGAATGGGAAACCCGTTACGGCTTCCAACCTTAAGCTCAGTGCCGGCGATATTATCACGCTGAAAGGGCATATCGAAGATGCTTCAGGCTTTACTGCTACTGCCTTTAATGGCTTGGTAGCTCCTACGGTGTTCGATAAGAAGGATCATGTAGTGGGGTATAATCATGTGGGAGCTTCGCAGGCATTTGAGTTCGATCAATATAATAACAAGCTTTTCTCCGGAAGCAATACCGTGAGCAATGGTCACTTCCAGATCTCTTTTCCGGTGCCTCTGGATATCAGTTATAGCGATGAGAAAGGCATGATAAACCTGTATGCGGCAAGCAGTGAAGGGGTAGAGGCGCACGGTTCCTTTAGCAACTTCACCGTGGGGGGGACTGCTCCCGGTGCGTTGGATACGGATTCCTTGGGGCCTGAGATCTATCTGTATCTGAATAGCCCCGACTTCCAGGCCGGAGGCGTTGTGAATACCACTCCTTACCTGTATGCAGAACTGACGGATGAAGAAGGTATCAATACCACCGGAAATGGTATCGGCCATGATATCGTAGCTACCATTGACAACTCTCCGTTGTATAGTTATGTGCTGAATGATTACTTCCAGATCCAGGCCGGAGGGTATTCACGCGGCACGGTGCAATATCAGTTTGATGCATTGCCGGAAGGTAAGCATACCCTTTATTTTACGGCGTGGGATACGAAGAATAACTCTTCCACCTACCAGCTTCCTTTCCGTGTAGCTGCTTCGGCTGCTCCGGTGGTGAGCGAGTTGAGCTGCTATCCTCTTCCGGCGGTTACTGACCTTACTTTCCATTTTAAGCATAATCGCCCTGGTACGAACCTGAAGCTGACGATTGAAGTATTCACCTTCTCCGGATCGCCTGTATGGGAATATGCTATTGACGATCAATCTTCAACCGGTTACTATACCTATACCTGGAATCTGGCGGTAGATGGAGGTATGCGCCTGCCTGAGGGTATATACCTGTGTAGGGCACGTTTCTCCACAGAGGGTAGTGAAGAGACTACGGAAACCTTAAAAATTGTGGTTGCTGCACAATAAAGACGGTTCTTTTAGGTTCTTCTTAGTAAACAGTTTAAAGAATCTAATATGAAGTTAATCCGTGTTTTATTCTCTTTTTTGGCGATATGTATAGGGTGTGTTTCTCTTCAGGCAGCTGATTTTACGACGTTGGAATGGAAGGGGGATACTACTCGTTTAGGAGTGACCTTTTCCGGAGCAGTATACCTTCATGATTCGGCGCTTCCGCATTATTTTTATCAATATGATCTGGGTAGGGAATATGCTTCACGCACCTATACGGTGAGTGTAGAGTATCCCGAGTACCAGTATATGGAGATTCCGGCCGGGCTTGAAGAGCAGGTCAAGGCACTTCCCCGTGATCCGTTGCCCGAAACGCGTTTGTCGATTTCTGCCCACGAGGGCATTTTACAGGTTGACTTGTTGCCGTTTGTGTATCGGGAAGGGCGTTTGATGCGCCTTACTTCCTTTCGTCTTGTAATGAGTGAAGGTCCGGTAGCCCGGTCCCTGGTGAGGGGAGTTTCCCTGACTGCTGAGGCTGTTGCTACGGAAACGTATGCTTCACATTCACTGTTGGCAAGTGGGAGATGGGTGAAGATCAGTGTACCCTACTCCGGCGTATTTAAGTTGACTGAAAGCAAGCTGCGCGAATTAGGGTTCAACAATCCCTCCAAGGTACGCCTGTATGGATATGGAGGTGCCCTGCTGGCAGAGGATCTGAATGGCAGTCATCCGGATGATCTTTGTGAAGTACCCATGTATCGGGGAAATGGATATGCCTTGTTTTACGGAAAAGGGCCTGTGAGTTGGAAAACAAACTATGCGAAAACTTATTTTAACCGGGTGCAGAATGTCTATGCTACAGCCGGATACTATTTCCTGACGGAGGGTGAAGGAACTCCTTTAGAGTGGCCTTTGAAGAGTAATTCGGAAGGCCCCTCACAGGTTGTTACTTCGTTCAATGAAAGAATATTGCATGAAGAAGATGCATACAATTGGGCCTCTTCGGGGCGGGAGTTGTATGAAAGTTATGATTATGTCAACGGCAATAAGAAGAGTTATACTTTTCGTCTGACGGGCATCACCGCAAGCAAAGCCTATTGTACAGTACACTTTGCTGCGCGCAGCAAGGCCGCGACTACCGTAGAGGTGGCCGCCAATAGTACCAAACTGGGGTCATTTAGCATAAACGCATACAGCGAAACGTATGCTAATTACTACAAGGCTGTGGATGCCACCTATAATGGCTCCTGGATTCCCACGGAGACGGATGAGAATATGCTTATCTCGCTTACTCATAACCGTCCGGCCGGAATACCCGGACGGCTGGATTATATCACCATCAACTATCAGAGGGATCTAAAACTGTCTGCTCCTTATATGCCATTTCAGGTCTTGGATACAGCAAAGAAAGTGATTACGTATTCTATCAGCGGATGCGATGCGAATACTCGGATATGGGATATAACCACTCCTGGTTCTTATACACAAATGGAGGGTGCACTGCACGGTTCTACTTATCGTTTTACGGCCGACAATACCTCTATGCGAGAATACATGGCTGTGAACGTGAATGCTTCATTTGAAAGCCCTTCTGTGGTGGGAGTTGTCCCCAATCAGGATTTGCATGCCTTGGAACAGCCTGACATGGTGATTGTTATCCCTGCTTCTGAGAAGTGGAGAAGCCATGCAGAACGTCTGGCTGAAGCCCATCGACAGAAAGACGGCATGATTGTACATGTAGTGTCTGCCGCAAAAATCTATAACGAGTTCTCATCCGGAACTGCTGATGTCACCGCATATCGGTGGTTTATGAAGATGTTCTATGACCGTTCTGCTAACGGCGGGAAGGCACCCAAATATCTGTTGATGATGGGTGACTGCTCGTATGATAACCGCATGTTGACAAGTACCTGGAAGAAGTACGATCCGAATGATTTCCTGCTCTGTTATCAATCAGAGAACAGCACTATAGAAACCGCTTCTTATGTGACGGATGACTACCTGGGAATGCTGGATAAAGGAGAAGGTATGTTGTATCTCTCAAGTGATGTGATGGATATAGGGGTAGGACGGTTTCCGGTGCGAAATGCAGATGAGGCAAAGGTCACGGTAGACAAGACTATTGCCTATATCAATAATAAAGAACTAGGATCTTGGAAGAATCGGGTGTGTTATGTGGCCGATGATGAGGAAAGTAGCCAGAATAATCGCTTTATGGTAGCTGCAGAGGAGTTTGCCGGCTATGTAGAGAAGAATGCTCCTCAAATGATGGTCAGTCGCGTATATCAAGATGCGTTCCCACGTGAATCTACAGCTGCCGGTTTTACGTATCCGCAGGCTACCAAACGACTGCTCACCCTGATTGATGAAGGTCTTCTTCTTTTAAATTATTCCGGGCATGGAGGTGGAAATGGGTGGAGTGCTGAACATTTGCTGACTACCAATCATATTCGTGCCATGCATAATAGTCGTCAGGCCTTGTGGATAACGGCCACGTGCGACTTCTGTCGGTATGATGACATGGATTATTCCGCAGGCGAAGAAGCTTTCTTGAATGAAAAAGGTGGCGCAATAGCTCTCTTTACAACATCCCGGGTTGTGGATGGTCCCAGTAATGATAACCTAAACAGGAAATTTACCGGAAACATTTTTGCAAAGAAGAACGGAGAGCGCCTGCGTTTAGGAGATATTATGCGTTTGTCAAAGCAAGAGCTCAAGGGGGATGATAATAAATTGAACTTTTCTCTGATTGGTGATCCCGCACTCATGTTGGCATTTCCGGATCATAAGATAGTGGTGGACTCCCTAAATGGGAAAGCAGCTACAGCTTCCGACCTTCAAATGCGGGCGGGAGATGTAATCACTCTTAAGGGGCATGTTGAAGATGCCTCAGGCGCTATGAGTACTCACTTCAACGGCTCTGTATCTACTACGGTGTTTGATAAGAAGGAACATGTAAAAGGCTATGATCACATAGCCTCTAAAACTGGTCGTTTTGAGTTTGATGAGTATAACAGCAAGCTGTTTGTAGGTGGCGATTCTGTACGTGGCGGACAGTTCCAGATAAGTTTTCCTGTTCCGTTGGATATCAGCTATAGTAACGAGAAAGGTATGCTGAACCTTTATGCAGCTTCCTCTACAGGAGTGGAAGGGCAAGGCTATTTTGCCGATTATACAGTGGGAGGTACGGCTCCCGGCGCTCTGAAGACTGATTCTTTGGGGCCCGAGATACAACTCTATCTGAATGATCCGTCCTTTCGGGCGGGAGGCATAGTGAATGCTGCTCCCTACCTTTTTGCAGAGTTGACCGATGCAGAAGGAATCAATGCAACCGGAAGTGGAATAGGTCATGATATTATGGTTTCAATAGACCACTCGCCCATTTATAGTTATGTGCTTAACAATTACTTTCAGTTAACTCCGGGCGGATACACTCATGGCACGATACAGTATCAGTTTGACCCGCTTCCTGATGGGGATCATACTTTGTATTTTACTGCCTGGGATACTAAAAACAACTCGTCCACATACAGTTTGCCTTTCCGGGTGGAAGATAATGCTGCACCGGGGGTAAGTTCGTTGACATGCTATCCGTTGCCGGCTGTGGACGACCTTACGTTCCATTTCCGTCACAACCGGGTAGGAGTAAACCTGATTCTTACGTTGGAGATCTTTGCCTTCGATGGCTCTAAAGTGTGGACACATACCCTGACTGATTATGCTTCTACCGGTTATTATGCGTATACATGGGATTTGGTGTCTGGAAATGGTAGCCGTTTGCCGGAAGGGGTCTATATGTGTCGTGCTCATTTTGCTACGGAAGGTAGTAAGGAAACCACTGAAACCTTAAAATTTGTGGTAGGTGCACAATAAAACGGCTTTTTTTGTGGTTATTATAGAGCCTGTCTAAATGTTCGATTATAGGAACAGGCTCTCCATCTATAAAAAGAATAATATGAATCGATTACTTGTATGTGTGCTTGTGGTGTTTGGTGCAATCTATTCGTTGCAGGCGCAGGATAAAAGCGATACGTTTAACCCTGTATTGTATGGCGTTTCTTCCCTTAACATTGCTCCTGATGCACGTGCGGGAGGTATGGGTGACTTGGGAGCTGCTACAGACCCGGATGTCAATTCCCAATACTGGAATGCGGCGAAGTATCCTTTTACCGTCAGTCGTGCGGGATTGTCTATGTCGTACACTCCCTGGTTGCGTAAACTGGTGAATGATATCGCTTTGATGAATGCTACGGGATATTACCGCATTGGTGATTTTCAGGCTATCAGTGGATCCATTAACTATTTCTCGCTGGGTGATGTAGTGGTTCGTCATAGCAAGGACGACCCTGGGTATACGGTAAAACCCTATGAAATGTCTATAGACATGGCTTACTCGCGTATGCTTTCCGAGAGTTTTTCTGCCGCGGTAGCCTTGCGCTTTATCCATTCTGACATGGGTAAGTTCGAGTCGAGCGATGTACATCCTGCCAGTGCTTTTGCTGCGGATCTTTCCATGTATTGGAATCGTTACGTGGTGCTTTCGCAACGTGAGTGCAACTGGGCGTGGGGTGTGAATATCTCAAACGTGGGTACTAAGATCTCTTATACCGGTAACCGAAGCCTGTTCCTTCCGGCTAATTTGCGTATTGGTACTTCTTTGCTCTGCCCTATTAATGAGTACAATACGTTTGCTTTCAGTCTTGATCTTAATAAATTGATGGTACCCACTATTCCTAAAAAAGAAGACGGAGAGAGTGATGTGGATTATCAGAATCGCCTGGACGAAGATTACTATAATATTTCTTCTATCGCCGGTATCTTTAAGTCGTTTACAGATGCTCCGGGCGGTTTCAAGGAAGAACTGGAAGAGATACAATGGTCTGTAGGTGCGGAGTATACCTACCACAATCAGTTCTCTCTGCGTGCGGGTTATCATTACGAGAATGAGAACAAGGGTAACCGTAAATACTACACCGTAGGTGCAGGTTTCAAGATGAGCGTGTTCTCGCTGGACGCCGGTTATCTGATTTCTGCCTCGCAGAATAATCCTTTGGACCAGACGTTGCGTTTCTCCCTTTCCTTTGATATGGACGGATTGCGTGACTTGATGGGTAAACGCCGTTAATCCGGATGCTATAATGGGAAAACTGAAGATACGTACCGGACTGGGTTTTGATGTACACGCCCTTGTGGAAGGCCGCGAGCTGTGGCTGGGTGGCATAAAGATAGATCACACACTGGGCCTATTGGGGCATAGTGATGCGGATGTGTTGATACATTCACTCTGCGACGCATTGCTGGGTGCCGCCAACCTTCGTGATATCGGATACCATTTCCCGGATACAGCAGGCGAGTACAAAGATATAGATAGCAAAATATTGTTGCGTCGCACCATGGAACTGATTCGTGCCAAAGGCTATGAACTGGGTAATATGGATGCCACGATTTGCGCCGAACGCCCCAAACTCAATCCTCATATCCCGGCTATGAAGCATACCCTGGCTGAGGTGATGGGCGTGGACGAGGAAGATCTCTCTATCAAAGCCACCACCACTGAGAAACTTGGATACACAGGGCGCGAAGAGGGCATCTCCGCTTTTGTGACGGTGCTGCTCATAGGGGCGGATTGAATCTGTCCAAGGGGTGGATATATGACATGTAAATACTAAACTAACGGGCGGATTCAATCCGCCCCTACTGTATATGGAACACTCTACTCATAGTATGACTCTCCTGGAGTTGAACGGGCTGATCCGTCAGACTCTGAAGCAGACCTTTACCTCTACCTATTGGGTGCAGGCGGAGTTGAGTGATGTACGTACTGCCTCCGGTGGACACTGCTATTTGGAGCTGCTCCAGAAGGACCCTCGCGGGAGTGCCCTTGTGGCGAAGGCGCGCGCCATCATCTGGAACCGTGTGTGGGGTGGGTTGCGTCCTTACTTTGAACAATGTACCGGGCAAGCCTTTGTCAGTGGCATAAAGGTGCTGGTAGAAGTCACGGTGGAGTTTAATGAGCTGTATGGCTACAGCTTGATAATTCAGAATGTGGACCCCACTTATACGTTGGGCGACATGGCCCGCAGGCGCAAAGAAATTCTTCAGCAACTGGAGCGCGAAGGGGTGTTGAATCTCAATAAAGAACTGCCTCTTCCTGTGCTGTTACAGCGTATTGCCGTGATCTCCTCCGCTACTGCAGCCGGTTATGGTGATTTTTGTCGCCAGCTGGAAGAGAATCCTCATGGCCTTCTCTTTTTTCCTACTTTATTCCCCGCAGTGATGCAAGGTGAGCAGACGGAAGAAAGCATACTCTCTGCCCTTGACCGCATTGCGGAACAGGCTGATGTATTTGATGTAGTAGTGATCATCCGTGGCGGAGGTGCAACCAGCGATCTTACAGGGTTTGATACCTACCTGCTGGCAGCGGCCTGTGCGCAGTTTCCGCTACCCATTATTACAGGAATAGGGCATGAACGGGACGATACGGTGCTTGACTTGGTGGCGCATACCCGTGTAAAGACTCCTACAGCCGCCGCGCAATTCTTTATTACGCATCAGTATACTCATTTGCTGCACCTTCAGGAGCTGACTCTGCGTATCCGGAATGGGGCAGGATATTTCCTTCAGACTAATGCGGAACAGTTTCGCCGCCTGACTGACCGGATTATCCGTGGCATCCCTGAACATGTATTGCGGGAGCAGCAGGTGCTTACCCGCCTGCAACAACGCCTCTTGCAGCGCGCCTCGGCAAAACTCTCGGAGGAGGCGAACCGTATACAGACTGTATGCCGTAACTTAAAGTATGCCAGTGGGATATTTTCTACATCCCAACATCACCGCCTGCAACTGCTGGAGCAGCGCCTGAAAGCAGTAGATCCGGCACTTCTGTTACAGCGTGGCTACGCTATTACCCTGAAAGAAGGGCGTATCGTGACAAGGGCTACCGACCTCTCCGCAGGTGACAGTCTCACGATTCGTATGCAGGGCGGAACAGTGACAAGTATTGTACAAGAAATTGAAACTGAATAACTCAATCTGATTAGATATGAAACCCCAAATCCCCGAAGACTATACTGCTGCCTCCCGTCGTTTGGAGGAGATCGCTTCTCTGTTGGAATCCAATCAATTAACCATTGATGAGATGGCTGAGAAATTGGCTGAGGCACAACGATTACTGGCTTTCTGCAAGAAGAAGCTGGCTCATACTGATGCCGAAGTGAAAAAAATATTGGACGATATGCAGTGATTCCCGCAGAAAAAAGGTAATTTTGTGCAATTTATAAAACTAAGTAACAAGCAATAGAGAGTGAAGGGGATAACGCTTCACTCTATTTGCTTCAAAAAAAGAAGAGTATGTCAGAACTGGACTGGTCCAATCTGTCCTTCGGATACATGAAGACAGATTACAATGTGAGATGTTACTACCGTGATGGTAAGTGGGGAGAAATCGAGGTAAGCAGTGAAGAAACAGTGAACCTTCACATGGCCGCTACCTGTTTGCACTACGGGCAGGAGGCTTTTGAAGGTCTTAAGGCGCGTCGTTGCAAGGATGGAAAAGTGCGCATTTTCCGTATGGAAGAGAATGCATATCGCTTGCAGTCCACCTGTCGCGGAATTATGATGGCCGAACTACCCACAGAGCTGTTCTGTGAAATGACCAAAAAGGTGGTGGAACTGAACAAAAACTTTCTACCTCCCTTTGATAGCGGCGCATCTTTGTACATTCGTCCATTACTGATTGGTACCGGCGCTCAGGTAGGTGTTCGCCCTGCTACAGAATATATGTTCATGATCTTTGTAACTCCTGTAGGACCTTATTTCAAGGGAGGTTTTTCTTGCAACAACTACGTGATTACCCGCGAGCATGACCGTAGTGCCCCTCTGGGTACCGGCATTTACAAGGTGGGTGGCAATTATGCGGCCTCCCTCGTGGCTAATCATAAAGCGCATGAAATGGGCTATGCCTGCGAATTCTATCTGGATGCCACGGAAAAGAAGTATATCGATGAATGCGGTGCCGCTAACTTCTTCGGAATCAAGAATAATACGTATGTGACTCCCAAGTCATCGTCCATCCTTCCCTCTATTACGAACAAATGTCTGCTTCAGCTGGCAGAGGATCTGGGTCTGAATGTAGAACGTCGTCCCATCCCATTGGAAGAACTGGCTACATTCGAGGAAGCCGGAGCTTGTGGTACAGCAGCGGTTATCTCACCCATTGGTCGCATTGACGATCCGGATACGAAACAATCCTATGTATTCTCCCAAGACGGACAGCCCGGTCCTATCAGCAAGAAATTGTATGATAAGCTCGTGGCTATTCAGTATGGTGAAGAGCCTGATACTCACGGCTGGAATACAGTACTGGATATCTAATTAATCACCACGCGGCCTGCCGCATTTCATCAATACCTGGCATCTTCCTACTCGGACTGTCCTGGCGGAGTGATGAAATGCGGCAGGTCACGTTTCAGCTTTACTATTGCAAATTAGAGAATGGCAAAGAACAAACTGGCAAAGTTTGCCGAGATGAAGGATTACCCCCACGTGTTTGAATATCCTTATTCCGTGGCGGAAAACGTACCTTTTGAGATGCGGGGAAACTGGCATCGCGATTTCTTTAAGAACGACCGTCCCATTGTGTTGGAGCTGGGTTGCGGTCGTGGGGAATATACCGTAGGCTTGGGGCGCCTCTTTCCGGAGAAGAACTTTATCGGAGTGGATATCAAGGGTGCCCGTATGTGGAGTGGAGCTACCGAATCCCACGAGGCCGGGATGGCCAATGTAGCCTTTCTACGCACCAATATCGAGATCATTGACCACTTCTTCGCCCCCGGTGAGGTGAGTGAGATCTGGCTTACCTTTTCCGATCCGCAGATGAAGAAGGCTACCAAGCGACTTACTTCCACTTATTTTATGGAGCGTTACCGTCGCTTTCTGAAGCCTGATGGACTGATCCATCTGAAGACCGACAGCCAGTTTATGTACACCTATACCCGCACCATGGTGCAGGAGAATAATCTTCCCGTACTGGTAGATACGGTCGACTTGTACCACGGCACCCTTGGGGTAAACGAGATTCTGGGTATCCAGACCTACTACGAACAACAATGGCTGGATCGCGGACTTACTATTAAATACCTGCGTTTTTGTCTTCCCGCCGAAGGGGTACTGACGGAGCCGGAGGTAGAGATCGAGCTGGACTCCTACCGCAGTTACAACCGTAGCAAGCGCAGTGCGCTCAGCTCACACCAATAACCCTTTCAATACTTATACGTCATGACATTATATCCCAAACTGATCCTTGATGCACTGACTACCGTGCGCTATCCCGGAAACGGAAAGAACCTTGTAGAGGCCGAAATGGTGGACGATGACATCCGCATCGAAGGAATGAAGGTCAGCTTCTCGCTGATCTTTGAAAAACCTACCGATCCTTTTATTAAGTCGGTAGTGAAAGCTGCCGAGACCGCGATTCTCACTTACGTGTCTCCTGAAGTGGAGATAAAAGGAAACATCGCTGTGCAAACCGTTCAGCAGGCACGCCCTGAACCAGACAAGTTATTGCCGCTGGTAAAGAATATCATCGGTATTTCCTCCGGAAAAGGAGGGGTAGGAAAGAGTACCGTAGCCGCCAACCTGGCCGTAGCGCTGGCCAAACTTGATTATAAAGTAGGCCTGTTGGATGCCGACATATTCGGCCCTTCCATGCCCAAGATGTTTCAGGTAGAGGATGCCCGCCCGCATGCTGAACGCATTGACGGGCGTGATATGATTGTTCCCGTGGAGAAATATGGCGTGAAGCTTCTGTCCATCGGATTCTTTGTAGACCCCGACCAGGCTACCCTGTGGCGCGGTGGCATGGCCAGCAATGCCTTGAAGCAGCTTATCGGCGATGCAAAATGGGGTGATCTGGATTATTTCCTCATCGACCTGCCCCCTGGTACAAGTGACATTCACCTGACCATCGTACAAACACTTGCCCTTACCGGAGCTGTTGTGGTAAGTACCCCGCAGGAAGTAGCCTTGGCCGATGCCCGCAAGGGAATCAATATGTTTACCAACGAGAAGGTGGCCGTGCCCATCCTCGGCCTGGTGGAGAACATGGCCTGGTTCACCCCCGCCGAACTCCCGGAAAACAAGTACTACATCTTCGGAAAAGACGGTGCCAAGAACCTTGCCGAAGAAATGCACGTTCCCCTCCTGGGGCAGATTCCCCTCGTGCAAGGCATCCGCGAATGCGGTGACGAAGGTACCCCTGCGGCCCTCAGGGATGACAGTATGACCGGTCAGCAGTTCTTGCTACTTGCCGAGAATATGGTGCGTCAGGTAAACCTGCGCAATGAAGGTCAAGAACCTACTAAAATAGTGACTACCCACTGATCCTAACCTGAATTGTTGGATGTTTTAAAATAAATAGAATGAAGAAAACACTTGTTGCCCTCGTCTTTTTGACGATTGTTTCGATCTCGGTCTTTTCGCAGATCAAGGATACTTATGGTTACCTGTATTGCCACATGAGCCGGAGCGGAGAGTGGACGGCTTTTGCGCTCAGTCGTGACGGCCTGAATTTTCATGACTTGCTTGACGGCAAGGAGGTGTATGACACCAAGAAACTGTCGGCCATTGAAGGAGGTGCTCGCGATGCGTACATTGCCCGAGCTGCTGATGGCCAGAGCTTTGTGATGGTTACCACTGATATGTGTAACGCCAAGAGCAGGGTATGGTCCAACTACGGAATTAACCTGCTGAAAAGCGATGACCTGATCAATTGGACTTCCGTAACCTTCGATTTCCGCAAAGGGCCGGGCCTCTTCTGCGATCCGGAATCTCCCGATGTGTATAAGGACTACAGCAAAATCCGCAGGGTATGGGCGCCGCAGGTAATCTGGGATGCCGAATACAGATGGAGCGATGGTACTCAGGGGGGGTATATGGTGTATTATTCGCTGCTGAACAGCAGCGAAGATACCTACGACCGTGTGTTTTATTCGTATGCCGACCGTACATTTACTAAACTGACCAAACCGAAGTTGCTTATCGACTGGGGGTACGCCACAATTGATGCCGACATCAATTTCCTGTCCTCGGACGGCCTGTATCATCTCCTGATTAAGAAAGAAGGAGGACAACGTGGCATCTTTACCTCCACTTCCCCTAAGATAACAGGGCCCTACACATTGCCCGACGAAGATGATTACATTCGCTTTGAGGGAAATAAGCAATGCGAAGGCGCATCGGCATTCCAATTGGCAGGCGACAGCACCTGGCGGGTGGCGTATGTGGAATATTCCTCACGCCCCACTAAATACCGGATCTGTAAAGCGGATCAGTTCTTACGCGGATTCCATTCACCCGAAGACATCAAGGGTGTAGCCGAACCTCAGCATGGCTCTTTTATACCCCTTACGAAAACGGAATATGAACGTTTGGAGGAATGGTCGGAAAGGATGGAAAAGACTGAGTAAAAGCGAAACTTACATCAACCCTCCACCTTCCACCAACACCTGAAAGCCTTTTCCACAAAGAATTTTTCGGTGGAACGTTGTGCTTCCACTGAAAGTAGTTGCACTACAAAACAGGAAGCGATATATCTCAAAAAAACCGGTGGGCACAAGTTCAACAACTCGTGCCCACCAATCTTTCAACTCGTGCCCATCAGATATTTGCCTCGTGCGCACGGGATCTCATGCGCACGAAAGTGGCATAAACGCAGGCCTGAGTTTCCCCAATCTCAGGCCTGGTTTTTCAAAACTCAGGGCTGGATTTATCCAAACTCAGGCCTGTGTTTTTCTCTCCTTCCACTAACCCCCTTAGAATCTTCTGTGGAAGGAGCTGGAATTGAAAGGTTCCACCTCGAAAGCCTTTGTGGGACAGGCTTTCAGAAGTTAGTGGAAGGTGGAGGGTTGTTCAATATATCTTCATTTTAAAGGGACAAGCTGGCCTCAGCGGATAATTATTAGGGCTAAGCTGCACCGGAAGAACCATTTTATGGAGCATCTTGGTCTTTATGAAATTGCAACTCACAACTTTATTACTCACAATGTTGTGAGTAATAAAGTTGTGAGTTGATGTATTCCTTTGTATATTTGCAGAAACTATAGATACTATTTTCGTATGAATAAGCCGTTTATATTTGGAGTAGCAGCCTCTGGTGATAACTTTACCGACCGGGAAGTGGAAACAAAACGCCTTCTAACCAACTTTACTCATGGGGTAAATACCATTCTTATTTCCCCCCGCAGATGGGGGAAGACCTCGTTGGTAAAGAAAGCATGCTCTCTTGCTCGTTCAGAAAGTTTGAAGGTAGTGTATCTTGATATTTTCTCGTGTCGGAATGAGGACGAGTTTTATCATGAATTTGCAACGTCCGTCTTAAAACAAACTTCCTCAAAAATGGAAGAATGGATGGAGTATGCCAAAGCATTTCTTGCCCGTATTTCTCCAAGATTTACAATGGGGACTGATCCGATGACTGATTTTTCCATTAGTCTGGATTATGACCCCAAAACAGAATCGGCAAACGATATTTTGCAGTTGCCTGAAAAAATAGCCCAAAAGAAAGGTGTTCGTATTGTAATCTGCATTGATGAGTTTCAGCAAATATCTGAGTTTGCCAACTCAAAGGTGTTTCAAAAACGTCTGCGCGGGGTGTGGCAGTTGCAGGAACAGGTTTCTTACTGCCTTTTCGGCAGTAAGAAACATCTGATGAATGAGCTTTTTGAGCGGTCAAGCCTTCCATTTTATAAGTTTGGTGATACCATTTATCTGCCTAAAATATCTACAATGGATTGGGTAAGCTATATTGTAAGCCGTTTCGAATCCACAGGAAAGCGTATTTCCCAGGATTGGGCAGAATGTGTGTGCGAGGCAGTAAATAATCATTCTTCCTATGTACAGCAGCTGGCTTGGATCTTATGGATTCATACGGAGAAGGATGTAAGCAAAGAGCTGTTTGATACAGCAGTAAATGATTTGCTGGATCAAAACACTCCTCTGTTTCAAAAAGAGATTGAAGGGCTCTCCGCCTACCAGATGAATTTCTTGCGGGCAGTGGCAAGTGGCGTACACAGCGAGTTTTCCTCTTTGGAGATACTGCGCAAGTACAATCTGGGCTCTTCCGCCAATACTGTAACCATAAAGAAGGCCCTTCAGAATAAAGAACTAATTGATGTGGAAGGAAAAGAAGTGCATATCTCCGACCCTGTATTCTGTCTCTGGTTCCGGAAGAGGGTAATGGAGTAAGATGGGTTTATCGGAATGGCTTTGTTTGTAGTAACGAGGCGATAAATAGAAAAGGGGGCTTTTAATACAGCACCCCTCTCTTCTTATTCTGAGGCCCGGATCTTACTTCACGAACCCGCGACTCTTCAGCAAATACTTCGGATTGGGATCAGTTCCACGGAATTGTCGGTACAACACCATCGGATCGTTGCTATCGCCTTTCGACAGAATGTTCTCGCGGAAAGAAGCGGCTGTTTTCTGATCAAAGATACCGTTCTGAGCAAACAGCTGGAACGCGTCGGCATCCAACACTTCCGACCATAGATAACTGTAATACCCGGCGCAATAGTCATTGTCAAAGATGTGTGCGAAATAGGTGCTACGGTAGCGGACGATGATTTCTGGAAGCAAGCCGATCTTGCTTAAATAGTCTTGTTCGAAAGCGCGCACGTCACGGTCTTTCACCTCTGTTACCACATGCCAGTTCATATCCATCAATGCGGCAGCTACCAGCTCGGTAGTGGCAAAGCCTTGGTTGAACATGGAGGCGTTTTCCATCTTTTTCACCAGTTGGGCAGGAATCACCTCGCCGGTCTGGTAATGCTTGGCATACATATTCAGCACTTCTGGTGCAAAAGCCCAATGCTCCATGATTTGAGAAGGCAATTCCACAAAGTCGCTGGGCACGTTGGTTCCGGATGTTCCTTTGTAATTGCACTTGGACAGTAAACCGTGAAGGGCATGGCCAAACTCGTGGTAAGCAGTCTCTACTTCTTCCGGAGTCATCAGTGAAGGGGTATCGCCGATGGGCTTGGTAAAGTTGCCCACATTATAGATTACCGGGCGATGGTCTTCCCCGCTTTCCACCCACTGAGTAGCAAAATTGCTCATCCAACCGCCACCGCGTTTGGAGGCTCTGGGGAAATAATCCAGATACAATACGCCGATCAATGAGCTGTCGGCATCGCTTACTTTGTAGGCTGTTACTTCGGGGTTATACACAGGGGCATCGCTTAATTCTTCAAACTGCAGGCCGAATAGCTTACCGGCTACGGCGAACATTCCATTGCGCACATTCTCCATCTTGAAGTACGGGCGCAGTTGTTCTTCATCGAAATCGTATTTCTCTTTACGCAGCTTCTCGGCATAGTACCACCAGTCCCAGGACTCAAGTCTCTCTCCTTTTCCTTCTTTGTCCATCAGTTTCTGCAACTCAGCACGTTCGGCCTTGGCTTGGGGAAGGGCGTATTTCCAGAGCTCGTTGAGCAAAGCGAAGGCGGCATCCGGGGTCTTCGCCATGCTTTCGTCCAGCTTGTAATGAGCGAAGGTGGGATACCCCAGGAGATTGGCTTTTTGAAGACGCAGGTTGACGGTCTTGTTGATGATGGCCTTGTTATCGTGGGCGTTGTCGTTATCACCGCGCATATACATGGCTTTGTACAGTTGCTCGCGCAGGTTGCGGTTGTCTGCATATTGCAGGAAAGGAACCCAACTTGGTTTGTCGAGCGTAAATATCCATTTTCCTTCTTTTCCGCGGTTCTTGGCAGCATCGGCGGCAGCGGTAATAATGCCGGCAGGCAGTCCGGCCAGGTCTTCCTTCTTGTCGATTACCAACTGGAATGCGTTGGTTTCCGCCAATAGGTTCTGACCGAATGTGGACGACAGCTCGCTCAATTCTTTGTTGATCTGACGGAGATTGTCTTTGTCTTTGGCCGAGAGCATGATTCCCGAACGTACGAAGCGTTTGTAGTACTTTTCTGTCAGGCGCTTTTGTTCGATAGTCAATGATTCAGGGGCAGACTGAGCCTGTTCATGAACCGATTTGATGCGGGCAAACAGGGGCTCATTCATATAGATATTATCCCCGTGTTCTGCCAGGCGGGGTTTCATATCGGCTGATAGCTTCAGCATTGTCGAATCAGCATCTGTCTGATCCAAGGCGAAGAACACCATCGATACGCGGTCGAGCAAAGCTCCGCTGTTGTCGAGGGCGAGCACGGTGTTGTCAAAGCTCGGATCTTCTTCGTTCTTGATGATTGCTTCGATCTCCGCATTTTGTTGTTTCATACCTTCTTCAAAGGCGGGCAAATAGTGCTCCATTTTGATCTGATCAAAAGGAGGTACTTCGTAAGTAGTCTGGTAAGTGGTAAAGAAGGGATTGTCCTTCGTGGCTTCCTGTTTTTGCGTACATGCAGTCATAAGCATTGCTATTGAGGCAAATAAAATAGTTTTCTTCATAAATGAATGATTGATATTTGGTGCAAAAATAATCATTTCTTACGAAAATAATGATTCTTCGTCATTTTGGTGCAAGTAATCTCGCAAATCAAAGCTCTGCAAGAGCGTCATAGCTAAGCCTGGGGTCAATGAGCGAAGCGAATGCAGCCCCAGGAATACATTACTACAGGTAAATAAGTTCTGTAAGAACGACATACATGCATCTGCCTAGATTTATCGGAACCCTATGTCATAAGAGGATACTATGAACCTGCAATCCAAACTGTATTGTGCCATTACATCGTATGTTGTTGATAGCCTGCGAGAACCAGTATGTCGTTCTTACAGAACTCATTTCCTTGCGGCGGCTTACCCCCTGGGGCTGCATTCGCTTCGCTCATTGACCCCAGGCTTAGCTATGACGCTCTTGCAGAGCTTTTGTCATGAGTTTTAATAGAATTAACGCGCATCTGAAATCTTCCCGCAATTCAAAACCGTTGCAGGAATTCATCCAGGCTTTCTGTGCTGTCGTTAAGATGGAACTTTTCTTTTTTAAGGCGTAGCTTGCGTTTGCTGATACCGGTTTTGCTGATGCAGTAGATATCGCTCAGGTCTTGCAGGCTGACATTGATTTTGAGCAGGCAGCAAAAGTGCAGTTCTTTCAAGGTAAGGGTGGGGTAGGCGGCTTCGAGTCTTTGGGTGAAATGGTTGTAGCTCCCGTCCACGGTGTGGCGGATTTCCTCCCAGTCATTTTCTGTCAGTACAATCTTTTGCGGGGCGGGCAAAGAGGATGTATCGGTTTCCAATGAAGGGATTTTCCGTGTCACGCTCATCCGGCGAAACAGAGATTCGCGCAGTAAGGCTTCTTTTTCGCGCAAGGTACGCAGCTCTTCGCTTTGCTTGAGCAGCAGGTTTTCGTGGTTCAGACGCTCGGTTTCGCGGTGCATGGTCTCTGCTTGTTTGCGTCTTTTGCGATGTAAATATTGAATGTAAAGCCCTCCTGCTATCAATAACAGCAAGCTGCTCAGGGCGAGAAGCCACATTTCGCGGTTGCGCTTCTCCAGACGGGTACTGTTCAGCTCATTCTGTAACCGCTCTTCCTGGTATCTGGCTTGCAGGACTCGGCTTTCCTCAAGGCGTACCTCCCATTTCAGAATACTCAGATAGGAATGGTAATCTGAATAGGCCTTTTCCATGTTTCCTTCTGCCGCGCTTACTAAAGAAAGACGGTGAAAGGCCTCTGCGGCTATTTGTGTATCGATGGATTTTCCGGCCATCGTATAATAATGTCGTGCCGAATCATATTGATGGCAGGCAAAATATACATTCCCCTTTGCCAGCAGGTAGTAGGGCGTATTGAAACGCCCGTCGCGGTTGCGCTCTGTTTGTTCCAGAAAACGGATGGCTTCTGCATACCGTTTCTCCTGTATCAAGGTTTGATAGATGCTGTCTGTGCGAACTTCTTTCTCCCATTGAAGGCGTGGGTCGAAAGAATCGTTTTCTTCCGGCTGCTCTTTTTTCGGAGAGGGCGTTTCCTGCGGATGGTGGCAGGAAGGCAGGCTCAACAGAGCCAGGAGCAAGCACAATGCGATATGCAGGGTAAAGCGATGCGGCATATTTGTGAAACGGATTGAGGTGTACAAAACTACTCATTAATCCGCAATACATGCGTACGTATTGCGGATTAATGGGGGTAGACAGTTGGCTAATTTACTTTAGCCGTGCGTAAATCAGGTAGCTGTTGTCATTGGTACCAATCGAATCGCGCAGCTTGGTATACTCCTTTTCTTTCTCACTGCTGAGTTTTCCGTTTTTCAGGCAACGGGTTAGCAACTCTTTCAGCTCTTTGGGTTCGATAAGGTGCTGGTAGTATCCGTTGCGAAAACAAAAAATGCCCATTGGGTCCACACTTCCGTCTAAATAGTCATTTACCAGGATAGCGATTCCGCCCCGTCCGCTAGCTTTCTCAATTAGGAAATCTTCTCCTCTTTCTCCCTGATAGGAACCGGTGGCGATTTGTTTTATGGTAGAGATATTTCCATAATAATAGGCAGGCAGCTCATTGTAGTATACCGTGCACCCTTTTGGGGGAGTCATTACAAATTTAGGTATCAGTTGTGACGCTCCGGGGCGATAGTAGTATAGCGTATCTGCTTCTTGACTCTCGGGAAGTAAACTGCTAATGAATGCCATAGAAAGTTCTTCCGTATTTTCATTCAGATATATTTCATTGCTGTATTTCCCCTGGCTTCGTACATAATTCTGGGCAGATACTGCATGTATGATACGTTGAGGGTTGTTCACCTCTTGGGTAAATGCGGTGTATTGCGTGGCGGGATTCTTGGCATCGAAAGACAGCCCCATGACATGTAACAGATTATCCTGTACACGGAATACTGCTTTAGGGAAACGGATATTCTCCGCCAGTTTGTGAAATCCGTGATGAGTTCCGTTTTCTGCGATTTCTTGGGATAAAATGATGGACGAATTACAGTCTATGAAGTATACCCGGTCTGTCTTATCGTCAATCTGGTAATGGTATACAGGTGCATTCACAGGAGTGTCTGTCTTAATCAGCTCATTAGTCCCTTTCTTTACCCACTTGGTTTGGGTTTGGATTGGGGCTATGTCCGTTAGGTATTTTCCTTCTTTTGTAAATACCTTAGCTGGTATGTGGCTGTATGTCTTGTTATACACTAAAATGTATTTCTCCGAGAGGAGACTGAAAGATCCTGCTTTTACCTGTGCCACATCACTGCCGTCAAGTGGCACGATGTGCAGTTCATCAGCCAGTTCGCTGAGTGGTATCCGTACGGTATCTTTCAATTGTTCTGCCGAACAACTCAGTACCGGATAGCTGCCGACTTGTATCGTAGTGGCTACCACGGGCATGTCGGACATTGAGGGCTCAGCAGTTTTTGCGGTGCAGCCACTGTAGAAGACTGATAGAAGAGCAAAGCTCCCAAATTGTAGGTTGAAAAGTGAAGTTTTCATAATGAATGATTTTTAAGAGTTTTACATCGATTGGATCTTGTTCCGGTATTAAATAGCGCTATCAGGAACTTTTATGGAGGCAAAGGTAGGTGCTCTTTCAGAAAGTCGGTGCACAAAGTAATGGACAAAAATGAATGGCGAAAAAGGTCTTTTGTGATTGATAATGAGTTTGTTATCTGTTTGATCTCCTTGTTCTGTGATGGACAATACGGTGTTTGATGCTTTTTTCAGGGTGCATAATTCATTGTCTTTTTGTGGGAAACAGAAAAACAACACACGGGATTGTAATCTTGCTTTATCTTTCTATATTTGCAGGTTATGAGCCGTTTAGGACAATAAAACCTGTTAAAGGGGCTTGATAGGCCAATTGGAAAGCCCTACTTTTGTATCGAAATAATAGAGAAAGAACACATGAGGAAACAATGCTTGTCCGTCTTATTATTAATAGGTAGTGTATGGAGCTGTGTGCCCTTGACGGCACAACAGGTTTTGTCTATTGACAGTTGCCGTTCTTTAGCCATTGCCAATAACAAGACTTTGCGTATCAGTGGCGAGAAAATGAAGAAAGCCACCGAGGAGCGTAAAGCTGCATTTACCAATTATCTTCCCAGCCTCTCGGCTACTGCTGTGTATATGCACAATTCCCGCAAATTGGGACTGGTGAGCGGGGTTGATCAGGCGGCACTCTCTTCGTTGGCGTCCGATCTGGGTACTGCGTTTACTGGTATGGGACAGTCGATTGAGGCTTTAGCTCAGTTTGCTTATCAAAGTACGCAGAACCCTGTTTTTCTGCAAATCATTGAGCAGATGGAGCAGGGGATGGGGCCTCTGCCGGATATCTCGGGCTTGTCGGATGCACTAAATCCGGATATACGAAATGTGTACACGGGAGTGGTGACGGTGAGTCAGCCCTTGTTTATGGGGGGGCGAATAGCCGCTTACAACCGCCTGACGAAATATGCCGAGCGCCTGGTTGGGACACAGCATGACACGGAACTTCAAAATCTCATCCTCGGAGTAGATGAAACTTATTGGCAGGTAGTATCGTTGGCGGGGAAGCGGCGCTTGGCGGAAAGCTATTTGGAATTGCTTCAGAAACTGGATGACGATGTATACAAAATGATTGCGGAAGGGATGGCTACCCGGGCTGATGGCCTTTCCATTGGTGTGAAACTTAATGAGGCGGAGATGGCATTAACGAAAGTAGAGAATGGGTTAAGCTTGAGTCGGATGCTTCTTTCACAGCTTTGTGGCTTGCCTTTGGATAGCCGCATGGAACTGGAAGATGAGAGTCTGGAACAGCTCCAACCGGTGAGAACTGCTCATACAGAAGATATCGTGCTTCGCGCTATGGAACTCAGGCCGGAGCTGCAAAGCTTGGGATTGGCTGGTAAAATATACGATGAGAAAATACACATTGTCCGCTCTGAGTTTCTCCCTCAAGTAGCCCTGCTGGGCAATTATATTGTAACCAACCCCTCCTTGTTTAATGGCTTCGAGAATAAGTTTCGTGGAATGTGGAACGTAAGCGTCATGATGCAAATTCCCATCTGGCATTGGGGAGAAGGCACTCATAAGGTACGTGCTGCCAAGGCTGAGGCTCGCATTTCGCAGTTGCAGCTTCAGGATACCCGCGAAAAGATAGAGTTGCAGGTTAGCCAGGCTTCTTTCCAGTTGACGGAAGCGCAGAAGAAACTCTCTCGGGCTGAGCGCAATATGCTTCGAGCCGAAGAAAACCTGAAACATGCCACGCTCGGATTTGAGGAAGGAGTGATTCCTGCCAGTACCACTCTTGAGGCTCACACCGCCTGGCTTCAGGCTCAGACGGAGCGTATTGATGCCCAAATAGAACAGAAACTGGCTAATGTGTATCTGCAAAAGGCTACCGGTGAATTGTATTCCGGCGAATGAACAGCATCATATATATAATGTATAATCTTTAAAATTTATCGGATATGTCTACATCAAAATATAAAAACATCAATATAATCATTGCATTTTCCGCTTTTGCGATTCTCGTATGTATAGTGGCATTGGCCGGTTTCTTCTTGCTTAAGGCCGGACCTGAAATGATACAAGGCGAAGCAGAAGTGGCTGAATATCGGGTGTCCGGGAAGGTGCCGGGGCGCATCCTCAGGATTTGTGCGGAGGAGGGAATGCTGGTGGATGCCGGTGATACTCTTGTTGTTCTTGAGGCTCCTGAGGTGGATGCAAAACTTGAGCAGGCCACTGCGGCAGAGAGCGCTGCGCAGGCGCAGAATGAAAAAGCCTTGAAAGGTGCCCGTCAGGAACAGATACAAGGCGCTTATGAGATGTGGCAAAAGGCAATAGCAGGTATGGAGATTGCCGAGAAAACCTATATCCGGGTAAAGAACCTTTCCGAGCAGGGAGTAATGAGTGCTCAGAAATTGGATGAAGCCACCGCCCAGCGTAATGCGGCCATTGCTACCGAGCGCGCGGCGAAGTCGCAGTATGACATGGCCCGTAACGGTGCGGAGCGTGAGGATAAGTTGGCTGCCGCCGCCCTTGTGGCTCGTGCCAAAGGGGCGGTTGCCGAGGTGGAGTCGTATAAGAAGGAGATGGTGCTCACAGCACAAATGGCCGGAGAGGTTACGGAGGTATATCCCAAGTTGGGCGAATTGGTGGGCACCGGAGCGCCCATTATGAGTGTGGCGATGGTGGAGAATGTATGGGTCACTTTCCAGGTGCGTGAGGACTTATTACGGGATTTAGCCGTGGGCAAGGAGTGTATTGCCTATATTCCGGCCCTTGGGAAAAAGGAAGTAAAACTCAAAGTTACTTATATGAAGGATATGGGGTCTTTTGCTGCCTGGAAAGCAACCAAGACTACGGGGCAGTACGATCTGAAAACGTTTGAAGTAAAGGCTCTCCCGTTGCAACCTGTAGAAGGATTGCGGGCCGGCATGTCTGTGATATTGGAGCGATAAAAGGTGTGCTATGAGGGATCAGAAATGGTATAATGTGTTGTATGCCCTGTGCCGACGGGAATGCCGGAGGTTGGTAAAACGCCCGCTTTACTTCTTTTGTATGGTGGTTGCTCCATTGTTTTGTACCCTGTTCTTTACCTCGCTTATGGATGAGGGGCTTCCGCAAAACCTGCCTGTGGGGGCGGTGGACCTGGATCGCTCTTTCCTGTCGCGCAGCGTACTGCGTAATCTCAACTCCTTTCCGCAAACTGAAATAGTGGAGCATTATGCGGATGTGGCGCAGGCTCGACAGGCTGTACAAAGAGGGCAGATTTATGGCTTCTTTTACATCCCAAGGGGGATGACGCGGGATGCGTTGGCCTCTCGCCAGCCGGTGGTTTCTTTTTATAGCAATTATTCGTATCTTATTGCCGGATCGTTGATATACAGGGATATGCGTGTGGTAGGAGAGCTTATGGGCGGAGCTGTGGCCCGACAAACATTGTATGCCAAAGGTGCTACTGAGCAACAGGCGATGGCTGTTTTGCAGCCCATAGTGATAGAAACTCATCCGCTGAATAACCCTTGGCTGAACTACTCCGTATACCTTTCTAATACATTAATACCGGCAGTGTTGTCTTTGATGGTATTTATGGTTACGGTATATTCCATTGGGGTGGAAATAAAAGAAAGGACTGCCCGGCGCTGGCTCTTGGAGGCGAAACGCTCCATGCCACTTGCCTTGGTGGGGAAACTGCTTCCGCAAACGCTTGTGTTTTTTCTCGTAGGGCTGTTTTATAATGTGTATCTGTATGAGTATCTCCACTATCCCTGTAATGGAGGGATTGCCGGCATGATATTCAATACATTTCTCTTCATTCTGGCTTCACAGGGAATGGGGGTGCTGATGATTAGTGTGCTTCCAGCGCTGAGGCTGGCACTTAGCTTTGCCTCTTTATGGGGCGTGGTGTCGGTGTCGATATCCGGCTTTAGCTTTCCGGTGATGGCTATGCATCCTGTATTGCAAGGATTGGCCTGGCTTTTTCCGCTTCGTCACTATTTCCTGATTTATACCAATCATGCATTGAACGGTTATCCGGCAATGTGCGTGTGGCCGCATTATGTGGCATTGCTGCTCTTTTGCCTGCTGCCACTTTGCCTGTTGAGAACGCTGAAGGCTGAACTGGTACATACTAAATATATATTATGAGCTACTTTAAAGAAGCCTTTCGAGACCTGCTTTATATCTGGTGGCGCGAAATGAAGCTGACTGTGCGCGACCAAGGGGTATTGATCTTTTTCATCCTCCTCCCGCTGGGTTATCCTCTTCTTTATGCATTCATCTATAATAATGAGACCGTGCACGATGTGCCGGTAGTGGCATTGGATCAATCGCATAGTCGCCTGAGCCGAGAGTTTATCCGCAAGGTGAATGCCACTTCCGTAGTGAAGATTGTAGCCCGTGTGGCTGATATGGAAGAGGCGAAGAAAGTGTTGCGAAACCGGGGGGCATACGGCATCCTGCATGTACCCTCTTCTTTTTCGGAAGATATTCACCGCGGAAAACAGACACGGGTGGCTGTGTATTGCGATATGAGCGGATTGCTGTATTACAAATCCCTGCTGATGGCTGCCACAGACGTGTCGCTGAATATGAATAGGCGCATTAAAGTAGAGTATGCCGGGAATACTACGGAGCGTCAGGATCGGATAACCGCTTACCCTATTGTGTATAAGGATGTGGCAATCTTTAATCCTACAGCTGGCTTTGCGGCCTTTTTGATCCCGGCCGTACTCATCCTTTTATTGCAACAAACGTTGCTGTTGGGAGTAGGTCTTTCGGCCGGGACTTCCCGTGAAACCAATCGATTTCAGGATCTGGTGCCGGTTAACCGCCATTATCATGGTACGCTACGTATTGTACTGGGAAAAGCTTTGTGCTACTTTATGATTATCTGGGCCATCTCGGCGTATGTGCTTTGTGGGGTGCCTATGTTTTTCAGTCTGAACCAGATTGGGCATCCACTTACTTTATTGGCGTTTATTATTCCGTACCTGTCGGCATGTGTTTTTTTTGCTATGACTTGCAGTATATTTGTGCGTAACCGCGAGAATTGCATGATGATCTTTGTGTTCACCTCTCTCCCTCTGCTCTTTGTCAGCGGGATCTCATGGCCGGGTTCTTCTATCCCGGAAGGGTGGAAATGGTTTTCATACCTATTTCCCTCCACCTTTGGCATTAATGGGTATGTACGCATAAATAATACAGGTGCCTTGTTGAGCGATGTGTTGTTTGAATATCAGGCGCTCTGGCTGCAAACTGGTGTGTATTTCATTCTTACTTGTTTGATATATCGCTACCAGCTTATTCTGGCCCGCAAGCATATTATTGCCCGCTATCAGATGTTGAAAGCCAAGCGGGTGAAAAGGGAAAAAGATGCTGTATTGAGTCTTAAAGAATAAAAAGAAAGTGTGCGCTGGGCAACTACGAAAGTGCTTTTTCTCGTTGTTTATGTGAGCAAAGGATACATTACTACTCTTTTTGGTTAATTAAATATAAAACAGAAGAATACTTATACGAAAAGCTTGGCATACTAACCGGATAGTTCTATATTTGTACTCTGATTAAACTAAATAAACTAAGAATCCGATGGAAAAGAGAGAATTGACAAGATCTGAGTTGCAGCTGATGAATATGTTATGGGACAGACAGGCTGCTTTTGTGAATGAAGTATTGGAAGATTATCCAGAGCCCAAACCTGCTTACACTACCGTTTCAACCTTTATGCGTATATTGGAGACAAAAGGTTTTGTAGGACATAAGGCTTTTGGTAAGAGTCATCAATATTATCCTTTGGTAGGCCGTGAGGAATATATGGATTCTTTCATGAGCCAGGTGAAAAGAACTTTCTTCAAAGATTCTTTCACTTCAATGATTTCGTTCTTTGCGCGTAAGGAGAAACTTTCCTCCAAAGAAATTGATGAGATCATTGGAATGCTGAACGAGAATAAAGAATCGTAAGCAAAGAAAGTGCTATTTTTCCTCCTTGGGATAAAACCAAGGAGGACTTTCTACCTTTAAAGTCTATACAACGTATGTTATATCCGTTCCTTCTTCCGCTAGGAAAATTTGTATTGGCAACGGGGCTTCTAGTCGTTTTCTATTTCCTGCTATATAGACGAAGCGCTGCTTATAACCAGTTGCGGTTGTTTTTGTTGCTTTTGCCCTTTGTGGCTATTCTGTTAGCATGTGTGAAGCTGGAAGTATATGATTCGCCACTACAACTGGTTGAGATAGATAATTCTGTGGCCCCCGATAATACGGTACAGGCGAAGAAAGAATTATCTTCTTATGTGAATAAGGAAGAGTTGTCTACCCTGTCGCCTATTGTTTCTAATGTGTTGGAGGCGGATTGGAAAAAAGTAATTACGTATGTGTATCTGGTGGTAACAGCCATTTTGCTGTGCTGCCCATTAAGTGGGGTGATCCGCGTCATCTATCTGAAAAGGAAAAGTAAAAGGGAAGAGTATTGTGGTATCCAGGTGATACGCTCGGAAAAGATCAAAACCCCTTTCTCATTCTTTCGCACAATCTATCTGAGTGATACAGTCCGCCAGTCAAAGGTGGAAATGATTCTGGCGCATGAGCGCTGGCATGTGATGCATAAGCATTATATGGATGTAATCCTGATTGAAATAGTGACACGTTTGTGTTGGTTTAATCCGCTTTTATGGTGGGTGCGCCATGAGTTACGCGATATTCATGAGTTTCAGGCAGACCGTAGTGTGCTTGACAACGGGCAGAATATCTACGAGTACCAGACTACTCTGCTGGAGGAGGTGATGAGTAACAGCATTTGCATGGCAAACGGGTTCAACCACTCCTTTATTAAGCAGCGTTTCGTAGCAATGAAGAACCAGCGGATGGTTCGGTTTTATACTCTGCGTAATATCTTGATAGTTCCTTTATTTCTTGTGCTTTTCATCTGTTTTACCTTTACCGAAGGGGAGGCAAAGATCATCTATGTAACAAGTTTGACGCCTAAGGTAGATACGCGAGTATCAGAGATGCCTAAGGAAATCACATTATCTGAGAAGATAGAAGAGAGTGGTGTGTTAAAGAATGCGGATATAGAAAAAGAAGCGGAAAAGCTAGCATTGAATGCACCTGCACCAGCCAAAACACCTAAGAGCAATCCTTCTTCTGATTTGTCCCCTACAGCTCCCGCTCCCGAGGCGGCACCTGCAAAGGAGAAATCAAAAGAGGCTGAGGTTTGGAAGGAATCGCCTGAAGTAACTGGCGAGGGGGTAATAGATAAGACCTACGGTCGGGTACATCCTAATCTTCCGCAGTACTCAAAAGTAGTTGTCAGCAGCATTCCTTATAAATCTGATATCTCTGCCTGTCCGATTTATATTGAGAGAGAAGAGAATCGGACGCTTGTGACAAGGATAAAGCCTATTGAGTCGGACTGGGATTATATGATTATCCCCGAAAAACACAAAGTGGCATTGGTTGATTGTCGTACTGGCGACTCCTATATGCTACGTGAAGTGTGTAACGACTATCCTACCGGTTATCCTTTTTATATACGGCATCATCAGAAACAAATGATTGAGATCACCTTTGTATATCCTCCTTTACCCTCATCTGTGAAGATGGTTGATATTCTTGACGGTTGGAATGTGTACAATGTGAAGGTAAAAGATCATTTAAGGAAGAAGATTAAGGTAGTTCATTGATTATAAGGTAGTACATTGATTATACGGTTCTGCGAGAGGCAGATGCTCCTTCGTTATTTTTCACCTCATTATTATTTGAGTATTTAAGGTATGCAATATATTGGAATCTCTAGTAAGTATGCGCTTCGCCCTTTGGGGGTTTGCCTGATCCTATTGTCCGGCCTGCACTCGGTTTGGGCGCAGGATAATGCTCCCCGACTTATATTCAGCTCTCCTACAGGGTATAGTATTGAGGATGAAGGGACTTTTCCTCACTATACAAATCTGAAGACCAGCAGTTTTCCTATCGATAATTACAATCAGGAAGTAGTGAAGATAGAACGAATGAAGGACGAAACATTACTGACGGTTATCTCTCGTGTGCATTATGATTGGGAATGGTTTCACTTTTCCCGACAGGATATGATTGTGGATAGTAAGACCGGCGATCAATATAAGTTGCGTGCAGTAAAAGGTGGGATTCCTTTGGATACCTGTTTCTTTATTCGTGGGCAAAGAGACCAGGTTGTGGAGTTTTCATTGGTATTTCCTCCGCTCCCCCGTTCGGTAAAGAAGATCAATTATATTCAGTTGCCCTACGAAACCCGCAAGAATTCTGTACCGGGCGCTTTCATTTATAATCTGGACGTCAAAGCCCTTATGGCGAAGGAGAAAGAGTATAAGCCTCGACCGGTTGGGCGTATTATCAAGTAATAAGGATAGAAACATAACGATAACTGCCAAGGCATACGCCTTGGCAGTTATCGTTATATCCGTATTGTAAGTACGGGAGAGCGGGATGAGGCGATTAGTACGCCGTGTTTTGAGGATCAAAATTGGCCCATCCTTTGGTCCAGTTGTCGGCATCGTTGTCGCTGGCAAAGGCGCCTACGTAGGTAACCTTCGTGAAGAATCCGTCGGTGAGGAATGAATCGGTAAAGTTGGCGGCATTCAACAGAGGGCTACCTGCAGTAGGACCATAGTTGGCATTGGCGGCTTTGCTGTTGGGTTGTTTAAGCTTGAGGTCGGCGATGAGATCGAAAGCCTTGTTCTGATTTTCCGTTTTGAGGAAGAAAGTGTGCGAGTTGGACACGCGGGTATAGTCAATATCCGCCTCTTTACCGGTAGCAGAGTATACGTCGGCATTCTCTGTGCGTTTGTTCACGTCCGAACCGAGGTAAGTCATTCCGGCAAAGAAGATGTTGCGAAGCTTCAGCTCGCCATTTTCTGCAAATGTGGGTGAGCCTGGATTTCCTTTCTCTGCATCCAGCAGAAGTCCTACAGGCCAGCCAAGGGCTACGGTGTTGAAGCAGTTCAGCTTGGAGTTACGACGGATCTGCATAGCAGCCTGGAATACTCCGTTTTTGGAACCGTTGTTCGGGTTCAGGCCGTCGGCGCTGGCGGTGTATTCTTTCGTGTTGCTGAAATCGTCAGCCTGCCCCATAGGACCTACCAATGTACCGTTCGAGAATACTACCTTGGTGTAAGGTGAGGTGGAGGCACCATCTGCATTGTTATCGCTCTCAAAGCCATTGGACAGTGAGGTGTCTGCAATCTTCGGATTGCGTACGCCAAGAAAGAACTGTACGTTTCCGGAGAATCCGTTATCCGTGTCGAATTCATCGTCCCAGCCGTGGTAAGCGATTAGGTATTTACAGTTTACTGCTCCACCGAACCACTCGTAAGAGTCATCATTACAGTAGGATACCTGTACGTGGTCAATGGTAGTACCACGTCCTACGGAGCCCATTGTCAGACCGTTGATTTCCTGGTCTACCGCGAAAGGATAGCCGGCAAACTCAATACGTACGTAACGCAGGGTACCAGAGTTATCATTGTCGTCGCTACCTCCGTGCATGCTGCGCGGGCCTCCTTCTATCTGCATCAGGCCTTTATTGTTGGTAGCCTTACCGCAGACGATGATACCACCCCAGTCGCCCGGTTTACGGTTGCCCGCTTCTTGCTCCGAAGTAAATACGATGGGATTCGCGGCTGTACCTTCTGCAATAAGCTTCCCTCCACGTTCCACGATAAGAGCAGCTTTGGTGTCCTTATCACCTTTGATGATGGTACCCGGCTCGATGGTGAGTGTGGCACCTTCGGTGATGTAGCACCAGCCCTTCATGAGGTAAGTTCCTTTCTTAATAGTTTGGTTTCCTTTGATTTCAAAATCCTGTATCCCTTCCGGGTTGATTACGTTTCCGGAGATGATGGTGTTGCCTTCGGAGCCTGACGTATTGCTATCCGAGTCCGAACAACTGCTCATTACTCCCATTGCCCCCGCCATGAGGAGGGCTAAACTCTTAAATTTTCTCATAATAAAAATAATTAGTGAATGATTATAATTTACTTGTTAATATGGTGAGGAATTATGTATCCCCCCCCCACCGGGTTTGTTATAGATTTACTGATACGCTCAGGCTGATGTTGCTGCCCGGCTTGAAACTTTTGGTGGTCTGTTCGCGTTCCTGCAACGTTCCGTTTTCGTCGTAGTATTTGGGGAACTGCTTGAATACTACATTCTGGTTGAGGATGTCGCGTGCAGCGGCTTTAATCTCTACGCGTTTACCGATCTTCTGACTGATGGAAAGGTCTATCACATCACGCGGCATTTCGTAGGCATCGGGTATGTCGTTGTTGATGGATCCTCCCTGCGAGGTGTCTACGCGGCCCACGCCTACGATGCGTTTACCGATGCGGTTGTACAGAGCTCCGGCGCTGAATCCTATTTTGGGATTGTTGTAGAACAAGCCGGTGTTCACCAGGTAGGGCGATTGTCCCTGCATGGGGCGGTCTTTCTCCAGACTGTTGTCGTCAAAATTAACCTGGCTGCTGATGAGTGCTCCGTTAAAGAGCCAGGTGAAGTCTTCAAGTCCGATGAAAGCCAGGTTCTTCTTTACTTCCAGTTCGATACCGAAGTTATCGGCCGATCCGGCGTTTTCAAAGGTATAGGTATACGTACCTCCTGCGTCAATGTACGTCCATTCGATGGGGTTCTTGAAGTGTTTGTAGAAGAGTCCCAGACTCACCGTTTCGCCAGCCCCTCCGGGGTATATCTCGTAGCGCAGGTCTACGTTCTGGATGTAGGCACTTTTCAGGTTGGGGTTTCCTTTTACAAAGCTGTACAAGTCGAAGTCATAGTACACCGAAGGTGATACCTCCCTGAATTCCGGGCGGTTGATGGAAGTGGCGTATGCTGCGCGTATCTGATGCTTTTCATTAAACTTGTAGCTGACGTTTATGGAGGGGAAGAAGTCATTATCCCGCAGTTCTGTTTCCGAAGTTCCCGTTCCGTGTATGGTGGTATTGTTGGTCAACGTCATGTTACTGCTCTCGAAGCGTACACCGGTATAGATGTTGAACTTTTGGATGGGGATGTTGAAGGCCAGGTAGGCTGCGCCCAGCAGGTTATTCCCTTTATAGCTGTTGCGATTGTCGGTTTCTTCGTGCACATACAGTTTGTGGATGCCGTAGTTCTCTTCCAGCAGGATGCCGTTCACGGGGTCGCGGTATCCCAGTTCGGGCCACTTGGCTACGTCCCACTGGTAGTTGAAGGAGCGGTTGGTGTAATCTCTGGTACGGAATTCTCCGTATACACCAGACTTCAGGGTGGGTTTCAGCTGCATGAAGTCGAAGTCGCGGGTGTAGTTTCCTCCGGCAGATACGATGTGTTCATCCAGGGAGTTGAAGTCGCGCGAGATGTCGGTAGGCTCTGTTTCCATTTGTCCGAAGTGCGGGTCGCCCTGTACGTCATTCTCCTGGCGGTTGATGAAGCGGCGGTCGGGCTCGCGTTTGTTGGCATAGCTGTAACCTGCTTCTGCGTCCATCTTTCCCCAGTCGCGCAGGAAGGTTCCTGCCAGCTGTCCGCTGTAGGTGGTGCGACTGCTGTAGCTGTATTCTTCCTTTTCCTGCAGATACTCTCCGCTAAGAAACTGTGTGCCCTTGCGGGTGGTGTAGCGGTTTTGGCCTATCTGGTTTACGATATTCTTCAGCTCCAGTTTGTCGCGGTTGTTGAGACGATAGGTCAGGTTGAGCATCCCGCCCAGGGTAGCGCGGCTGATGTATTGGTTGTCTGTATATTCGTATACAGGGTCCGGTTCGTCATTCTTGGAGTCGTAAATGCTGTAGCGTGCATTCTGGATGTTATTCACAATGCGTTCGACGTAGCTGTAGTTCAGGGCGCTGAGCATGGCGAAGGTTTTTCCTCCCTTCAGTTCCTTGCGGTAGTTGTAACTCAGGTTTATCTTCTGATCGGGCAGGGGTGTTTTGCTTTTTATCTGCCAGTCGTTGTTGAAACCGTATTTCGAGGCTTTGTCTACAGCCACCAGGTCGTTATCGTTCATGTAGGTGGAGGGCACCTCCTTTATGCTGCGCATTCCATTGTCGAAGCCAAGGAAATCCGTGCCGCTTCCCGGGTTGTACAGAAAGTCTTTGAAGTGTGTAGCCGTATTGATTCCGGTGGTATAGGCCATGGAGAAACCGTTTTGTGCAGGAATATCCTTAGTCTGTATCTTGATGAATCCTCCGGTAAAGTCGGCCGGATACTCCGGTGCCGGTGATTTTACGATGACCATGTTATCCAGTTGCGAGGAGGGGATGATGTCAAAGGAGAAGGCTCTGCTATCGGCTTCCGTACTGGGTACGGCCGCACCGTTAATCCACACATTGTTATAGCGTTGCGAGAGTCCGCGTACGATGACAAAGCGATCCTCGATAATGGAGATGCCCGGCACACGACGTATTACCTCCGAGGCATTACGGTCCTGGGTGCGGGCTATCTGTTGCGAGGATACCCCATTTTCCACTGTGCGGCTGTTCTTCTGAGCTTCTACTACGGCGGCTTCGGTGTTCTGCTTGCGTTGACCGATTACGGTTACTGCTTCAAGCTGTGTATTTTCCGGGACCAGCTCGATGTGTAGATCTTCCTGAGTGTTTTTGCGCACCTTGATGTCATGAAGATTTTGCGCTTTATATCCTATATAAGTAACCTTTATACTGTATGTACCCTCGCGTACATTCTTTATCTCGAAGGCGCCATTCATGTCGGTTACGGCATACAGTGAAGAATTTGGGATTACTACATTTACTCCCGGAAGGGCTTCTTTGTTTTCAGCATCCGTCACTATACCTTTTATAGAATAGGCATGAGTCAGGGTAGCGCAGAGCGCAGTGAATACCAATAAACAAGCTCTTTTCCATTGATTTTTTGGGGTCTTTCCTCTTTCTTTTTCCCCGATGTACAGAGCAGATGCTCCGTTTGTTTCTTTTTTCCGATTCATTCGTTTTAACTTTGATTTCACAGTGCAAAGATCTATGAATCGTGTTACAGGGTGATTGCTTTTCGTCTACGTTGTTTTCACATTCGTGCTACATTCTTATTACCTTGTGCTTGTCCGGATTATTTTGTAGTTTATGTATCAGTGTCTTATCGACTACAAGAGATCGTACCTGATATCGGGTACGATCGTCCCTCAATTGGGGTACAATTGTACCCGATATCAGATACGATTGTACCCCAATTGAGGGACGATCTCTTTTCGCGCTACGAAATGCAAATTGGGGGCTATTCATGAATCACGTTGTTCAGCGTAAATTCAAATTCCAGCCCTCCTTCTTTGCGGTTGTATGCGCGGATGTCTCCTCCGTGGTACAGCACGGTATTCTTTACGATGGCCAGTCCCAGACCGGTTCCGGCAGGTTGCCCATTTACATAATCCATGTTGGTGCGGTAGAAGCGGGCGAAGAGGTTGGACAGATGGCGGGGATCAATGTCTTTTCCATTGTTCGCAAAGTGGAAGTAGTAGAACTGATCGTCCTCCTGGTGGCAGTTAATCCATACATCCACCCCTTTGCCGGCATGGGCAATGGTGTTATCCAACAGGTGCTGGAAGAGGGTGTATATCAGTCCTTCGTTGCCGGATATGGGCAGGGGGCGGTTCAGCTCATTGTGGATCCGTATCTCACATTCTTTGAATCGCCCGGCATTCTCGTCAAGAACCCGTTTTACAATTGTGCTTACATCAATGGTCTTTTTCCGGAAATGGTCGCCGGGTTCATCCAGATGGGTCAGCAGCGAGATCTCGTTCACCAGTTTGTGCAGGTGGCTGCTTTGCCGGAAGCATTCATCCAGAAGAGGGCTTATTTTCTCGTGCGACATCTGCCGGTCGGCAGCTAATGTTTCCAAGTCTTTCTGGATACACCGCACAGGGGCTTTCAGCTCATAAGCGATCTGGTAGGTAAGCTGGCGTTTCAGGCTGTTCTTTTCTTCCTGTTGCAGGGCCATCTTTTCTTTCTCCGTGTAGAGGGCTTCCTTTGTTTCGGTCAGGCGTTTATAGAGCTTAATGATGTGTTGCGCCACATCGCCCAGTTCGTTTTCAGGGAAGGGGATGTGGAAGTCGGATGTCTGGAGTTGGTTATTTTCTGCTTTTCGGGCAAAATCCCGCAACTGCGACAGTGCCACATCTGTCCGGTAGATGAACACGCACTGTATCACGGCTATCAACAGTAGTATCAATGCAATCAGCCACAATATATTGGCGGCCCAACCATGAAAAACGCCCGTTGTAATCAGCATAAACAATGCTAACAGGATAAACACGGGTATCATGAGTTTCCATGCAAATGAGAATTGGTTTCGTATCATACTTAGTTTTTTATACTCATAAGAGTGGTTTTTCTATTATATAAGGAGTAACTTCCTTGTTTTGTTTGGTTTTACAACAGTGCAAAGGAATAAAAATGCTGTGTCATACTCATGAAGCGCAGGTGAAAAACATGTGACAAAAAGAATACAAACCGGTTACATGCACTCTTGGCTACCTATATATAAGGAGTGTGGAGCGTCTAAATACCTGATTCTGGTGATTGTTGTATTTTCCGAAAAAGGCTATCTTTGCATCCTGTGGGAATGTAGTATACTAGTTTCCGGAGATAATAAATAAAAGTGGTATGGATGTTTCAAGAATATACAAAGCAGACGATAAGATGAGCCGCCTGATTGGCGACAATTATTCGTTCCTGATGGTGTTGAGCCGTTTTGGCATTCCTTTGGGATTTGGCGATAAGAGTGTGCAGGAGGTATGCGCGCAACATCAGGTGGATTGCCCCACGTTTTTGGCGGTAGTTAATTTCATACAGGAAGGGCACAGCCACATTACCGGTAGTGTGGAGGAACTGTCTGTCAGCGCTCTGATGGATTATCTGCAGAAGGCGCACCGTTATTTTCTGGATTTTTGTCTGCCTACTATCCGCCGAAAATTGCTTGAAGCTATTGATTACTCGCAGGAAGATGAGATTGCCTATCTGATCCTGAAATTCTATGACGAGTATGTGCGCGAAGTACGTAAGCACATGGACTATGAGGACAAGCATGTGTTTACCTATGTAAGCGGATTGCTGAAGAGGCAGAAGGAGCATAAATACCATATCGGAGTGTTCTCCAAGAAACACAGCCAGATCGATCTTAAACTCTCTGAGCTTAAAAATATCATTATCAAGTACTACAGTGCGGGCAACACCAATCTGCTGAATGCGGTATTGTTTGATATATTCAGCTGTGAGGAGGATCTCTCTTCGCACTGTCTGGTAGAAGATTATCTGTTTACTCCCGCTGTATTGTATCTGGAGAAGCAGGTTTCCGGCGAAGAGCGTGACGGAGGAGAGGAGGTTCGGAATGCGTAACAGTAATGAGCAGGTACGTATTGCCATAGCCGAACCTTCGGCCATTATCCGCAGCGGACTGGCTGCCTTGCTGAAACGCCTGCCGGATGTGAATGTGATACCAGTTGAAATAGCCTCGATGGATGCCCTGTTGAGTTGCTTCCGCGGGCATGCGCCTGAGATACTCTTTGTAAGTCCCACCTTTGAAGGGGGCTTTAATCCGGCGGAGTTCCGCAATACAATATCTCCTGCGCGGGTAAAATTTGTGGCTCTGTTGAGCCAGTTGACCGATACTTCTCTGCTGAAGGCCTATGATGAAAGTGTGAATCTGTATGAAACACTGGATACGCTGAACGGAAAAATCACCCGCTTGCAGCACATCGAGTCGCAGTCGCCCGAGGAGGAGACGGAGCATCTCAGCCAGCGTGAGCGCGAAATTGTGATTTGTATCGTAAAGGGGTATGCCAACAAGGAGATTGCTGAGGAGTTATGCCTGTCCATACATACCGTTATTACGCACCGCCGTAATATTACCCGCAAGCTGCAGATTCATTCCACTGCAGGTCTCACCATTTATGCCATCGTCAATAAACTGATTAACCTGAGCGAGATTCAGCAGTTGAATATCTCATAAGGAATCTTCAATAACGCTTTACTTTCATGAATTGTTTTGGCAAAAAGCGTTTATTTACTGCTTTATAATCAGTTAATTATCTTTGTAATTCGTTTGCTTCTTTTGTTGCTCTTTGATTTGCAGGGAAGGGAGAAGCTCCCTATATTTGCCTGCTATTCAATGCATTTATTCACTAATTAATAAAATAAACATGAGCGACAAGAAAAAGTTGACGAATGAAGTGGGAGCACCCGTCCCTGACGGACGTAATTCCCAAACCGCAGGCTCACGCGGGCCGATGATGTTACAGGATACCTGGTTCCTAGAGAAAATGGCGCACTTCGACCGTGAAGTGATTCCCGAACGGCGTATGCATGCCAAAGGTAGCGGTGCATACGGCACGTTTACCGTAACCCATGATATTACGCAGTATACCCGGGCGAAACTGTTCGCGGAGATAGGTAAGAAGACCGATGTCTTTGTGCGATTTTCCACCGTGGCCGGCGAGCGCGGAGCGGCAGATGCGGAACGTGACATTCGCGGCTTTGCCATTAAATTCTATACCGAAGAGGGTAACTGGGACTTGGTGGGTAACAATACCCCTGTATTCTTCCTGCGCGATCCGTTGCAGTTTCCTGACCTGAACCACGCCGTGAAGCGTGATCCTTACACCAACCTCCGCTCTCCGCAGAACAACTGGGACTTCTGGACCATGTTGCCCGAAGCTCTGCATCAGGTGACTATCGTAATGTCTGATCGCGGCATCCCCGCCTCCTATCGCCACATGCATGGCTTCGGGAGCCACACCTTCAGCCTTATTAATGCGGCGAATGAACGTTTTTGGGTGAAGTTCCATTTCCGTACCCATCAGGGTATTATGAATCTGACCAATGAAGAGTCGGCTGCCCTCATTGCCAAAGACCGCGAAAGCCATCAACGCGATTTGCTGGAATCCATTGACCGCGGTGAGTTCCCGCGCTGGACACTTTCCTTCCAGATTATGACTGAGGAGCAGGCCAACCAGTACAAGGAGAATCCGTTTGATATCACGAAGGTATGGAGCCATAAAGACTTCCCGCTTATTGAAGTGGGTGAGTTGGAACTGAACCGTAATGCCGAGAATTACTTTGCCGAAGTGGAGCAGGCTGCTTTTAATCCCGCTCACGTAGTGCCGGGTATCAGCTTCTCGCCGGACAAATTGTTGCAGGGGCGTTTGTTCTCTTACGGCGATGCGCATCGTTATCGTTTAGGCATTAACCATGATCAGATTCCGGTGAATCGCGCCCACTGTCCTGTGCACAGCTATCACCGCGATGGCATGATGCGTGTGGATGGAAACTACGGTGCTGCAAAAGGATATGACCCCAACAGCTATGGCGAGTGGCAGCATCAGCCCGAATATCGCGAGCTGCCTATGAGTTGGACTGGTGATATTGACCGCCATAACCCCTACGATGATGTAACAGACAACTGTTACTACCAACCGGGCGACTTGTACCGTCTCATGAGCGATGCCCAGAAAGCCGTACTGATCTCCAATACCGCCGCTGACATTATGCCGGTAACGGAAAACATCAAGTATCGCCATGCTGCCCAGTGCTACCTGGCCGATAAGGAATACGGCCGTCGACTGGCAGAGGCTCTCATGCTGGACCAGGCAAAGGTAGAGCAACTTGCCGCCATGTCTCTGCTGGAGCGCCAGGCTGCCACAAGGAGTTGCTGAGAAAATGTAGGCTAAACTAACACAATCCTCCACCCCCGAAAGCTTTTGTAGAAAGGGCTTTCAGGGGGTAGTGGAAGGTGGAGGGTTACTGATTTTTAGTGCCAGACTGGCTAATGATCTTGTTGAATTTTCTCAAGGCCGTAACGTACCAGCTTGCCTTTTAAGGGGCTGACTGTAAAGTCGGTCTTGCCTTCTTTCATGGCTTTTATCGCTTCTAGTGCAGGAGGATATCCTTGGTTTGCGGCTTGCTGAAGCCAGCCGAGGGTTTTTTTGCGGTCGTTGGAGGTGCTTTCTTCGGCGTAGAGGGCGGCCAGGTTGAACTGCGCAGGTGGATAGCCCTCCTCAGCTGCTATTTTATAGTATGCCTCGGCCTTCTTCGAGTTTTGCGCCACGCCAATGCCCAATTCATAGCAATATCCCAGGTTGTTACAAGCTAAAGGGGTATTGGTTCGGGCGGCTTTCAGATACCAGTATGCTACGGAATCATTATTTTTCTCTATTCCATCTCCAAAGAAATAGCAAAGAGCTAGGTTGCATTGCGCAGCCACTATGCCCTTTTCGGCTGCCAGTCGGAAGTAATGAACTGCGGAGTCCTTGTTTTGTGGTATTCCGTCGCCAAAGAAAAAACAATATCCTAAATTGGAGAATGCCTTTCCGTACGAACGTTTCGCTGATTTTCGAAACCAATACATGGCCTTCTCTGCATTTTGAGGAAAGTGGGATTCGCCTTTGAAGAAGGACTCTCCAAGCGCGTTTTCCGCCCATTCACTCTCCATTAACGGGGTGTCTTTCTCAATCACACGCTTGTATAAATGACCGGGGTTTCCTTCATACTGCTTGGCTTCGGCTCTCCAGTTCTGCATCTCAGACAGGTCTTTTTTCTTCTTGGTAGCCTTTTTGTACCAGGAAACTGCCTGTGCCGAATCGCGTTTCATCCCTTCACCAAAGAAATAGCAAAGCGAGAGGTTGTACTGCGCTTCAGTTACTCCACTCTTCGCGGCTGCGCGGAAAAGGTACGCTGCAGAGTCTTTGTTTTGCACCACACCCTCACCAAAATAGTAACACACTGCCAGATTATACTGTGCCAGGGTATACTTTTCCTTGGCAAGCTCGCAAAACCAGAGTGCAGCATATTCTTTACTCTGCACAAATCCCGGTTCTCCATAATAGAAGGAGGCTCCTATTTTATTTTGAGCCTCTTCACTCCGGAACTGGATGCGAAGCGGAGAGGTTTTGGCTTTTTGGTATACAGACATACCTCCTCCTTGCGCCAGTGTCCAAACAGCAGGCTGTACAAAGAGTAAAAGAAAAAGGAGATGTTTCATGGTACAAGTATTTAGGTTTATGGATTGACAGGAATATCTTCTTCATCGCTACAATTTATATATAGTAGGAGTTAGGGGGCTTTTTCAAATCCGTAACGCAAGCCTTTTGGGATATAAGTGGATTTATTGCCCTTTTTTATGGCGTTCATTGCCTCTATTGCAGGGATATAGCCTTGTTCGGCAGCCCTTTGAAGCCAGTTGCGGGCTTTTCTCTGGCTTGATGAGGTGTCTTCTTCGGCATAAAGGGCGGCCAGATTGTACTGGGCATGCGCATAGTCTTGTTCTGCCGCAATCTTATAATAACGTTCGGCTTGTTTCAGATCTTGCGTAGTACCAATCCCAAACTCATAGCAATACCCCAGGTTGTTACAGGGAAGGGGGTATTCGGAGCGAGCTGCTTTCTGATACCAGTACGCTACCAACTCGTTATTTTTCTCTACGCCGTCGCCGAAAAAGTAGCAAAGGGCCAGATCGCATTGTGCATCAATTACACCCATCTCGGCTGCCAACTTGAAATAATGGGTAGCAGAGTCTTTATCCAAGGCAACTCCATCGCCAAAGTAAAAGCAATACCCCAGATTGTACATTGCTCGTCCCTCCATCTGATTGATTGACCGGCGAAACCAATATAGAGCCATCTTGAAGTCCTTAGGAAAATTAGAAGTACCCCTGTAATAGTACTCGCCTATGGCATTTTGAACGTCTGCGGCCTCTAAAATCCGGGACTCTTTTCTGATCATCTGTTTAAATAGACTCTTGGGATCTCCTCCGTGTTGCCCGGCCTGGATTGTCCAACTCTGCATCTCCGGGAGGCCTTTCTTCTTTTTGATGGCCTTTCTGTACCAGAGGGCAGCCTGTGCTGTATCGCGTGCAACTCCTTCTCCAAAGAAATAGCAAAGGGAGAGGTTATACTGCGCCTCCGCTAATCCACTCTTAGCCGCTGAATGAAAATAGTGAACCGCAGAATCCTTGCGTTGTGTAACGCCCTCTCCAAAATAGTAGCACACGGCCAGATTGTACGGTGGCAGGATGTATGGCGGAAGGACCTTTCTCTCTGCACACTTGCGGAACCAGCGTACAGCAGATGCTTTGTTTTCCGTAAAACCCGATTCTCCGTAATAGAAAGCAGTACCTATTTTATTCTGCATTTCCTCACTTTGGAAAAGGGAATAAAGCAAATCACGTTGGTTCTTTTCATATATAGCCATATTTGATTGTGCTTCTGCATACACAGCAGGTACAGCACAAAGAATAAGGAAGATCAGTCGTTTCATGGTGTACAAGCCGGATCTACTGGGTGTCTGGGTTCTCTTCTTCATCACTTATGATTTGTATATTAGGGGTTAGTGGGCTTTTTTCAAGTCCGTAACGCAGGCCTTTGGGGATGTAGGTGTATTTATTGCCTTCTTTTAAGGCCTTCATAGCCTTTTCGGCAGGGATATATCCTTTCTCAGCAGCCTTTTGCAGCCATTCAAGAGACTCCTGGTATTGATGGTTTTCTGCATAGAGGCCAGCCAAATTGAACTGTGCATGGGTATTTCCCTGCATGGCGGCCAGCTTATAGTGCTGTTCTGCCTGTTCCGGTCTCTGGGGAGTACCAATGCCTGCCTCATAGCAGTATCCCAGGTTGTTACGTGCAATGGCCGATCGGTGTTGCGCAGCTTTTTTATACCAGTATAGTACTGAATCATTATTCTGTATCACCCCCTCCCCAAAATAATAGCAAAGAGCCAGGTTGCATTGTGCAGGAGTGATGTCCTTTCTGGCTGCCAGCCGAAAATAGTACACTGCGGAATCCTTGTTCTGCTCTACTCCGCTACCATAAAACAGGCTATATCCTAAATTGGAGAAGGCTTTGCTGTTCATGCGTTCTGCTGCCAGCCGAAACCAATATACTGCCCTTTTTTCATCCTGAGGGAAGTTCGAAGTGCCTTTTTGGAATGCTTCTCCAATGGCATTTAGTACCCATATATTATCTAATATAGGAGTGTCTTTGCCGATTACTCGTTTGTATAAGTGGCTGGCATCTCCTCCGTTTTGTTCGGCTTCGGTTTTCCAGTCTTGCATTTCAGACAGCTCTTTCTTACGGGTAGCCTTTTTATACCACGAAACAGCCTTGGCGGAATCTCGTTTCACTCCCTCACCAAAGAAGTAGCAGAGTGAAAGATTGTACTGGGCCTCCGGAACTCCCTGGAGGGCGGCTGTGCGGAAAAGGTATACTGCGGAGTCTTTGTCTTGTGCCGTTCCTTCGCCAAAGAAGTGACATACAGCCAAGTTATACTGAGCCGCCGGATACTTTTCTTTCGCAACTCCACGAAACCAGAGTGCAGCATATTCTTTGCTTGGTATAAAGCCTGGCTTCCCATAGTAAAAAGATTCTCCTATCTTATTTTGGACTGCCTCTGCCTGAAAATGAAAAGCAAGCGACGACTTTATGTATTTCTGCGCCGGCAGCCAAACGGTGGGCAGTGCAAAGAGTAAAAGGAAAAGAAGATGTTTCATGGTACAAAGGTTTTAAGGAGGTGCTAATACTTGTTGTAAGAGACTATCTTCTCGGTTGGCTTTCGCGATTTGGGCCGTTTGGCTTTGGCGGGATAGCCGATGGTGATGTCCAGCAGGAGGCGTTTGCCCTCCGGTATTCCGGTCATGCTTTTGATAGCTTTCTCATCAAACCAACCCAGGATGCAGCTTCCCAGCCCTTCCGCTTCGGCGGCCAGGGAGATGTGGGCGGCGGCGATGCCGATATCAATCAGGGGGAAGTATTTATCTTTGATCTTGCGGCCAAGGAAGGAACTGAAGTTGGCGCTTTCCTCAGTGATGAGGATGTGTACCGGAGCGTCTTTGGCGAACTTGTTCATGCCCAGTCCGGCGGTGGCTTTTCCTACCTGTCGGGCTAGTTCAGGGTCAGTGATTACGGTGAAGTGCCAAGGCTGCGCATTGCAGGCTGAAGGTGCCAGGCGGGCAGCTTCGAGAATGCGTTCCAGCTTGTCGGCCTCTACGGGGCGACTCATGTCATAGGCGCGGTCGCTCTGACGGGCCTTGACCAGTTTCAGGAAATCTTCTTTATTCATAATGCATCATGCGTGCAAGGTACTTACCGATAATATCAAACTCGATGTTCACCACCGTGCCGGGTTGTATCTGGTGGAAGTTGGTGAACTCGTAGGTGTAGGGGATAATGTTAACCTCGAAGGAGTCGTCCGTGGGGTTGCATACCGTGAGGCTTACTCCGTTTACGGTGACTGATCCTTTGTCTACGGTGAGATATCCGCGGCGCGCCATCTCTTTGTCGAAGGTATAGCCGAACGTGTAGGTCCAGCTACCATTCTGGTCGGTTACCGTGCGACATACGGCAGTGCCGTCCACATGGCCTTGTACGATGTGTCCGTCCAGTCGGCCGTTCATCATCATGCTGCGCTCTACGTTCACTTTATCGCCTACATTCAGCAGGCCGATGTTACTGCGTTCGATGGTTTCTTTCATGGCCGTGACGGTGTATGTGTCGTCCGTAAAGCGCACTACTGTAAGGCACACTCCGTTGTGAGAGACGCTTTGGTCTATCTTCAGTTCGTTTACAAAGGAACAAGTCAGGGTGAGATGCAGATTGTCGCGATCTCGCTCCACTGCTACCACGCGGGCAGCTTCTTCTATTATACCAGAAAACATAATGCGTTCTTTTATTAAAGTGATTCAACGAATTCGTTACAAAAATAGAAAGGAATTAGGGAATGACAAAGCATTCTGGGGAAATACATTCAATCAATCTGATTCAAGATGCCGTGAAGGAAGGCTATGGCTACGCCGTAGTTGGTCATTGGCACCTGTTGCGCTTTGGCTTTTTCAACGCGTCTGAGTACATGGGGGCGGTTGAACATGCAGGCTCCGCAATGGATTATGAGGTTGTACGGGGTCAGGTCTTCGGGGAAATCATTTCCCGATACAATATCGATTCTCAGCTGCTCGCCCACCCTTTTGCGCAGCCATGCGGGGAGTTTTACCCGGCCGATGTCTTCAGACTCCGGTGCGTGTGTACAGGCTTCGGCTATCAGTACGCGTGAGGATTCCTGCAGTTGCTCAATGGCGGTGGCGCTCTGCCTGAAGTATTGAATATCTCCCTTGTGTTCAGCAAAAAGTACGGAAAAAGATGTGAGGCTGCTTGTGGCGGGCTTCAGCTCGTGCACAGTCTTGAATGCTTGCGAATCGGTGATAATGAGTTTTGGAGGGAAGGCCAAGGCAGCCAAAGTGGCGGGCAGTTGGTCGGTAGTGCAACTCATCACGAGGCATTTCTTGTCGAGCAGTTCGCGCAGGGTTTGCACTTGTGGCAGGATGAGGCGGCCTTTGGGGGCCTGGATATCCTGGGGGATGACGAGCAGTACGAGGTCGCCGGCGGTAACACGGTTGCCTGTGATGTCGGGCTGGTCCGTGCTGTCGGGAAGTTGCCTCTTGATGGCGTGTAGGATTTCTTGCAGGCCGTATTTCTCCTTTGCGCTTACAAGAAGCGGTTTGTATCCGCTTTGCTGTTCCATTTGTACAAGGATCTGTTTCAGTTTCTCGCTGCTTTCCTTGCCTCCTTCTGCCCATTCGTCGGTTTTGTTGAACAACAGAATTACCGGAATGCGCATTTCCTCCAGCCATTGAATCCACTGTAATTCTTCCTGCAAATCGGGCGGGCAGAGTAGTAGGGCTAGGTCTGCCTTTTCCAGTGCCTGACGGGTCTTCTCCACTCGTTTGAGGCCCAGCTCTCCTTCGTCGTCGAACCCCGGAGTGTCAATCCACACCACCGGGCCGATGCCAGGTATCTCCATGGCTTTGTATACCGGGTCGGTAGTAGTGCCTGGGGTGGGGGATACCAATGCGAGGTCTTGCCCGGTCAAGGCATTGACGAGCGAGGATTTGCCACTGTTTCGTCTGCCGAGCAAGACGATGTGCAGGCTGTTGGCGCGTGGAGTCTGAGTCATTGTTTCGCGAGTTTATAGTGAATAATTGGTGGCTTGTCAGAATCTGAAATCCCGCTTCCCCTCTTCAATCTCTTTTAGATAACGTAGGGCTGTCGCTTTTGTTTTGGGATGTGGGATATGTTTCGCTGCCCTGTCTATCTCTTTCTGAATCAAAGAGCGGGTTTCTTCCGAGGCATAATCCTCCGCATATTCCTTGAGGGTGACAAGTGCGTTGGGGGCGCATATATTGGCTATCTGCCCTGATTTGACCAATGACATAAAGCGGTCTCCGGTACGTCCGGCACGGTAACAGGCGGTACAGAAACTGGGGATGTGACCTTGTTGGAGCAGCCAGTTTACAATCTCATCCAATGTACGCGTATCACTTACGTCAAACTGGCTGGTGTTTTCGGTCGGTACATCCTGCCGGGCATAGCCTCCTACGCTGGTACGCGAGCCTCCGCTGATCTGGGAGATGCCAATGTCCAGCACCTGCTCTCGGGTGGATTGAGATTCGCGGGTGGAGATAATCATTCCGGTATAGGGTGCTGCAATGCGGATAATGGCTACCAATTTTCGGAAGATCTCATCGGGTACTGCATCTGGATACTGTGCGGGGTCTACCCCGTCGGCCGGACAGATTCGCGGCACACTAATAGTGTGCGGACCTACTCCGAAGCGGGCTTCCAGGTGCTCGGCGTGCATCAAAAGGGCAGTGAAATCATATTGGAACGTGTTCAGCCCGAAGAGTACTCCCAAGCCTACGTCATCAATGCCTCCCTTCATAGCCCGATCCATGGCCTCGGTATGGTATGCATAGTCTTTCTTGGGGCCGGAGGGATGAAGACGTTCGTAGTTTTCTTTGTGGTAGGTTTCCTGAAAAAGGATATAGGTACCGATGTCTGCTTCCTTCAGGAGGCGGTAGTTCTCTACAGTAGTGGCGGCAATGTTTACATTCACGCGCCGGATGGCGCCGTTCTTGTGGTGGATGCTGTAAATGGTGCGGATAGACTCAAGGATGTATTCAATCGGGTTGTGCAACGGATCTTCGCCTGCTTCCAAGGCCAGTCGCTTGTGCCCCATGTCCTGAAGCGCAATCACCTCTTGCCGGATCTCCTCTTGGGTAAGCTGTTTACGGGGGATGGTTTTGTTTTTTAGGTGGTAGGGGCAGTACAGACAACCATTTACACAATAGTTGGAGAGGTAAAGCGGGGCAAACATCACAATCCGGTTGCCGTAGAAGCGTTGCTTGATGGTGGTGGCAAGATGGAGGACTTCCTCTGTCAGGTCAGCCTGTCCGCAAGTCAATAATACGGTGGCCTCTCTGTGCGACAGGCCCTTGCATTGCGCTGCCTTGTGCAATATCTGTTGGATAAGTGGGCGGTTGTTCTTGTGGGCCTCGGCATACTCTAAGGTTTCCAGCACTTCCGGGTGATGGATAAACTCTTCTGCATGGGCGGACTCTACATTATACATAGTATGAAACGATGGGCTTTAGATGTTCTTTTTTATAGATTCTCCACGTTCTCCGGAAACGGTGTATCCGATGACTTCCATCTTGTGACGGAGTATTTCGCACGCCTCCTTGGCGCTGGTTTCCGTGAGGGGGGCGTGGTTATACAGTTTGTATTTCTCCTGCAGTGTACGGGGGGTAAGCTTGGGCATGAGCACATTGGCTCCTGCCAGTATGCCTTTCTCACTCCCATCGGGAGTCAAGGATGCCAATGCGGTGGTGGATGGCATCCATGCACCGGGGTGCATCAGGCGGAAGATGGAGAGCAGACGCAATACAAGTTCGGTGCTACCGGTCTTGAACCTGCCGAACGGGGTGTCGCTGTGCGGAATGAAAGGACCTACGCCAATCATCTCCGGCTGGAAGGCTTCGATGAAGAGAAGGTCTTCTACCAGGTGGTCTATTTCCTGATAGGGGCTGCCCACCAGAATGCCTGTGCCGGTCTGATAGCCTATTTCTTTCAGGGTGTTGAGGCAGCGCAGGCGGTTTTCTCGCGACATTTCCTGGGGGTGCAACCGCCTGTAATGCCCAGCATTGTGGGTCTCGTGCCTGAGCAGGTAGCGGTTGGCTCCTGCCCGGAAGAATCGCTCATACACCTCACGCGGGCGTTCTCCCAGCGAAAGGGTAATGGCCACGTCTGGGTATTGCTGCCGGATGCGGCCTATCAATTCTTCAATCCGGGTATCTTCTTTCCCGGGCTCTTCACCGCTTTGTAGTACAAAGGTGCGGAGTCCTGCCTCATATCCCTGCGAACAACAGTTCATAATCTGCTCCGGAGTCATGCGATACCGCTTCAGCTTTGTGTTACTTTTACGGATGCCGCAGTAAAAACAGTCGTTTCGGCAACAGTTACTGGTTTCTATCAATCCGCGCATCAGAATGCGTGTACCCCAGTGTAACCGGGTTGCTGTTTGCGCCTGCTGCCGGAGGTATTCCAGAATTTTCAGGTCGGAGCAAAGCAACAGTTGCTTGTACTCTCCGGCATGAAGCGTATGGGTATCTCTTAAAGTATCAATCAGCGTCTTCATATCCCTGGCGCTTCTGCAACTCCTGAACCAGTTGCTTCCGGCCGGAAACAATGTCGTTGCGGGAGCTGGGGCCGGTAATACATCCGCCTTCGCAGGCCATTACCTCAATGAACTGGCCGTTGGCTTTTCCGGTTTTGGCGCAGGCTCGCAGTTGAGCAATGGTCTTCTTGTTGAAATCAGAAAGCTGCACTGCTTCTATCTGGTCACCCTCTTCTTTCAGATAGGCTTTTACGGCGCCGATCACTCCGCCGCTTTGGGCGAAGCCGTGTGCTTCGCGTACCGAAGCACGCTGCAAAGTGAAGGGGGAAGCTTTCTCTATTTCGATATCGAAACCCTCGATGATGGAGCCAATCTCTTCGAAAGTAAGGACAAAATCTACGTGTTCGTCTTTCCGGGCTTCCTTGCGTTTTGCCACGCAGGGGCCTATGAATACCACCTGGGCATCAGGGTGTTGCTCTTTCACCTGGCGGGCTGTATAGTACATGGGTGAGCCGGTTCCTGATACATAAGGCTTCATGTCGGGGATATGTTTCTCTACCAGTTCAATGTATGAAGGGCAGCAGGAGGTGGTCATGAAGGGCTGTCCTTCAGCCAGTTTCTCTTTGAGCTCTGACGCTTCGTGGCTGGTGGTGCTCATGGCGCCCTGGGCTACTTCTACTACTTCGTGGAAGCCTATTTGACGGAGTGCGCCGTATACTTGTTCGATCGGAGCCTTGAACTGTCCCAGGATGGCGGGTGCTACAATGGCAATTACCTTCTCGCCTTTCTGGATGCGTTGCAGTATATCAAATGACTGGGATACCTCAAAGATCGCTCCGAAGGGGCAGGCATTCAGACATTTACCGCAGTATATACATTTACTCTCGTCAATATGCTCTATACCATGCTCATCTTTGGAAATAGCCTTCACGGGGCATACTTCTTCACAAGGGATGGGAATGTATACAATGGCGTGGTAGGGGCAGCTCTTGTGGCAGATGCCACAGCTGATACAGGTATCGTGATCGATAAAGCCCTTTCCGTCTTTATTGAAATGTACAGAGCCTTTCGGGCAGTTCATGTAGCAGCTTCGTGCTACACAACCCCGGCAGAGATTGGTGATCTCGTAATTGATTTGCACGCACGACGAGCATGCTTCGTCAATCACACACAGGATGTTTTCTTTAGTGATTGCCTTACGGTCGAGCGCCTGACGGGCATATTCGGAGAGGGGAGTCAGCTCATCATGCTCGTCTGTCATGTCAAATCCCATCAAGGGGAGTGACTTATATTTCCATACAGCGCGTTCTTTGTGCACACAGCACCGCCCCAAGGTTTTGATATTACGGGGACTCAACTCGATGGGAAGCCGGTCGATCTTTTCTATTAGCTGGTTATTCTTCCAAAGTCTTATTAAATCCGCCAATAACTTATGACGGACAATCATTACATTGTTGGTAAAAGCCATACAAATATTTCTGGTGGTTAAAAAGTGCAAAGATAATGATATGTTTGAGTTTTATGGGCACGATTGTAGGAAAAAGAGGCAGTGCCTTTCTTTTAACTCTGCAATTAACACAATGATTTAGGGAGGAGGTTGAGAATAGGGCAAAAAAAAGGAGTCACGCCTGACTCCAACCTTTTGTTAACCTTAAATCTAATACTATGAAAAACACAGTGCAAATATAAGTGTGAACAAGACACCTTGCAAATATTTTGGGCATAAAGATGCGTTTTTCAACATGATTTAACTAGAATCTGTGATTATAAATATATTTTTCGAATTCAAGATTCGATATACACGAGTATTAGATGCTCGGTATCATTGGTGATACGGTATCGGTCATCTATTCGTTCGCCGACTACCCATACGATTTGTTCCCCGTCGGTTACTATCAACTGGTTTTTTTTCTCGTGCCGACTTTTTTTGCGGTCGGTGAGGAAATCGCTCACCAGTTTTCGTCCCTTCATTCCGAATGGGATGAAACAGTCGCCTTCTTTCCATGTGCGCAAGGATAGTACATGCTTTACTTTTCCCGCATCAATGCAGGCGATGTTAGGGTCGCGGGGAACCTGGAAACCTTTTGTGCGGGCAAGCTTTTTTATGCAAAGCAGGGGTAGGGGGGCGGGCGTGTCTGTGGGATACAAGAATAGTGTATCCCGGTCTTTCAGCAAAGTCCACTCTTTTGCAGTAAAGATCTTACCTGGTTCACCTTTCAATGTATAGTATACGTCTCCGGTTTGTGACGGCGTGAAACCGTAAGGAGTAAGTATCTCATGGAGTAGAGACTCTGGTGAGGGTTCTTGCAACAATGCTTCGATGGAGATTGTTCCGCAGGGTAATTTGACTTCCTCTGTGGGTGTTTCGCCTGGGATGAATACTCTTTTTTTTGCCTGGCTTATGGCATGTTGGTACACTGCTTCGGCTTCGGCAAGATGGGAGGTGGTGTGCAACAGGCTTCTTCGGATGGCCGGATTTATTTCCTCCAGCAGGGGAAGTAAGGACAGGCGGATCTTGTTGCGGGTAAATTCCTCGCTAAGGTTTGAACTGTCGGTGCGGTATTCCTGCCCGATGCGGTCAAGATAGTCTGTTATTTCTTTTCTATTGACGCACAGAAGGGGGCGTACTACAAATCCATTCTTCGGTCGGATTCCCTTCAGACCACTGATCCCCGTGCCCCGGATGAGGTTAAGAAGTACGGTTTCAATGCTGTCGTCCTGATGATGCCCCACCGCTATGGCCTGCGCTTTTCTTTGTATCCGTAGCTCCTCAAACCATTGATACCGCAACTCGCGTGCGGCCATTTCTATGGATAGCTGGCAACTGGCAGCATAGTTGCGGGTGTCAAAATGAGTGGTATGTAACAGTACGCCCTGCTCACGGCATATGTGGTACACAAATGATTCATCGAGATCACTCTCGTCTTGTCTCAAGTGAAAGTTGCAATGAGCAGCCTCTACTTTGTATCCGATATCTAACAGGATACGTAATAAAGCTACGGAATCCGCCCCTCCGCTCAGTGCTACAATAATCTTATCTTGCAGACCGAAAAGCTGTTCTTGCCTGATAAACAGAGCTGTCTTGTTTGCTACCATGGTGCAAATATACGCAAAAAGGAGGCTCTTCCTGGTAGTGTGCTTATTTAAATTCATTCTTTATATTATTTAAAATCCGTCTAAATAGTTTGGTCGCTTGCCGGAATAACAGTACCTTTGCGGCCAAAGTAAAAAGAAGATGAAGTTATCAGAATTAAATACGGGCGAAAAAGGAGTCATTGTAAAGGTAAAAGGGCATGGTGGTTTTCGGAAGCGCATTATAGAAATGGGCTTTATTAAAGGGAAAATTGTAGAAGTCCTCCTGAATGCTCCCCTGCAGGATCCTGTAAAATATCGTGTCATGGGATACGAGATCTCCTTGCGTCACAGCGAGGCGGAACTGATTGAAGTGATTAGCGAACAGGAAGCACGTAGCTCACAAAATCAGCCTATCTATCAATCGCTTCATGAACCGCTCAATGAGGAAGAAATACTTAGCGAGGAGAAATTGAAGGAGATTGCTCTCGGAAAGCGGCGTACCATTCATGTGGCATTAGTGGGCAATCCGAATTGCGGAAAGACTACTTTGTTTAACCTGGCCTCGGGCGCTCATGAGCATGTGGGTAATTACGGTGGGGTTACGGTAGATGCCCACGAAGGGTTCTTCGACTTTCAGGGATATCACTTCCGGATTGTCGACCTGCCCGGTACGTATTCTCTTTCCGCCTATTCGCCCGAGGAGCTGTACGTAAGGCAACATATCATTGACGAGACACCCGATATTATTATTAATGTGGCGGATGCCTCGAACTTAGAGCGCAACCTGTATCTTACCACCCAACTCATTGATATGAATCAGCGCGTGGTAGTAGCACTGAACATGTATGACGAATTGGAGGCCAGCGGGAATGAGCTGGATTACTACCACTTGTCCAAACTGTTTGGTGTACCCATGGTTCCTGTGGTGAGTAAACAGGGGAAGGGTATTGATCAGCTGTTCCAGATGGTGATAAGCCTGTATGAAGGAGCTGATTTTCTGGATCCGCGCGATAAGGCCCATCCGGAAGTTCATAGCCACGTATTCCGCCATATCCATATCAATCACGGTCCGGATCTTGAGAAGGCAATAGATGCCATAAAGAAACTCTTGTCCGAGGATGAGCAGATTCGCCATAAGTATTCCTTGCGCTATCTGTCTATCAAGTTATTAGAGAATGACAAGGAAGTAGAGGGTGTAGTACGCGCTCTTCCAAATGGTGCTCAGGTGTTGCAGATGCGAGACCAGGTAGCCGGAAAAATCCTGGATATTCTTCAGGAGGATAGCGAAACGGCTATTACCAATGCCAAATACGGATTCATTGCCGGTGCGTTAAAAGAAACGTTTACGGATAATCACAATGATCAGCGTCAGATGACCAAGGTGCTGGACTCCATCGTGACTCACAAGGTATGGGGTTATCCTATCTTTTTCCTCTTCTTGTATCTGATGTTCCAGGCTACATTTTCCTTGGGTCAATACCCGATGGATGCCATCGAATGGCTGGTGGGTGCCCTGAGCGGATGGGTGGAACGGGTGATGCCGGAGGGTTCTCTGAAGGCTTTGCTCATTGACGGAGTACTGGGTGGAGTAGGGGGCGTGATCGTTTTTCTCCCTAACATCCTCATTCTGTACTTCTTTATCTCTCTGATGGAAGACTCCGGTTATATGGCACGGGCCGCTTTTATTATGGATAAGATCATGCATAAGATGGGTTTGCATGGCAAATCATTTATCCCCCTTATTATGGGGTTCGGGTGCAACGTGCCGGCTATTATGGCTACCCGCACTATTGAGAGTCGTAGCAACCGGCTGGTTACCATGCTGGTAGTCCCTTTTATGAGTTGCAGCGCCCGCTTGCCTATCTACCTTCTTATGGCGGGTGTCTTCTTTCCCGATTCGGCAGGGGTGGTGATGCTGGGGCTTTACTCATTCGGCATTCTCCTTTCGGTGGTGTTCGCCAAGCTGCTTAGTCGCACGTTGGTGCATAAAGACGAGGTGCCGTTTGTAATGGAGCTTCCTCCTTACCGTATACCTACGTCAAAGTCCATCCTTAGACACTCATGGGAAAAGGGCCAGCATTACCTTCGTAAGATGGGAGGGATCATCTTGTTGGCCTCAATCGTAGTGTGGTTTCTGAGTTATTATCCGCAGCATGACAGCTGGGGATCTCCGCAGGAGCAGCAAGAAAATTCCTATATCGGGCGAATCGGAAAGGCGATGGAACCTGTGATTAAGCCTCTTGGGATGGACTGGAAGTTGGGTATCGGTATTCTTTCCGGTGCAGGAGCAAAGGAAATTGTGGCTAGTACCTTGTGTGTATTATATACCAATAACCCTGATGCGGAGGCGCATAATATGTCGGCGCAGTTGCGTGCGGATGGGGTAACTCCTCTCACTGCTTTCTGTTTTATGCTCTTTGTGCTGATTTATTTCCCCTGTATCGCTACGTTGGTAGCCATTAAGCAAGAGTCGGGCAGTTGGAAATGGGCACTCTTTTCGGGGGTGTATACCACTGTGACTGCCTGGGTGGTGTGTTTTATAGTGTATCAGGTTGGTTCGTTGTGGTGGTAGGATGCAGGATCTTATAGTATATAGTATAGTGGCTGTGTGTGCAGGAATCCTTCTTTTTCGTTTCCTGCGTAGTATCTCCAAAGCCCGGCGTGGCAAACTGGAATGCGGAGAATGCCCGTTGCATGAGCAATGTGTATCAAAAAATCTCCCCAAATCCTCGCGAAGCAAGGATTGCCCGCCACCCAGAACCTCTCCCAAAGGAAGCTCCTGCAGTTGTAAGTAAGGTTGTAGCGCAAGTGTAGGATACCTTCTCGCAATATATCGGATATCCCATCATTCCACAAACCCTCCACGTTTCACTATTCTCTGGAAAGCCTTTATGAAAGCGGCCTTCCGGGTGGAGGGTTCAAGGTTGTACCCTCTATCGGGAAAGCTTCCGCCCACGAGTGCTTTTTAATAGGATTATGTTTAGCGGGATGTTAGGCATCCCGCTGGATAAGAACGGGGGTGTCTTGCATCCCCATATTGCGCCAGCTCTTTCCAATAGAAACAAGTATATTTCACCTTGTTATTGATCATTTACGCCTTCCAATAGATCGTACCTCATATCGGGTACGATTGTACCTCATATCAGGTACGATTGTATCCCAATTGGAGTACGATCGTACCCGATATGAGGTACGATCTCTTGGACACGTGCAGATGCAAAGTTCTTAGGCGCGAGATTTCAATTTGCAAGGCTGGAAATGTAGTCTAAATACATGATTTGCAATGAGATGTCTCATGGTGTAACTTTGCTGAAAATCAATCAGATAACAGAGTTATGAAAGAGCTTGTATTAAGAGGAAATAGTGTACATACCAGCCTGTCCCAGCAGCTTGAACACATAGAGGGTATGTTTCATTTATTGGCCGAAATGATGGGGGAATTGCGAAGTGTGATTTCCCACATCGCAGAAGCAGTTGATTCCCCGGTGTCACCGGCAGGGGCGGACCTGTATGTCTGTCCGGAAGCCACTATCCCGGAACAGGAAGAAATATCCCTGACTAATGAGAGCGGACACGCAGGTTCGCCCCTACCGGTAGTGCAGGTCGGTGCGTTTCTGCAGCAGCGATATGAATTCCGCTACAACCAGCTGACCGGGCAAACGGAGTACCGAGAACGCGCTGGCCTGCAAACTGGTGTCCCTGAAACTGCATCCCCTTTTCTTCCTGTATGCCCGCGTGCTAAAAGCACCTTTTATTATGAGGTGCAGGCCGCCGGTATCTTCTGTTACGAAAGCCAGATACAATGTGTATTGAACTCCTTCCTCATCCAGCCTTACCATCCCTTCCGCGAATACCTCGACAATCTACCGGTCTGGGACGGAACAGATCGCATCAATGCCCTTGCTACCCGCGTAAGTGAGGACCCGCTGTGGCGCACCGGCTTCCGCCGTTGGATGCTGGGTATGACCGCCGGATGGCTGGGCATCAATCCTCAATACGCCAACTCCCTCGCCCCGCTATTGGTAAGCCGGGAACAAGGCCTACATAAAAGTACCTTCTGCCGCATGCTTCTCCCTCCGGAGCTGGAACGATTCTATACGGACAGTTTCCCGCTCACTAATATCCCGCAGGCCGAACGTCGCCTGAGCGAATACGGTCTGATCTCTTTGGATGAGTTCGACCGCCATTCCTCGCGGCACCAGGCCGACCTGAAAAAC
>JAVBMN010000030.1:0-5645 GCA_031552405.1 Bacteroidaceae bacterium | reverse complement strand
GAGGACTGGGAAACAAGATTGTTTTCATCATAATATGTTTCGGTAAATGAATCAGGAGTAATTACTCTTTTCACGCTACACCGGTTATCTTGCTCATCCCAGCCAAAGTCATACTCCGTTTCAACAACCCCTTTGGGAGTGCTAAATTTTGTCACTCGACCATGCACATCATACTCATACGTTTCCGCCCAATCTGCAGGAGCCAGATTGTAGGTCGGTTTGGAGACCCTGCTTAATCGCCCGGTATTCGCATCGTATTCTTTAAAGACATAAATCTTCTTCGAGTTAAAGGCAGTCTCTGTTCTGCTGGCTATTTCCTGACCGTATGCATTATACCAGATGGTAACAGGAGAGCTGCCTTCTGGAGTAGAAGTAATCATGTATTTACAGCCTGCCGTATATTGTCCGGTTACCGAACTGGCCCATGTTATATTATCCGTTTTCTTTTTCCCATTAGGGAAAGTAGTGGTTTGCAGGTTTCCATACACATCATACGCATATGAGGTAGTACCCATCCGGGTTGTTTCTTTCAGAAGCAGCCCTCTTGCCTCATCCCATTCGCGGGTAATTTCCTGCCCCAGCTCATCTATTTCTTTAATTATAAATCGGCCAGACTCTGAATAGGTGATATAAGAGTAGCGGCTTTTTGCCTCGGCTGTTCTAACTATTGTTTTCGGGTTTCCGAAGTCATCAAAATCATCATTCCGGAACCTTAACCCATTAGCCAGATTAGAGGTGTTAGTATAATGATAACTCATATTTCCATTGGGCTTATAAGTATATCGTTGTCCGCGGGTTTGCGTATCAGAACCGAATTTTTCTGTTCTTGTTTCGCTTGTTGGTACATTATTGCACCATGCTCCGTACTTTCCGTATACGTATCTTGTAGACACTTCTTGTTGTCCTGACTTTTTTAAACAACTGGTTATGTTATTGAACTCATCATTCGTGTAATCTTCTGTAGATGAAGTGAAGTTGATATTATCTTGATAATGACGTCCCGAAAGTTGCAGGGCAAAACGCTTCCCCCCAAGAGGCAGGAGAGAATATCCGGTACCATCCACTGTAGCCGGGGTATATCCAGTAGAAAACGTAGAATACAGGTTATTTACCACCGGGACCATCGCATTATAAAGTTTATTGGAATGGTATATTTTATTAAGTGTTTCAATCCTTCTGACATTAACTGAGTCACGTTCTTCCATGTATCGAAATCCTACATACCCACGGTGAAACCAGTTTACAAGGGAGGTTCCATAATCATAACACACGCGCGTCCGTCCGTCCGAAGTTTCAGAGACCACAGGCAGCATCGTTGTTTTAAAAGGAATATACCCGATATTTAGATAATCGCGGAAGGTATTACAGTTATTCATATTATCGGGCATACCGTCACGAAACTTACATTCGGCCTGAGGTTTGTATTTCAGACTAAGTGCTGGGGAAGCTGTGGTAGTTACATTAGTAAGCAAGTTCTTATGGCGTCCGAAACCGAAGTCGGTAATAACCACTTTACCATCAGTTGTGGCATGCGTCCAATTGACAGTACCCTTCCTATGAAGATCAGCAAAACAGGAATAAGCTGCTTTTTCCGGACTTTCTACTGTGCGCCACAAGCTAAATGAGCTATTTCCATTGTTCAAGTAGAATCGCCATTTGGTTGTAGAGCCAGCATTCTCATCGCCTATTACAATATCTAAAAAGCCATCATTATTCAGATCTTGCAAACAAATTTGATCTTTATCACCATAAATCGGAGATATAGCTGCTGTTATTGTTGTGATCTGCTTAGAAGAGAATTTCCCATTTCCCTTATTGTATCCAATATACCAGGCATTAGTTCCTTTACGATACACCACATCCAATAGTCCATCGTTGTTCACATCGCCAAAAGCATAAATATCATTCTGATACCTGTCTATTGATGCTCCAAAAGGTCTATCAAGGAGATTCCGTCCCATGTTGAGTCCTGTATTAATAAGTTGTGACTCTGAGAAACAGCTTGTCTGAGTTTGCTTGTTCTTCACGATCCAAGTAGTGCCATTCTCCAATAATAGAAAAAGATCATCCCGATAATTAGCTGTACCTAACCGGGCCGTAGTGGCTGAAAGGATCTTAGAGGGAACCGTTAAGAACATGTCATCATTAAGCGCAAAGACATTCCCATTGATACTGCTGGCTATCAGATCATAACGATATTTATATCCACCTGATACAATTTGCGGAGCATCGTAAATAACCAAGGCGTTGGCTAAAGGATTCCCCAAGTAAGTTCCTGTCATCACAAAAGGAGTCTTGGAAGTGCTATGCAGAAGCTCATCACACAAAACCTGCTCATTGGAACGATCTGTGATTCGTACATTCAAAGATTGCCCTTCAAAATAGAAAAAGACACTTTCATAAGAGCCGTTTCCATTAAAGTCCGCAAAAAGCTCGGGGGCAGTGGACTGTATAATTTTATAGGCATCTCCCATTGCAAAAGCGATCGGAAAACGATGAGTAGCCACCCAATCCTGTTCCTTTCGCCGGATATCAAAATAGCCCGTAGACATACCATACACATCTAACATAAGCTCCGGCACGTTATACGCATCTCCAAGCTCGTTGTAACCGTCCCCGTCCAGATCTACTGCCATTAAAGCCATCTTGGGGGATTCTTTCTTTTTAAATAAGTCGCCGATACCAACAAAGGTATCTTCTTTTATAAAAGTGATGTCAGTATTGGATTCTCCCGAATCAGGCTCTCCATAACTGAATGACAATGGGTCATATTGTGGATTTTCCTTATCATAAAGTGTAATAGAAGACAATCGGCTTATTGCTCCACTTTGATATACTAAACGGTAATTCTTCTGGGTTACTCCACCCACAGCAGTTACAATCTTGGTTAATCGAAGTTGCTGCAGAAATTCTTTTCCGGAAACAAAACCCTGGATGTCATCCGGCCTCTTGGCATACTCAAAAGAGATCACTAAATCACCTGCACTGCCCTTTTTCTTGTTTCCGCCGTATGTGATTTTATTAATCAGGTTACCCTTATATGTGGAATACGAGGTCCCGTATTCGATCTTCATAAAGTTACCATTGCGATCTACCACCTCGGTCAGATTCCAACCCTGCTTTGTGGCTCCGGTAGCCGAAGAAGCCACATCATACACAAAAGCATAAGCGGTTGAAGCCCCCTGAGGGTCACCATAGGTCATAATAGAACCGGATTTGGTGAAAGCCTTGAAATAAGTGGGCCCCCAACTTTGAAGACCATATCCGCAGACCATAATCGTAGGATCGGCTTCCAAACGATATTCAATACTGTCAGTTGAACGTCTGATCGCCATCAGACGTTGCCCGTCCAGAATAAGGGAATCGGCACTGGTCCAACTTATTTCCTGTTCAATATTGTCATAATACTTCGTTTGAGGGGTACGCATAATTGAGGATAAACCTGAAATTCCCCATCCCCAACCAGCCAGCCCTGCTCCTGACTGACTATTATAAACCAGCGCTAAGGATGGCTGCATTCCATTAACTCCCACAGGGCATTCAATAGGAATGGTATACAAGGCTGCTCCTGACGAATTATTAGAGAAACTGCCGGCAATTCGGCCTACAGTAGCAGCATGTAAAGAGAGGCTAAGGCCTATTGCAAAAAGAAGAGAAAGGACCGCATAAGTTCGACGTGTATTCATAGTGTTATTGTTTTATGATTTTATAATAGGATGTATTGTCGCCTTGCCGGAAATTGATTAGATAGATGCCGCTGGTATACTCTGAAAGATCTATGGAGAGTGTTGTATTCCCACGACCTTCCCGCGTCATCAATAATTGTCCTGAGTTACTAAGTACGGTAATTTCCGAAACGGCATCCTCTTCGCCTTTAGATATTGAGATGTTCACTTCACCTTGAGTAGGATTCGGAAAAATAACCACTTCGCAAGTTAAAAGGCTCCTGCTAATGCCTTCCTTCTCTATTTGGAGCTCCTGAGAAAGAGAATCTATATGCTGAAGAGAGGATCGTAATGTTACAGTGTAACGAGAGATACGATTGCCCGCAGCATCATAGCTGTAGGATCTTTGTTGAGAGAATACACTCAAGCTACATCCGACGAAAATAAGGAAGAGAATAACATGTTTCATGGTAAATGTGTATTTGGGTTATATAATATAACAAACGTACAAAATAGAAGGGAATAATACTACACAATTCTTTTATGTTTATGTAATATTAACAAAAAGCAAGTTGTCTTATCTACGTTCATTTGGGTCATCGGCTATGACACAAATGAAGTTGATTACAACCCTCCACATTCCACTAACCTTCTGAAATGCTTTGCAGGAAAGGGTTTTCGGGTGGAGGCGTGATTTTGAGCCTTCCACTCGGAAGGTTTTTGAGGGAGGATGTATCTGGCTTTTTGACACAGCCCCATCGTTGCGCCAGCCCTCTGCATAAGCCATTGTCCAATTCCAGGGGCAGAAGCAATCCGGTTATTCTGCATCTCCTCGTTTGAAAGTCTGTCATTTGCGCCTCTAAAGAGATCGTACCTCATATCGCGTACGATTGTACCTCATATCAGGTACGATTGTACCCCAATTGGAGTACGATTGTACGCGATATGAGGTACGATCTCTTTTACGCCTGCAGATACAAAGTTCTTGGGCACGAGATTTCAATCGACAAGGCTGGGAATGTAGTCTGAATCCATGACTTGCAATGGGGCAGATGGTAGTGTAATTTTGCTGAAAATCAATCAGATAAAAGAATTATGAAAGAGCTTGTATTAAGAGAAAACAGTGTACATGCCAGCCTGTCCTGGCAGCTTGAACGCATAGAGGGTATGTTTCATTTATTGGCCGAAATGATGGGGGAACTGCGAAGCGTGATTTCCGGAGTCATAGAGATGGTAGATTCTCCGAAATCTCCTCAAGTAGGGGCGGATTGCATCCGTCCGGAAGTGAACACAAAAGAGGAACGGCAGGAAGAAACACCGCCTGTGGATGCGGGCGGATGCAATCCGCCCCTACCCGTGGTACAGGTCAGTGCATTTTTGCAGCAGCGATATGAATTCCGCTACAATCAGTTGACCGGGCAGACGGAATACAGAAAACGCTACGCCTTGGAAATCGGCAGCACGGAAAGCGACCCCCCTTTTCTCCCCGTATGCCCGCGTGCCAAAAGCACTTTTTATTATGAGGTACAGGCCGCCGGTATCTTCTGTTACGAAAGCCAGATACAATGTGTCTTGAATTCTTTCCTCATCCAACCTTACCACCCCTTTCACGAATACCTCGACAATTTACCGGTCTGGGACGGAGCAGACCGTATCGACGCCCTTGCTACCCGTGTAAGTGAGGATCCGCTGTGGCGTACAGGTTTCCGCCGCTGGATGCTGGGTATGACCGCCGGGTGGCTGGGCGTCAACCCTCAATACGCCAACTCCCTCGCCCCGCTGCTGGTAAGCAGGGAGCAAGGACTCCATAAAAGTACCTTCTGCCGCATGCTTCTCCCACCGGAGCTGGAACGATTCTATACGGACAGTTTCCCGCTCACTAATATCCCGCAGGCCGAACGTCGCCTGAGCGAATACGGTCTGATCTCTTTGGATGAGTTCGACCGCCATTCCTCGCGGCACCAGGCCGACCTGAAAAAC
>JAVBMN010000047.1:0-14996 GCA_031552405.1 Bacteroidaceae bacterium | reverse complement strand
AAGATATTGAACACATTGATTCCTATAAGTAATCAATATAAAGAACGGTTTTACAATTTAATAGGGATAAAGAACGAAAAATAAGAGATAGCGTTCAAAAGGCAACTATTCTCTCAAAGTCCTCACAGAGATTATGGTATTGGAATCCATTTTCTCAATTCCCAGATTAGATCCAAGTCATTTAAAAACTGGTTCGAGAAAAGGACGTTTAGTGGTACAGAAGCGGAGAAAGTGTTAAAACTCTCTCCGCTTTCTTTTTCTTCCCCTTTTAACTCATTGGTTTGCTGATGGATCAAATCGAAACTATTTCACATGAATGCTGTTATTGTTGCTTCTTTTTCTGAGTAGAGTGTACTCAAGTGGAAAAGAAAAGTTTCAATTTGGTGCAATTCTTGTTGGACAGCCCCCTTCTCTTTAACAAGTTAAATGCTTAAAGGTACCCTCTATAAGCGTTTTTTTATTTCTGCTTGATTATTCTCAACGTATTTACAACTAGGACTATTGCCACACTTTCGACATGACAAATCCCAACCAGAATTGATAGTCGCACAAGATGAACATTTATAATTCTCCAAAGATTCGACATAAAAAGTTTCATAACCAACTTTCTTTATCCTTTGTAAGTCTTTCCATAACTCGATTCGATGAGGTAGTTTCGATTGAAATTCTACAATCTGAACACAAGGGTATTCATTACATTCCGAACAAAAGTCTACATTCTTCTTTTTCGTACATTTCAACATGAAACAAGTATTGCAGTACGCATTCCTTTTTTCAGAACGACATCCTTTACAGCGAACCTCTTCAACTGTGATGTTTAGTTCACTTGCCTGCCTCTTAAGTCTGTCACTATCATTTTCATTACTTGCAATAAAAATTGCGCATGAAGGACAAAAGAGTCCACATGCTGCAACTAGATTCTTGTCTGGCTTATCTAATTCTTGGCACATTTTATCTTTCATTTTTCAATTCATTACTTCTTATGGCTACTATCGGATTGAGAGTAAGGTCGCAATTCTTCTCTACATCATCAATCTGAGCTCCTAGACTATGATAGAACTTAATTGCAGATTCATTCCAATTTGAAACTTGCCAACGTAGCTTATGGCATTTATTCTTTTGAGCAAAAGATATTACTTCATTAATGAGCATTTTTCCAAGACCCTTGCCTCTGTGCGGAGGGCATACATATAAATCATCCATGTATAGAGACTTTCCAATCCATGTATAATACGCAAAAAAGAACGTTACATAACCCAGAATATTATTATGTTCATCTTTAACAGTAAAACCATTGAAATACTCCATTTCCTCCCTCATTTTCTCTACAGTGTTTACCATTTTATGAGGCAGTTTTTCAAAGATTGCAAACTCTTGGAAAAGATTTATCAATTCCTCAAAATCAGATTCACATATTTTCTCTATTCTCAAATCCATAATCTATTATTTAGTGGTACGCAAATATACAATTTTATGGCTTAGATACTCACTCTTTCAACTCATATGTTAAGATTAAATCTTCAAGAAATAGGTTCAAGAAAAGAATACAGGGATACTAAAGCGGGAAAAGTATTAAAAACTCTCTTCGCTTTCTAGTTCTTTCCCCATTAATTGTTTAGTGGAATCAGGGAAGGTTTACGGATCATCATTAGATGTCTTTGGCGGCACTAAATAATTGCCTAAATCCTTTCGGCCACTTTTTGTGGATTAGCCAATCTTGAAAGTTCAGATCGTGATTGTGCTTTTCCAGAATATGTATGGTAAGGTTTGTCTTATTACAGGCTCCGAATCGTTCCTGTAAATCATACACGCTTTCTACTGGCACATTTGCATCCTCTGTACCATGAAAGATCTGTATAGGGATGTTTAGTCGTAGCAGTCTTGTTTTATTTGCCTCCAGTTCAAAATGGCTTTTAAACCATAGGGGAGTTATATTGAAGTAGTTACTTCGAATCCACATCCAATCGTTGTGGGTTACTCTTTTCATTAGCTCTTCATGGAGTGGCATGAGCATTTTCTCAATGTCGTGTATATCAATGAAACCGTTCTTTACTATATCTAGTGAATCAAATGGCATATTCTGGAATAAGTAGGTTCTATATCGGGTAATCATTTCATCCTCTGCTTCATATTCTTCTTTACTGATAGCTTTGTCTCCATCTTTGTCGAAAATGGAATTTGCCATTATCATCACTCCATGTCCCTTGTTTTGCCATAAGATAATATCGTACATGTTTTCATTTGCATATCCGTGAAGCAGTAGAGCATCTATCTGCACAAGCTTCCGCTCTGCTACGAGCGAGGCGATAATAGTACCCTCACTTATTCCATAAAGGAGAATCTTACACCCTGCGAATCGTTTGTCTTTTTGAAGAAAAGAGATCATGGCCTCCACGTCTTCAGCTTCTTGAATAGGGGTATATTTCGCATATTTGGCAGAGTCTACTTCTACAAATAGAGGGGGAGTCTCATTTGTTTTACATCCCCGGCGGTTGTAGGTAAAGAATGCCATTCCTTCATTGCAGAAGCCATTTGCAAGCTCATCAAAATAGACAAATGTGGCTCTTTTGGTTAAGTAGGTTGTTGGTCCTGTTCCAGAGATGCAAAAGACGATTGTTTTCACTTCATTATCCGGCAGGCAGAGTCGGGCTTCGATCACTTCTCCATCACCTAATGAGATTGTTTTGATTTCCGGAGTAAATGCAAAAGAACAGATCTGCACCAGAAATACTGACAGGCTAAAGATAATTCGTTTCATAGGTATGCTTTTATTCAGTTGGATCTTCAAATTGCTTGTATAAGTCTTTTAGCTCGCGAAGGCTTCTTTGATAATTTCGGTTTAGAGAATGCCTCATTATCAAAAGGTAAATGATTATTCCGAGCGGAATAATGAGAACGGTTACTATGTTGAAGTTTATATTTGCAATAATAGAATGAAGGACATAGAAGCCTAATGCAAAGAGGAAGGAACATGTATGAATAACCCGATCATATTTGCTCTTAAATCTGATACTCTTCTCAATCTCTTTTATACGGCCCTCTAACCATTCTTTTACAGGCTTACCGCAGGTGTATCTCCTAATCTTGTAGAAAGCACGTTCGTAGAAGAAATAGGAAACGAATAATAAGACTAAAGCAATTGTATATATAAGCACCTCTTCTATGGGTTGTTCTTTCGAAAACAACTTTATAATGAGATAGGCTATTACAGCTAGTATGACGAGTCGAAAGATTGCCCCAGGGTATATTGCCTTGATTGATTCTCTTGCGGACTTCACCACTATCTCATTCAGTTCTTTCTCGGAATACGACTTGATGTGTTCTTCCGTTCCTGTTTTCCAGATATCTTTAATATTGTTTGTTTTCATAGGGGTTACTTTTTAAATTGTTTCTGTAGTTGGCTTTTTAGTCTATGAATCTTTACGCCGATGTAGGAGCTGCTTATTCCAACTATTTCGGCAATCTCATCGTAAGAATACTCTTCCATATAGAGGAGCATGATTGATCTGTCGATCTCATTTAGTTTATAAAGGGCATTTATCAGCCTTTGGTAATTCTCGTTTTGCTCTTGTTGCTCATAGGGATTGACAACTTCAATATCGGGTACGGATTCAAAGAACTCAAGTCGGCTGTCCTTTCTGATTTTCGAAATGGAACTGTTTATTGCTACTGCATAAATCCAGGAAGCTGGCTTTTCTCGGTTTTGTAAGGATGAGAAAGAACGCCAAAGCTGGTAGACTACTTTCTGGAAATTGTCCTCTTTATCTATTTCCGATTGAAAATAGATCTGATTTACCTTATGAATGATATTTTGGTAAGCAGATAGTATCTTTAGAAATTCTTCCTGGCTTGACTTCATGGGTTTGAACTTTACTCTATAGTCGGAAAAAAGATACTTTTATTACAAAGTTGATAAAAAAAGTGGTAACTTGGCGGCTTGTGAGGGAAAATTGAGGTACTTGATTACCGGATTGTTCCATGAAAAAGGATAGAATGTATTATATAAGGATGTGGCTTTTGAGTATTCTTACCATACTGTTTACAGATGAGGTACAGACTTTTAGCCAGAACACGAAACCACGTGTAATAGTCACTACGGATGGTGAGGCGGATGATCGGGCTTCTATGGTTCGGTTCTTGCTTACCTCCAACGAGTTTGATGTGGAGGGGATTGTCAATAGCAGCTCGCAGTTTCATTGGGTGGGAGGAAAAGGATGGAATGCTTTTCACCCGGTATCCTGGGTGAAAGAGTATATAGATATTTATGCAAAGGTATATGATAACCTTCTGCTGCATGATCCTGATTACCCCTCTCCCGATCACCTTTTAAGTAAATGGAAAGTAGGAAATATCAACGGAATAGGTGAAGATAGCATTCGTACAGAAGGAGCGAAGTGGATTGCGCAGGTGCTTTTGGATGATAGTGATCCACGTCCGGTATGGATACAGGCTTGGGGTGGTTGCAATACAATTTCGCGGGCGTTGAAGAGTATACAGGAGGAGTATCCTGACAGGATGAAGGAGGTAGCCTCCAGGATGCGTTTGTTTCTTATTTGGGAACAAGACAAAACGTATCAGGAGTATATCCGTCCCAATTGGGAGCATCTCAATATCCCCACTATTATATCCGACCAGTTTGACTGCATCGCTTATATATGGCCCAAAGTGCTTCCTGAAGCTGTGAAACCTTGGTTTGAAGCGGAATGGATGAGGGAACACATTCTGAAAGGTCATGGTCCGCTTTGTGATGTATACGAGAATAACCAGGGAGCTTTCAATGCGGAGGGCGATACTCCTGCATTTCTGCATTGTATTCCCAATGGGCTGCAAAGCATGGATTCTCCGGGATATGGAGGTTGGGGCGGACGGTATGTACACGTGCGCAACAATGTATGGATGGATCCTCTTCCCGATTCAAGTTACGTCTATCCCATAGGACAATGGGGATTTAGCAACAGTTGGTCGAAGAAGATGGAGAATGATACCGCGTATGCAAAGCGTGAAATCCGAACGAACTATTTTAAGCCCATCTGGCGGTGGCTTCCGGCGGTTCAGAATGACTTTGCAGCCAGGGCCGACTGGTGCGTAAAGGATTATGCCTCTGCAAATCATCCTCCGGTGGTTCGCTTAAGAAATACCCCGCCGGAAATCAAAGCCAAAGCGGGTGCCAGAGTTAAACTGGATGCCTCGGCCACTACAGATCCGGATGGCGATGTCCTTTCATTCAGATGGTGGCACTACCCGGAAGCGGGAAGCTACACTGGTGCCACCTTGGCAGAATCCAAAGTGGCAAAGACTACAATCACAATCCCTAAAGATGCGCAACCCGGAGAAACGCTGCACATGATTTGTGAAGTTACGGATACCGGCATACCGATGTTGACCCGGTATCAGCGTGTAATAATCAAGGTCATCCCCTAACAGGAACTAGTATTTATGACAAATAGCAATTATCTACCCTCAAAAGGGAGATACGATATTTTGGATGGGCTTCGCGGTGTCGCAGCCTTGCTGGTATTGGCGTACCATCAGTTTGATGTGTATCATGCGGGCAATCCGGCACATTGTATAGTAAACCATGGCTATTTGGCTGTGGACTTCTTTTTCATGCTTTCGGGCTTTGTGATAGGGTATGCGTACGAGGATCGATGGGAGCGTATGTCGCTGAAGGATTTCTTTAAGCGCCGTCTGGTACGTTTGCATCCGATGATTATTGCTGCTACGGTGACGGGTGTGTGTTGTTTCTATTTTACCGCTGGGGAAGTATTTCCTCTGGTGATGGACACTCCGGTGTGGATGTTGATGCTATGTGCATTGCTTTCTATCCTGATGATTCCTACACCGCCATCGCTTGACATCCGCGGTTGGAACGAGGTCAACTCGATAGCCGGTACTATATGGTCGTTGTTTTATGAGTATATTGCGAATATACTGTACGCTCTGATTATAAGGAAGTTCTCGAGAACAATGCTGGTGATCTTTGTGATCGCTTCAGGCTTCCTTACTCTCAATCTGGCACTTGATCTGGATGTGTTTCATCTTTTTGTAGATCGTGAAGGCCCCCGTTACACCATGATTGGCGGGTGGACGCTTGATGTGCCTCAGACATTTATAGGGTTTACCCGACTTCTCTTTCCATTCTTTGCCGGATTGCTGTTGTCGCACATCGGGAAGCGGATCGAACTGAAAGCAGGTTTCTGGTGGTGCTCGTTGTTACTCTTTACCCTGCTTGTCATGCCGAGAGTGGGAGGGGCGGAACATGGTATTCTGAATGGTATATATGAGTCTGCCTGTATTATCATCCTGTTTCCTCTGCTTATCGCAATGGGGGCAGGCAGCCGGGTTTCAGGCAAGTCGGCCAGGGTGTGTAAGTTTCTGGGTGATATTTCTTATCCCCTTTATATTACCCAACAGCCCTTCCTTTATATCTTATTCACGTGGGTAGACCTTCACCCCGACGCATCGTTTGGGCAAACCTTGGCTGTAAATCTGGCACATTTCTCTATTTGTATATTTGTGGCTTATGCTTGGCTTAAGCTATATGATGAGCCCGTTCGTGAGTGGCTTAGGGTGCATTGGTTGATGGGGAAGAGGAAGGTTACCCGGCCGTGATTTTTTTATCTACATAAATTCCTGTACCTGCCAGCCGGTAGGGTTCTTTATCAGATACAATAACTCGGATTGCAAGACTATTCCATTCTTTACGAACTCGTATGTGACTGTCGCTTTTGCGTTCTTAATCTGTATATGGGAGATCTTCACCTCTGTGTTCTCAAGGGCTTTCCTAGCTTCTTCCAGCTCTTCAGGGCTCCAGCTGTTGATGACTTTTTGCTGCTCGTCAAGGAATCGTGCGGCTGACTCGTCGCCATACTTTTTGGCGTCGTTTAAGCGATAGTCGGCAAGGGCTTTCAGATAGTTGCTGGCTACGGTGCTGATCTCTTTTTCCTTTTGAGAACATGCGGTTGCTGTGAATAGGAACACTGTGCATACGATGAATAATGTGCAATAAGTATAGATACGTTTTCTCATAATTAATGCTGTTTTAGCGGGTAAATAGTTCTTTCTATGATTTGTTTATTATAACAAGGCAGGTGCAGGAATTGTTCATTTGTTTCTGGAAATAGCAAAACTGGTGGGCACGAGTTGAACAATTGGTGCGCACCAATCTTTAAACTGATGGGCACGAGATGTTCGGCTCGTGCCCACGAAATCTGGTGCGCTGCGGTTGAAGAAAGTCAGGCTTGTGTTTTCAAATCTCAGGCCTGAGATTTGAAAACGCAGGGCTGAAGTTGAGGAAGCGCAGGCTTGCGTTTGACTATGCGAAAGGCTGGTGCGGGATGGGGATCTCTTGCATCCCCTCATCGCGTAGCCTCCCAAGCAAAGAAACAATCAGCCTCCACGTTCCACAAATCTGCCTCGACCTTCCACCGAATTTTAGAACCCTCCACTCGGAAACCCTTTGTCACAAGCGCTTTCAGAGGGTCGTGGAACGTGGAGGCTTGTTTTGTTTTTGGTATTCACTAGGGGTCATGCCAAAGGCTTCCTTGAAAGAGTTGGTAAAGTGTTTATGGTCATTGTACCCTAGTGCTATAATTACTTCAGATACGGTGACGGTTGTATTACTCAGCATGCGGCGGGCATGCTGCATCTTAATGTTTCTGATGAAATTCAGTGAGGTTTGTCCTGTAATGGCTTTTATTTTTCTGGAGAATGTGGAGCGGGACACATTGAGCTTGTCTGCCAGTATGGCCACATCAAGGTCCGGGTTTGCGAGGTTCTCTTCCACTATCTTTAATGCTTTCTCAATGAGTTGCTCATCCAAGGAAGTGAATCCCAGGTTGGAAATAAAGGCTGCCTGTGGGTTGTCTTTGAACTCGGATTGCCTCTTTTTCCTTTGGAACAACAGGTTCTCAAGCCGTGCTTTCAGGACTTTTATCTCGAAGGGTTTGGGCATGTAGTCATCAGCTCCTACTTCATAGGAGCCGATTCGGTCCTCCACCGCGGTTTTAGCCGTAAGCAATATCACAATAATATGGCTTGTAGAGAGGTCGTTCTTGAGAATCTGACACAATTCCAGGCCATCTATCTCGGGCATCATGATATCACTTACTACAATATCAATTGCTTGCTTCTTGATTACTTTTAAAGCCTCCTTTCCGTTTCTTGCGGTGTGTACCTGATAGCTTTTGGAAAAGATGCTTTCCATGAGTGAGAGTAGCTCGTCATTGTCTTCTACCAATAGTAAGGTGTAGTCTGTTTTTCTTTCTTTGTTCTCATCCGCACGTTCTTGTGTGGCAGATTCTTCTTGCGATGGGATATAGACCTGGTTTCTTGAAGAATCAGCTTTTAGCTCATGTGGAGCGTAGCTTGCTTTGTCAATCGGGAACTCAATGCTAAATTCCGTACCGGTCCCGAGGCGGCTTTCCACATGGATCTTACCATGGTGCAGTTCGGTCAGTTCTTTCGTGAGAGAAAGGCCTATTCCGTTGGATAATCCGGCCTCGTTCGATTTGTTACTGTAGAACCGGGTGAATATTTTATTCAGCTCTTTGGGAGCTATTCCAACTCCTTGGTCTTTTATGCGTAGTCTCAAATACGTGTGAGTTTCCGAGTTATAGGTATCCATCTCCACACGGACTTCTTTTCCGGGTGGGGTGTATTTAAACGCATTGGAAAGGATATTGAAGAGAATTTTGTCCAGTTTGTCTTCATCATAATACCCAACAATCCGGTCCAATGAGGAATTGAAGGAGAGAGTTATATCCTTTGTTTGGGCAAGGGGAGCAAAACTGTGTTCACAGATGCTTTTTACAAAGGAAAGAAGATCCCCTTCTGCGACAAACAATTCCATTTTCCGGTTCTCTATCTTTCTAAAGTCAAGGACTTGCTGCAACAGTCTCTTTAAACGCGTGATGTTGGATTGCATCAGCTTCATCTCCCTTTTATTAACCGCGTCGGAACTTTCCATGTCTTCAGTGATGCAGGACAGAATGCTAAGAGGAGTAAGCAGTTCATGGGAGATATTGGTAAAGTAACGCAGTTTGGTTTGTGTGATTTCTTCTGTAAACCGCTTGCTGTTTTCCTGTTTTATGCGTTGCAGGTATAAATACAGGATAGTACCTAAGAGCGCAATCGCTATTACGAAATAGAGGGTATACGCCCACCATGTTTCGTAAAAGGTAGGCAAACGGTTTATAGTGATCTCAGTGATTTCATTGCTCCATAGTCCGTTCTTATCTGTAGCCTTTACCTCAAAGGTGTACTTTCCTTTGTCCAGTTTATTATAAAAGGCTGAGTTCTTTCCGGGCGGAAGATACACCCAGTCATGGTCTACACCCTTTAAACGATAGGCATAACGGATCTGGTCAGTGTGCTGGTAATCCAGTGATGAAAATTCTATTTCAAGGTTTTGTTCCTCCGGATGTATCTCTATCTGAGGACTGATATTATCTCCTGAGGCATGGTCAAAGAGGATACTTTGTCCCATTATCTTGATATTCGTGATAGAGGCTTTTACTTGTTGCGGGGTACTTTCCAGGCGCTGGGAAGGATTCATGGAGATGATTCCCGGAATGCCTCCGAAATACAAAACTCCGTCTTTATCTTCATATACGGCACGGGGCAGAAAGCGGTTTAATAAAATGGCTGGATTGGAAGCGGAGAAACTCCGATAGGCTCCGTTTTTAGGGTTAAACTCTTTGATCTGCTGGTTGGTTATGATCCATACATGGTTGTATTTATCTATCGCAATGTTATCCACCATGTCTCCGTTCATGCCGCACGCAAGGCTGTAGTCGGTAAAGTTATTTTTCACACCGGGACTGAACATCCACACTTCACCTTCTCCGGTGCCCAGCCATAATTCATTTTCCTTGCCGGCATCAATGCATAGGAAATCTTTCTTTGACGGATAAACCGTAAGCTTCTTTTCGGGACTGATGCTGCAAATACCCTTGTTACGTATAGTGGCCCATATCATGCCGCCCTTCGTTTGCGTAATACCGGAAACATTCCCTAAGGTTTCAGATATGATTTCCAGTGTTCCGGTTTTTGCACGGTACAGATAGATCCCTGATAGGGTACCAATCCAAAGATTGGCGTCTTTATCCTCAAAGATACATTCTATTACCTCCGCATCTTTTGCGGCATCCTTTAATTCGATCTCTTGGCTCACGCGGATTTCCATGTCTTTTCGGGTCAGTCCAAGCACTTTTGTGCCATACGATATAACCCATACTTTACCTGGCTGGCGGGACTTGGTCAGGTAAGGAATGGTTCCCAGCGGCAGGCCTTTCACTTCCGGACAGTCCGAGTAATGTGTTACCTTATCCGTTTCCGGTTGATACAGGCAGAGGCCGATGCGTTCCTGAGAGAACCAAAAGATGCCTTTCTCGTCTTTGCATAAGGTAACGATTGCAGGGTTGCTTTTAATCCGTTTTTCCAGGCTGGGGATGGGATACTCATGCATTTCATGGGCACTGAAACTGAGGATAAAGCTTTTTCGGTCAAATGCGGATACCCATAGATTTCCATCCCTGCTTTTAAGGATCTCATAAAGCATTTTGTTGCAAGGAGGGATAAAATGGGAAGTGCAGATCTGTTCCGGCGCGCCTTCCGGAGTAATGCGGAAGACGAAAAGGTCGGTACGGAAAGTTCCCCAAATATATCCATATACTTCATCCTGTACAATGTGAAAGACCTGACCGTCCTGTTGGCCCATTACATTTACAGGCAACAGCTCATGCAGGTATGCTGCCTTCTTTGATCGGTTGGGAGGGTCAAGCCGGGCGATGCCTTTTCCCCGGATACCTATCCAATAATACTCTTTGTCTTTATCCTGAATGATCGTACTTATTGAGAGTCCTTTTTGCAACAGAAAGGGTTCGAAGGTATATGATTCCTTATTCAACTTATACAACCCATCCCCTGATACGGAAAGAAGTATGGTGTGATTTCTGTCTTCGTACAAGAAGCCGCTCTTGCCGGATCCGTCACCAAAGGGGATTGTGTACTTTTTCACCAGAGCCCCTTGTTCCGTAAGCCGGAGCAGATCTCCCGATACATGTATCCAGACGGAACCCTCACTGGTTGCGGAAATGGAATAAATGTCTTTACCGGGCAGCCCGGCGATATCTATCAGCGATATTTTATAAGTGGATTTATCAAGGATATACGCCCCTTTCCGGGTTCCGAACCAGATCTTACCCTGGCTGTCTTCTGCAATGCAGGTAATGGAGTTATTGGATAATACCTCCGGATGATACAGGTCGGAACGGAATGTATGAATGTTATATCCGTCGTCGCGGCACAACCCATTTACCGTTCCGTACCACATATATCCTTCACGGTCTTGAAAGATGCGGTGGATGGCGCTTACCGGCAGCTGGTCTAACAGGGGGATATCTCTTACCGTGATGTGTTGGGAATGAAGACACAAAGCAGAGGATAGGAAGATGACGATCCAGACGGATCTTACTATTCCAGCTATACCTTTTCTAACTTCAGTCTTCATGGTCGTCCGTTTTTTTAGTCACTAAAATGCAAATATAACCTGAAATCAAGAAATGGGAAACTTTTTCGTTGTAAAAAGAAGAGGACGTGCCAGTAGTCACGTCCTCTTCTTTTTACAACTTATTAAGGAATGATGATCTTTTTCTTTATGAGTTCACCTACGGAGACAATGTAGACTCCGGATGGAAGGGTTATGGAATACGAGCCTTGGCTGGATGAGGCCTGTATAAATTTCCCGCCTGCCACATCGTCAATGTACACAATAGCCCCTTGCGGCAGCCCGTTTATATGCAGTTCGCGGTCTGAGGTAAATAGTTGGATCGACTTGTCATCCGACATCTCGTCTACACTATTCGGATCCGAGGACACCGTGATATTAAATACAAACACCACACGGATAGGAGCTTTCCCTACAGGCGAATAGGTAAGGGCCTGTTTAAGGGTGTATTTACTGCCATCCGGACAGATGTTGGGATATTGGCCTATGTTGAATACGAAATCACTCAGTTTAAACTCAGAGAAAACATAGGAATTCGTACCCCAGCTGGTCACATATCCGGTGTTGTCAAACCAGTGTCCGGGCGCATTGGCTGTAGAGGTGGTGTTCAGGGAACCGTTCGGGTTTACTGCGGCATAGGTGATTTCGGTATTGAAGGCACTCTGTATATCTGCCAGCTGCAAGCCGAATATCTCACAGATCCGTTCCACATCCGGCTCTACGGTTACAGTGGGGTATACGGAGTTTATTGATCCTGTAAAGGGCTCTTGTAGTACAGTATAGATGAGAGTATCTGCTTCGGGCAGTTCTTCGGGCAATGCTTCTGCATACTCTTTGCTGCTGGCTACCCATACGGCCATATCACCTTTCCCTCTGTTGGCCCATGCGTAGTAGGGGATGGCAGTCAGCAGCTTGTCCTTAAGGATCACTTCGCCACTGCTGGTTTGTGCTATTTTTCCTTCTATTTCCAGGCTGACAACGCCATTCAGGAAGTCTGCATCGTAAGAAGAAGGCGTAATAAACGTTTCGTCATCAATCACCGTACTGAAGATATCCTCTCCATTTTCCGGCCATTCCAGACAGTATACGATAGGGCCGCGTTCCAGTGACACTTTCCCTTTGTCGGCAGCTACGCTTTCGTGTGCCGCGGTACGGTGTACATCCATAGGAAACTCCAATTCCAGTTTGTCTCCTTTTTGCCAGTTTCTGGAAAGTTTCATATATCCGTCTATAATGCCGTAGCTGATGTTTTTTCCGTTTAGCTTCAGACTGGCGCTATTACCCACCGCATCGACATAGTGGTATAAGTCGCTTGGTACAGGTTGAGTTCCTACCCAGCCCGGTATGCGGATCAACAGGTTGAACTCCTCCGCCTTCTCCGGATTCACGGTAATTGCGATATTGCCGTCCCAAGGGTAACTTGTTTCCTGAGTCAGCTGGACTTTGTTTTCGCCTATTTCGATCTCCGATTCTCCCTGTACAAACAGGTTTATATAGATGCTGTCATTCTTCTGGGCGTATACATACCCCGGGATTGAGGCTGTGAAACGACACAGATTGCTGGGGCAACAGGCACAGCCAAACCACTCGCTGCGGCTGTCATTGCCTCTTGATTCTAAGGGGTTGGGGTAGAAGAAATGATCTCCTGAAAGGGAAATGCCCGAGATGAGCCCATTGTACAATGTACGCTCAATTACATCATAGTATTTGGATTCGCCATGCAAAAGAAACATGCGATGATTCCAGTATACGTTACCGATTGCGGCGCAAGTCTCGCAGTAGGCAGAATGGTTGGGCAGTTCGTAGTTTGCACCAAAGGCTTCACCGTCATGCTTGGCTCCGATACCTCCGGTTATGTAGTATTTCTTTCCTGCTACATTCTCCCAGATCTTATCAATGGCATCTAAATAGGATGTGGTATGAGCCATGGCAGCTACATCTGCCATTCCGGAGTACATATAGACTGCACGGACTGCGTGCCCCACTGCTTCGTCCTGATAGATGACAGGCTTGTGAGTCTGGCTGTATTCTTTCCGAGCTACGCCTTTGTCGCCTCTCAGGTCAAGGAAGTATTTTGCCAGTTCCAGGTATTCCTTCTTGTCTGTTACGCGGTACATCTTTGCCAAACCCATTTCTACAATCTGATGGCCGGGCTCGTAGGTAAGGCCTCCTTCCAAGAATTCTTTTACCAAGAGGTCTGCATTTTTGATGGCGATATCTAGCAAGTTGCTCTTCCCGGTTGCCGAGTAATGGGCTACAGCAGCTTCATACAGGTGTCCGCAGTTGTATAATTCATGGCTCAGGTCGGGGTCTTTCTCCCAGCGTTTAGCGCCTACCCACGAGTGCATTTTGCCTGGTTCGGCAGCTGTACGGGCTGTAAAGAGATACCCGTCTTCTTCCTGGGCTGCACCAATGTAGCCGATCAGTTCGTCCATTTTTGTGTCCAGTTCCGGGTTCGGATACATTTGTATGGAATAGGCCATACCTTCAATGATCTTGTAAATATCGGTATCATCAAAAGTATATTCGGTAGAGAAGTAGCCGGATATCAGGCCTCCTGCTTTCTTGAAGTTGTCTATTCTTCCGGTTTCTTCACACTGCTGTAAGGCGATGGGGATGGTTACCTCCTGATTCATCTTGATACGGGGTGCCCAGAATGCGTCTGAGAACTTTACCTTATTGAATGATACCGGCTGAATGGGATAATCGCCATAGATGATCTCATCATCAGAATTGGCTGTATTGTATATCTGCCAGTTGTCCAAATAAGCCAATGTAGCTGTACTGCTGCGGGAATCGTTATTGATCCAGATCGTTCCTTTACTGACCAGATTGGTCACATTAAACGTAAACTCAAAATAGTGCCAGGCACCTTTGGTATCAGGAATCGAGAAATACACATAGCTGGGGTCTACTGCTATGGCGGAGGGATCATCGCTGCTGATGTCGGCGTTTGCTGCATACACTCCTGTCTCGAATGTTCCATTTGTATTGATCCAGCCGTTTATCTTATAGGTACCGGGAGCAAAGGTGATGCTGCTGTTTCTGTTAAGTCCGCATTTGCTGGGATCTCCTTCAAATTTGACACAGGTGGCACCGCATTTTACATCTTCTCCCTCTGCGATGGTTACGATCTTAGGCAGTGTTCCGAAGGAAGCTGTAAATCCGTCCAGTGATAAGAAACGTGGGTTGGGAGTCACATTTCCTTTTGCTTCGGTAAAGCATTCAGAGTCTATGGAGGTTACAAGAGATATGGATTTGGAGGCACCTGTACAGTTTAGGTCGATTGTCCCGTATGCGGTGGCAGCCTCTTCGGGGGTAAATGTTACTGTGATATCTGCACCATTTGGAAATTCCAATGATTGTGACCCCCTTCGGCCATTTTAAATTGACCCCTTGTAGTTGTTGGTCAAAACTATGTAGATTAGTATTGTTTTTTTAGTGTCCAAAAGCATTTATTCTGCCTGGTTTATACTTAATTTAATTT
>JAVBMN010000051.1:0-24190 GCA_031552405.1 Bacteroidaceae bacterium | reverse complement strand
TTGATATGGTACTCTCTGGAGAGGTGGGAAATCGGTTTGCCCAAATTTACTTGGCTAACTATTAGAAGCCGTTCTTCAAATGTATGTGACATAAAAATAAACCCTAAAAGTTTTTTGTCTAACTTTTAGGGTTCACTTCATAACCTGACATACCCTCGCTTCCGCTGTTTCTATTTACTACTTAAGAAACATCTCTTCTATTCACTAACTCAATTTACTATTATCTTAATTTCTTTCAAAGCGGATCTGACAATATATACACCTGGGAGCAGCATGCCGTTGGTAGAAACGACAACACCTTCCAGCGTGGTCACTGTGTACTCTTCTTCGCTCTCTACGATAAGAGTGCCATTGTGCACATACGCACTCAAAGAAGCCGGAGATTTATCTGAAGAAACCTCTTCTACAGAAGTATCGTCACCCGCACGCAGATAAAACAGTTCAAACTTATCCGCCGAAAACCACGAACCTGTAAATGGCTTATGCATCAACAGTGAATCCGTAGATACTCCTATTTGCAACATGTGATTTGAAACCTCAATGGCATTCAGCTCTAACACGCTCCATCCATAACCTTTACCTCCGTTTACGTCGCGCTCCACTGATCCTTCGGGTGCATTCTCCCATACACTACCACCCAATTCGCTTGTTACCGGGAATTCCACCTTCAAGGTATCCCTTCCCAATGTGGCAAACAGAAAAGCACCTTCTCCACTGGAACGCACCACAGCACGTAGTTTATACGTTCCGTTGGGAATGTCCGTAATCATTTGCTTTGCCGTATAACGTATTGCCCCTGTGGCACCCCAGCAATCAAGGTAATGATCATTAGGATCACCATTATAATGTACACCGGCAGAGGTGTAGTTATTGCCATTGATTCGGTCAATGATCCATCCGTTCGGTGCTGAATTTCCACTTGCATTGATATCCGGATTAACTATAACAAATGAAAAATCGGTATCTACGCCCGCTTTCTGTGTCAATCGCAATGTGCGTATTGCAACATTCAGGTCTGATTCTAAAGCCGTAATGGCTTCCTTGGTTAATCCACCAGTAATAAGCACTTCAGTTTGCGCCATTACCACACCATTCAATTCATTGATATTCTGTTGCTCATAAATACTTGTCATCTCCATACAAAGAAGCGCTTCTTCATACTTTGCTACATACACACAGAATGATTTTAAGATGGTATTTAACACTCCTATCGACAAATAGGTAGTAGTATCTGCCTGAATCAGTTTATCTTGCTGCGATAAGATCTGATAAATAAGTTCCTCAGAAGATTCCTTCTTTAAAGTTTCCAGCAAGTTGCCAACAGTATTCCAAACGGTCTCTTCATATTCTTTCAATCCTTTATAAGAAAGAATTACCTTGTTCATTGCCGCATTCAGATCAGAAAGCGCTACATTGATTGAGGCCGGGTCCTGCGCCAGCTTCGCCTGTTCAATCACTACATCCAGATTGTTCAAATCGCCTTTCAGCATCACAGAGTCTTTCATTCCTTCGGCTTCTGCTATCTTTTTCTGAAGCGCTTCAGCGTATCCGCCTTCATCTTCACCATAATACTTCAACTCAAAATCAGTAGCACAGAACCATCCATACGTGCCAGTTCCAGGAGAAGTAGAAGCAAATCCAATACGCAAAACGCCATCAGCCGCCACCAAGATTTTGGGAGTTTCCAGTTTTTCCCATCCTTGAGCGGTATCAAATCCGCCATCCACTGTCATGACCGGCGAAACAACTGTTCCCGCCGAAGAGGTAGCATAGGCATGTTGATCTGTAATACGTTCTGATTGTGTCATCCCATAACAGCTCATGCTGTATAGACCGGGCTTCAATCCGATCAGATCCTGATACAGGTTCATCGACGTAAAATTATCCGCCCATGAATTCCAGCAGTTTCTTTCACCCTTGAAACGCACCGCAAAATCCTTCCCGCCTGCATACACATTATCGTATTTCCAGCCATCAAAGATACCCTTATTGGTATCATGAGTATCTCCTGTATGAAAAGAGGGATTAGCTACATACCATGTATAATCCGCAGGGTTCTGAGAATCGGCCGGTTCCGTAAATCTATATTTTCTTATAGCCGATTCAAGGCTCTTCAAGGCTTGTTCTACCTCTTTCAGTCCCACTAATGAGCCATCGGGGGTTCTCGCATCAAACTCAAACAAAGCAGCCACAGCTTCCAGACTATCAAGAAATTCATCAGTACCCGTATAGAATGGAGTCCTTTCTATTAACTCGTATCCATCTAAAAGTGAGCGTTGAAGCAACATACACTTCGCCTCACCCAGTCTGTACTCATTCAGCGCCTTCTGCAATGAATCAGCAGTCTGAACCAGCTCCGCTTCATCCTCTGAGTCGCGGAACTCAAGAGCGTAGTAATAGGCCTCTTCCAACGGCTTTCTGATTCCATTTGTTATCAGGCTATAATCTATCTGGGAAACTTCTTCCATTAAGGCCTCCAAAGAACTGTATTCCACAATAGCGGGAGCCAGCACTAAAGCACCACTGAATACTGCGGGCTGCACCAACTGAATCCATTCCCCTTGCTCAATCTGTTTCTCATAAAAGACAAACTTCTGAGCCTCAGTACTACCATATACCAATACATCACTCGGTTTCAGAGTCCAGCCATTCGTGGCAGCCCATTCAGCACAAACATCGGGCTTTTCAAGGTTAGAAACCATCACAGTCAATGTTCCCGATTCAAGCGCTTTCACTTCCAACACAGGCAGCGGCCCTGGTAAGTAGCTGGAATTAGCATTGATCTGTGTGAATTTCCACCCCACATAATTGGAAGGGATATCCCTCAGCTGCATATTTGTTCTGTTTTGGAAAGGATACTTTCCAGTTTCCAAAGGTAATATAGCGTAATTATCACCCCGGATATACAACTGGGCATCCTTAGCCAATGCATTTATTGAAAATAAACACAAAAGGCATAAGATACATACATTCAACAGTGCTTTCATGTAATTTGCACTTCTCTGATAAAAACGGTTTGTTTCCATAGTTTGTTTTTTATATCAATTCATACTCCTATTTCTTACTTCTTCGTAACGCAAAAGGAATAAAGCGGTGCTTCATCACCCTGTGTCGTAAAACGAACATAGTAATAACCTGCTGCCAGATCTCCCATATACACCTCCGCTGTTCCAGACTGAGAGCGCAGATTTTTGATTTTCAAAAGAATACCCTGAGGACTGAAGACTTCACATCTTACATTATCCTTTGCACAATCCACATAAAGGATTTCTTCCACCGGATTGGGATACAATGTGTACTCAGGATGTTTCTCCGCCGGATTTATGCCAGTAATAGCAGTAATACCGATAAGTGTCAGCGACTCGCGGTCAGGAACCACATCCAGCATTATTCTTCCATCAGCCGGATAGTATATGCTATCTGACACTATTATTTGCCCATCACGTACCATGCAACGTACGGCTTTCCATTCTTCGGGGCAGGTATACTCAATTGTGAGCGGAAGGTTATACACTGTAGAATCAAGCCATGTAGAGAAGGTGTAATATATACTATCTGCGGAATATTCTTCCCTGGATATTCGCAAGCTCTCTCTTTCCTTGGCATAGCGTACGATATTTGAAAAAGTGGTGGTCCATACCTTACCCTCAGCAGCTTGTATTGAAAGGTATTTACATACTTCATCCAGCCATTCTGTGGTTGCTATTTCATAAGTAGAAGAAGTACTCAGCAAATCAAAAGGCAATGTTTCATGAATACATGCCACACCAAAGTTACCCTTTAACTGCTCCAGTTTACTTTTCAGTGCCAGGAAGCTTTGATGCTCATTCTCTAAGGAGCGAGGGTAAGTCCAGGAAAGTAAATCGGAGTTTACATTCATCCAGTTCATTCCCGAAGAAGGAGTTGAATTAGCAAGATCCCCACATTGGCGTGCAGCGATGAATAAGGAAGAAGTTACCTGATCAGTTACTTCGTCATGCAGACAATAAGGATATGCATGCGTCAGGCACTGAGTGCCCACAAAGGTACGAATGGCTTCTTGATCCTGTTTCAGCTCCTTGAGTAAAACGTCATAATCCAACGCAGTCAGATTCAGATGGTTCTGGGAATGCGAGGCTATCTCCTGTCCGCCATCACTCATCTCCTTAAAATCCTCCCAAAAACCATAGCGCTCTTTCTGTGTTTCGCCTTTCTTTGCCAGCCTCCCGGAGTTGACAAAGAAAGTACCTGTCAGGTTGTATTTTTGTAACACAGGATAAGCATATTTAAAATGCGCCTCAAAACCATCATCAAATGTCAAGGCAAGGGCCGATTGTGCACCTTTATGCCACCGCAATACCGAGATGGAAGAATCCGTTACGGCTCTTTCATATCTAAAGTTACGGAATCTGTTAAATGTCAGAAAGTTTGCGTTATGCTGGTTGTCAGCGGCACCTGTTTCATCCTCCCATGCTGTACGAAATACAGCTACAATATCATCTCCGTCAACAAGCCAATCGGCATATTGAAAGCCATGATTACCAATGTCTGGATGATGCAATAATGTATCTTTAATGGTCCATTCTACCATATCCTCCGAATAACTGAGTACGATGGTGTTACGCACACGTTCCAGATTATTCCCCTGCCGGTCTTTAGAAAGAACATAATTGCTTAACGTCCAATAACGCTTGCTGATACTGTCATACAATATTGTGAACTTCTTGCAGGCACCCGGCAAATTAGCTATATCCGTACGAGGGTTAAACGTAGCGGTTTTCCCATCCTCCGTTACCGAAATAATGCCTGCCTTATCATCATTTCCATAATTCAGGCGTAAGACATTCTTAATTGCTCCCTCTTTAGACACCACAGCATTCCCCTCCAGCCAAGTGTTTGCATTCACCGCATCTGCTGTATATTTCAAGGTATTGCTAAAGGTCCAGTTAACAGCATCCATTAGGTCAGCTTTTTCATCTATTGACATCATAAATGCACCAAAAGGTCCCCAGCCATCTACCTTGCCTTGATCTTCCATGGCTTTCCAGATACGGCCTTTATGAAAAATCACAGGAGTGGGGGCACAAGTGTAATAGCCCTCTCGCAACAGACCATGCTTGCTATCAATAGGAGTACTCCAGGTATAACCTCCATCTTCCGATTTTAGAAGAACCACATTGCCATATCCCTGTGTACTACCTTTAGGAGCTACACCTATCATATAAAGCTCCTGGCCACGTGTAAACAGCTTGGCCCAGTTCAGCGTCTTAATCTCTGATATACGCTCCCAAGTTTCTCCCTTATCCAGAGATCTGTATACAAATGCATCAGATATGATGCCACCAAAATAATCGTGTGAAGCCAGGTAAGTTCCATCACTTAGGATGACAATACTGGGAGAACCCACAAACTTCTTTGTAATAGCCTTGGAATTATGAATAACCGTCCCGGGTGGAGGAGTCACGTGTATAAATGTATTATATGTAATATCCTGTGAGAAGACTAATATCCCCTGCCAGCTGCCCGGCTGTATAGTCATCGTATCTCCCTCCTGCACTGCTTTTTTATATATAGCAAATGTGGTGCTTACATTGTCATTATAGCCGATCTCAAGATCCGGCACCACTTCCCAGCCACATGTTTCGGGCTTAAAGGATGTTTCCACATTGGATACAGCAATATACATATCGCCCGTCTGTTCAACAGCAACCTTCAACTTTGGGGCTGCTCCGCCGTTATAACGTGTAAATTGCAAACCTGTCAATTTCTTGGGGGCTTTTGTAAAAACATAAGTCCTGTTAGCATACGCCAATGCATTATAAGCAAAATAATCTGTTTCCATCCACCCCAATGAAGTGATACGAACCGGTACGGCAGGAACAACTGTTTCCGTGACTTCCCGTATAGATGGTGCCAGTACCATTGCCCCACTAAAGGCAGATGGCTGTACTATATTAACCCAAGTATCCTTCTCTACCCATTTCCGGAACAAAGAAAGTACACCGGTTTCACCCGTGGCATACGATAAAGTGGAACCAGAAATCAGTTCCCATCCATTCTCTTCCTTCCAACGGGCACACTCTGCTGGTTTTTCAGCAGTAGCTACCATGACCATCAGATATCCTGAAGAATCCGCTTTCACCTCCAATACAGGTAGCGGACCGGGTAAATAACCGGAATGTGCATTGATCTTTGTAAACACCCAGGCAGAGTACTCTGCAGGCACATTTCCAAAGGACATGTTCGTCCTGTTAAAAAAGGGCTGCTGCCCTTTCTGTAATGGTAACACACTGTAATTGTCTCCACGAATGACTAAATCCGGATAGCGATCTACTGTTTCCGCTGAAAGGTATCCTCCTATACCCATCCACACACAAAAGAAGAGATAGAACACCCGTTCTGCCTTCCTTTTTCTCTCTGCATTTTTCTTATTCATATTTATTTTCTCTATTCGCCCGAAGGCTTTCCGGGCTACATTTATTTAGATCAGCAAAAATAACACTCCGGGTATCGACAAGGTGATAATAGATGTTCAACAAAAGACACTCTTGCCTTTCTATTAAAATAAAACCGGAATTATCCTTTTTCGCCCGGGAATTACTCTGCCGGAATTGCAGGTTTCTATAGAATTCAATAGTTTTGTCCTTGAAAACAGTGAACAATAATATAGATGATACGAATCTACGTTTTTATAGGATTTCTGTATGTCATGACCTTTTTCCATTGCCTGGCATCAGGTGATAGCAGATTTCAAACTTACCTTGTAAGCAACGGACTTTCAAACAGTACTGTATGGTGCGGCATGCAGGATAACTGGGGATTTATGTGGTTTGGGACGGGAAACGGACTGAACCGCTTTGACGGCTATGAGTTCCGAACCTTCAAAGACAGCCTGTTCTGCGGTCAGGAAAACATGGATATCCGCACAATTTGCCAGGAGAGCCCCAATATCTGGTGGGTAGGACACGAAAAAGGCATCAGCCTGTTCGATGTACAAAAGGAATGCTTTACATCTATATTATCCAGCCAAATCCAGATACAGGTTCAGAGAATAGTGAAAGATTCCATTCACCAACTCATCTGGATAGCTACACGAGGGAAGGGCATTTTTCGGTATGACTGCAATACAAAGCAATTAAAACGACTCTCCGGAAACTTAACTGTTGTATGGGATCTAGCCCTTGACGAACAGGGAAATTTATATGCGGCAACACATCAAAACGGGCTTATAGGCTTTCGGAAAACAGGGATACCCTTCATACATTACTCCAATAAACAAACAGACAAGACGTATTACATTGCCGATAATGAAGTAAAATCACTCCTTTACCAAAATGGAACCATCTGGGTGGGCACCTGGCAAGAGGGATTGTACCAGATTGACTTGAGAAAGAATAAAACCACATTCTTTCTTTCTCCAAAAGACTCTTTATACATCCCCCACCTCCGAACCATTGTACCCCGTAATGAAAAGGAACTCTTGTTGGGTACGGATGAAGGGGTTTATGTTTTCAATCAAGAAAACCACAAAGTCTATTCTCTGGACAACCGCAAACAACCCGGCCTGAGTGACAAAGCCGTACACAGTATCACTGTGGATCATGCCGGAGGTATCTGGATAGGAACTGTGATAGGAGGCATTAATTACTTGCCGTTTCTAAGAAAGAAGATAGAAACGTTTAATCCCTTCTACAACAAAATAGGGTTTTCCGGGAAAATTGTAACCGCTTTCGAGGAAGATCCGAAAGGAAATCTGTGGATTGCTACAGAGGATGGTGGGCTGAACTATTTTGACTCCCAACGTAAGGTCACAAGAACATTTCTTCCCCGAAGAGGGATAAACAGTCTGACATATCACAATTTAAGATCCTTATTATTGGATAATGACGAACTATGGATCGGAACTTTCTCAAAGGGGGTAGACCGAATGAACCTGAAAACTGGTAGTTTTACCAATTATCAATACAAGAAAAGCGATACTACCTCCCTGAGCGATAACAGTATCTACGCCCTCTTCAAGCATAGTTGCGGGGATATTTATATCGGTACCGTATGGGGACTGAATAAATACAATCCGCACACCAACAGTTTTATACGAATAACAGAAATAGACAAAGCAACCCAGGTACACAGCTTTGCTGAAGATGCGAAAGGCAATTTATGGCTGGCCACCTATAATAAGGGGGTTTATTGTTACCTGTTTCGACAGAAACGATGGGTACAGTATACCGTTGGGAAGGGAAAAAGCGGACTTTCCTCGCACATGACCATCAGCCTGTGCATTGACCATACACAAAGACTGTGGGTAGGTACTTACGGAGCGGGGCTATGCTTTTTTGATTCCTCCCGAGATACTTTCCAGCCCTATACCAGTTCAAAAGAGTTAAGCAATACCACCATCTATTCCATTGAGGAAGATCATTCAGGCAACCTCTGGCTGGGAAGTGACAAAGGGCTTTTTCGCCTTAATCCTGATGTGCATGGAGATGTACAGCGATTCACCAAAGAAGACGGTTTCCAAGAAAATCAGTATTACTTCAATTCTGCGCTGAAAACAAAAGACGGGAAACTCTATTTTGGAGGTATCAACGGGTTTTCATCCTTTTATCCGGATGAGATAACCATAAACCCCAACAAGCCGGAAGTGCGCATCACCTCCTTTTCATTATACAACACCGTACTTCCAGTAAGTGAAAAAGGAGTGCTTCCCCGAAACATTACTTTCATGGACACGCTGGAATTATCATACAACCAAAACATGTTTGGCTTCTTCTTTTCCGCATTAAACTACGAAAACCCGGAAAAGAACCAGTACGCCTATTGCCTGGAAGGGGTAGATACAGAGTGGATTTACACCCACCATCATTTTGTAACATATGCCAATATACAACCAGGCCGCTACCTGTTTAAGGTCAAAGCCGCCAACAATGATGGGATATGGGGAGTTCATGAAAAAAAGTTGCGACTCATCATCCACCCTCCTCTCTGGAGAAGCCTGCCGGCATATATGCTATATGGAATATTTCTGTGCATACTGGCTTTCGTAATATTAAGAAGTGCCTACAACAGGGTTCAGCGTCGTAGTAAGTTAAACATGGACAGATTGCAACAAGTTCAGGAACGTAAGATGTATCAGCAAAAGGTTGATTTTTTCACCCAAGTGGCACATGATATCCGCACACCATTGAGTCTGATAAAGGGCCCACTAGAAGAAATCCTGGAAACCGATCACGACAAAACCTTCACTGCAAAGATGCTAAAAACAATGTACCGAAACGTCCAGTATCTGATTCGGCTGGTGGATCAACTCCTGCTATTCCGCAAAATAGAAGGTAAAGGCACAGAACTCGTCCTTGAGGAATGTGATGTAAAGGAGCTTTTATCGGATATATATAAACGTTTTCATATACAAGCCGAATTGAAACAGCTGTATTTGACCCTTACACTACCTGATATACCAGTATGCTGCATGCTGGATAGGTTCGCATTTGACAAGATAGTATCCAACCTGCTCTTTAATGCCTTTAAATTTACCCGAGACACCATTCATATAGAACTATCCGCCATTGATGAACAACTTACATTGACCATCAGTGACAATGGAAAGGGTATTCCTCCTTCTCACTACGAACAGGTATTTACCCCTTTCTACAGCAGTGACCAACAGCAAGGTACAGGCCTAGGGCTAGCTCTTACCAGACAACTAACAGAAGCACATCACGGCACTGTACAGATTGAAGAAACCCAAGGAGGAGGAGCCTCATTCATCGTACAGATCCCCCTCTGCACAGTACAGAAGAATGAAACCCTGCCAGTCTGGATGCAGATACAGGATATTGCATCTCCCAACCTGAAAGGAAACAATTCAGGAAAATATACCATCCTTGTGGCAGAAGATCACGCAGAACTTCGCGGATTCCTGCTGTCAATACTGGAAGACAGCTACACCGTATTTCTGGCCAGTGATGGAGAAAAAGCTGTAGCTATACTTAAATCGGAAGTCATCCATCTCATCATAAGCGATGTAATGATGCCCCACATGAACGGGTTGGAGCTCTGCACGTACGTCAAACAAGACAAAGCGCTGTGCTACATTCCTTTTGTTATACTGACGGCGAAAACCTCTGAAGAAGCCCACGTTCAAGGTCTGGCTCAGGGTGCAGACGCATACATTAGTAAACCATTTTCCGGAAAGGTGCTTCTGAAACAGGTTGAAAGTTTGCTGCAAAACCGGCAGATATGGACACAGAACTACCTGTCAACCCCCTTCCATCACATTGAGCAACAGGGACTCAATAACCAAGATAAACTGTTCATTGAAGAACTGAATCGCACCATAGACCAGAAGTTGCAACATGAAGGAAGAGAGCTTTCCATTGATATATTAGCATCGGAACTGGGAATGAGCCGTTCCGTACTGTATCGAAGAATCAAAGGCACCTTTAACCTTGCACCCAATGACTATCTGAAGAGTTGCAAACTCAAATACGCCGCATATCTCCTCAAAGAGAAAGGTATGCGGGTCAATGAGGTGGCTGAGTGCTTAGGCTTTAGCTCCTCATCCTATTTTGCACGATGCTTTAAGGAGCAGTTTGGTATGACTCCCAAGGAACTTTAATCATCGGTCACCCCTATTAAGCAGATGTCCAAATCAGGCTATCATAATGGAGAGAAAAAACTCTGAATATTACCTATATCTGTGCCTTATTCATTGAAAAATAGATGCTGAAGCGCGTGAAACCATCCTCGTCGGTACGCAGGGAGAAGGTGCAGTGATGATTCAGCAGCACCTCGCGGATAAATATGAGGCCGAGGCCCTGTCCACTCAATTTAGTGGAGAAGAAGGGCGTGAACAGCTTAGATTCCACCTCGCGGGAGATGCCGGGACCATTATCAGTGATCTCGAGTAATACGGAGCGTGGCGCGGAAACAGAAGCGGAGTCCGGGTGAAAGAAGGAGGTATCGCCTTCATGTGCCATGCCCATGCGGATGGAAATTTCGCCATCGCGGCCAATGCTTTCGGCGGAGTTCTTGATAATATTTACAAGCACCTGCTCAAAGAGTGTAGAGTCCAGCATTACGGATAAGCGCTCTTCACACGGCTCAATGGAAAGGGTGATGTCCCTGCCGCGGCAGATGCTTTCCATGAATCGCTTGCAGGAGGAGACGGTATCATTCAAGTCGCGCTCCACAAGCTGCGGAGCGGGTATCTTCACCACATCGGCAAAGTTGGTAATAAAGCGGCTCATGCCGTAACAACGCTCCACGCACACCTGCATCACCTCGCAAAGATCGTCCGTTCCCGAGAGGCTTTCCAGCGCATCGCACACACTGTCAAGGGTCGAGGTAATGCCCGCTGTGGTGTTATTTACCTCGTGGGCAATGAGGCGGATCACCTTTTCATACGCCTTTTTCTCGGCCTGCATCACCTCATTGGTAAGGCTTTCCACCAGAAAAAAGGGATGATAGAACCCGCGGTCCAGAAACGAGAGGTGCGAGCAGCGGTATACACCCGAGTCGCCCAGACGGATGGTCTTCGACGTATTCCGCGGCAGCAGCCACAACTCGGTGGCCAGGGGCGAGTTCAGGCCCACCATGTGCCTGCCTTCCGGCACGGCATCCAGGCGCAGAAGTTTCAGGGCAGCGGTATTCATATCGGTGATCTCCTCGTCCAGATTCATCATAATCACGCCCATGGGCGAGGCCTGGATCAGCAGGTCCAGAAAGTGATTCTGCTCGCGCATACGAAGGCGCTCTTCCTTGAGCTCGTTCATCATACGGTTAAAGATGTGTACGATACGGTCGGACTCTTTCTGATTTACCGGGATCAGGCGCGAACTGAAATCCTGCTCCTGCAGCAAGTCCATACCATTGGCAATCACCTTGAACGGGCGGATTACCTGACGGTAAAACACAATCAGATAGACAAATAGAAGCAGGTATACCCCCTGTACAAGGTAAAACAAGGTACCTCGCACTTCAGTCAGCAGGAACGTAAACACCCCCAGACCCAGCAGAAGGAGTGCAAAAATCAGGAAATAGATATTCAGTTTCATAGCGCAATGTGGCAGGGGCGGACAAAGTCATCCACCGGCCTACTCATCGTTAAGTTTAATATGGTGTTTCTCCAGCCTGCGGTACAGGGAGGGGCGACTGATGCCCAGCGACTGTGCCACACGCGAAAGGTTACCTTCATACTTCTCCATCGCCTGAAGGATGGAACGGCGTTCCAGTTCATCCAGCGTAAGCCCCTCCGGCACCACAGAGGAAGAGGTAATAGGCATCGCATCCGATCCGGAGAGGGAAACCTGCAACTCAAAATCAGCTTTCTCCAAACGTTCTTTTCCGGCAATGAGCAGGGTACGCTCCACCAGGTTCTTAAGCTCACGGATGTTACCGGGGTATGACAAGCGGCACAGGTACTCCATCGCCTCCGAGGTCAATTCCATGCGGGAAAGGCGCGCCGTGTGACACAAACGATCCGCAAAATGACGTACCAGCAGCGGAATATCCTCCCTCCGCTCGCGGAGCGGCGGCAGATGCACAGTGATGAGGTTTACGCGGTAAAAGAGGTCTTCGCGGAAAGTACGCTCGGCCACCATCGCACGAAGGTCGGCATTCGTGGCGCTAACCACGCGCACGTCTACCTGCCGGGGACGGCTGTCGCCCAGCACCTCGAAGGTCTGGTCCTGCAATACACGCAGCAGCTTCACCTGACAGCTAAAGTCCAGATCGCCAATTTCATCCAGGAAGATGGTGCCTCGGTGCGCCGTTTCAAAACGTCCGGCACGATCAGCCACAGCCCCTGTAAAGGCGCCCTTTTTATGCCCAAACATCTCACTCTCGAATAAGCTCTGCGACACACCACCCAGGTTTACCTTTACGAAAGGCTCTCCCGCCCGCCTGCTGGCACGGTGCAGGGCCTCGGCAATGAGTTCCTTGCCTGTACCGCTTTCGCCCGTGATAAGCACGGAAGCATTCGTGGGAGCCACGCGAGCAATGGTCTGTAGCACTTCCTTCAATGAGCGGGAATGGCCAATGATAAAATCGAACACGCCTGCGGGCAAGTCTCCACCCTCTTCCTTCGCTTCGAAAGAGGCATCCGAAGAAGCCGTCAGGTCAGCCGTGGCGGCTAGTTCCAGCGCAGTAGTGATAGTCTGCATCAAGGCTGCATTACTCCAAGGTTTGGTCACAAAGTTAAATGCGCCAGCCTGCATTCCCTTTACGGCCAGCTCTATACTTCCCCAGGCGGTAATTAGTATTACCGGTACTTCGGGGCGAAACAGCTTCACCTGTTTCAGCAGGGTAAGCCCTTCCTCACCCGAGGTGCTGTAGGAAAAGTTCATATCCATCAGGATCAGTTGCGGCGCCACACTCCGTACCACTTCCACCGCTTCGCGGGGCATAGATACGGCCTCCACTTCATATCCCGCCCTGCGAAGCATAAAGCTCAACGAGGAACGTACCGCACGATCGTCATCAACTACCAATATCATAAGTATGCAAATGTACTATTTATATATGAGGTTTTCCCTCTTGTTTTCTATATATTATCGCCTCTGTAGGGGCGGATTGAATCCGCCCGCGCTGCATAGACAGTATACTATAAACGTATTTCTTACTCAGGTATTTCGCAAAGCGGCCTGTTTAACAGGTATAATGAGCCTCGCTATCCCTCTCGGCGGGCGGATTCAATCCGCCCCTACTGCTTCACGATTTCCTCAAAGTCGGCATTGAGATCGGTGTTTCGCTCAAAGTCCCACAGGGTTACGCTGCGCAACTGGTAGAAATAATACCAGTAGTTGTATAGCTCCGTAATGTGTCGTTGGCGGGCCTCGTCCTTGCTGACCTGTGCATCGCTGAGGTCCAGGGTGCTGATCTTTCCGATAAGGAACGTCTCGATGCTGGCTTTGTAGCGGCGGCGGGCCACCTCATCGGCCTCGGCGGCAGTTTGTAACTGCTGCGCCTGGTTGTTGAAATGCTCCACTAAGAGGAAGATGTCCTGGTTGAAGTTCATCTGTTCCCGGCGCAGGCGCAGGCGGGTTACTTCGCGGTCGCTCTCAGCTACGCGTACTCTGCCGCTGCGTTTTCCCCAGTCCAGCAGGGGTAGTCTTATTCCGACTTCTACCGAGCGGGTGTTGTTCAAATTTTCGTATGCAGGTGCCAAGTCGGAATTTTTCCCGGTCACTCCTACACTTGCGTAGAGGTCTACACTACGCAAGTTACCCTTGGCCGAAGCCACGTTATAGTCGGCCTGCAACTGCCGGCGGCGTATATTCTGGGCAAAGGAATTATTAAGCTGTGCCTTTCCCAGTACTTCATCGTAATTGATGGACACCTGCGGAGCTTCATTGGGAAGTATCACTTCCAACTGTTTTTCTTCATCCAACCCCAGGAAAGTGAGCAGGCGAAAACGCTGCGCATTGCAGTTGCTCTCCGCATCTGTCAACGTAGTACGGGTATTCAGGGCACTAAGGCGAAGCTGCAACAGCTCGTTTTCACTGATCTGCCCCATCTCACGGCGGGCTTCGGCTACCTTATAGAGTTTTTCTGCATTCTCCAGATTCTGCTGGGCAATGCCCACCTTCTCACCTGCCAGCAGGTAATTAAAGAAGTAGGTAATAGCGGTCATTGTAACCTCTTCCGTAGCTGTGATAAAATTCGCCTTAGCCTCGGCATAACGCACCGGTTCAATACGGCGGTTCCACTTTACGGAATTCACCGCAAAGAGCGGTTGGTAAATGCTTATACTAAAGGGTAAGGACATAAACGATTGCTGCTTCTCACCATCCAACTGCTTTAGATATTCCAACGAAGAAACCATAGATAGCGTACCTCCCGTAGGCCAAATACTCTGAGTCACGGACAATGCACCGTTCATCTTGAGCGAGTTATCAGGCAGGAAGGTATAAGAACCATCATTTTCCCGATAAGTAGAGTATTTCTTTGCATAACTGGGTAATGCACTACTAAAGCTGACCTCCGGCAGCAGATTAGCGCGGAAAGTACGGTACTCCCAGTATGACGCCTTCAATTCATTGAGTGCCACGGCGGCATCGATACTCTGGGTGCGCGCCAGGAGGATGGCCTCCTGCAGGGTAAGGCTCCGCACAGGCGCCTCGGCCTGTACCGTTGCCCCCAGCAGGGCGGCACACAAAAGTGTCAGTATTTGTTTCTTCATTGTCATCTTGTTATTCGTTATGCAGTGCTTCGGCAGGCCGCATTTTCATCACCCGGAGAGCCGGAATGAGAATGCCCGCAAGGATCATCACCGCAATTAGTACAAAGGTCAGGGCGGCAGTCAGCCCAAAGCGCAGGGGAAGGAACGTTTTGCCTTCCATCAGTTGCGGCAGATCCGTTCCGGAGATCCAGTAATCCGCACAAAGGGCAGGCAACGTGGCAAAGAGCAGCAAGAGTAACCCCTCGCTCAGCAAACGAACCAATACCTGACGGCGATTGCTGCCCATGGCTATGTGCACGGCAATCTCGCCCCGCCGTTGCTGGGTGCGGTACCAGAAAGTACCCAACAGCCCCAAGAACACATTGAGCATGAGGAATCCCATAATCACCATTTGGTTACGCATCCCGTCCATCTTATCACGCATGGCATTACGCCGCAGTTCCGATACGGGTATGAAGTCTTTGATCATCAGGTTCTGCCCACGCAGGTCCTTCGTAAACTCCACCTTCATACGGTTGATAAAGTCATGGTCGGCCTCGGCCTTCGCCCGGATAAACATTTGCCCACGGGATTCCCAGTAATCAGTGCCATTCCCATGATAGGGCATATAGCTTTTTACTATGCAATTCCGGTTATAGACGGATACGAACTCATCCCGCCGAATGGGCTGTACCACTCCGGCTAAACGGGCACTTAAAAGACCCTCTCTCTCATTTCCCAGCTCAAATTGATGATTCACCAAGCTATACGTATCCTTTATCTGAGGATAAGGGAAAATATTTGCTCCTGCCAGGAAGGTTTGCGAAGTAAGCAGCTCCGCCAGCTCTTCGGACGATTCACCTTTTGCGCCACGGAAACGGAATACTTTCACGTAACCGGGAGACACAATGTACTCTGTGGCCTCGGTCGAAGAAAGTGTATCATACAATAATACAGTGGAATTGCGGCTTCCGCTATAGTGCACACCTCTTTCACTGAAACCCAGCGCTTCTACATCCGGGTGTTTCTCCACCAGTGCATTAAAGCGGCGTTTGGTTTTCATATATCCGTCATACCCACTGATGGAACTATTATACTCCGGACTGTCCTCCGGCACCATTTCTACCGTCATCCGATACGTATGCGATATGTCATACCCCAAGGGTTCATAATACGTACTCAACGTAACGTACAAGCTATCCGTAATGAACCACAGCACGATACTCACCACCAGTAGCTCCAGCCACATACCTGCATTGAGGCGGCGCTCATTCCATATCTGTCTAATCAGTTTCTTTGTCATGATTCACCTCCTTCCAATGCTTTTATTACATCATAGCGAGATACTTTCCAGGCAGGTATCACACTACTCACCACATTCAGTATCAAACAGAAGAACAGCGCATATCCAAACACGGAAGGGTTGAACAGCAAATGCCAGTTTACCGCGACCTCCTGATGAAGAGGGTTAGACAAGTTAGAAGAACCATACAGGAACTCACCGCCCCATGCCGAACACACAAAACAAAGCAGCAGCCCCAACACACCTGCCAGGAGCGTATTGAAAAGACTCTCCATACACACCTGCATCAGGATTCGCCCACGGGTAGCCCCGAAGGCACGCCGTACCCCTATCTCGGCCCTGCGACGGCGGAAACGGCTCTGTGTCATAGTGGCCAGGTTGATGGCTGGTACAATCAACAGAATGGCATATATAGCCCAACGTGTAAGGTATATCTGTTTCATATCCGGTTCCTCCTGCTTCACCCGGCGTATCATGGCTTTTTCCTGCTCGTCGGGCTGATTGCGGTAGTTCAGCTCTTTCTCACCAAGCTGCGCGCTGAATTTACGGCGCAACTCCTCGCATTCTTTCCGGATAGCAGGGAAGTCCGCCGCTGAATGAGCCAGAATGGTTACATAAAGCGTACCTATCACTCCGCCTGCCCAAGTATCGTGCTGATACCCCAGCGCCCGGTACGGCACCCATGCCTGAGCGTAGGCCGAGGAAGCCAATGTGGACACATCGCGCACCACTCCGGATATACGGTATGATTTTCCGGAGAGTAGGAATTCCCGCCCGGTTATCTTTACTTCGCCATACAAGCTGCGGGCCAGGCTTTCTGTGATCACTGCCGTAGGCAGGCCCGACTCAAAAGCTGCCTGATCATAAGGTTTCCCGTCCACAAAGGTAAAGTCAAAGACTTCCCAATAGGTAGCGTCCGTACCACGCACGTCTACCCAGTCGCCCGTCTGGCGGGGAAGGGATGCGGGCATCGTCTCACTCATGGAATATAGGGTTACCGCCTCGGCGCTTTTCAGGTTCAGGAAGCATTCCTTGGCAGTCCACTCGGACACAAAGTCCGATCCGCTCACCTGGTCGCCGGTAGTACGGTCGGTCATGCACAGCCACTGCACGTACAGCATCCGGTCGCGCTTGCTTTCGGGCGGGAAAGGTGCCACCTTTACCTGCCAGCTCATGACCACGATCATGAACAGGAACAAGGCCAAAGCGGTGCCCACGATATGAATAGTACCAAGCAGCGGCTGGGTACGCAGTTCATACAGAGCCTGTCGGAAATAATGGATCCACTTCATGATAAGTCTTGTTTCTTTTTACTTTGCTCTGGGACTGTCCTTCTTGGACACGCTGTTCTCTGTTTCCAGGGCCACTTTGTTGAATATACCGCTTCCAGTCCACTTAATAGAGGAACTGGTGGCTTTCCCTTGTAAGGTGACATTGCCACTTCCCTCACCTTTGAACGCAAAACTATCGGTTTGCAGATTCGTAATATTCAGATTGCCCTCACCCTTCTTACTTAGAGCAAAATTCTTTATTGTTATTGCTTTCAGTTCAGCATTCTCTGAACTGGTGCAGGAAATGGCTCCAGATTGCACAGAGACTTTCTCCATTGTAAGAGCCGCTTCATTTGAAACGCTCAGTGCAAGATTCCCGCAGGTAAGGTCTTCTATTTCCAATTCACCCGAACCTTTCTTTTCTAACGCCATGGAGTTAGCCTTTACCTGCTCCAGGTATAAACTTCCAAAGTTGAGGGATTGAATCTTGAGTTCTCCGTGTGGCACAGTTCCACTTACATGCAAGAATGACTTAGCCCGGATCCGAAGAAGCTCCTTCTTAGGCATCGTAAGTTCAAAGTGCACTCCCAGTTCATTTTCCTCAGGAAGCGCATTGATTTTCATAAACAAGGTATCGGCTACAGTTTTCATTTCCACCTTCTTCACGTTGCGCACGGTGCCTTTCATACGGATGGAGTACTGATCACCCTCTACCATAGTTACCCAGCCAACACAATACCAATCAATCATGCTATAAGGGGATACGGGGACCACGACTACTGTGTCCCGTTTGTTCTCGGGACTCTTGTTACTGTTCTTTTGAGTGGCTGCGGTGGCATATCCACACAGGCAGCAGGCTACGGTTAAAGTGCAAAATATCTTTTTCATTGTTTTTTAGTTTGTGGCAACGGATTGTGTCCGCCGCCGGTTAATTGGGTTACACTTAGAGATTTCTGGTTACACATAGGTTGGTATCCATTACTGTACCTGGCGTCCGTCAAAGAAGCGCAGGGTGCGGGCAGTCTGGCGGGCCTGTTCCTCATTGTGAGTTACCATCACGATGGTACGTCCGTCTTCCTGGTTAAGTTTGTGAAGGAGTTCCATGATTTCACTACCCATCTTGGAGTCGAGGTTACCAGTAGGTTCGTCGGCCAGGATGATCTCAGGATTTCCTACAATGGCGCGGGCAATGGCTACGCGCTGGCACTGTCCACCACTAAGCTGTGTGGGGAAATGACGCAGACGGTGTGTCAACCCTACGCGTTCCAGTACCTCGCGGGCCAGTTTGTTACGCTCCTTGGCGGAGATATTGCGGTACAATAAGGGAAGCTCCACATTATCCATCACGTTAAGTGAGGGAATCAGGTGAAAACTCTGGAACACAAAGCTCAACTGCTTGTTACGAAAAGCTGACAACTCCTTGTCTTTCATCTTTTCCACTTTGATGCCGTTGATCTCTACCGTACCTTTTGTGGGCTGGTCCAAAAGGCCGATGATGTTCAATAATGTAGACTTTCCACAGCCGGAAGGACCCATTATACTTACAAACTCTCCCTTGGCTATTTCAATATTTACATTGTCCAGGGCTTGTGTCTCTACCTCGTCGGTACGATACACTTTGCTGATCTCGGTTAACTTAATCATATGTACAGTTTTTATTTATTGTTACTATTCTATTTATAAATGATACTTATTCTTCATGGAGTGCCTCGGCGGGCTGTATGCTGGTGGCCTTTTGTGCGGGATACCAGATGCTGAGCACAATGGTCAGTGCAATCATCAGGAAGGTAATTGCTGTAGATACTACAAAACGAACCGGGGCAAAATATACCTCCTGATATACCTCCGTCAGTTCCTTGTAAGCAATGACATAATCCAGAATCAGAGCAGGCACAGTAGCCAGGCACAGCAGCAACAGTCCCTCGCTGATGAGGCGCAGAAATACCTGGCGGCGTGTACTTCCCATAGCCACATGGATGGCTATCTCCTGCCGGCGTTGCCGCGTGCGGAACCAGAACACCCCCAACAGAGCCATGAACACATTGAGTAACAGGAAACCCATAGAGGCATAGGCCAGCTTGTGCTTTACCTCATACTCCCTTTGGAAGCGAGCACGTATATCTCCAAAGGATTCTACATTCTTTATATACACATTATCCGGCATGTATTCCTTTTCCGGGTTGCGCATCAGGCTATTGATAAAATCATGGTCTTGATCAGCTTTCACTCTCACACACAGCTCCTGGCCAGAGCCAAACCAGTCCACCCCATGAGGGCGCAGAGCGAAAGCATTATTCTTCATCTCTGTGTAATCATGCATCCGTACAGGTTTAAGCACAGCCACTATACGGTGAGGCCATGCACTGTCGGCATTGAAGTAAATAGTCTTTCCCTTCAGATCCTCCGTCCGGATGCCTTTCTTGGCAAAGAGATCACCGGTTACCATCATGGTACCACCTTCAAGCATCGAAGCCAGTTGCTCCGGAGTTTCACCCGACATGCTTTCATAACGGAATACAGTGAGGAACTCACCTGTGGCCACTCGTTGCAAAGTATGTTCCACCAAGGTATCATATTTTAAAGGATACCAGGCTTGAGAATAATTATACGGATATGAGCAATAGGACACGCACACTGCCTCAACGTCCGGACGCTGACGGATACGTTCACGCAAGGCATCCACCTGTTGTCCTCCGTGTCTGGACGTGTTTTTCTTGTAAAAGTAACTATCCTCTGAAAGGCTACTCATTTCCACCAGGTATGTATGAGAAATATCGAAGCCGCGAGGCTGGAAGTAATTTACCAACTGCACATAAAGAGTATCCGTCATGAACCACAGCACCACACTAACTATGAGTAATTCAAAGAAGAGGGTCACATTGGAACGCCATTCGTTCCACATCTGAGTTAACAGTTTCTTATTCATCTTTCGCCTCCTTTCAATGCATTCACTATATTTCTTCTGGCCGCTCTCCATACGGGTATACTGCTGCTTAGCAGGTTCAATAGTACGCAGGCCAGCAGGGCCAGTATAAAGGTACTCCACTGAAATAAGATCATAATATCATATACCATTCCGGTGCGGATATAATAATTATCATACATATCAAAGAACAACCATTCGCTACAGGCATATGAAAAGAGAAAACAAAGAATCAACCCCAATACACCTCCTATAATAGAGGTAAGGAGGCTTTCCAGTACCATTTCTCCTATTACATGGGTACGCGTGGCTCCAAAGGCCCTACGTACACCTACCTCCATAATACGCATACGCAAACGACTGTGCAACATGGCGCTGAGATTCACTGCAGGAATCAATACAAGCAAACCTATGATCAAAGCTTTACGAATCCAGACAGGAGTCATATCCATATCTCCAAATACACCCATGATTTTCATTTCACGTGTATCAAGCGGCTGGTTTCCCAGATCAATAAACCCCTTTCCCTGAGACACTTCTTCACAGTACTTTTCCATACGTTTCGTTACCTCAGAGCGAATCGCAGGAAAGTCGGTCCTGTCTTTAGCTAACAAGACAGCCCGCATAGGGCCACGTATCTCCCAGTAATTATCCCAACTTTTGTTATAACCGGCATACGTATAAGGAGCCCAAACCTGTGAATACGCATAATTGGTAATAGTAGATACCGCACGTACCACCCCGCACACACGTACAGTCTTATAATTCATGTCAAAAGATTGCCCTACGACATCCGTACTACCAAAGAGAAATTGCGCCACGTCTTCATTGATCACCACCTGCGGAAGAGAAGACTTCACATCTTCTTCTGTATAAGGCTTTCCGCTTAGAAAGGTAAAATCAAATACTTTCCAGAAAGCAGCATCCGTAGCCTTCATCTCCACTTTTTTGGCGCCTTTTCCTTTGAGGGATACCAGAGATATCTCAGGATATGCAAACATACTAACCGCCTCGGTACTCTTAACCGGATACAAACACTTGCGAACCAAAGACTCGCACAGTCCGGCGGTATTACTATAGTTTGCATCCTTTTCTCCGGTACGTACCCAGCGGATGTGCAGCATACGGTCGCGGTTTGATTCGGGTGCAAAAGGAACCTCATACACCCTGTCCATCATGATGTACAGCATCACGAAGGCAATACTCAGGGCCGTACCCACCACCGTGATGAGCATCATCAGCGGCTGGGTACGAAACTGGTACAGGATTTGTTGAAAATAACGTTTCATGCAATTGATTTAAAGTAAGTATTATGGTATAAAGATTGGAGTATTATCTCACTTTCAGGGATTCTTTCTGCTGGTATTCAGTCATGTCACTGGTAATGACACGATCGCCGGGCTGAAGGCCTTGTACTACCTCCACATAATCATAGTTGCTCTCGCCCAGCACCACTTTGCGGCGTTGGAGCTGCTTGTCGCCATCCAGTACAAAGAGCTGGTAATCACCCTTACCACGGTAGTATGGGCCGTTGCCTACACGGAGTACATTATCCCTTACGGAATGCATCACATACACATCCGTTTTCAGTCCGCTGCGCAGCAGTTTGTGCATATCTTCATCCAGTTGCACGCTAAAGGATACTACCCCGCCCTTACTCAGGGGTGTTACGTTGGCGATGCGTCCGCGCAGGGTGGTTTTCCCTATCATGACGATGACACCGGCACCAGGCTGTACACGGTCAGCGTATGCATCGGCTATTTCGCCTTCTACTTTGAAGTGGCTCAAATCCGATACAATGGCTACCTGACTGCCTGCACCTACCTGCACACCCACCTGATTATTGATAAAGGTAAGAATAGCCTTGCGGGGCGAGCGGATGCGGGCATCCTCGAGCGTGCGGAAGGTTTCATCCAGGCTCTTGCAGAAGATATTGTATTCCAGATCCTTTACTTTCAGGTCGGCTTCGGCCACCTGACGCTCGTTGGCATAGCGCTGGCACAGTTGCTCGTGTTCCAGTTGGGACACGTTGTAGCTTAGCTCCGCCTGGCGCACCTTGTCGGTAGTCCCTGCGCCGAGGCTGTCTAAGTAGTACTCGTTACGAAGTTCCACCTTCATGCGGTTGAGTTTCATATCAGATACCTTGATCTGCATGGCCATATCGCTGAGGCGGGTACGGGTATTTACGCGAAGCTGATCCAGTTTATAACGGTGCATTTGCTGCTCATCAAGCATTTTTTTGTAAGAGGTTTCAGTGCTTTGCAGGTCGAGTTTCAGCAGAGGAGTGCCCACATCTACGGAGTCGCCTCCCTTGCAGTACACCTCCATAATACGGGTGCTGATGGGCGTATTGATGATCTCCTCAAAGGCCGGAGCCACTACCCCGGTGGCGCTGACGGATACCTCGATGGTACCATTGTCCACCGTAGAAACCTGCAAACTCTTGAGGCTCACACTGGTCTGCATCTGACTGATTACATAGCCTATCACAAAGATAAGTATCAAGACGGGAACCACCACCTTGGCGATGCGTTTATACAGCTCCTTACGGCGCTCTTTGGGAGATATTTCTCTGTCCATTACGTACATTGTATTTATACAGCAACCAATATGCAATCTGCATGCCAAAACGGCAAGATATTATTTATCAGCAAGATACAATTGCACGGCAGTGTCCGATATCGGACACTGCCGTACATTTCCGTACAGAATACGAATAATACAGGTTAGATTTTAGCCAGTATGTGCTTGAGGCTGTTTTTTCGTCCATAGCCGAATCTTTTGCTCTAAAGCAACTCTTTTTCGGTTATAAACGAATATAATTATCCATAATTAGCTTCGCCTGCCAACAGTTCCCCGCCCCTACAGTGAATAGCCTTCGTTTGTAAAAGAGCAAAAATGGTGCGCATCAGTTCAACAGTTGGTGCGCACCGGTTGTTAAACTCGTGGGCACGAGTTCTTTAACTGCAGCGCTACAGTTTGCTAATCTCAGGCCTGTCTTTTAGAATCTCAGGCCTGAAATGGATTGGACGCAGGCTTGTAAAATCTATTAAAATAGCGCGAAAGCCCGTCCTCCTCAAGAGGTTTTGGTATGGGTTATCCACCCTATTCACACCTCCTGAAAGGCTTTCCCACAAAGGCTTTACGGGTGAAGGGTAAGTGTGAACCCCGTGAAGGGTGATCCTTCACAATTGAGATTCTATACAATTCGTTCGTCAGGATGTTAGGCATCCCGACGTTTTAAAACGGGGCTGTCTCAAAAGTCTAATCCTATTGGGGCTAAGTTCCGATTTGTAAGTGTTCCGCATGGATAGCCCGAATGGGCTTTCATTTTGGTAACCCCCAGTAGTGCGAAACGAAGTGAAGCTACTGGGGGTAATAATGGCTCTCTCCTCAGCTACCCCGAAGCGGGTTGAACAGAGATTCAACCCGCTTCGGGGTAGTACGGTGTGTAGGTGTGATCCTCCCCCAGTAGCTTCGCCGCGGACTGCGTCCTTGCTTGCCCAACTGGGGGTTACCAAAATGAAAGCCCATTCGGGCTATCCATGCGGAAC
>JAVBMN010000031.1:0-8319 GCA_031552405.1 Bacteroidaceae bacterium | reverse complement strand
TGTGTGTCTTCGTGTTATGATAATCTTCAGGTGGTTATAGCACTGGGGTTCCACCTCTTCCCATTCCGAACAGAGAAGTTAAGCCCAGTCGCGCCGATGGTACTGCATATTGTGGGAGAGTAGGTCGCCGCCTTCTTATTTTTGAGCCGTCCTTGTTTCGATAAACGAAACAAGGACGGCTCTTTTTGTATATATCTTCATGCAATAACCTTTCTTTAGATCCGTTATTATATGTATAATCGTATGTTTACTCTATGTATATCTGGGATCGTATGGGGAGTATGAAAGGCGTACTTGTAATAGTAGCGCTGATTATTGCTGTGGCCTCATTATTTATATCCAATTTCTTAATTACCGACCTGCGTTCAGAGGAATATAAGAAGATAGAAGTATGGGCGGAAGCCATGCGTTCTCTGAATCACGCCGATGAGCATACCGACCTTGCCCTCGTATTGCAGGTGTTGAACAATAATACCACAATCCCTACCATTGTACGCGGAAAGGATGGGATCATACAGGATTTTCGCAATATCTCGGTACCCTCCAATGCCGAAGATGACTATTTGGAGAAAATGTCGGCCTCATTTGAAAATGCGGGCCGTCGTATCCGGATCTATTTTCAGCCGGATCATATTCAAAAGTCGGATTATATAGATGTCCTCTATGACAACTCTAAAATCCTCAAGCGTCTTTATGTGTATCCTTTTATTCAGATGGTTGTGATGCTTCTTTATGTGATTGTGGCTATCATGGCGTTACTGAGCCTGAAACGTTCGGAGCAGAATAAAGTATGGGTAGGGCTTTCCAAGGAAACGGCCCATCAGTTGGGTACTCCTATTTCTTCTTTGATGGCCTGGCGGGATATCCTGCATGCCAACTATCCGGATGATGAGCTTATTACCGAAATGGGGAAGGATGTGGCCCGCTTGCAGCTGGTGGCGGATCGTTTCTCTAAGATCGGTTCCGGGGCCGAGTTGAGCCTTTCTTCTTTATCCGCAGTTCTGGATAATGTGGTGGATTATATTGAACGCAGAAGTTCCAAGCGTGTAGCCTTTATACGTTCGTATAAGGAGCAGAAGGCTGAAGTCATGGTACAGCTTAGCCCTTCCCTGTTTGAATGGGTGGTTGAGGTGCTTCTTAAGAATGCGGTAGATGCCATGCAGGGGAGAGGTACGATTACCATACAGCTGACAGAAGGAAGCAGGAAGTGGTATCTGGATATATCTGATACGGGAAAAGGTATTTTGCGCTCTAAGTTTAAAACTGTATTCTCTCCAGGTTATACCACCAAAAAGCGTGGCTGGGGGCTTGGACTCTCTCTCGCCAAGCGTATTGTGGAAGAATACCACCAGGGGCGTATTTACGTGAAGCGTTCCGAAATAAACCAAGGGGCTACTTTCAGGATTGAGTTGAAGAAATGAAACTGTTACTGTATGGCGTTATTTCAAATAAAAACGTGCAGATGGTGTAATATTTCTGCCGGTTTTGTAGACACGAAAGAGATTTATTAGTATCTTTGCACCCCAAATGGAGAAGCTGGATAAATATAAGATTGACCTGAAAAGCATGCTCGCGGATCGACAGAATCTGGATTACCAGATTGGCGATGCTTTCTTTGCTACTCTTCAGGCACAGGATATCCAGCACGGAAACCTCCTTTGCAGCTTAGATATTAAGCGCAACTCCGGTGGTTTTCTCTTGCAATTCCATACCCAGGGAGAGGTGAGCGTAGCATGTGACCGTTGTTTGGAAGATATGCAGCTCCCTATAGATACTACAAACACTCTGACGGTGAAGTTTGGCCCGGAAACATCTGATGAAGGTGATGACTTGATCGTAGTTTCAGAGAATGAAGGTATCTTGGATATTTCTTGGTACATGTATGAATTCATAGCTCTGAGTTTGCCCATGCAACATGCCCACGAAGAGGGCGAATGCAACGAAGCAATGCTTCAGGAACTGGATAAGCATGTGGTGTCTGAAATGGAACCCACAGAGGGATCCTCTGATGAGGAAACTGATCCCCGTTGGAATGAACTAAAGAAAATAATAGATAAATAATTAAAATAAAAAGAAGATGGCACATCCTAAGAGAAGACAATCAAAAACGAGAACTGCAAAGAGAAGAACTCATGACAAAGCAGTAGCTCCTACATTGGCTATTTGTCCTAACTGTGGTGAGTGGCATGTGTATCACACTGTGTGTGGCGCTTGCGGCTATTACAGAGGTAAGTTGGCAATTGTAAAAGAGGCTGCAGTTTAATTTGCGGTTTGAAGAATTTGGTGCAGACCAACAAAAGAAAGCCAGAGGGGTGTTCCCCTCTGGCTCTTATGCTCTGTATGAAACTTAAAAAAACAAGTGGATGGAAAAGATTAATGCAGTAATCACCGGAGTAGGCGGATATGTTCCTGAGTATGTACTTACCAATGAGGAGCTCTCCGGCATGGTAGATACCAACGATGAGTGGATCATGACCCGCATTGGTATCAAAGAACGTAGAATCCTGAATGAAGAAGGCCTTGGTACTTCTTATATGGCTCGTAAAGCGGCCCGTCAACTGATGAAGAAGACAGGGGCGAATCCCGATGATATCGATTTGGTAATTGTGGCTACCACCACAGGAGATTATCCTTTTCCCTCAACAGCCTCCATCCTGTGTGATAAGCTGGGCCTGAAGAACGCCTTTGCTTTTGATATGCAGGCTGCTTGTTGCGGATTTTTGTATGCACTGGAAACAGGTGCCAGCTTTATCCGTTCCGGACGTTATAAGAAGATTATTATAATAGGAGCCGATAAAATGTCGGGCATGGTGGATTATACCGATCGTGCTACCTGTCCCATCTTTGGTGATGGTGCCGGTGCCGTGATGATGGAAGCTACTACAGAGGAATATGGCGTATTGGACAGCTGCCTGCGTACCGACGGAAAAGGCTTGCCCTTCCTTCACTTGAAGGCAGGTGGTTCCGTATGTCCTGCCTCTTACTTTACAGTGGATCACCGCATGCATTACCTGCATCAGGAAGGAAAGACTGTGTTTAAGTATGCAGTCTCTAATATGTCGGAGCTTACCGCACTGGTTGCCGGACGCAACAATCTGGATAAGGACAATATTGCCTGGGTAATCCCTCATCAGGCCAATATGCGTATTATCGAAGCTGTGGGCCGCCGCCTGGAACTTCCCATCGAAAAGGTTATGGTGAATATCCAGAAGTACGGAAATACCAGTGCCGGTACATTGCCTTTGTGTCTCTGGGATTTTGAAAAGCAGTTGAAGAAAGGCGATAACCTGATCTTTACGGCTTTCGGAGCAGGGTTTACCTATGGCGCCCTCTATATGAAGTGGGGGTATGACGGTGATTCTGTAGCTGAATAACTTGTGAATATAGCAAGATAATATAGAAAAACGCATCTCGTTGAACCCGATGCGTTTTTTTGTCTAATAAATAAAGAATATGCATAAAGCGGGATTTGTAAATATCGTAGGAAACCCGAATGTAGGAAAATCTACTTTGATGAACCTGCTGGTAGGGGAGAGGGTCTCTATTGCTACCTTTAAGGCGCAGACCACCCGTCACCGTATCATGGGCATTGTGAATACGGAAGAAATGCAGATCGTCTTTTCCGATACTCCGGGGGTACTCAAGCCCAATTATAAGTTGCAGGAATCCATGCTGCACTTTTCTACCTCGGCATTGTCGGATGCTGATGTGTTGTTATATGTAACGGATGTAACAGAAAAACCCGATAAGAACGAGGAGTTCCTGAAGAAGGTGCAGGCGATGGATGTACCGGTTTTATTGCTGATCAATAAAATTGATAAGACCGACCAGTCTGCCTTGGAAGAACTTGTAGATTTCTGGAAAGAACAGCTCCCCCGTGCGGAAATAATCCCCATCTCTGCCTTGTCGCGTTTTAATGTGGATACCATCTTGAAGCGCATTAAAGAACTGCTTCCCGACTCTCCCCCTTACTTTGATAAGGATCAGTGGACAGACAAACCGGCCCGTTTCTTCGTGTCGGAAATCCTGCGTGAGAAGATTCTGCTGTATTACGACAAGGAGATTCCTTATGCGGTGGAAGTGGTGGTAGAGCAGTTTAAGGAAGAAGAGAAGTGCATCCGCATCAATGTGGTGATCTATGTGGAACGCGATTCACAGAAGGGGATCATCATTGGTAAACAGGGGCGCACCCTGAAGAAGGTGGCTACCGAGGCCCGCCTCTCGCTGGAGAAGTTCTTCGGAAAGAAGATCTTTTTGGAAACCTTTGTCAAGGTGGACAAGGACTGGCGCAGCTCGGACCGGCAGTTGCGTAATTACGGATATAATTTAGAATAACCGGCGGCTTGCCCGCAGGGTTGTAATGAAGAAAGGAGAAAAAAGAGTATGAGCAATTTAGTAGCGATAGTAGGACGTCCCAATGTAGGGAAATCCACACTTTTTAATCGTTTGACAAAAACGCGCCAGGCCATCGTGAATGAGCAGGCCGGTACCACCCGTGATCGCCAGTATGGCAAATCGGAATGGCTGGGCCATGAGTTCTCTGTGGTGGATACCGGAGGCTGGGTAGTAAACTCAGACGATATCTTCGAAGAAGAAATCCGTAAACAGGTACTCCTTGCCGTGGATGAAGCGGACGTGATCCTGTTTGTAGTGGATGTAATGAATGGGGTGACCGACCTTGACGAGCAGGTAGCCTCCATCCTGCGCCGCTCTAAAAAGCCAATCATCCTGGTGTCGAATAAGACCGACTCTAATGAGCTTCGTTACGATGCCCCGGTGTTCTACTCCCTGGGCTTGGGCGATCCGCAAAGCGTATCAGCTGCCACAGGTAGCGGTACGGGTGACCTGCTCGACTTGCTGGTGAGTAAGTTCTCCAAAGAAGGCGGTGAGTTGCTTGACGAGGATATTCCCCGTTTTGCAGTAGTGGGCCGTCCCAATGCAGGGAAGTCGTCTATCGTAAACGCTTTCATCGGCGAAGAACGCAATATTGTGACAGAGATTGCCGGTACTACCCGCGACTCTATCTATACCCGCTATGATAAGTTCGGCTTTGATTTCTATCTGGTGGATACGGCTGGTATTCGTAAGAAGAGTAAGGTAAACGAGGATTTGGAGTATTACTCTGTGATTCGTTCCATTCGCTCCATCGAAAACTCGGACGTATGTATTCTGATGATGGACGCTACGCGTGGCGTAGAAGCCCAGGATTTGAATATCTACCAGCTCATACAGCGCAACCGTAAGGGCTTGGTGGTAGTGATCAACAAATGGGATTTGATCGAAGAAAAGGGGGATCGTGTGATGAAGGAATACATCAATGCCATCCATAGCCGTTTTGCTCCTTTTGTAGATTTCCCTATCATCTTTACCTCCGCACTCACTAAGCAGCGCATCTTTAAAGTACTGGAAGCTGCCAAAGAAGTGTATAACAATCGTACCACTCGCATTGCTACGGCGCGCCTCAATGAGGAGCTGCTGCCGCTGATCGAGGCCTATCCGCCTCCCGCCAATAAAGGGAAGTACATTAAGATTAAATATATCACCCAACTGCCCAATACTCAGGTGCCATCGTTCGTGTTCTTTGCCAACCTTCCGCAGTATGTAAAGGAACCTTATAAGCGCTTCCTTGAAAACAAAATGCGTGAGAAATGGACAATGACCGGCACACCAATCAATATTTTTATCCGCCAGAAGTAACTATAGTTTGGCGAATCTATAAAAAACCGGAGGAGAGCATCTGCTTTCCTCCGGTTTTTTTATGCACTATCTTCCCTATTTTTGCGGCATTTATTCTAAAATCTAACAAAAATGACTACCGTAAAAATTAGATTGAGAGCCTCCTCTTTGCAGCGCAAGGAAGGGTCTTTGTATTTCTCCCTTGTGTATCGTGGCAAATCTGCCCAAGTAACCACCCAGTACAAGCTGTATTCCGAAGAATGGGACGAGTTTCGGCAACGTATCATACTGACCAATATGGGGCGCGATCGCCAGTTGCTCTTCATCCAGCAGCGTATGGATGCCACTCGTAAAATTTTGCACAATGTAATTGAGTACGTTGAGACTCATACATGCGGTGAGTATTCCGTCGCTGATGTGGCGCGTCTGTTCAGGGATAAGATAAAGCAGAAAAGCTTCTTCGCGTTCTTTGACGAGCAGATAAAGGAGATCCGTGCTGAGCGCCGTTTTGGCACTGCCGGCAATTATCAATGCACCCGGCAAAGCTTTTCCCGCTTCCTCAAAGGGCGGGAGTTGTCGTTTCAGGAGATTACTGTAGAGCTGATAAAGGCCTATGAGCAGTGGCTCAAAGCCAATGGAATCGTGCGGAATACCATCTCCTTTTATATGCGCACGCTCCGCGCACTCTGCAACAAAGCCTCCGAAAAATACTATTTCTCACCTGCGGCACTCTTTGATAATGTATATACCGGTGTAGACAAAACGCGCAAGCGAGCCATGGATGAAGATGTAATCATGCAAATTCTGCGCCTTGATCTCAGCTGCTATCCTGCATTACAATATGCGCGGGATATCTTCCTGTTCAGCTTCTATACGCGTGGCATGGCCTACGTGGATATAGCCTACCTTAAGAAAAGCGATATCCGAAACGGGATCATCCACTACACCCGTCGGAAAACCGGCAAGCTGCTCTTCGTGCGTGTAGAAGCCTGCATGCAGGTCATCATCGAACGCTATGCTTCTCTGGCGAGGCATTCGGAGTACGTATTCCCCATCATTCATCGTACGGAGCAGAACCAGGCCTACAAAGAATACCGGAACAGCCTGTGTTACTACAACAAACTCCTCAAGCGTCTCTCCGAAGGGCTCGGTTATCCCTCTTCCTACCTCTCTTCCTACGTGGCGCGCCATAGCTGGGCCACCATAGCCCGCAACAGGAATGTCCCGCTCTCCGTGATCAGCGCCGGCATGGGGCATGGCTCAGAAGTGACCACCCAAATCTACCTCGCCTCGCTGGATACTACCATTGTAGACGAGGCTAATTTCAATATTCTCTCCAGATTCTATCTGGAAATGCAATGATAATTGTATAATAAAAGGATTGATAAATGGTGGAAAATAGTCCGGAATTTCTCCTGTAAAAAGGACTCTCAGAAATGCCTTCCTCTACCTAAGAGGTAGGACTTAAGATTGGTGCAAAGATATGGATTATACTTTATTCTTGCAATTTATTCGGATCTATTTTTCCGCTATTTATCATTAGTTTTGATTAAGTATTTGATAATAAGATATTTGAATTTGATAAATAGTTTGTTGTACTATTCTCTAATTGCGAAAATGATTTACGACATAATAATGGTCTTTGGGTCACGCGATAAGCCTTCCTTAAAATACTCTTTTAATTAAGGAGTTGATTTGTAATGAATTGAAGAGTTGAAAAAAAAGAAATAAGAATGTAAAAGCAAAGTGTATGTATGCAGCCAATTGCAAGGTTTACTTTGAAGTTATTTTAAAAATGATCCAGAGTCGTGTTTCTCGAACTTTGCAAATGGCTGATATTTAGTATTTTATCTTGTTCTTTAAGGAAAAGCCTACCTCTTAGGTAGAGGAAGGCCTAAAGGTTAAATAACTTTAAGAACTCGCTTAACAAGCCCAATTGACCGGAAATAGTGTACGATTTCCGGTGTCCCTAAGGAATGCTTTTTTTGCAATGAAATGTTGTCAGTGACCGACCGCTCCACCTCTGCCTGGTATGCCCTCCGCATCACCTACAGCCGCGAACTCCCCTTTAAAGAGTATCTGGACGAGAAGAAAATCGAAAACTTCATCCCCATGCACTACAAGGAAACAGAGAAAGACGGCAAGTCTGTTCGCAAGCTCGTCCCCGTCATTCACAACCTGATCTTCATCCACTCCACTCGGAACGTGATCGAAGACATCCGCAAAACCGAGTTCTACCGTTTCCCCGCCTACTGCATCATGAACCCCTTCACCCGCCAGCCCATCACGGTCCCCGCGGAGCAAATGGCCCACTTCATCGCCGTAGCCGGAACATACGATGAGCAACTTGTGTACCTCACCCCTGCAGAAGTCCCCTTGCACAAAGGCCAGAAAGTCCGCATCACCGGTGGTATCTGGAATGGCGTCGAAGGCCAGTACATGCGCATCGCCAAAGACCGCCGCGTAGTTGTCACCATCCAGGGATTAATGGCTGTTGCCACCGCCTTCGTTCATCCTTCCCTTGTGGAAGCGTTGGAATAAACGAGCACTCTTGTTGTCTTTTTCCAGTAGGGGCGAATTGAATTCGCCCGGTAATCCGCAACAAAGTATATATCCTAATTTATTGCGGGCGGAAGCATTCCG
>JAVBMN010000043.1:0-73128 GCA_031552405.1 Bacteroidaceae bacterium | reverse complement strand
GTAAGAGAAGAAATAGCAACACAGCTAAAACCACGAGAGTAAAGACGAACCACTTTACACTTAAGGGAAAACGAATAACAATAACTCTTTTGATGGCTCATAAAAAGAATTTTTATGTCCAACTTTTGGGGTGCAGTACATCACTGACTTATTTTGCAAAAAGATGGAGATGCAAAACATCCCCGTTTGGAGAAGTCGGGATGCGTAACACCCCGACAAACGGATTCTTCCCAGGGGAGAGGGTGAATAGGAGTGAAGGGGGATGGTCCACCCCTAAACCCTTGATAATAAGAGATATAAAAAGTATCTGCGAAGGGCATGGTTCACATTTAACAAACTATATAACAGATAGTTACAAGGAAAGTGAAAGGTAACAGGGGTTAAAAAAAAATAGGTAATAATATACTTATTTACACCAATATGAAATTAGATATATTATATAAGTAGTTTAATGAAAAGTAGCAGAGTACTAAGCCCTCTGCTATGGCCGCAAAGAGGTCACCTACCAGGCAACTTACGACAATGTGATCTCACTTTCTCATAGCGTTTCTTCCGAAAACGCAAATAGGAACGCACAGATACTGGCCTCTCTTTGCATGTACATAATACACGCATATTTTTCAGATAATGCAAGAAAAACATATGTAGTATTATATACAGTCACAAATATACAGTATTTTTTTGTTTCACTACTCATAAAACAGAACCCCTTAGAAACATTATTATTTCTAAGGGGTTCTGTTTTGAATCATATAAGTTATTTTTTCTTTTCTTTCTCCTTTGGGTTGTATGCTGCAGCTTTTAGGATGTTCCTGTCAAACTCAGATAGTTTTCTTTCTTCTTTTGGGGTTGGGTTTCCTTCTCTGACTTTTTCAATTTCAGCCCTTACCACGCTCATTAACCCATCCCTTGCTATTTGTTTCAATGTGGTATGATTGACACTATCAATCATTTTAGCAATGGTATAGGCTTTTACTTCTGCATTGTTATTTGCAGTAAGTATAACATGTGGAATATCAATAGCTGGTTTAAAGAACTGATTGACTCTATAACCCACATAACATTTACCACTTTCCACCATATAATATGGGATTCTGATTCTATCAGTTCCCATGGTTATGAAAATGGTTTCTACTATATTGTTGTCAGACATATTTATATATAAAGAACATGTTATGAAGAAAGATAATCAGGCAACACAAAGCAAACCACAAAAACCATCTTTTTCATTGATTGATAAAAGGGTTTCATATGGTGTTTTGGTAGACACTTTTGAGGTCTATATATTAGGAGTTCTGGTATATAGAACAACTACAGTTGGAAGAAATGGTATTTAACTTTCTTCCTTCTTACTCTTTCTTGTCTTTACCTTTTTAAGCTGATCAAACAGGTAAATTTTACCTTTTGGTTCGTTCCCATCAAACCAATTACAAAGTGCTGAATCAAGTTTTAGGTTTTCCCCTTTAAAAGTATAAGTATCTGAACTATATGCACCTATAGTCATTTTTGGTTCACCAGATTTTAACATTACAACATCACCAATTTTAAACTCTTCCATAATTTTTTATTTTAAGTGTTATACATCTGCAATCAGTTCATTATAAGGCAGGTACTTATTTGCTACATGTCTAAGCAAATGATTGAACCTTACTGTTTCTGTTGCAAATTTACGAGTATTATACCTAAATACAAACTCATCTACATAATATTGAAGATGTTTTTTAGAAACAAAGTGATAAATTCCCAAGATTCCTCTTTTCATTAAAGACCAGAAACCTTCAATTGTATTGGTGTATGCGTTTCCATTCACATATTCATTTGCACCATGATTAACCGACATGTGATCATATAATTTGCTAACAGAATGATAACCTACCCACTCATCAGTGAACAAGGTAGCACTGTCTTTAATGGTCTTAATAATCTCAGGAGTTAAATGTTCAGATGCAGTAGACTTTACTTTCTTAGCAACAACTTTACCTTCTCTTTCAACCATGCCAAACACTGGGGTCTTATCTTTGCAGCTTCTTCCCTGTGCATTTTCTACTTTCTTATCTGCATGGCGATTCTTGTTCTTGCCACCTACAAAGGTTTCATCTGCTTCTACTTCATTGTCCAGCTCATGATTGTTTTCAATGACACCAAAACAACTTCTGATTCTTTGCAGCATGAACCATGCAGTTTTCTGTGTCACTTCAATATCTTTTGCCAACTGATGAGAAGAAATACCTTTCTTGTGTGAAGTAATTAACCATATAGCCATGAACCATTTCTGTAGGCTGATCTTCGTACTATCAAACATAGTGTTTGTTCTTACATTGAAGTACTTGCCACTTTCTTTGCATTTGTATTTACCATTAGCACATTTGTACACCTTACCATCAGGATGAAAAGGTGAAACAGGCTTTCCATTCCAGATCAGTTCTTCCAGATAGCCTATACAAGTTTGTTCATCCTTGAACACTCTTACTAGCTCAAACAGTGAATTGAAATCTAAACCTATCATCGTCTCATTATTGTTGTTAATTACATAGGCAAAGATAATTCTAATATTACACTAAAACAACATGTGGAATATTGTATTAAATATAATTAACTATAAAATAACCATAAAACAATCATTTGCACTGAAAAATCTTTCAAATATTGAAAATAGAAGCATTCTAATAAACACTATTTATATAAAAATGTATTTTTATGAGAAGAGGCAGAAAACTATTACCATCTACAAAACACAAGATAAGTGTTGCTTTAAGTGGCATGAAAAATCCTTTCTATGGTAGGCACTTATCAGAAGCTCACAAAGAAAAGATCAGTGAATCACTGAAAAAGTACTGGGAAAAGAAAAAGAAGAAAAGTTGAGTAATTACATTTATCTCCAAATTAATTGCAAAATTCAATCGCATGGTTATAACCATTCAAAAAAAAAGAATGCTCTATTTTATCTTATTTTTCCATGGCTATTATGCATATTTTCTGACATATGAAGTTTTTATATGAAAAAATGTGAGTTTTACTTGCATTTCTTGTTTTTTTATGATTATATTTGCAATATCAATAAATGTCAAGCAATTTACAGCAATGAAGAGTAATTTAAAAGAAATACGGATAAAAGAAGGGTTGACTGTTACAGAGTTGGCCAAAAAAGCGAATATTGCTACCAGAACAATAACTCGCATTGAAAACAATGAAGGGAATTCTAAAATAGAGACTTTGAATAGAATTCTTAGGAACTTAAATGAATTGACTAACAAAAACTACTCTTTTGAGCAAGTTTTTTGGCCGCTTAAACAATAAATATAAATTTATTTAGTAAATTTGCCGCCCCTTATGATACTTTTAGCAAAACTAATCTCATCATCCATTTTGGGTAGTTTGATTGCCTATTTTGGATTAATTGTATTCCCATCTTCTAAAGATGGAAATGCAAATCATTTACCTCTTGATAAAAGAATAGATAATTGGAGTAGAGTTGTTAGCATGGATAAAAGACTCTTGTTTTTTGATGTTGTTTTTTCATGCTTCATTATTAGTTTTGCATATACTATTATTTTGTTAGATGTAGTCTCATGTAGACAGGCATTATTAGGAGGTCTAACAGCTGAGGCTTTCTTCTATCATTATATACACAATGCAAGGAATAAAAATACTAACAATAACTAAGCATGGAAAGAAATTCTTTTTTTAAAGATATCCTAATTCTAATAGGTGTTCTACCTATAGAAAGGCCTGCAAAAATAGTGCAGAAAAAGAAACGTATGGGATATCCTGTTGACTATTTACTCCACTTCTCTACAGAAGAAAGAAAGCAAATGCAACAGGATACAGAACAACTTATGAAGTTAATAGACTAATCCCATTACTATAACATGACAAACGCATTTAAAGCAGAAATATGTGATCGCATATTTGCCATATTATTAAATGGTGTTCCAAGGCTATTTGAAGCAGAGAATTTTGTTGAGAGTCAAAATCGGATAAGTCCACATCCTGTATTTATTGAATCCAGAGATGTACTTTCTCACCTCCGTGACATTGCAGCCAATTCATTGGATGTATTAAATGTAGACAAAAATCTCATAGAGATACAAGAACATATTAGAAGAGGGATTGTTGAGACATACCAAGAACATTATGAATATTTATCATCATCCGTTTTTAATTCATATGGCAAATATAAACAATCCTTTATAAAATTTGAAAGTTTATTGGGTTTACGTAAAAAACATGCTCCTTTGCATTCACGTATCAGAGAAGTATTGAAAAATTCACAAGATGTTTGGATGGAGGCTCGTAATTTAAAGAATAATGAGTTGACATCTTTAGAGCTGGAGCGGTCCATAGAGAAATTTAAAGAGGCTGCAGGTTTGGTATTGTTAATAGAGACAGAAGTTGAAATTATTTTCAACAACTTTTATAAACGAGGAATTATTACATCATTTGTTTTTCTATTCACTTTGGCCATATTTGTTATTCAGCTTTTTTGGGCTATATAAATTCTGATATCCTCCATACCATAAATTGGTTCTTTTTGATGATTAATAGCATATCTCCCATTCCCCAGAAGAAGAGTTTGAAAATTCCTTGCTTTAATAAATAGTAGTGTCTATTTTATTTATTGTAAACCAGATATAATGCACCTAAATAAAAAACCACCACAAGGAATAAAACCCCTGTGGTGGCAAACAGCAAATTAACACAAGACAAAACGACAATGCTGTTTAAAAACTAACCTTAGTTATATAGATAAATTATTTGGTTAATAGTGGGCTGTTTATCAATATATTATCCAACCCTTATTAGTAAGAATAGTCCTATCACAGTCATTGGTACCTGGATTCCTGTCAAAAACAATAGCTCTTGTTACATTATTATCCTTATCAGGTTCAGTGGGCAATGAATTAAACAGATTATTAAGTGCAGTTACTGATAGTTTGTTATTGACACATCCTATGTCCTTTATATCATTGCTATTAAGAATCAATTCTTCTAACTTGTTATTTGAACAACTCAAAGATTGCAATGAAGTATTTTTAGATAGATCTAATGAAGATAAATTACTCCAATCACAAGATAAACAAGTTAACTTATTATTCTTTGAAAGATCAAGATTACTAAGATTAGAAGATGAACAATCTAATTCTAACAGCTCTGTGTTTTTTGACAGGTCAATACTTTCAATAGCACCTCCAAATTCCAAATAAGTCACACCCTTGGCCTTGGATACATCAAGACTTAAACAAGCATCACTGCCAAATTTTGTTAGTGAGTTGCCAGTGATAGTAATGGTGTATTTACCTTCTTCTGAATAGGTATGTTCAATCTTGGTAAAATAACTACCATGAGAAGATGTATAGTATTTACTGTTGCCATCACCCCAATCAATGTTAATATCAGTTCCAGATATATCTAAACCAAATTCTTTCCTGTCTTCAATTTCCATGGTTAATGTGATTGAATTCCCAAAATTTCCACCACCTCCATTGAAGTTTTCCTCTTCATCACTACTACAAGAAGTAAATCCAGTGGAGAATGTAGCCATGAAAATCATCATAGCTACATTGTATATTATATTACTATACTTTCTCATAGTTAGAATTTATAAGCAACACCCATGCCAAATACAAGCTGGCTGAAATCACTAATGATCTGATACTTCAACTCAAAATTCAAGTTTAGTTTCTCTGTCAATGAATAGTCACAGCCAACACCCAAATTCACACCAAACTTTCCAGTAGTGGTTGATTCTGAATCAATTTCAAAATCTTCTATGTATTCAGCCCACTCACCCAGATCAATTTCAAAGCCATCAGACTTCCAACTTGTATAAGTAAGCCCAGCCAAGGGATAAACCTTGAATTTGCTACTTATTGGAAATAGATAATGTACATTAGCATTGAGATCCCACATACTCAAACCATCTTTTTTTAGGAAGTAATTGAATGAAGGTTCCAGACGGATGGCATCAGTAACATTGTACTGGAACTTAGCACCAATACCCACATTTTTAACTTCTGTACCATAACCAAGATTAAGACCCACTGCTGTTTCACCCTTCTGAGCAAACATTGTAACTACACACATGGTCATAAGACCAATAGAAAGAATAACTCTCTTCATAATTGTTTTGTTAAAGAAATAAACTGCCTACTATGTTGTTAATTGGGTGTTCAGCATCTCCCATAGTCATTTTCATAAAAAGACTCTTTCAAACAATCATTTATGATTGCGATGGCGCAAAGATAAATAATTTCCTTTGCAATTCAATCATTAATGATAGAAAAACATGAAAAGAGATGAAATTATTACAATGGTAGGTCTGAAAATCAGAGAATTAAGGGAAGATAAAAATTTGTCTTTGCAAGAGTTTTCTGACAAAATTGATATAGAATATAACAATTTAATCAGAATTGAAAAAGGAAGAACCAATCCTACATTAGGGACATTGATAAAGATTAGTCAGGCATTGGATGTGAAAATAAGGGATCTTGTTGATGTGGAATAATGTTTTCTTTTGCTATATTTGCAGGATGTTGAACACTAAATAAAGATAGCATGAATAGAGTTGTAATAGATATAGTAGATATTGAGGAAGATAAAGACATTCTCTTAAATACAATAGTTGAACATATTAATAGTGTTGAACCTAAAATATCTCATTGGAGATTTGCCCAAGTAGGTTGGGATAAGTTAAGTGAAATAGAAAATTTTGATGAACCAGATTTGCTTCGTATAGAAATTGATATGTGCTTATTAGGAAACACATATCAAAAATTGATTTCAGAACTTGGGTTTATTGAAAATAAAGAATTCAAAACAGAGAATGCTTATGATGGTGTTGGTGCACTTCTTATTTATTGGGATTAAGGTACATTAACTCCATAATCTTTTGGGTTTATTTTATGATGTTCTAATAAGTGGTTTTCTATGATAACTTTGATTTTTTCAATTTTCTCATCTGATGACATTGTTTCATCTTTGATTAATTCTCTAACAGGGTGTATAAAATGTTTCATATGACACATTCTTATATCACTTAAACAATTAATCCAACCTCTTATATGTTTTGAAACTTCCACCATAACTTCATTGTTTATTAAAAAATAGAGTTGTGGATTGATATAATAAATAGATGTACTCATTTGATTCATGCTAACTATTTATGTTATCTGCTCAAATGAGTACATTATATAAAAATGGGGAGTGGTGTAAATAAGTATATCATTACCAAAAAATAAATACGGTTTTTCAGCACTTTTGGTGCAACTTTTGGTTCTGTAGGCTATATCGGCACCGCGTTGTGGTGCCGATATAGCCTACAGAACCAAAAGAAAGATCACACAGCCTAAAGCCAAACAGCGGCCCGGTATTGCGTATCCTTCAGGATAGGCGTTAAGGGAAAATAGCCGGAGGTTGGGAAATCCCCATTCAACAATAAAGGGTACTTACATTTATTCTCTTCATGATCTCGTTTCAACACCTCCGGATCGGGGAAATAATCTACCCGGTACAAACCCTTGCAATCATCTCTTCTTTGTATAAATTGTTCGCTCAAGCAATGGGCTACCATGCCCATATTCATGCGGAGATTGATCTCCACACAGGGGAGCAGGCGAGATCCCTGTTCTGAATGGGCAGCTGCATCCCCGCGAGCCACTAGCATATCCACTCCTAAATAGCCTTCGTAACCGGAAGGAGCTAATAGGGCAGAAAGTTTTACTATCAACATTTCCCGTACTTCATGCAGCAGTTCCCTGGATATCCATTGGGTTAGATGTGTTTCCATAGCATGGTCCGTAGCCAGTATATTTCCGGCGTAACGCCCTCCCCCATCCGTTTGAAAAAGTGAATATCCGGAGAAAGCTACCTTTCCTGCTCCATCCGCATAAAATTCCATCGCAAAATCACACACTTTATCCTGAAGTCGCTCTGTAACAATGCTTCCTTGCGACTTAATCAGGCCCAATATCCACCCTCTTGTTTGTGGAGTAACGTCATCATATGTAATCTGCATTAACCCCCTTCCATTGCACGACCAGGGTGCTTTCAGCAGAGTGCGGCGATGAATGCCATGAAACTTTTCAACCTCTTCCATTGAGCGACACACAGCAGAATCGCCACAAAAGAAGGAAGGCTCTTCCTTTCTCATTTCGCACAGAAGTTGCACTGCAGTCTGGCGGTGCGAAAGCTCCCGGAAAAGAGCAGCCTGCTCCTGAGAAGGTAAAGTTTCTTCCTTAAAACCCGCTAATCTTGCACGGTGAATAATTGAGCTGCTCCACCCCCACGGAGAGAGGCGAAAAGTGCTGAAATCTGCACCCTCCCGCAAGCGGTCCAAGGTGATCCACTTCGCCCGCTCGCCCTCGGGGGCATACCATCGGGGCAGTGAAGCCAAGTCGGTAGCCATCTTAAGCGGATGTTTGGGAGGGGTGTAATGCACCTCGCCACAGGCCAGAGCTAGGTCATTTTCAGGGTTAAAAAGATAGATCGTATCCATACAAGAACATTAAGGAGGCGCAAAAATAATGAAATATTTGCAGTATCCGGCACACACACGTATAGGTTATTCACTCAACGCATTTAGCAGAAGCTCTTTAAATACAGGAAGCAATCGTTCATTCCATCCGGTTTGCTCAAAGATTTGCTTACCGCTACGGTCGAATACAAAGTATTGAGGAATAGCCTGCACACCCGGCAATTTTTCCCATATCGCATTGGGGATACGATAATGCTCTCCGGAAATCGTCTGTACACTCTTGGTCCAGGCAGCAGCTTCGGAGGTTTCATTGGTCAGGTATACAAAGACTACATCACGCCCGGCAAGCTCTTCTTTCATGTCCTTCATTTGTTCTATTCCCCGAAGGCATGGGCCGCACCAGGTAGCCCAACAATCAAATAACACAACCTTGCCTTTAAACTGCCCGGCAATAGCGGAAATAAGTTGCTCGGGGGCTACATCAGGTACCTCATGCGCACGCCCCACACTACCTTTTGCAAGCATGTTCATCCTGTGCACCACCGTATCATTCAGTTGTCTCAACGGTTCTACGTAAAGCGGTGCTATACTGTCCCACACTCTTTCATCCGTCACAGGCTGCAAACGATTGATACGAGCTACCCAGTCACGGGCGTGTTTAAAATCAGCCGCCCATTTATAGAATGGGGAATCCGTTAGACTATTAACCTTCATATAGTCTATCCAGTCCGCATTCAATATAATAAACAGACCTTTCAGCGAACCGAAAATATCGAGTTCATGGGCATGCGGATCCAACAGTGTAAATTCCGCCTTGCGTTTCTCAAGAGTCAAGGTATCACTTTTATTTTCACTACGGGCAAAAGCTTTCTCAATTGATTCCTGATACTTAATACGCTCCCGTATATATTTTTTTTGCGCCAATAACTGCAGATATTCTTTCTGCACTCCCTCAAACCGCTTATCAACGTTTATTTCCTGCAACCGTTCCTGATAGGCTTCCCATAACTGACTGGCATACTGCTGAAAAGAGATATGAAGCTCCGGATTTCTCATTACATAAAAACCTGAATTCCATCCCTCACTCCAGATCGCATCATTCAGTGCCGCATAAGCCCCGGAAAACAGTGCTGCGGGCGTCTGACCCGGTTGTTCGATTAAATTAGGAGTATACCATCCATTGTCTTTCATCGCAATCATATCCACATCCATCACCAGTTCCTCACCCGGCACAAGCAACACTACAGGCCACTGCCTACCCAACACAGACGGTATTAAACAAACCGGATAACTGAGTTCCGCCTCATAAGAAAAGTGACCTAATGAGTCACACCAGATTTCAAAAGGAAACTCCTTTCCTGTAATAGAATAAAGGTCATTCCCAAAATAGCCAAAACTACCCATCTCCTTCCGGTAGCCATGTATAGTACCACGCAATACAGCCTTCGCCGTACGGGGAGTATACGCTGACAGAACCGGAGTAAACGGCACGGTGTCCGAACGAGTGAACAGACCTGTATAGGGTTCTCCGTTACACTTTATTCCAAGTACCACCCATGGCCACTTCCCTTTGTCAGCACTCTCAATAAAATCAAATGCCACCGTACCGGGAGGCATCGGATCAAAACGCAGCAATAGTGAATCACGGGGATACACAAGTGCTCCGTTCACCGTATCACATACCACAGGATTGGGTTCATCAAGGACAAGCGGATACTCCGCCAGCCGTTCCCCGTCTTTTACTAAAAACGTACCGCCACGATAAGCCAGTTTCTTCCCATCGGCCAATAGGTGTAAATCCGAGCACATCGTCCACTCCCTCTTAACTACATTCACCTTTACGTACAACAAAGTAGCCGTATCCGTTCTTACGAAAGAACGCAATTCAATATCAGAAGTATTAGAAAACAGCCAATTTTTCTTGGTGATTTCTTCTCTTTCTCCCCTAACAGATGTGGCTGCAACCAACCCCACAAGAATAAAAAACAATACACGTTTCATAGTTTCTATTATTAAAGCCTGCACAAACTTAAGTAAAAATCAATACATGGAAAATAGTTAGAGCAGAAACATGCGGAGAATCATTACATTTCTTTAGCCAAAGAATGAAATATTTGCAATCTCAACATTGCAAAACAAAGAAATAGCATTATCTTTGCAGCCTATATATTTTCATATATAAGGAACGCGATGGAAAGCTTCTTCAGAACGCATACTTATTTAGTGGAACACACTAAGGCTCCTGTTCGCCGCCAGCTGATGGATGAAGTGAACTGGGATGACCGTCTTATTGGCATAAAAGGCACGCGGGGAGTGGGAAAAACCACCTTCTTATTGCAGTATGCCCGTGAGCGTTTCAGGCATGACCGCGCCTGTCTGTACGTGAATCTGAACAACTTCTACTTCACCGTTCACACTGTCGTAGAACTGGCCGAAGAGTTCCGCGCCAAAGGGGGCAAGGTACTCCTGCTGGATCAGGTATTCAAATACCCCGACTGGAGTCACGACCTGAAGGTGTGTTACGAGCGTTTCCCCGATCTGAAAATAGTATTTACAGGCAGCTCCGTCATATCTCTGGACGAAGAAAACCCTGATCTGCACGGGATAGTAAAAAGCTATAACCTTCGTGGATTCAGCTTTCGTGAGTTCCTGAACCTGCAAACCGGCGCACAGTACGCCCCCATCAAACTGCCCGAGCTTCTGGAAAACCATGAGGAACTGGCACGCGAAGTAGTACGGGATACCGACCCGTTGGAAATCTTCCAGGACTACCTGCACCACGGCTTCTACCCCTTCTACCTTGAGAAACGCAATTACTCGGAGAACCTGCTCAAGACCATGAACATGATGATCGAAATGGACATCCTGTTCATCAAGCAGATTGACCTGAAATACTTGTCGCGCATCAAGAAGCTCCTGTACCTGCTGGCCGTAGAAGAAGGACACTCCCCCAATGTGAGCCGCCTGGCCGAGGAAATCGGCACCTCACGGGCCACAGTGATGAACTACATCAAGTACCTGTACGATGCACGCCTCATCAACCTGCTGTATCCGCAAGGACAGAACTTCCCCAAGAAACCCTCGGAGATACTGCTGCACAACAGCAACCTGATACACTGTATCAAACAGCCACACATCGACGAGCAGGAAGTAAACGAAACCTTCTTCATGAACACCATGATGAAAGACCACTGGGTAAACCGGGGCGATAAGACCTGCACCTTTTTGGTAGACAATGAGCTGCGGTTTAAGCTCACCTCCGAAGTACGGAACCCCGGACGGGCCTCCGACTGCATCCAGGTGGCACGCAACTGCAGCATAGGAGGCACCCACTTTGTGCCCCTTTGGCTGTTTGGTTTTTTATATTGAATAATTTATTTATATACTTAATACAACGTTAATTTAACTTAGTTATGACTAAAGAAAAAAAGTTTATTACGTGTGACGGTAACGAAGCAGCTGCACACATCTCGTACATGTTTAGCGAGGTGGCAGCTATCTACCCCATCACACCGTCATCTACCATGGCTGAACATGTGGATGAATGGGCTGCACGCGGACGCAAGAACCTCTTCGGCGAAACAGTTTTGGTACAGGAAATGCAGAGTGAGGGCGGTGCTGCCGCTGCACTGCACGGTTCCTTACAGGCTGGTGCACTGACTACTACCTATACCGCATCACAGGGATTGTTGCTGATGATCCCCAACATGTATAAAATTGCAGGTGAGCTCCTCCCCTGTGTATTCCACGTGAGTGCCCGTACACTGGCTTCGCACGCACTGTGTATCTTCGGTGACCACCAGGACGTAATGTCTTGCCGCCAGACTGGCTTCGCCATGCTGTGCGAAGGTTCCGTGCAGGAAGTAATGGACATGTCGGCCGTAGCCCATCTGGCTACCCTGAAAAGCCGCGTGCCTTTTGTAAACTTCTTTGACGGTTTCCGTACTTCACACGAGATCCAGAAGATCGAAAAGTTGGAGAACGAAGACATCGCTCCGCTGGTAGACATGGAAGCGATTGCCGATTTCCGCGCCCGCGCCCTGAACCCCAACAAGCCCGTAGCCCGTGGTATGGCTGAGAACCCCGACGTGTTCTTCCAACACCGCGAAAGCTGCAACCCTTACTACGAAGCAGTTCCTGCTATTGTAGAGGAATACATGAACGAGCTTTCTGTAATCACCGGCCGTAAATACGGTTTGTTTGATTACTACGGAGCTGACGATGCAGACCGCGTAATCATCGCAATGGGTTCTGTAACCGAAGCTGCCCGCGAGGCCATCGATTACCTGAACGCCAATGGCGAAAAGGTAGGTTTGGTGTCTGTACACCTGTACCGTCCTTTCTCTGCAAAGCACTTCCTGGCTGCTGTGCCTAAGACTGCCAAGCGTATCGCCGTATTGGATCGTACCAAGGAACCGGGAGCCAATGGCGAACCGTTGTACATGGACGTAAAAGAATGCTTCTACGGAAAAGAGAACGCTCCTTTCATCGTAGGCGGACGTTACGGACTGGGTAGCAACGACACCACTCCTTCTCAGATCCTCAGCGTATTTGAGAACCTGGCATTGCCCGAGCCTAAGAACCAGTTTACCGTAGGTATCGTAGACGATATCAGCTTCACCTCACTGCCCCAGAAAGAAGAAATCGCACTGGGTGGCGAAGGTATGTTCGAAGCCAAGTTCTACGGACTGGGAGCGGACGGTACGGTAGGTGCCAACAAGAACTCGATCAAAATCATCGGTGACAATACTCAGAAGCGTTGCCAGGCATACTTCTCGTACGACTCTAAGAAGTCGGGAGGTTTCACCTGCTCGCACCTGCGCTTTGGTGATGCACCTATCCGCAGCACGTATCTGGTAAACACGCCTAACTTCGTAGCTTGCCACGTACAGGCTTACCTGCACATGTACGACGTAACCCGCGGTCTGCGCAAGAACGGTACGTTCCTGCTCAACACCATCTGGGAAGGCGATGAGCTGGCTAAGCACCTGCCCAACAAGGTGAAGAAGTATTTCGCGGATAACAACATCACTGTATACTATATCAACGCTACGCAGATCGCTATGGAGATCGGACTTGGTAACCGTACCAACACCATCCTTCAGAGCGCATTCTTCCGTATCACTGAGGTAATTCCTGTAGAACTGGCTGTAGAGCAGATGAAGAAATTCATCGTGAAGTCATATGGCAACAAGGGTCAGGATATCGTAGACAAGAACAATGCAGCCGTAGACCGCGGTGGCGAATACAAGCAACTGGCTGTAGATGCTGCATGGTCTAACCTGCCTGCCGACGAGGCCGAAGCTAACAACGCCCCTGCTTTCATCAACGAAGTAGTACGCCCCATCAACGCACAGGACGGCGACTTGCTGCCCGTGTCTGCTTTCAAAGGCATCGAAGACGGAACCTGGGAACAGGGTACTGCCAAATTCGAGAAACGTGGTGTAGCCGCTTTCGTACCTGAATGGATTCCTGAAAACTGTATCCAGTGTAACAAGTGTGCATACGTATGTCCTCACGCTTGTATCCGTCCGTTCGTGCTCGACGAGGCAGAACAGAAGGGTGCTAACTTCACTTCACTGAAGGCCGTAGGTAAGTCATTCGCTGACATGACCTTCCGCATCCAGGTGAGCGTGCTCGACTGTCTGGCTTGCGGCAACTGTGCCGACGTATGTCCGGGCAACCCCAAGAAGGGTGGCAAGGCTCTGACCATGAAGCCCCTCGAAAGCCAACTCCACGAAGTACCCAACTGGGAATATTGCTCAGAGAAGGTAAGCAGCAAACAGCACTTGGTAGATGTATCTAACAACGTGAAGAACTCTCAGTTCGCTACTCCCCTCTTCGAGTTCTCAGGTGCTTGCTCCGGTTGTGGTGAGACTCCGTATGTGAAGCTTATCACTCAGCTCTTCGGTGACCGCGAGATGGTAGCCAACGCTACCGGATGTTCATCCATCTACTCCGGTTCTGTGCCTTCTACTCCCTACACTCAGAACATCCAGGGTCAGGGTCCGGCTTGGGCTAACTCACTCTTCGAAGACTTCTGCGAATTCGGTATGGGTATGGAACTTGCCAACAAGAAAATGCGTGAACGCATTGTACTGTTGATGCAGAAGGCTATCGAAATGCCCGAAACTCCTGCAGACTACAAAGAAGTATTCGCTGCTTGGATCGAAAACAAGAACGATGCTCAGAAGAGCAAAGAACTGGCAGCTCAGATCATCCCGATGGTAGAAGCTGTAGGCGACAAGTGCGACATCTGCAAAGAACTGTGCGGCCTCACTCAGTACCTCGTGAAGAGAAGCCAGTGGATCATTGGTGGTGACGGTGCTTCGTATGACATCGGTTACGGCGGTCTAGACCACGTAATTGCTTCCGGCGAAGACGTAAACATCCTTGTACTCGATACCGAAGTATACTCTAACACCGGTGGCCAGTCTTCCAAGGCTACTCCCCTCGGTGCCATCGCTAAGTTTGCCGCTTCCGGTAAGCGCATCCGCAAGAAAGACCTCGGCCTCATCGCTACTACTTACGGTTACGTATACGTAGCTCAGATCGCTATGGGTGCCGACCAGGCTCAGTGCCTTAAGGCCATCCGCGAAGCAGAAGCCTATCCCGGTCCTTCTCTCGTAATCGCCTACTCACCCTGTATCAACCACGGTTTGAAGCAAGGTATGGGTAAATCTCAGGCTGAGCAGGATTCTGCCGTAGCTTGCGGTTACTGGCACCTGTGGCGTTTCGACCCGCGTCTCGAAGCCGAAGGTAAGAACCCCTTCATCCTCGACTCCAAAGAACCCCAGTGGGACAAGTTCCAAGACTTCCTCAAAGGTGAAGTTCGTTACCTCTCCGTAATGAAACAATACCCGGGCGAAGCCGCCGAACTCTTTGGTGCCGCCGAAGAAATGGCCAAGAAACGCTACGCCAGCTACAAACGTATGCAGGCTATGGATTACTCTGCTGAGTAATTCCTGAAGCAATCAGCTCTTACTTATTAAGCAGGAGTCTTTGAGGCTCTCCCCGAAGACTCCTGCTTCTTTTATCATATTAATACGATTTAAAGAAGGAGCTATTTAAAGTTGTAATTGAAAACATTTGAGCTTTTAGCTCTTATTCTCCCTAGCAGAAATACCGCCAATTTTTCATCCATAGAGAATAAGCAGATAATAGTTCACGCTTTGGGGCGTGAACCGTTTGTGTTTATTGGATGGATGGGTCACTTGGCGGTAACCTCTGTTAGCAATAAACCGAATGGTTCCCGCCTTTTTTACATCCTCACCTTTACATTATTCCGCCATGACCACCCTGAAGAACATCCATATCGGCTCCCTCATTAAACAAAAGTTCAATGAGAGCTCTCTCACCATCTGGGAATTTGCCGCCCAGATCCACTACGACCGTACTACCATCTACGATATCTTCAAGCGCAAAAGCATTGACGTGGAGCTACTAATCAGAATATCACAAATCCTAAACTACAACTTCATCGAGGAGGTCTATCTCAAACATAACGTAATAAAGCCCTCCAATTCCACATCTGTATTCATCGTAATCGAAATAGATAAAAACACACTTCCAGGCTTGATACTTCCTGAAAATTTCATTCATCTATTGAAAGAATAACAACAGTTTACATTTTCCACAAATAAGTTGAATACATCCACCTATACAAAACCAAAAATATCAACAGGCAGGATACCTTTGTCAGAGTTTAGAGATAAGAATAAAGTATTCACAAAAACGGCCATAGAGCCTGACTAACAGATCAAATCACAATGAGGAAGAAATGCTTTTTAATGATGGCGCTACTACTTGTCGCTTTCAGTTTCGCAGGATGCACAAATGACGATGACGAAATGACCGAGAACAATTCATTAATTGTGGGCACCTGGGTGTCGATTCATTCAACAGGGTATGAAATCCGAAACGGATCAAAAGAAACCTGGGACGAAGAGGGAGATGGGTATACCATAGCCTTCAGACAGAATGGCACGTATTACGATGACGAAGGAGCATCAGGAACATGGAGCTATACCGACGCTACGCTGACAATGACAAAAGGCAGCCAAACCCCTACATGCAAAATAGTAAAATTAACTTCCTCCACGCTCATTCTCTTGGACACAAAAGGAACGACCTACCAGAACAAAATCACATTTAGAAGGCAATAGTTCCCTGGCTTTTGGTGTAAGGATATCAAAACACACATCAACCCTCCACGTTCCACCACCTTCTGAAACACGCTACAACAAAGGCTTTCACGGTGGAACGTTGTTTTTCGAGTGCCTCCACAAGAGATTTTAGAGGGGATAGTGGAACCTTCGTGGAGGACCTCAAAACACAGCGCTAAGTTCGAGGAAACTCAGGCCTGAAATTTCAAAACTCAGGCCTGGCTTTGGACAACTACAGCGCACCAGATTTCATGCGCATCAGGCAATTATTTCGTGCGCACCAGTTGGAAGATTGGTGCGCACGAATTGTTAAACTCGTACGCACGAGTTTATCAAGGCATGAGCTCAGCGGATTTTCCCGGTCATTGCAACCAGTCACCTTCAGTGGAACGTGGAAGGAGATTTTTAAAGAGAGCTACATTGCAAATAGAGCTTACCGGATAGGTACACGCAGCCCAACGTCCATTATTCCCACACAAAGTGTTGAGCAATCCCACACAAGAACATCCTCCTCACTATCACAAACCTTTACCTTTGCCCATTCCCAAACACTAGTTAAGTGGATTCCAAGGAAAAGATCATTGTAAAGCCGTTTTCATATCTGTTGAGTTCAACAATATCCAATCGGCCGCCAATGTATTTTACGTTAGGATAGTAAATATTTCCATTTCACTACTAATAAAAGGGAAAGCCAATAATGGCAGATAATTTAATCAGATAGATATGAAACAGAATCTACTCAAAGGATTGAGATGGTATGTACTATCTCTGGTATCATGTATCTCATCGGCAGGATGGGCAGAAGAAATAGATCCAACAATTATATATACTTAATTCAATCATAACCTTTTTACACTATTTATCATGAAACAATTAAAGAAGATCTCCATATTAAAATGGATGGCCCTTGTGGCAGTATGCCTCACTTCGTTCTCTCTGACTTCCTGTAATGACGACGATGACGACACTAGCGGAGGTAGTGGTAAAACGCCACAAGCAGTAATCAATAAGCTGGAAGGCATCTGGGCAATAACGCACTCAAAAGAAATCAGTAAAATAGACGGAGTGGAAAGTACCAGCTATTGGGAAATGGACGGAGTATATTACACCTTCTTTTCGGACGGTACATTCGACTATTGGGAATCGTATGGCGGAGAGGACGCGCATATAGCCGGTACGTATTCGAGCAAGAACGGAGTTGTTACCGCCACCCTCACTGAAGATGATGGCGATGTCATTTCCCAGGTAATCACATTCTATGGCGGTGACAGTCTTACGATGAAGTATACCTATGTAGATATAGACGAAGAAGAGGCAGTGCAATACACTGACAGCGCCCGCAATATGATATATGCATACACAACTATAGATTCCTATAAAAAGATTGGCACCGTTCCATCTTATCCCAAGTTAATTGGAACATGGGAAATCAGCCACATAGAAGGTTGGACAAAAGAGAACGGACAGATCACAAAAGAGGAAGACTATGATACCGAAGAAGGACAATATATCAGATACTATTCAAACGGCATATGCGAAGAATGGGGTTCCGACTATGATTATTGGCACGATTTCTCCATATGGACCACTACAGGTAAGAATACAATCAGACATTGGTATTCCGCTTTTGATTTTGGTGATTTCAAGATACTGTCACTTACAGACAAGGAACTGGTTCTTGAATGGCACGATTATTACACCAGCCAAGGATACACTGAGGAGTATTACCAGAAAACAACCGCCAAGAAGGTAACTACCCCGAAAAAAGCAATCAGCACCCCCTCGGCAGACGGTGCCTCCCCAATAAAGAAAAACAAACATTTATTTACCGCGAACAAAAGGACTATTAAGTAATCCCCAGGCCCGTTGGCTGAGTAAAAACTCATTGTGCTGCGAGACAATTCAGCCAACGGGCTATTTTTAGCTATCAATTAACTCACATAATATAATTAAGAAAATGAAAAAGATAAACGTACTCCTTATTTTTATTTCCTTCCTGTCCTTTGCCACAATTGCCCATGCGCAACAAAAAGAAGAGAAGCTGCGCAGCAAATACATAAACTTCAGCTTCATTGACTCCAAAATGGAGTTCGATGACGATGAGTCAACCCCCAAATTGAGCAGCAACTATGGAGCTGCATTTAGCGTGGGCAAAACGTATTACCTTCACAAGAAACCCATTCTGGGAATACTGCGTTTTGGTATTGACGCCACCTGGCTGGATCTGAACTATACCAACTACAGCATCAAATCGGAGTACGAGTACGACGATGACTACGGCTACTACGACGACGATGAAAGAAGTTCTAAAGAAGATTGCCATCAGATAGAAGCAGGCATGCAGGTAGGTCCCTCAATTACCATCACCCCTATCGGGAAGTTGAATGTACATACATACTTCCGGTATGCCCCCAGTTTCTCCGGTCTATACTTGGACGACAACTTCTATGGTAACTACGCCTCATTTTTTGTGTGCGGCGCCGCCATATCCTATGGTGCCATCGGACTGGGTGTTGAGTCCCGCTGGGGAAGCTGTAAATACAAAGACTTCTCCGACAGCGATGACGATGACTACAGCTACGGATACAGCGATGAAAAAACATCTACCGACTTCAAAAGAACCTATAGCGGTCTGAGAGCATATATCTCAATTAGATTCTAGTCTCAGAAACAAACAAGTATCAGAGTAGTGGTGAACCCATAGCCCATTCCCGTCCGACTCACTACATGAGTCGGACGGGAAAAAGCAAATAAAATCATAACAGACAAAGAACAACTAACTTATAATATTGGAAGATGATATGAAAATGAAATTATTACTCTCCTTTATTGCCATTATCCTGGGAACAATGCATCCCATGTGGGCACAAACGGATGTGACGAATCTCTATATCGTTAATCCGGGGTTTGATTCTGGCATTACCTATAATGCAAGTTCTACAGGCAATTTAGGTTCTGCCAATGGCGGAACCAACATTAGGGATGTAGAAGGGTGGCCTGTAAAGGTCTATGGGGATAATTCAGCCGCTGCCATATTCTCTTTCGGTAGTCAGATGAATTTAAATGTCCTTACCGACAATGTAGGATGTCTTGCCCCTGCTATCGACCAAAACGGTAATTCTACAGGAGGCGTGCTCGGTATTTCTTCAGCTTGGAGTGCCAGCAACTATTATGCACAAACAGTAACGCTTCCTGCCGGTAAGTATAGAGTTGCTTATGCCACCTATAATTCAGGCCCAAATGCTACGAACAATAGAAGTCTGGTAGGTTGGTATCCGGTTTCAGGCAGCACTGTCACTTCCAATAAGACTTATTTTGCTTTAGACACATGGGAAACAGACTCTCTCACGTTTACCCTTGCCACCGAAACAGTTGGTGAGATACGGGTAGGATTGGGATGTAACGGTGTGGGATCAGGTAGCACCGGACGTGTGTTCTTCGATTACATAAAACTGTACTATCTGGATACTTCCTCAATAGTGCCGGGAGACGAACCCGTTGACATGACTGAATACATCATAAATCCTAATTTTAGTTCTAACTCCAAAGACGGCTGGGATATTTCAGGCACATTTGCAGCCAATCAGCCGGCTGTTAGTTACGATGAAATGGAAGCCTGGAACTCCACTTTCAATATCAGTCAGACTATTACCAAACTTCCCGCGGGAATATACCGCTTGACGGCGGATGGCTTCCACCGGTATGCGGCCAATGCAGTGGCTCAGCCTACACATCTAAATGGTACGGAGGCTATTAACGCGGTATTGTATGCACGGACTACTGATCTGGAGAAGCAGACTCCTTTTCATTCTTTATATAGCGTCCCCAGCCCTTCTGTGTCTGGAAGTCTGTGGACAGCTACAGACGGCTCATACTATGTAAATGGCATGAATTCTGCCCGCGCAGCATTTGACCTGGGACATTATAAAGACATCACAGTAGATAATATTGTAGTGCACAGTGATGATACACTCACCATTGGAGTAAAAACTCTGGCTCCTATTATTCAGGATAGTTGGACGATCTGGGATAACTTCCGGCTCACCTATATAGCTCCACTTCATACAAACCCTTATGTAGTGTATCTTGAGGAAAAAATTAAGGAAGCTGAGAACATGGTACTCAATACCTCTATGCTACATACCTCCCGTGTGGAGCTGGAAAATACCATTGTGGTTGCAAAAGGAATCAACACCTCAGATAGTATTGCTGTAAGATCCGGATTCCTAGCCTTAGAAAATGAAGTAAATACTGCATACGAACATGCAGAGGAATTAAGACTCTTCAGATCCGGACCTCTGGCACAAGTCGCCTCCATTGCTGCAAATACGAAAGAGTACAGCAGCCAAGTTACGGTATTGATGAGCGAAATTGCTGAGTCTATTAATACGATACTCAATTCGGATACAATAGAATGTATTACGATTCACAAACTGGCATATCAATTGGAGCCAATGGCCTCTTTTGCTAAGACGTATCAACTTGCCGACAATCAGTTGTCCGCATTCCCAGACTCATTGCAGCAAGTGTTATCCACCGTCATGGATGAACAATATCAGCTTGTGAGAGGGAACTACTGGACAGCTGAATCTGCGGAAATAAAGATAACAGCCACTCTTGGAAAGATCCGTTTCTACGGCATCATACCCAATGAAAACGCAGATGTGACTTTTGTCATTGTCAATCCTACCGCAGAAGCCGTTTCGACAACCGCTATTCCCGAGGGATGGTCCATTGAGAATACAGGAGCCCAAAGCACCTTAACGAGTCAGCACTGGAGTGGAGATACCAATAACCGCTACTTCGACTCCTATAATGCAACGCCTGGAGCCTTGAAATTCACAGCCAATCAAGTCATAAAAGGCATCCCTAACGGCACCTACAAGCTAGTGGCAGCGGCCCGTTCCAGTGGAAATGGTGCGTACCTCTATGCTTGCGGCGACACGCTTCGTTCTACGAAAATCCCGGCAGATGGTACTACTCTCGGAGGCATCTTCAACAGCGCAGAAGAGGATTCTTCTGTTAAAGCCGCCAACAATGGCAATGGCTGGGGATGGAACTGGGTAACAGTAGACCAGATTCTGGTAACCCATAACGAACTTACAATCGGCTTTACAAACGTGCCATCTGTTACAGGAGGTGCAAGTTGGAATGGCAGTTGGTTCTCTGTCGATGATTTCAAACTCTACTGGACGGAAGCTGAAGACTTGTCGCAAGAAACCCTTCTTCGTGCGAAAGCAATGCTGATGGATTCGGTAGCTACAGCTTCCAGCTTGCTAACTTCCGGTATACAGTATCTTCCCGGAGGTGTCCAGTTGAACTTACAAGCAGCTATTCAATCCGCTTCAGCCGTGGTGCTAAAGTCTGATTCTATCCTGAAAGAACGGGATGTATTGTCCAAGGCAATGACTGATGCACGAATCTCGGCTATTTACTGGCAGCTTCTCCAGCCCTACTATGAGGAATATGACTCCTTGAAGCTACAAGTCAGCATCTATCCATCTGCCGCCCTGGCTCAGGCTGAACAAAAGTTCCAGATGGCTTTCGTAATTCTGAAGCTGCCTACATCGACCAATACAATCTTTGCATCTGTAGAACAGGAAGCCATAAAAACGCTTAATGAGTTGAAGAAATCCGGTATCCCCGGCACAAATCCACTGAATTTCAGCTTCTTGATTGAGAATCCTCAGGTAAACGTGCGTGCAGGTGAGTCAGTGCCCTACGGATGGACAGTACAGATAGAGAACGGTATTGGATTTTGCTACAAGAATGGCGAACATTACAGCAATGACCCGAGCAACACCTATTTAGATGCATACAATGCTACGAATGGTAAACTGAATTATGACGCATATACCCTTATAGAGGACATCCCCAACGGGAAATACCTGCTGCGTGCTGCAGGACGTTCCTCCTCACAGGAATATGGCGCCTATTTTTATGCCTCTACTTCCGGAGCCATCTTAAAGACCCCAATCCCAGCAGATGGAAACACTGGAGGCGGAATGGGAAATGGATGGAACCAGATGGAACTACCAGTAATGGTAAAGGACGGTACATTGACCTTTGGTGTTACCAACCGGTTAGGTGACTGGAGCGGCCTTTGGTTTAGTATTGACGATTTTGAGCTGTGGTACGTTTCAGCAGATACGAATTTGCCGATGCCGGCTGTAATTCCGGCCGACTCAATACTCGCTACCGAGCACAAAGCCCTGGAAACTATTTACGCCCAGATGAATGGCAGCAATTGGGAGACATCCTGGAATCTGAAAGCTCCCCAACCGTGGAAGGGAGTGACTCTGCTAGATGGACATGTGGTGCGACTGGAACTGCCATCCAACGCGGTAAGCGGAACAATTCCGACTGCTGTCAATGAGCTGAAGCGGTTAGTCGTATTAGATCTCTCCGGAAATGCCATAGAAGGGACAATCCCCGCTCTGGACTCTTTGAAGCGATTAGTAACTCTGAATATATCTTCCAATAAGATCCATGAATTGGAAAAAGTATTACCGATTAACATAAAGAATCTGTCACTGGGCAACCAACAACTGACCTTGGATTCTATTATACTGACTTCTTCTCCTGTGGTAAATATGCCGTCTATAGTGCGGTATGATCATGCCTCCCAAAGGCTTGATCTGCGTTCTTGGAGGATGCAATTGAGTGATTCCTGCAACCAATCCCTCTATGTGGCTCCTTTCACTGGAAGTTATATCAATTATTATTCCGGAGAAAGCTACGGAGAATGGACGGATCCGTCGGGAACCCTCTATCATTCTACCATCTATTCCGACAACGACCGGTATACTGCCACTGTGAGAATATGCTTCCTGAAAGGCGATGCCAATGCAGACCTTTTGGTAGACATCCTGGACGTGCAACGCACGTTGAATTACATATTTGAAGACTACACGAGGTTATTCAACTTTGCCGCAGCAAATACCTATCCTGACAACCTGATTACGGTACAGGATGTAGTGCGCACTGTAGATTTGATTCTTGCAGAACCACTGCCAAATGTCGTAGCCAGCTCATTTGGAAGAAGGTATTTACAGGAGGATGAAAATGACATGTCTAATATCCTGACTATAGAAAATGACTCCCTTGTGCTTTATGCCATAAATCCTGTGGCTGCAATGGATATTACATTGTCGGGAGTGTTCGCCAATCAGGTAGTTGACTTGTTATACCCACTGCAATTCCAATGTGTGAGCCGCAATGTATCACAAGGGGTACGCTTAATGTATTTCACTCTTTCTGAAAACACTTTGCCTGTTGGGCGTACGGTAATAGCGGCATTGCAGGCACCGGGTGCGGAAGTGTCCCATGCAGACCTCTCTTCGAAGGATGCAACCCGTCTGCCGGTGAAACGAAATATAGTAGTCACCGATCTGGGTAACTCCACACTGGAAGATGCTCCATTCCGCATTACAGAAGAGTTGGGTAACTACCAGCTTTATGTGCCAACAGCATGCAATCAGCTTCAGTTGAAGGTGTATACGGCGGATGGAACGGGTGTGAGAGAAATGGACTTCTCCAATGTTCCACAGGGTGTTTATGATCTGCAGGATCTGACTTCTTCCCTTCCACAGGGCACATATCTGATACAAATTACGGCAGTGAGCAATACACTCGTCGTGAAGCAAACCGAAAGAATAGCTATAAAATAACGAATTATGAAACGAATATTTTGTATATATATGTTGCTGGGACTCATTCTCCCACTACAGTATCTTTGTGCTCAGACGGCACAAAACAAAAATGAGTTATCGGTGTCCGGAGTAAGGGCAGGTCAGGGAGAACAGACTATAATCCCTGTGCATCTGGTTAATTCCAACGAGATTGTTTCGCTCCAGTTTAAGATGGTAGTGCCGGAAGGCATTACCATCACCCCGTCGGGTGTAGAAGTAACGGGACGTAAAACCGACCACATGCTAACAGCCCGCCGGCAAAGTGATGGTACATATCTGTTTGTGCTTTACTCTCCCTCCAACAAACCTTTGCAGGGAAAAGAGGGTCTGCTAATACGGGTACCTGCGGAGATCAGCCCCACATTGCCGGAAGGCAGTGTGGCAACAATCCAATTGAAGGATGTCATTCTGAGCAACTCAGCAGGAGATAATATTGCCTCCTCACTCACTGCCGAAGGTACTATCAGCGTGATTAGCATACCAAGACCGGATATCGCAGTAGACAACGTATCTGTATCAGGGTCGGCTTATGATCCGTCAGGACGTATATCGGTTTCATACTCAGTCAGGAACATAGGCGATTCAATTGCTTCCGGCGGTTGGACAGAACAATTCTCTCTGGTAAATGCAGATGGAGAAAGTGTATATGTAGGTTCTACTTTTTATGGTGAAACTTTACTTCCCAACACTACTGTTTCGCGCCAGGTAGAGTATGTCTTGCCTAAGATTCTGGGCAAGGAAGGTCCTTTTTATGCATATATAAAACTGACTCCGGTTGCTTCCATGGGAGAGAGCATCTCTGCGCAGCAAAACAACAGTGCGCAAGGAAGCATTTCTCTTCCAGTATCACGCAAGTTATACCTTGAATTAAATGCTCCGAGTATTCAGGAGAACAGTATATCCCGGTTACGCGCTATGGTTAGTCGTAGCGGCGACTATAGTGTAGCGGAAACATTTACGCTGACTAACAGCAGTCCAAACCGGTTACAGATCCCGGCCAGTGTAGTAATTCCGGCCGGACAATCAGGTACGGTATTCTATATTACAGCCATAGATGACCAGATTGTAAACCGGGATACTCTGGCTACGCTTTCCGTACAAGGAAATGGGTACACACCTGTAGAAGCCACTTTGCGTATCGAGGACGATGAATTACCCTCGTTAACACTGACCACCTCCAAAGTGGAGTTGAATGAGGGTGACCAGTTCTTCCTCACCATAGCACGGGACATGTGGGTGGATCGGCCGCTTACGGTATCACTCTCCACCAATCTTCCCAAACGTATTACCTTGCCAGGCACTGTGACTATACCGGCCGGACAAACCTCTGTCGAAATACCCGTTCAGGTAGTAAATGATGAGATCCCAGCCGTGAATGAAGATGTCACATTTACCGCATCCGCACCAAACTACCAGAGTGTTACAGAATATGCCTTACTGCTGGATGACGATGTACCGGAAATCCAGTTGTCTCTGAGCCTTGACACCATTTCCGAGGCTAGTGGACTACAGGCCCTTGTGGCAACGCTGACCCGAACTTCTCATACCGGAAGCTCCATCACCGTGAAGCTGAGTGACGATTCAAACGGTAAGCTGTACTACTCCTCACAAACTCTTACTCTGAACCCGAATGTGACAAGTGCTCAGTTCAGCATCGGAGTAATAGATAATGCTCTGGTGGACGGAGATCATACGTATACTATTACAGCGGCTATCTACATCGCTTCTTGCAGCAGTTGTTCCGGATCGGGAGCCAGTGCAGGAGTAACGAGTAAGAAACTGACAGTAGTGGATGACGACGGCCCATCGTTGCAACTTTCTGTTTCTCCCGCCACACTATTGGAGGGGAAAGAACCGGGTGGTACAATTACGGTGACGCGAAACACTTCAACAGAAGCTCCTCTGACAGTTATTTTGTCCTGCGACCACGAGAAGGATGTTACCTATACACATACCCTCACAATCCCCGCAGGGGCTGTTTCAGTCAGCACCCCCATTACCGTAAAAGCCAATGAAGAAACAGAAGGTGATCGTACCGTAGTCTTTACAGCCACTTCCGAGGGATTCACCAAGGGATATGGCTGGGCAATGATCACAGACCAGACGCTTCCCGATGCAGTTGTTTCCGGATTAACACTCTCTGCAAACGAAGTGGAAACCAAAGGAAAAGTAACGGTTTCAATGGTTGTCTCCAACCAGGGTGCAGCCGTACTTCCTTCGCAAACCAAGGTCAACCTGTACCTGAGTCATTCGACCGCCGTCTTCGCCACCTTCTATACTCAGAAGAATCTGGAAATAGGTGAAAGCGAAACGCTGACCAAGACCGTGACTTTGCCCGATCTGACCGGAAGCTACACCTTTGTGGCCAAGGTGAATGAAGACCAGACTATCAAAGAACTGATGACGATCAACAACAGTTCCGAGATTGTCCCCATCCAGCTACTCCCGGCATACTCCGTCACAGCAGCTTCAGACAGAGCCGTATACAAACAAGGCGAAACCATAACGATTCACGGTACTGTAAGTGGTAGCAAGGCCGCAAATGTACCGGTAGAGGTATATCTGATCTGCAACGAGGTTCGTCAAGTCTTAAATGCCACAAGCGACGCCAAGGGTAACTATACCGTAACCTTTGAACCGACTCTGAACCAGTCCGGACATTTCATATTGGGCGCTTGTTATCCGGATGAAGGTCTGCGCACAGAGATGGCTGCTTTTGATATATACGGACTGAAACGTGCCTCTTCCGGCTATATTACCTGCGAAACGGTAGCGAATGAGACCTATAATGGAGAAATTATATTGCGAAACGCCTGTTTCTTGTTGCAGTCAGGAATAAAGGCAGAGATTATTTCGGCTCCTGAGAACTGTGTAATAACCTTTGATCCTATTGCCCTTATGGCAAGAGATACTACAGCTGTTTTAAGATATACTTTATTGGGAACAGCCCCAAGCCCAGGGATGGACTACGAAAAAATTGAGGTTCGTGTTACCTCTTCGGAAGGGGCCTCACTGGATCTTACACTGTATTATTACTGTCGCTCTCAGAAGGGAGAACTAAAGACAAATATTCACTCCATCAATACTACGGTGACAAAAGGTAGCGTAAGGGATTATCAATTAGTTCTATACAATACCGGAAAAGGAGAAACCGGAGAAATCAGTCTCAGTTTACCATCGCAGATTCCATGGGTTACCGCAGTAACTCCTTTGAATATGCCCTCCTTACAAAGTAATGACTCCACAGTGGTTCTACTTCGTTTTGCTCCAACTGCAGATGTTCCTTTGAATATACCTGTACCAGGAACAATAGGAATCAACTGCAAAAATGGAACGGCTGTTCCTTTGCAATTTATTATAGAACCGGTATCAGAAACCACAGGGACATTGATTGTAGACGTATGTGATGAATACACATATGAAACTGTTGAAGCCCCTCACCTATCCGGTGCCCAAGTTACAATCACGCGCCCAGATCTTCATAAAACAGTAATAGCACAAGGCGTGACTGATCAAAATGGTTTGTTCACCCTTAAGGATATTCCGGAAGGATATTATGAGATCTCTGTAACTGCCGACAGACATGAGTCGTTTTCTGGTAAAATCTTGGTGAATCCTGCGAGAGACACAAAAGTAACTGTGAATATTAACATAAGAGGTATTGGAGTCAGTTATGAAGTAAAAGAAAGCACAGTTGAAGACAAGTATGAGATCATTACCAAGGTTACGTATGAAACCAACGTACCAGTACCAGTAGTGGAAGCAATTTACCCTGATGAGCTGCCACTCAAAAATCATGTATTCAATATTTATGTGATTAATAAAGGATTGATTACTGCTCAGGATGTGACTATTGCAATACCAGAAGTTGAAGGTGTTGAATTTACGATCTTATCCGAGAACCCTATTCGTAATTTAGCCCCCCAACAAAGTGCAGTTATTCCGGTAAGAATGCGCATATTGTCGGATAATAGCGGCGGTTCTGATCCAGGTTCTGGTACAGGTTCTGGCACAGGCAACCCTGATCCTGGTACAGGCGGCCCAATTTCGAATCCTAATCTAATAAAAGCATGTACAGTTGTTGCAATAAAAACCAGTTGGTTTTGGTGGTGTGGTCCGAAAAGATCAGAAGGAGTAGTCTGGCGGTATTACCTAATTGGAGATTGTCCGGAACTACCCCGAATAATTTCCGATCCCAGTACACCGGAAAAAACGCCTCCTGTTTCTCCTGTCAGAGGTGGTGGTAGCGGTGGTGGGCACATTACCGGCTTTGGTGGCGGAGGCGGTGTTCCTACGATTGTGATTGACGATTGTTATTGTGAAATAAGATACTTAAAGAGTCTGGCTCTATGCGTACCATCAGTATTAAGCTGCTTGCTTCCTCCTGTTTTCTCTCCTATTCTTTGTATACCAGGAGTATTGGACGGATGTTTCATCAACAATACTGGCTCTGCCAGAGATCGGATCAACTGTGGGCTTAATATTATTTCCTGTATTCCCATAATCGGATGTCCATTTGGTCTTGCCAGTTGTCTGATGGGCTTTACCTGTCTGGAGCCTGCTACACCTCAATTCTTGATGATTGAAGAGGTTACAGCTCACACATATTACTATATTCACGCTAATTCCATGTTGCAAGAGGCTATTTATGGAGGAGGACATTGGAGTCAGGCGAGCCCAGAAGAAAAGAGTCGAATCAACACCTATATTGGCAACCACCAAGACGGTAATGGTACAATTATTATTACCCCGGAACTATACACTCAGAAACCAGAAAGTGTATCAGAGGAAGCGTTGACAACACTTATTGAGCGTATCAATAATACGATTAAGAAGGACTTGGGAGAAAGTTATGATGCATCAAACATTATTGATCTTGACTCAATTAATAAGTATAAGAACATAATTGCTGAAAGCATCCGCTATGCCGAAAGTTTGAACTATAGCAGTGTCCCTGAAATGCTGCAGAAAGAATGGGAACTGGCCAGTAAGAAGCTGGATAATAGCAGTTCATCTTCCGTTTGTGCCTCTATTTCTCTTCAGTTCTCACAAGAGATGACCATGACCCGGCAAGCATTTGAGGGCACATTGACTGTATTTAACGGCAATGAAACTACCGCGATGCAAAACGTGAAGCTGAACCTCACTGTGAAAGACTCTCTTGGTAACGAAGCAACTTCCCGTGAATTCCAGATAAACATAAAGGATAATCTGAACACATTTGCTGGAGAACCAAAGGGAGAGTGGAGCCTTGCCCCTAATTCCACCGGAGTGGCTATTGTAGAGTTCATCCCGACTAAACATGCGGCACCCACCGAAGCTAAACAATACCAGTTTGGAGGCAGTTTGTCCTATATTGATCCTTTTACAGGGCTGAAAGTTACACGCGACCTCTATCCTGCAACTATGACCGTGAAGCCTTCACCGGATCTGGAGTTGACCTACTTTATGCAGCGGGATGTATTAGGTGATGATCCTCTGACGGAAGAAGTGGAGCCCAAAGAAGAAGCTGAATTTGCTCTTCTCATTACCAATAAGGGATATGGAGATGCTACGAACTTACATTTGATTACCCGACAGCCGGAAATTATTGTCAACGAAAAGGGACTGAAGAATGATTTCCGCATCGTATCCTCCGCCCTGAATGGAGAAGAGAAGACCTTGGTTATGAGTGAAGATGAAACTAACTTCGGCACCATCCCCGCCCACAGCAATGCGTACGCCCAATGGTGGTTTACCAGTGACCTGCTGGGGCACTTCACCAGTTATGACGTAACAGTGAATCATCTGACCAGCTATGGCAACGAGAATCTGAGCCTGATAGATACAGCCACCATAAAAGAAATGATACGCAGTATAGACGTACCACAGGAAAACGGCAATTCTCTCAAAGGCTTCTTGGTGAATGAGATTGCGGATGCGGAAGATCTGCCCGATCAGTTATATCTCTCTGACGGAACTGTGGAAGAGGTGGCAGTGACTCGTTCTATGACCTTCATCCCCGCCGGTACAAACAAATACATTCTGACTGTAACCCCTACCTCAGAAGGCTGGAACTATGCCAATGCTGCCGATCCCACTTACGGTAGTCGGAAGTTGATCTCGATTACGAGAAATGAAGGCGGAAAAGCGGTAGGTCAGCGCAACCTGTGGCAAACGGATCGCACCCTTCGCGACGGAAAAGATCCGTTATACGAGAAACGTATTCACTTTGTAGATGCATTTGAGAGTACCTCCGCACAGAGCTATCTGCTGACATTTGAACCGGTTCCGGATGTGGTACTGGCTGTGGAATCCTATGGAAACATACCATCAGAGGGACTTGCCCCGGCTGTAAAGACTGCCATTGTATGTTTTAACAAGCCTATAGATCCTGCCACCTTCACTGCAGAGGATATCACATTAACCAGAGAAGGAAAAACTGTTTCTTTGCAGAATATGCAACCTGCTACTACCGACAACCGCACCTTTACCCTGAATCTGGAACCCTATACCTCTGCGGCCGGATACTATACACTCGTGGTACAGGCAGCCGATATTACCGACGCAGAAGGATTTAAAGGAAAGACAGGGAAACCGATCAACTGGATGCAAGACGGTAAAGTTGCACTAAGTACGAATGTAACCCCCGCTGATGCAGGCAACATAACTCCGGCTCCCGGAGAATATGACTACCAGAAACCCGTTACCTTGCAAGCGGTTCCGACACAGGGATACGAGTTTACATCCTGGAATATAGCAGGAAATGAGGTGTCTTTAGAACCATCTTATGAACTTTTGCTGACAGGCGAGCAAAACATCACAGCTGTTTTCACACCGAAGAAGTACCCTGTTACCATTAGCTGCGAAACAGAGATGGGCGCTATCTCTGGCGGTGGAACAGGAACCTATTCCTATAATGATCAGTTGAATCTGGCTGCAAGCCCTGCAGAGGGGTATGACTTTACAGGCTGGATAGTGAACGGTGAGAAGATAGAAACAGCGACTCACCTGAAGCATACGGTAGAGGGGAATACTACCATCACTGCAGAATTTACAGCTTCGATATCCCAAAGTATTGCCTTGTCTGAGGGGTGGAACTGGATGTCTGTCAGGGTAAACGACAAGAATCTGGCTCAACCATCCATATTATTGGAACCGATACAAAGCTCCTTGCCCACCATGCGTGGAAATGCGGGTGAATTATCTTATACCACTGCACATGGATGGACTGGTACTCTTACAGAAATGAAGACCGGTACCCTGTACAAGTTACAGATGCAGGGAACTGCCAACCTACCCTTGTATGGTAAAGGGATTGCCGATCTCACCCAGACCTTCACACAAGGATGGAACTGGATGGGATATCTGCCGGAGAATGCCATGAACGTACAAGATGCACTGGCTAATCTTACAGCCGAAACGGGCGACGTAGTGATGGGAAGAACAGCCTTCTCAATATACGACGGGACAAGCTGGAAAGGAACGCTGACTGCCCTGCATCCTGATCAAGGGTATTTGTACAAGACGCAATCAACCAAGTCGTTCAGCTATCCGCTAAATGCTACTGCGGTTGACATACCTGAGCCAACAGGTCGCTTTATTTCGGTAGAGGGCACAGAACCCTGGACTTGCGACACGCGTAAATATCCTGATAATATGGGGGTAATTGCCCAGATAGCAGGTCTGGAACCGGATTCACTTGCAGAATATACCGTTGCAGCCTTTGTAAACGGAGAGTGTCGCGGAATTAGTCAGCTGGTGGATGGGCACCTGTTCCTGACTGTACACGGACAATTGCCAAGTGAAGAAGTGCTATTTAAGATGGTGCACCATACAAATGGTTTTGTAACCGAGATGCAGGATATCATTCACTTCAGCCCAGAGGTGTTGGGAGTTTTCGGGCAACCCGTACTGTTGCACTCCTCTAATGTTATTCAGGTTACCTGTGACGAAAATAAGAGCGTTACTGTAACCGGAGATGTCGATTTGATGAACTATACCCAGATAACAGAGGGTTTGGATGGGAATAAGGTAACTTCCATAGATCTTACCGATGTAACAATCTCACCGGATATAAGCATACAGCTTCTTACCGATGGATTGAACCCGAACTGTCTCATTTACACCTCCGGCAATGAGAGCGTGATTACTGGTCGGAATGTGATTCACAATGGAGCAGCCTCCGAGGTAGTGCTTACCAATGCCAGTGATTTCTACTGCCCGGCCACATTTACGGCTGATAAGATCAGTTATACACGCACTCCTGAGGTATGGGCCGATGGAACAAAAGGCTGGGAAACAATAGTACTCCCCTTCACCGTGGTTGGCTACAATGCGTCTTTAAGTGGAACGATCCGACCTATTACCCAAAACCAGAACGGTCATTTCTGGCTACGCGCTTTGATTGGTTCTGATGATGGAATACTGTATTTCCAAGGTACGGAGGACGGACAAATGCAGAGCAATACGCCTTATATTATAGCCTTCCCGGGTGATGCGTTTGGCATCAATAACAGCTTACAGGGAGAGTCTATCACGTTCCGTGCTGCAAACTGTATGGTACCTGCTACTCCTGATGAAGTATCCTCAAGCAGTACGTACTATTCTTTCAATGGTATATATACAGGTGCCACTACAAAGGGGTGGATGCTGAATGAGGTTGGAGGAAGTTTCCAGAAACAAGATGCCTTCCAGTTATTACCTTTCCGCGCCTATATCAACAGCGATCCGACGATAAGTGCATCCCATCCGAACACACTAATCATCAGTGGTTCACCCACGTCTTTGAATTCACCCGATTCAGAGAATGGGAAGAATGATATGTTGCTACTCTTATCTACTGAAGAGGGGCTGATCATTTTTGCAGAAACTCCGGAAGAGATCACCATTTATGACGTAATGGGAGTAGCTATATCCCACCTGAAGCTCAATGCCGGAAAAAATGTAATCAGTGATCTTCCTGACGGAGTGTATTTCATTAACCAACAAAAAGTGGTTGTGCAATAAATTATTTATCAAACGAATAAAATAATTGTATGAAAAGAATAAAGTATCAAGCCCCTTCTATTGAAACCATCGAACTGGAGGCGGAAAGCATGATGATTGTTGATTCAAACGGTGGACTTTCTGAAGGAGGACAGGATAACCCATCCATAGGTGGAAGAGTCATGTTTTTCAGGAAAGCAGATGGAATAATCTCGGATACAGCAGATGAATAATCGTATTTTCTCCAGGCACAGCGCTGTATCCTCAAAGTGCTGATGAACAAACCTATGAGCCTCTCCTTCCCTCCGATTCGTTCTAACGAATCGGAGGGAAGCCTATTTACAGTTGCATGACAAATACTCCAAAAACCAAATCAGAGAATTGGCACATTCCGAACTCATTCTGATTTAATAAAAACACAACAATAAAACCGTTTAGTTTTCCCACTGAGCTGTCAGAAAAACCAACACAAATAGATCCATCGGAAGAATCCTGAATTTTATCTTTGTGATGATAGATAAGCGGCTAGAAAAGGATCTATATAGACAGAGATATGACACAGTATAGTATCACTTAACATCTTAACTAACATGAGGAGTTCCTAATAATTAGAATTCAACAATATGACATCCGTGTCATGCCATATTGCTATTCTCTTTTTCTAAAATTAGACCCACTCCTTTTATTATCAAAGAAACAATGCAAAAAAGCAATCCATACTTCAGTCAGGGTAGTAAACAATCATATAATCTATTTGTACCAAGAACAAGTAATTATGGCTTACAGAATTGACTTCCCACTATTTTACAATATACAACATCATTAACGTACAGGCTTTATGAAGGAAATACATATTGGCTCCATTATCAAGAAGAAGTTTGAGGAAAGTGAACTCACTATCAAAGATTTTGCAGCTATGATTTATTGTGATCGAACTACCGTATATGACATATTCAAACGTAAGAGCATTGATGTGGAACGTTTGGTGCGAATTTCTCTGGTTCTTAATTATGATTTCATTAACGAAATCTATTTAAAACCTATAGAGATATGCCCTTCCTCTGCTACGCCTACTCAAACTATACTCATAGCAGTACCAGTAGATGCACAAAATCTTGACTTATTGAATCTGCCTGAGGCTTTCATACGTCTCATAAAAGAGGAATAGCTTAGATTGTGTTATATGTCACTCGATTATTAGAAGAAAGATAAACGAAACCTTGTCCAAGTATTCTACGCTCCAAAACATTATTACGAATAAGTGAAATATAACATTTTCTCACTTTTCCCGTTCCTAACAATAAACAAAAGAATAATTATGTCAGAAGGACAGAGTTTAATGGAGCTATTTCATAGTGAAGCGCCAGAAGTGGCGGAATCGTTTGGCGGATTGATACAGGCGGTGAGCAAGATGCCGGCGCTGGAGCCAAAAGTGAAACAATTGATTTATATCTCGATACGTGCATCGCAAGGGGAAACCAGCGCAGTGACAGCGCATGTACCCATGGCAAAGAAAGCAGGGGCTACACGGGAAGAGCTAAAGGAGGCTATTGTGATGACCACCACGGTTTGTGGGATAAAGGGCATTGCCAGTTGCCTGGAGGCAGCCTTAAGGGCCTATGACAACTGCGTTTCCGGAGAGGCTCTCAATCGCACACTATAAACGCCCCATGATTAGTACCAGTTATGCAGGAATGACCGTTTTTCACACATTCCGGGTGAGAAACGGTCATTTCCGCAATAAGAAATCTATTTAGCTTCCAGCACTACATACTGTCGTTCCATTACTTCCACCTTCGGGAGGGTATATCCTGAAGCGGGACACTTAGCTTTGGCCGGCTGGGGAAGATAGATCGGGGCCTCTTTTTGTAAAGGAAGAATCTTTATCTGCAAGCCCGACTCTGACAAGGGAGCCGAAGCGAAATGATTCAAATTCAGATCGAGGGGTTTACCGTTGTAGAAGTTGTCGGTCAACAGCTTATCACCAGAATAGATACGAGCCACATCGCCTATATACGGGAAGCGAAGGGTCACATTCCGGGTGGGGTCAATATCCTGCGGCAACACCACATTCCATACGGCAGCACGATCAAAATCAGCATCTTTAGGCATTTCAGCCACGTTAGCTTTTCCGTTTTGGATGACGCGCAGGGGAAGGTCGGCAGTTTTTACAGGGCGAAGAGCCACTTTTACAGGTTTCCATGCAGGCAGTTTGAGATCGTAACGGGTAAAGAGGCCATTGCTTTTTCCTTCCACAAGCTGGTTCTTATACTGAATTATTTCGGGAGCAGGATAGATGGATACAGATACTTTATTGTGGGTATCTTCATCCAGTTCCAGCGTACGACCATGACAGGTCAGACCGGCCGAAGTAAGGAAAAGTCGTTCTTTACCTGCCAACTCCCCTTTCCAGCAGGCAAGTGAAGAAGCTTCATCGAGCAAGATCACCGTAAGTAATCCGCCGGAGGCAGAACGCAGACGAATGGCGGGGTCTGTCCCTGGTTTAAGATTGGTAAAACAGAGTTGCCCGTTCCGGGTTTTGTACTTCCCTTTGGAAGAAAGCACTTCTATCCCGGTCCCATCAAAGACAAACTCGGCAGGCACTCCCTCGCTGCGTACAAAAACAACTGTTTGCCGATCACCCTCCGTAAGCCTCGCCATAGGTTGGGCAGTGGCATATACAAGGGTAGTCTTGCCAAGGCGCATATTGAAGGGCAGTAAGAAGGAAGCACCGGAAGGTATGGTAAGCGGGGCTTCAGGAAAAGTCAGTTGCCCGGCGGGGAGGCTGAGGGTAAACTGCACTCCGTCTTTGGGAGAAAGGGTTTTCAGGCGGTGATAGTTATTGATAAACACATAACCGCTGACCCCGTCACTGCGCACGGCCCAACGCAAAAGAGAGTCTCCGCGGAAGTCGGTTTGCATAGTCTCCGGGAAAACGGGAGGCATCACAGCCAGCTCACCACCAAAATCATGCAGGAAGAGATGCAGGCGGCGCAATTGGTGATATTGTGGATTTATCTGCCCAAACTGGCCCAAAGGAGCCTGAAAGTCATACGACTTCACGGGAAGGTCATTATGATAGGTAAAGTCGCTTGCCTGTTGTTCATTCAGAGTTGAGAGCTTTCCCTCAGGATTAGTACCGCCATGATACATATAATATCCCGGCAGGTTACTGCCCGATCCGACACGCACCAGAGCCATGGAATACACATCCATCGGGGCTATATTGATACGACGGTGGTAACTGGGCGTCATACCACCACCCAGTTCGCAGGTAAAATAGGGATATCCCATGTCATCAGGATTGTCGGTATCAGATTGTTTGGGAAGTTGCTCAGTAGCTATCATAGTGGAGTTGCGGAAGGAGCGGAAGATGTAGCTTTTCCCGTAGTCGCCCGGCATCTCATCAAGGGTGCGATCCCAAAAGCCGTCGGCATAGTCGCCATACAGGGGGATAATATCACCAAAAGTAACCGGAGTATTCAGCTTGGGCCATCCTGTCCGCGTATATAAAGGTACGTCAAAACCGATTTCCTGCAACATATCTTTCAGTGTCATCAGATGCTCTCCACGCCCACGAAACTCGTTCTCTATCTGCACACCAACTACAGGACCTCCGTTTTTCCATATCAGGCCTTTTACCTGTTGGAAGATCTGGGCATACCAGGTTTGCAACTTGGCCAGATAGTCGGGATTACTCTCGCGCAGGCGGATGCCGCTCTGCACAAGCCACTGGGGCAGGCCACCGTTGCGCACCTCTCCGTGGCACCACGGGCCTACACGTAACACGATGGGCAGGCCCACCTCTTCGCAGGTTTCCACAAACTTACGCAGGTTGCGCTGTCCGTCCCAGCAATACACACCCTCTTCCTCTTCGTGGTGAATCCAGAAGATGTAACTGGCCACAATATTGATACCTCCGGCTTTCATCTTGAGCAGTTCTCGCCGCCATTCGCTACTCGGGAATCGACTATAATGGAACTCACCCATGACGGGTAGCACCGGTTTCCCGTCGCGCACCATACCGGTAGAGGTTATGTTTATCACGGAACCGGAAGGGTTGACAGGGGTCCCCATCTCGAATACAATATCTTGTCTCCGGGTATTGGGTGAAGGCACCGCCACCTTATAGTCCTGTGCCTGCCCACACAATGGGAATGCGGCACAACAAAGCGCAAGAAGGATAGATTTCGCTCTTTTCATGGTTTCTGCTTTTTAGAAGTCTACTGTTAGTTTTTCATTTTCCGCCATAAAGGTAACGATATTATGTGAGTTGTTAAATTCCTCACTTCATTTCTTCGCATTTAGCCCACTTATAGGCATTAAAAAATCCCCAACCTCACGGCCAGGGACTTTAAATGTGACAAAAAGGCTTTTACTTGAACTCCTAATACGGCCTTTCTCAAAAACTTCACCTCACTATTACAGTGTAAACAGATGAAGGGGATTATTTACTTCATTACTCATAACTGACATTACTTTATAGAGAAGCATGTCTCATTCGGTTTATGCAGTAAAAAATTATCCACAAAGATAAGAAAAAAAAGAAGACTAAAGGTGTCAAAAATGCACAAATCAAGGTCTCAAAACTACAATTTCAGCACATTCTGGACATATTCAGAGGGGGTAGAACCTGTAAATTGCCGGAAGTTACGCAGAGCTGTTGATTTAGACCGAAAACCTACTGTAAAGAAGCCATCCTGAAAATTATCTACTTTCCGGCTTTCAAGCTGTTGTAAGAACTCATTAATCCGCAAGCGGTTGACATAAGTAGTATAGCTATCATACCCTTGCTCCTGAATGGCACGCGCCAGCGTAGTACGATTGGTACACAAAGCCGCTGCCGTTCGGTTCACGGACAATTCGGGGTCACGCCAGGCATATTCCTCATGCATATAAGCTTCCAGCTTTTGGAATAAAAAGCTGTATTTGCCTTCAGAGATCGCAGACACGGGCTGCTCCTCTTTCGCCTCCCCCGCATCGGGAAGAACGGTACTAATTATCCTGACAAACAGTTCCTGATACACAATATACAACTGGCAGCCCACGCTAACAAAGTAATAACCGGTTTTCACATACATGCTACTACTTGACAGCACCAGAATATAAGCTATATTATTTATAAGAAACACAATAGAATACCCTCTAATCCAAGCCCGGTCCGTATTACTATACTTCCGACCATAAGGTATATAAAAGATACACAGCGGAGGCAGAAAGATCATAAAGCTTAACAACACCCTGAACCACACATTGAACTGACCCATGTGCGGCCACATGTCGAGCAAAGAAACATAAGGCTCATAAACCACTCCCAACAAACTGGTTACACCGTAAATAACCAGCAACACCCCCACAGGCATATACAGCCACAAGAGACGTTTCAGGTTAATCCATCCCGGAGAGATTACCTCAATGGGATACATTATGTAACAGATCACCATAAAAATGGCCAGAATCAACATGGGTACAGAGATCACCAACGAGGGGGTACCACCCTGCAGCAGGCTAAAAAAGCGCGGTAAATAATTAAATACCGATACGGATGCAAGGACAGCAAGTATTATGCGTGAACGTTCTCCTCCGGCACGTTGTAAAAACAGCATCATGGCCATAATGAAATAGGCCGCTGCCGCCATGAATATTGAACTAAAGTAGATTGTATTAATCATTCGGATAAAGCATCAAAACTTTTGCAAGTCTGCAAAGTTAAACTTTTATCCCTAACGACAAGCAGAAATCTATACTTTTATCCCTCAAGAAAGAATAAGTATTCCCTACACAGACTCCCTCCGGCGCTTTCGCAACCAGTGATCCAATCCAAGCAGAAGAAGAGCCAACAAGGCAATGTACACATAGAAACCCCACAGGCCCGACTGCCCCAATATCCGGAAGCGTGATAAATGGGCCACTAGATTAAATTCCAGATACACCGCCAGCACATACCACAGCAGCCACACAAGAAATACAGAACCGAGCGCAAGGGATACAATCCCCCCTACCTCCGCCCGCTTGCGGCGGGCATAGGCAGCCTTCCTTACCTGCTGCATGGCATGAAAGGTAAAATCGACAGGAAGGTCATTCTTCCTGCGGCGGGCAAGTGCCTGTTTCAATGCGTGGTTTGTATCTCTATCAGCTTCCATAATTCGTAAGTATCACATATAGTTTTTTGCGGATGCGGTGCAGGCGTACTTTGATGTTCGACTGCGACTGCTTCACTATTCCGGCAATCTCTTCTACGCTTTTCTCTTCGTAATAAAACAGCGTAATGAGTGCACGTTCTTCTGCATTCAGGCGATCAATGGCCCGGGTCAGCTTTTCTATTTGTTCCTCATCGTCAGAAAAGCACATCATCAGCTCTGCCTTTTCATCCGGCACATTATCGATGGTGCTTTCCTCTATATACAGAAATTCCTTTCTCTTCTTACGGGTAGCCGAAGCCCCCATTGTATACGCTATGCGGTACAGCCATGTGGAGAAGGTACACTCGCCACGATAACTTCCCAGCCCACGAAAGGCCTTGAGGAAGATGTCTTGTACCAGTTCCTCCGCATCCTCCTGAGACGGAAGCATCTGTACCACCAACGAATGGATGGGCCGGCTGTAGCGGTCAAGAAAAGCGGCAAAGAGTTCCGTTTCTCCATCCAGGATTCGTTGTATATACAGGCTTTCGTCTTTCTGCTTCATGATATCCGGTTAGACGCAGTGCCCGGAGAAAGGTTACACTCCTGCGCAAAAATAATAAATTCTTCTCACAACTTTAAATAATGACAGGTTAAAGTGTAACCTTCTTCGCCGAAGCGCGTCTAACCACACAAAGAACGTAATTATTCACTTAAAAACTTACCATTATGTTAGACTTTATTATGATACCTTCTATTGTAGGTATTATTACGTTGGGAATTTACAAACTGTTCGAACTCTTTGCCCGCCGCCGCGAACGCCTTGCACTGATTGAAAAGCTGGCCGAGCTGCCCGCCTTACCTACATCGGAAGTGATGAAACAACCCATCCTCTTCTCACAGGAGTCTTCCTTCAGTGCACTCAAGGGGGGCTGTCTGTTTGCAGGATTCGGCCTTGGATTGCTTGTTGCTTTCTTTATCTGCTACACCCACATCCCTGGCTATGGCAGCAATAACGACTGGGCACTTCGCGATGTGCTTACCGTGATATACGGCGCATGCACCCTGCTTTTCGGCGGAGCAGGCCTCATCGTTGCATTCATCATCGAACAGAGGATAAAAGAAAAGAAATAACGATCCGTACTCTTTTTCATTATTGAAGGCTATATCATGTAGGGGCGGAATGCTTCCGCCCCTACATGATATAGCCTTCAATGCGAGAAAGAATGCAAACACTCATAATCCGTTCTCTTTTAGACCGAATCCACCCATTTTTCCATTTAAACGTTTGTGTATCTCGAAAAAAGTAGTGATTTTTGCACCCTATTCTATACATATAGAATCAAATAGAGTATCAAACGATTAAATCAGAAAATCATGACTGCAATTCTTATCATCCTCATCCTGGTTCTGCTGGCCGTAGTAGTGTTTCAATGGAAAACGAAAAACAAGAACGACGAAACACCGGTAAAAGGAGACGGACACTCACTTCAATACAGCCGCCTTCAGCAAGAGCTGCAGAGCAAATCAGAACAAATGCTTCAGAAAGACATACAGATCTCTCGATTGGAAAGAGACATCCATGAATTGTCTGAGGAAGTAAGATCCTGCAAAGCGGTGATCACGCGCCACAACGACCGCAATATGCCCATTATCAAATCATTGATGGCTTCATGCGGAGAACAGATATTTGAATATGAAACGTATGCCGACAAATATGCCGGGAAGAACCCGCTGGTAACCCAGGCAGAGGCTTTCAAAACCAGGTATGCATTCCTCAATGAGGATGAAAGTATAAAAGAATTGATTCAGAAGCTCTCATTCAGCTTTGAGCAGTTTGATTTCGTACACCTCAGATCACTTTTTGAGAATTACACAGCCCAGCTGAACAGCGAACTGACCTACCCTCTGTCCATTAATGCACAGCTGTTTCAACTATCCGTTCCGGATACCAGTGGTATTTCCGCCACTCCTGTACTGCAACATTTCTACGAGGAAGAGATCAGTCCGATTGAGAATGCATATACCCTACTCTCCGGGGAGTATTTTGAACGCTACCGAAAAATCATAAACCCGTCTATCGGAAAGAAAATCGGAGACTTCCTGAAAAAGACATTAAATGATGTATCTTCACTGACCAGTCAGCCCATGCTTGAAGGAAGCGGCGGCAGTCCGATGGATAAACTGTCAAAGCTGCCCAGCTATGGCGACAAGGAGTTTATCAGTAAGTACACTGAAGTAATCGACCTCTTTGCCAATGACATGGTGAACCGCTTCAACGAAAAACTGCGCGAAAGAATAAATACGGTGTTCATCGCATACAGGAAGCAATACCTCCTGCAAAACACACAAATCCTGCAGAAGATGAATAATGATTCTTTGGAGGGAAAAGACATTGAACCAATGTCCGATCTGTGGCACAGAAGCCGCAAGCATATTTTGTCAGAATAGATGTTTTTTTGAGTCGAGGGCGCCGACTCGCCAGTCGAACCCGCCAACTCGCCAGTTGAGGGCGCCGACTGGTCAGTTGAGGGCGTCGACTCAACCCTTGCAAGAGTATGCAGCAAACGGCTTGCTGCATAGTTACTGCATACCTTACTGCATACCATTAAACAATTGAACAACAAAACAATACCTATCAATTATGCAGTAAATGCAGTAAAATCCATAAAAACATTTTCTGAAGCAGAAGAAAAAAATAGTAGATAAAATAAAAATAGTTATATTTGCACCTGTTCCTATCCAATAATACAATGGTTCGTATATTCACCTATTCTGTTTGTATAATATGCAGCATATTGCTCTTCGGATCATGCTCACACTCTGCACAAACAGACAAGCTGCTGGCACAAGTTGATTCTATCATCTATTCCCATAGAGATAGTGCGGTATATCTTTTAGATAAGATAGCAGACCACAATATGTCTGAAAGGCAACAAGCTGACTATTGGCGGTTAAGGATCACTTCACACATTGTACAAGGGAAATCCACAGTTGAAGATTCCATGATTATTTCTGCGTTGAATTATTACAAAAAGCACAATATGCAGAAGGAGTTGATGGAAACGTATAGACTGGTCCTCAATCATCTGTCATGGAAAAACGACACACTAAACTATACACGTTATTATACCGAGGCCTTTGAACTGGCCCAACAGACACACAACAGCATTGCCACTTACAATCTACTTCGGACAACTGCCGGTAAACTATATGGCATAAATGACTACAAACAAGCGTATCTGTATTACACAAAAGCCTTTGAGTATGACAGTACTTCTTCATCCACATGTTACATGGCAGCTCTCACATACTCCATGATAAAGAATAACGATACCATTGACTACTGGATGCAAAAAGCAATAGACCTGGCCAGACAGAATAATGACACCGCAAGATTATGCCATTATTACAGGAATTATGCAGACATACAGATAGCCTCTAAAAAATACAACAAAGCTTTAGTCAATATAAAGCACATGGAGGCATACGATACCGATTCACCCTATACCGCCCCTTATATGAAAGCTGAAATATTCCTCCAACAGCATCAATTAGATTCGGCTCAGTACTACTTGGATCAGACGCTCGAAACATATACCGGCTCAGACAAAGACCGAAGTTTCGGATTTACAAAGAAAGGGCTCACTTTCTTTCAAAATATAATAACCTACGCCAAAGGAGGTACTTTTGATTTCACGTTAATCGGCCAGCACACGGATTCTCTGCATTTTAATGAAATCGACAGAATAAAAATATATGAGGAGCAAGTAGTAACCAAACAAAAGCTATCCGAACAAAACCAACTGCTTATCATAAAGAAGCAACGTATCCAACTCATACTGCTAAGCACCCTCTTCCTCACTTTAGTGGTGGTAGCCGTGATCTATCTATATGCCAAACGCAAAAGAGACAGACTTTACCAGATGGAGGAGAAGATGGAGTCACTCCAAAAACTAATGGGCGATGTCTCTGACAACTTTAAAACCAGTAGAGAACACAGTGCGTACTTCAAAAAAGTACTATTGCAGCAATTAGGCCTTATCCGCTTCACAGCCTCCAACCCTACTAACCCACATCAGGATATGCTGCGACTAATGGCCAAACTGACCAATGAGGAGATCCCGGTAGATTCCCTCATTATCTGGGATGATCTGTATGCGCTGATCGACTCATTGTACGACCACTTTTACACCCAAATGAAAAGCAAATGGGAATCGGCGTTGACAGAAAAAGAAATGCAGCTCTGCTGCCTGCTTTGTGCCGACTTCACTACCAAAGAAATAAGCACTATCACCCAACAAAGTATCCGCACCATCTACCAACGAAAAACCACCATTCGCCTGAAGCTGAATATGCAGGCCGGGGAAGATATCGTGGAGTATATCGGCAGATTATCGAGCGATATTCCCGAGGCATAAACATTCCTACCGGCTAATATAACCTTTTTAACGAAATCGGATCCCTAATCACCTAAAAACAACTAGTATAGAGAAATCCTTTGCACCATAGATTCCTGACTGATATAAACACAATTTGGCTTGTTTCACTCTAACTTTGCAGAAACATTTTAATCCATATTGTTATGAAAAAGATAAAAAAGATCAGACTCATAGGTCTATGTGTAGCATTTGCCTTCATCGCTCTTGCGAGCATGGCGCAAAACGCAAATGACATTCAAACTATCACAGTGAATAAACTCGTCAAGGATTTCCTTGTCGAATATAAACAGGACACACCGCTGGATGCCTATCTATCCATCGCCCATATCTACGCTTATGGAAAAAGAGGATTATTGAAAGCATATAGCTCTTACAGCTTACACTACACATTTCCCCAAAAAGATACTCCGGACGAAAGTGTGTCTGATGAACAGAGAGATAAGATACTAAATAGAAAGATACTTGAGTGCATCATATATAAAGATTCTGCGGCAGCTGTCATTTATACCATTGGCACGAATCCTATGTATTTCATAAGAAGCTTCAGCAAAGAAAATGGCAAATGGCTCAATTCAAACGAAATACGTCCGCAACAGAGTATTGAAAAGGCCAAAGAGAGCATCATACCACATCTTTTCAAACTGGCTGCTTCCATCCAAAGAACAGAAAGATTAAAACAAATACCCACAGATACCCTTGCCTTCGTAAACTACCTGAAAGCAAATGGCAAACCTCCCCATCAGTATGTCATCGAAAAACTGGCCAAACACAAACTGGTGATTTATGGAGAGATTCACCGAAGAAAAGTGTCATGGAATCTATTGACAAAGGTTACCCAAGAACCCGACTTTGTTAAAACCACCGGCACTGTCTTTTTCGAACTTCCATCCCACAAACAAAAGGACCTGGATCGCTTTTATGCGCAGGATACAGTAGATAAGAGTATCTTGTTGGATATCTTCGGCTGCTTACTAATCAATGGATGGTATGATAAAGACGAGATGGACTTTATGATTACACTATGGAAGCTGAATAAAACACTACCTGAAAATCAACAAATAAAAGTAGTCCTGGCCGACTTTCAACCACCCTGGGACTCCCTCAAAACGAAAGAGGACTATGAGGATTATAAAAACCTGCATGATAAAGACAGAGACACACACATGGCCGATGTGATCGAACAGACCCTAAAGACCACCACCGACAATCGTCATACACTCTTTATCGTTGGTGATATGCATGCGTATAAATCACCTGATGTACCCGGGCATGATGCAGCAGAAGGAGAAGAGCCGGCTCCAACGGCCGGAGCACAGTTAGTGGAACGCCTCTCGAACGAGAATGTATTTTGCATTTTTCCACATCAGATGACGATAAGTAATGCGGGAGAAATTGAAGGAAAACTCCGGTTTGGACTATTCGACTATGCATTCGATATGAATAAGAACATACCGGTTGCTTTCGACCTGGCCGGCAGTCCATTTGGCAACGAACCGCTTGATGCTATATTGGAAGAGAAATACAACCCCAAAATGGGACGTTATGAAGATAACTACGACGGCTACATATTTTTCCAGAAGCTGGAAAGGGAAGAAAAAGGTAACCGTCTCTATGAACTGGTCACAGATGAGTTTGTCAATGAAATAAAAAGAAGGCTCTATATAACAGGGATACCAGAAGACGAGGTATGGGGATATGACACACCAGTAAAAGACCTGACCAAGGAGATCATACTCGAAAAGGTGAAACAATGGGGTAAAGGAAAGCAATGGTGGATAGCGAATGAATAATTATTATCCACATGTTTAGCTTTGCTGACCGTTGGTTGACTTCATCGACCGTTAGTTCCCCTCCACAATTTCTATAGTGAAGACCGCGACCTGTAGGGGGTGGATTGAATCCGCCCGAAACATAAAATCTGGAAACAGCGGGCGGAAGCATTCTGCCCTTACAGGAAACAGCCCCTCACAAGAGAGGGCAGGGAAAGAAGCAGATAATCACTCTATTAATATATTTGCAGTGTACCTATTTAAAACATGTAAGCGAAGACCTACTGCATGGAATCATTTAGCCCGGAAAGCTTATCAGCTTTCTTCTTCAAATCCTTGAGGGGTAAGGCCACATCGTAGATCTGGAATTCATGATACAGGGTATGTTTCAGATACACATCTGGCTTAAAGGGTGCTCTGCCAAGCCAGTTGAAGCCTGGGGCAGCAGTCATATCCTTGGGCTGGATAGACGCTTTGTCGGTAGCCACGGCTTCCCCGTCCACATACAAAGTGCCTACACCCTTCGCCTGGATATAAGCAATATGCTGCCACTTTCCTTTCACGGCCGGTTTCCCGGTTTGTACGCCTACCACTTCGTTTTCCCAGCCTCCGGTAGATTGTTCATACCGCTGCATATTCACTTTATACGCCACATACTCCCCTGTGGTGGCTTTGCAGTCTTCTTTTGTAGAGAAGGCCCATACGAAATTGCCATGTTTGGATAAGTCGGCCTCCTGTCCTATATATAAGTAGGTGGATATGGTGAAATCCTCCAGAGAGGCGACCAATTCTCCCACACGGCGCTCAAAATCCAGATAGCCGTTGCTAGCTCCCAAGTCCAACACATTATACTTTCCAATCTTCCGGATGGAGGCATTATTCTTCAGAACACCATTGTATCCATTTCCTGTCACATCCTTTATCATTGCGTTTTCCACCTGTTTAAAATCAAGGTGCAGTTTCGGTTTAGGCTGCTTAGCCTGAGCAACGAAGGTGAACAACATCATGGCGATTACCAGAAGGGTACTGTTTTTAATTGTTTTCATGGGTATATTGTATTGAAATGTGCGACAAATTTAGCAATAACTTCCTATATCACAACGAATCATTGTCTTTTTCGTGCTTTCATCAAATAACAAAGGGAGCCTTGCAGCTCCCTTTGATTACTCGTAAGATTGTCCTATATTACCGAATAAAGAGCAATTCTCTGTACTTGGGCAATGTCCACATTTCGTTGTCAACGATCAGTTCCAGCTTATCAATGTGATAGCGAATCTCACCCAGCATGGGGAACACTATATCGTGATAGGCGATGGCTCTCTCGCGTTCGTCTTCAATCTTATTGGCAGTTTTACGAGCTTCTACCATATTGTCTACACCACTCTTAATAAAGCAGGTGTGCTCGGAGATTTCGCGGATCAGCTCCTTATTGCGGGTTGAGAGCTCGTCGGCCTCATCGGGCATAATGCTCTTCAGCTTATATACATTATTGATCAGTGAAGTCTGATACTCAGTAGCTACAGGGATAATGTGGTTTAATGCCAAATCGCCCAATACACGGGCTTCGATCTGCACTTTCTTGGTATACATCTCCCATTTCACTTCATTACGGGCCTCCAACTCTACCTTTGACAATACGCCGGTACGTTCAAACATAGCGATGGTCTCGGGCTTCAGGTAATTATCGAATACCAGCGGAGCGCTTGTTTCGCAATCCAGCCCGCGACGAGCTGCTTCTTCCTTCCACTCATCGCTGTATCCGTTTCCGTCGAAATGAATAGGTTTGCATTCACGGATGTATTCGCGAAGAACAGTCAGTATAGCCTTCGTTTTCTCGGTACCGTTCGCAATAAGTGCATCCACAGCTAGCTTAAACTGATTCAGCTGATCAGCCATTGCAGTATTTAATACGATCATGGCAGCTCCACAGTTTGCAGTGGACCCTACCGCACGGAACTCAAAGCGGTTTCCGGTAAAGGCAAAAGGCGAAGTACGGTTACGGTCTGTATTATCAATCAACAGAGAAGGGATGGTGGGGATATCCAGCTTCATACCTGTTTTATCAGCAATGGCCAGACTCTCATTGGTCCTCTCTTCAATATGTTCAAGCAGGATGGATACCGAGCGTCCAAGGAAACTGGAGATAATAGCAGGAGGTGCTTCATTTGCGCCCAAACGGTGAGCATTGTTGGCCGACATGATACTAGCTTTCAGCAAACCATTATGACGATACACCGCCATCAGCGCATTCACCACAAAAGTTACAAAACGCAGATCCTCTTCAGGAGTCTTTCCCGGAGCCATCAGCAGGATACCAGTATCGGTTCCCAGCGACCAGTTGTTATGTTTTCCGCTTCCGTTTACTCCTTTGAAAGGCTTCTCATGAAGCAGCACACGGAAACCATGTCTGCGTGACACACGGCGCATCACAGAGATTATCTGCAGGTTGTGGTCATTCGCCAAGTTACATTCTTCGAAGATGGGAGCCAGCTCAAACTGATTGGGAGCCACCTCGTTGTGGCGTGTCTTCACGGGGATACCCAGTTTCAGCGCCTCAATCTCCAGTTCCTTCATAAAGGCTGCTACACGTGAGGGGATAGAACCGAAGTAATGGTCGTCCAACTGCTGATTCTTGGCACTGTCATGCCCCATCAGGGTACGGCCAGTCATTACCAAGTCGGGACGAGCGGCATACAGCCCTTCATCCACCAGGAAGTATTCCTGTTCCCAGCCCAGGTAAGTATACACTTTTTTTACGTCTTCATTGAAATAATGGCATACCTCTGTAGCTGCCTTGTTTACAGCGCGAAGGGCCTTAAGCAGAGGCGCTTTATAGTCGAGCGACTCACCTGTATAGGATATAAAGATCGTGGGAATACAAAGAGTATCATCTACAATGAAAGCAGGCGAGGAGGGATCCCAGGCTGAATATCCGCGGGCCTCAAACGTGTTACGAATACCACCGTTAGGGAAACTTGACGCATCCGGTTCCTGCTGCACCAGCAACTTGCCGCTAAACTCTTCAATGACACCTCCGTTACCATCGTGTTCAATGAAAGAGTCGTGCTTTTCTGCTGTACCCTCAGTAAGAGGCTGAAACCAGTGGGTGTAATGAGTCACCCCCATTTCCATGGCCCACTTCTTCATGCCGTTGGCTACAGTATCAGCTATCTTCCTATCCAAAGCTTCGCCATTATCGATTGCACTGATGAGTTTCTCGTACACCTTAGAAGGTAAATACTTGAACATTTTAGCACGGTTAAACACATACTTGCCGTAATATTCCGATACGGGTTCTGCGGGAACGGGAACTTCCACAGCTTTCTTCTTAAAAGCTGTTTCTACTACTCTGAATCTTAATTTTGACATACATCAACTTGTTAAGGGTTGTTATTGGTGCTTTGGAATAGGAACCTTCACGGGCGCAAAGTTACGATTTTCTGCTGAAACCATGCATATCCCCTTCCAAAACTTACGAATGTTATTGTATTTAAAAATGAAGTCCGAAGACCACATACGCCTCTTCTGTTTCAGGATTTGCACCCAGCTTTACAGAAAGAGGGAGAACAAAGTCGGCTATTTTAATATCCTTTGAGGCTGTAAGCCCCACATTTACTACAGAGAATCCGTCACCACCCTGCGGTTTATACGCACCATACCAGGGGGTGGCTCCCACCTCAGCCGTAAAGTCAACACCTCCCAGTGCAAAGGGAGCAGTCACTTCCATATACGAAGAATACGCTCTTTTGGTTCCTCCGTCTTTGTAATAATCATTTCCTGCAAAGTTGGTATTCCAAGTTAAAGCCAGAAACCCGAAATCATAACCCAGCGAGGCTTCAAACACATGAGCGGTACGGTGCGCTTCATACATGAAGTAATCTGCGTCCTTGAAGCCGCCGGGGATACAAAAATAATCCGTCACCCCAACTTTTAAGCCGCCCGTCTGATAAGCCAGCGTAAAGTCCAGCTCATCGGTAAAATTATCCCCCGAGCGATCCAGCGCCACCGATCCCCATGCAGTAAGTGAGAATCCTGATTTCGACACCGACACTGAGGGTTGCACACTAAACCCACCCAGATCCTGTCCGCGCCAACGGTATGCGCTGACCAGGTCAGCTCCCAGAGAGGTTTCAAACCGCTCCTGCGCTTGCGCGTTGGAACTCAGAAAAAACGCCGCAATCGCAACGATCACCTTTTCAAAGAGTACTTTCTTCTTCATTTTGCTTTTAATTAAAGTGGTTGTTATGTTATGAAGTCTTACGTAAAACTCAAATCCATTGACGCAAACGTCTGGTGGCCTCCTCGCAGTCCGTACGTTCACCAAATGCAGTAAACCGCACATAGCCTTCGCCGCTGGGACCAAACCCCACTCCCGGCGTGCATACAATATGCAAATCGTAGAGGAGTTGCTCAAAGAACTTCCATGACGACAGGCCATTCGGTGTTTTTACCCAGATGTAAGGAGCATTGACTCCTCCGTACACTTTCAGGCCGGCAGCTTCAAGGCCTTTCTTCATAATTCCTGCATTAGTCATATAATAGGCAATAACATTCTTTACCTGAGCTTTCCCCTCGGGAGAATACACCGCCTCGGCTCCACGCTGGGTGATATAAGAAGTACCATTGAACTTTGTACTTTGCCGGCGGTTCCATAGTTTATTCATCGACACCCTCTCTCCGTCCAGGCAGGCTGCTGTGAGTTCTTTCGGTACTACGGTATACCCACAGCGCACTCCGGTAAAACCAGCTGTTTTGGAGAAGCTGCGAAACTCAATTGCACATTTCTTCGCTCCGCGAATCTCATAAATAGAATGAGGCACATCCGGATCAGTAATATATGCCTCGTATGCAGCATCGAAAAGTATCAAGGTATCATTGGCAAGGGCATAGGTAACCCATTTCTTTAATTCATCCTTTGTCAGAGTGGTCCCCGTAGGGTTATTGGGATAACAGAGATAGATGATATCCACCCTCCGATCCGGTATCCGGGGAGTAAATCCATTCTCGGCCAGACAGGGGAAATACGTTACATTACTCCATTTACCGTCTTGCTGCAATTCGCCGGCGCGTCCACACATCACGTTAGAATCAATGTATACAGGATAAATAGGATCGGTCAGCCCTACACTGTTGTCATGGCGAAGAATATCGCCAATATTTCCTGTATCGCTCTTCGCCCCGTCATTGATGAACACTTCAGCGGGAGAGAGCTGGATGCCCCGGGGCAGGAAATCGTTCTTGATAATTGCCTGAATCAGGAAATCATATCCTTGCTCCGGCCCATACCCCCGAAACGTATCCTTATTGGTCAATTCATCCAGCGCCTTGTGCATAGCTTCTACCGAAGCCTGAGGCAGAGGTTGGGTCACATCTCCAATTCCCAGCCGGATAAGTTCGGTCTTAGGATGAGTTATCGTAAAGGTGTTCACCTTTTTTGCAATGTCCGAAAATAGGTAGTTTGCGGGCAATCTCAGGAAATATTCATTTACTAATGCCATTTTGTTTCTTTTCAAAGTTGCTACTCTTCGATCTCGCCATCGAATACTTTTACTGCTTCTCCGCTCATATACACGGGAGCGGTTCTCTTCGCCCAGGCAATTTCCAGAGCTCCCCCATCCATTACCACCTGAGCGAATTGCTTCACAAGTCCAAGCGATATACCTGCTACAACAGTAGCACAAGCTCCGGTTCCACAGGCCATCGTGATGCCCGATCCTCGCTCCCACACACGCATCCGGATCTTATCAGGTGCTATCATCTGTGCAAATTCCACGTTGACACGATCCGGGAAAAGGGAGTGGCGCTCCAACTCGGGACCCACATTTTGCAGGTCGACAGAGGAAAGGTCTTCTACAAATATTACAAGGTGCGGATTCCCCATTGACACTGCTACCCCCTTGTAAGGATACCCAGGAATATCCACCTCGCCAGCCACGATTTCCGGGATCCCCATGTCTACGGTAACAGAAGCAACCTGCCCCTCCTTCACATGCAACTTCAGGTGCTTTATACCGGAAAGGGTCTCAAGTGTTATTTCCGTTTTGCGGGTCATCCCGTTGTCGTATACATATTTCCCGATGCACCGGGCCGCATTTCCGCACATCATAGCCTCTGATCCATCTGCATTAAAAATGCGCATATTGAAATCAGCCTGTTTTGCCAAGCCTATTAATACCAGACCATCCGAACCGATGCCTGTATGAAAGGCACTCCACCTTACTGCTTGCTCCTGAGGATGTGAAAGCGGCCATTGAGACACATCTATATAGATGTAATCATTACCTGCTCCATGCATCTTCGTAAAAGGTATCATTCTTGCCATTTTGCTTCTTTATAAGAATAAATAAAATCAATATGATTTATTTTTCTGCAAAAATACAGCAAAACGAGAAGAAAACAATGAAATATAAAAGTTTTCGACAATAAAACAACAAACAATAACACTCGGATATCAAAAAGAGCATTCCCAATAACAATATAACACACAAACAATCAATACACATTTCAAATTGAAACATGTAGAATCAGAAGAAAAGCAATAAGAAAGACTAGATCTAACAGAGCCTTATGACTAGAAAGGCCTGCAACCAGCAAGAATCATACCCTACAAATAGCGAAGTACAGAAAGATTTTCTTCGCTCAGGATTTCATTAGCTACCCTCATCAAATCCGAGGATGTCACAGCCTCGATACGAGAAAAGAGTTGCTCCTTCGGATCAAAGCGCTGATAATGCAGAAAAGATTTCCCCATATCCATGGCCATGTTCTCATTACTATCCATCGCTATCGATATCTGGCCTACTATTTGTTTTTTGGCAGCCAACAGTTGAGAGGAAGTGAAAGACTTTTCGCGAAGTCTCTTCAGTTCGGCAAGCACCAGCTCCATACATCGGCCTGCATTCTTCACATCCGTACCAAAATAAATAGTAAGCAGACCAGAATCCGTATAGGATGTCAAAGAGGATTCCACGCCATACACCAACCCCCGGCGTTCGCGAAGCGACACATTCAGCAGGCTATTCATACCAGGACCGCCCAAGATGTTATTCAACAGGTATAATGCCGTACGCCGTTCATCATATGCATGGTATGCTCTGGCGCCCAACATCACATGTGCCTGATGAGTAGAACGGGGATCATCCACCCGCAAAGGCACATACACATCGGGGGTTATACGAAGAGGCTTTTCGAGACAGGACAAAGAGGAATCCATAGCAGGAAGACTTGAAGGAACAGATGCGGTTAGCCGCTCTAACACACGTGCCACATGCTTCAACTCTATATTTCCCCACAGAAAGAATACCGCATTTTCGGGGCGGTAATATGTAGAGGTGAAACACAAAGCCTGCTCGGTTGTAAACAAGCGAAGCGTCTCAGGGGTACCCAATACATTACGCCCCAAAGGATGGTTACGAAAAACGATTTCCTCAAAGTCATCATAAATCTGCTCGGCAGGCGAGTCCTGATAGCTGCGTATCTCATCTATGATCACTTCTACCTCACGATCTATCTCCCCCTGAGGGAACACTGAATGAAACACTATATCCGTCAACAACTCTGCAGCACGCGTAAAGTCTTCAGGAAGAAAGGTTGAATACACAGTAGTTTCTTCTTTGTTGGTAAACGCATTCAGATCGCCTCCTACACGCTCCATACGATTCAGGATATGCCAAGCCCTCCGATGCGTAGTACCTTTAAAAAGAAGGTGTTCCACAAAGTGCGCCATCCCTGCTTCATTCTCGTTCTCATCACGAGTTCCTGCATTAATCACATAGCCACAATATACAACCTTCGAAGGAGAAGGAGCCTGAATGATCCGCAGCCCATTGGGCAATTGGCAACTGTTGTATTCCACCGTTATTGAGTTCTTTTCGCTTTCGGCTGCAAAAATACAACAAAACTTATTGCGGTTAAGCCAAAAATACAGATATTTGTAAGCTTTTGCGCATTCACCACTGTACAAGACTGTACAAGAAGCTAAGAATCATGTTTGAAACGATGAAGGAATCTATTATAAAGCTGCTGGAGAGAGAGGCCCAGGCTGTGATGAACATCCCCGTGACCGATGCCTTCGAGAAAGCAGTACAACTAATTGTGGAACAAGTACATATCCGAAAAGGCAAACTTGTGACCTCCGGCATGGGAAAAGCCGGACAGATAGCGGAGAATATCGCTACCACATTCTGTTCTACCGGAATTCCGGCAGTCTTCCTGCATCCCAGTGAAGCGCAGCATGGCGACTTGGGCATTCTGCAGGAGAACGATCTGCTTCTGCTAATCTCTAATTCCGGAAAAACACGTGAGATCGTGGAGCTCACTCAACTGGCACGAAACCTGAACCCGGCATTAAAATACATTGTTATTACGGGTAACCCGGACAGTCCGCTGGCACATGAATCCGACATCTGTTTAAACACCGGCCATCCGGAAGAGGTCTGCAATCTGGGGCTCACCCCCACTACCTCTACCACCGTCATGACGGTAATTGGCGATATATTAGTGGTAGAAACCATGAAAAGAACCCGCTTCACCAAAGAGGATTACTCCAAACGCCATCACGGAGGGTATTTAGGCGAAAAATCCAGAGGAGAAGTATGCGAAAAGTAATAGGTATCGGCGAAACCATTCTGGATATTATTTTCAAAGATGGAACTCCCATAGCCGCTGTACCAGGAGGCTCTTCATTTAACGGTATTGTATCACTGGCACGCGCCGGAGTAGAGACCTGTTTTATCAGCGAAACCGGCAATGACAAAGTAGGCGATACCATTATCCGATTCATGGAAGAGAATGATATCAACACTACATATGTCGACCGTTTCCCAGACGGAAAGTCACCAGTTTCCCTGGCTTTTTTGGACAATCAGAACGAAGCATCTTACCTATTTTACAAAGAGTACCCGAAACAAAGGCTCAATATTGGCTTTCCGCAAATCGAACCGGACGACATCGTGCTCTTCGGAGCCTATTATTCTTTGAACCCAGCCATGCGTCACAAAATAGTGGAGTTTCTGGATTATGCACGTGCACAAGGAGCTTTGATCTATTACGACCCCAACTTCCGGGAAACCCATGCACCCGAGGCTATTAAACTTTCCTCCTCCATTTTGGAAAACATGGAATATGCGGATCTGGTACGTGGGGCAACACATGATTTTATACACATGTTCGGGCTAAACACCCCCAATCCTATTTATCAAAAGGTAGGATACTACTGCCCAAACTTTATCTGCACTCAAAGCGAAGGACCTGTTACATTATTTACCAGGCAGTTTAAAAAGGAATACCCCGTTTCTCCGGTTCCTGTAGTAAGCACGATTGGTGCTGGAGATAATTTTAACGCTGGGATTATTTACGGTTTATTAAAATATCACGTCACCCGAAAGCAACTCCCGAAACTCGACGAAGCCTCTTGGAATAAGATCATCCGCTATGGAATGGCTTTCTCAAGTGAAGTATGCCAAAGTTATCACAACTCTGTAAGCAAATCTAACCTAGAAAAACTCATACAAATCAACATTTAAAGTTCCCCACTAATCATTAAATAAAGCAAACGGTGAAAAAGAATCCTTTTCCATTTGCTATTTTTGTTTTTCAAATCAGAGAAGTAACTCAAATGCATCCCAAGGTGCATTATTCAACAACCGGAATTGGCAGTCCGGGATATGCGTAAAAACAGCTGATCACAAAACAATTATGTATAAGATAGTATCGGGAATTCTAATTTCCGCTTTTGCATGTATGGGGTGTTCTTCCTACCAACCAAGCATTTCTGTGACTTGCGAAGAAAACGACACCGAATCCACAGTCCTCAAATGGGAGACATTCCCTGCGATTGATGGATCCCTAAAGGTGTATGCATCCGCCAACCCATACAACATCCCACTTGAGAGGCCCATCGCTACCACCCGTATCAGCGAACAGAGACTCACCATTTCCATCCAAAGTGGCGAGCAACGCATGTATTACGCTATGCTGTTCAATGACGAATTCCCTGTAATGACCGCCAGCCGGAATATTATTATACCCGGCGCACAAAACTTCCGCGACATAGGCGGATACCCTACCCTCTCCCGGGAAAAAGTTACATGGGGGAAGATTTATCGCTCTGCGCAACTTGACAGCCTAAACCAGAAAGGAACAAAAGTATTAACCAACCTAGGCATCAAAACCATTATTGACCTACGAGGAGAAGAAGAACATAACGGACAAAGAGCGCAGCTAAAGAGTTTTAAAACCATTAAAGTGCCACTTTACTCAAAGTACCTTCAAAGCACACTGAGCCGCATCCAGTCTGGAGAACTCGCAAACGACTCCCTCCATGAAATCATCACCCTGATCAACATTGAGATAATAGACAGGAACGCCAAAGAGTTCAAGAAGATATTCCGTGCGCTGATGGATGAAAAGAACTACCCCGTAGTCATAGAATGCACCACCGGAAAGATGCGTACTGGCTTGGTTACAGCACTACTACTTAAGTCTTTGGGAGTGAGTGATGACATTATCATGCAAGACTACGAACTCAGCAACACCCCGCTGAATTTCAATCTGACAAACTCATACAAGATAGGTTATTCCCTGCCCGAGCCCGCGCAGGAAGCTTTGACTACAATTTACACCTCTCATGGCGAATGCCTGTATGCGGCTCTTGACTACCTGCTACATAAATACAGCAGCATGGATCAATATCTACACAAACAGGTGGGTCTTTCCAATAAAGAAATCAAGAAACTGAAAACCATTCTTTTGCAGAAGCGGGGATCCTGACCCCTGCTCCACAAACACAAGGGCACAAAAAACCGAAAACCTTTCGTAAAAAGCTGATGCAGAGAGAAGAGCAATCCATTCTTTCTTCGTATCTTTGCGCCGCATTTTGCAAATAGAATATTATACATCTTTTTAATGAAGACATTTTCTGAGCTTGGACTTTCCGAGGAAATCATCCGGGCCATTGAAGAAATGGGATATGTGAATCCCATGCCGGTACAGGAAGAAGTGATTCCTTCTCTACTGGGAGAAAACAACGACCTCGTGGCACTGGCACAAACCGGAACCGGAAAGACTGCCGCCTTCGGACTGCCACTGATCCAGCAAGTGGAGGTCGGCCAACGAAGACCACAAGCACTTATCCTCTGCCCCACACGTGAGCTGTGCCTCCAGATAGCGGGCGACCTAAATGATTACTCTAAGTACATTGACGATCTGAAAGTACTTCCTGTATATGGAGGATCTTCCATTGAAAGCCAGATACGCTCCCTGAGAAAAGGCGTACATATCATCGTGGCTACTCCGGGCCGTCTGATCGACCTGATGGAACGCGGAGTAGTAAGCCTTTCAGACATCCACTATGTAGTAATGGATGAGGCGGATGAAATGCTGAACATGGGATTTACCGACAGCATCAACACCATCCTGGCCGGAGTGCCCGAGAACCGCAACACCTTGCTGTTCTCCGCTACTATGTCGAAGGAGATCAGTCGCATTTCCAAGAACTATCTGCACAATGCCCGCGAGATCACCATCGGACATAAGAACGAAAGCACCAACAACGTACACCACATCTATTATATGGTGCACGCCAAAGATAAATACCTAGCGCTAAAGCGTGTGGTAGACTACTACCCTCAAATATACGGCATCGTATTCTGTCGCACCCGCTTGGAAACACAGGAAATAGCCGATAAGTTGATAAAGGACGGATACAGTGCCGAAGCTCTGCACGGGGAACTTTCCCAGCAGCAGCGCGATGTCACCATGCAGAAATTCCGCAGCGGGAACGTCCAGATTCTGGTAGCCACCGATGTGGCCGCCCGCGGACTGGACGTTAATAATCTGACCCACGTCATCAACTACGGCCTGCCGGATGATGTAGAATCCTATACTCACCGCAGCGGACGTACCGGACGTGCCGGAAAGCAAGGCACCTCCATCGCCATCATCAATCTGCGTGAGAAAGGAAAGCTACGCAGCATTGAGCATATCATCGCCAAAACCTTTGAAGTGGGAAAACTTCCTACCGGAACACAGATCTGCGAGAAGCAACTTCTCAAAGTAATCGACCAGATAGAAAAGGTAAAGGTAAACGAAGAAGAAATTGCCGGATTCCTGCCCACCATCTATCGCAAGCTCGACTGGCTGGAAAAAGAAGACATCATCAAGCGCATGGTATCCATGGAGTTCAACCGCTTCCTGGAGTATTACCAAAACGCCGTAGAAATAGAAGCGCCCTCCGAAAAGCGCGAAAGACAGAAGGACAAGTATGGCGAAAAAAGTCAGGATGGTTTCGGCCGCAAAAGCAACGCGTCTGGCAGCAACCACAGAGAAGCAGAGGCCGGATTCACACGCCTCTTCATCAATGTGGGTAAAACGGACGGCTTCCGCCCCACCCACCTCATTGAAATGATAAATCGCCAGTGCCACAAACGCATTGAGGTAGGACGCATTGACCTGATGCCTAACTTCTCATTCTTTGAGGTAGAAAAAGAGCAAGCCCAGAAAGTAATCAAGGCGCTTGGCAAAGAGATCTACCACAACCGTCGGATCAACGTAGAGCTATCGGACGGAAAAGAAGCCCCTAGCCCCCGTGCTGGAAAAGGTTTCTTCAAAGAAAAAGAATCCTTTTCAGCCAAACCCAAGCGCAGTCGCGAAGAAAGAGGATACAGCAGCAAGCGCGGACCCGTTAAAAAGAAAAACGAAGGACAAGGCTATTCCCGCGATGACGAACCCGACTTCAGCGAAGAAGGATGGGCACGCCGGAAAATGAAATAAGAAAGAGATAAACAACTGTCTACCTTATAGATACAATAAAAGGCGCTCCATTGGAGCGCCTTTTTTCTATTAAAAATGAACCTTTTCACAAAGAATCACTTTAATTTCTCAATAGGCATTAGTCTTTTCTAAATATTAAGGTAATTAAGATTGTTCTCAGGATAACGATGCAAAGATCCGTTCTTTTTTAATACTGAGCAAACAATTTTATATGCCTTATAACATATTTTGCTTAAAGTTTACCACACCCTTCTGCAAAATATATTCCTCGTAAACACCGAGTTAAAGCAAAAATATTGCTATTTTTGCACCTTATTTTTCAAAGAATTGTAAATGCAATCATTATGACAGAAGGTAATACTGAGGCTGTAAACGAAAAGAAAAGCCTGAATTTCATAGAGCAGATCGTAGAAAGCGATCTCAAAGAAGGTAAGAATAATGGCAGGCTTCAAACCCGTTTCCCGCCGGAGCCCAACGGATACCTGCACATCGGGCACGCCAAAGCCATCTGTATGGACTTCGGTATCGCACAACGATACGGAGGCGTCTGTAACCTGCGCTTTGACGATACCAACCCGGTAAAGGAAGACGTGGAATACGTAGATTCCATCCAGGAAGACATCGAATGGCTGGGCTACAAATGGGGATCTATCTATTACGCTTCGGACTATTTCCAGCAGTTATGGGACTTTGCCGTGCAACTTATCAAAGAAGGTAAGGCCTATGTGGATGAACAAAGCGCCGAAACCATTGCACGCCAGAAAGGAACTCCCACCCAACCCGGCGAGGAAAGCCCTTTCCGCAACCGCCCCATTGAGGAAAGCTTAACCCTCTTCCAACACATGAATACTGCGGAAGCAGTGGAAGGCAGCATGGTGCTGCGCGCCAAGATCGACATGGCCAATTCCAACATGCACTTCCGCGATCCCCTCATTTACCGTATCATCCACCATCCGCACCATCGTACAGGAACCACATGGCATACCTATCCTATGTACGATTTTGCACATGGCCAGAGCGATTATTTCGAAGGCGTAACCCACTCCATCTGCACATTGGAGTTCGAGGTGCACCGCCCCCTCTATAACCTCTTCATCGATCTGCTAAAGAAAGATGAGAGCTATTACCCGCGGCAGATCGAGTTCAATCGCTTAAACCTTACCTACACGGTGATGAGCAAGCGCAAACTCCTCGCTTTGGTAAAAGAAGGCTTGGTAACCGGATGGGACGACCCCCGCATGCCCACTATCTGCGGATACCGCCGTCGCGGGTACTCCCCGCAGGCTATCCAGAAGTTCATTGACAGCATCGGATACACCAAAGTAGAAGCCCTCAATGACATTTCCCTGCTTGAAGCGGCCGTACGCGACGATCTGAACTCACGTGCTACCCGTGTATCCGCCGTATTACAGCCACTGAAACTGATCCTGACCAACTACCCCGAAGGAATGGTGGAAGAGATGCCGGCTGTAGACAATCCCGAAGATCCCAACTCCCCCACACACCTGATTGAGTTCAGCAGAGAACTGTGGATTGAGCAAGACGACTTTATGGAAGATGCCCCCAAGAACTATTTCCGCATGACTCCCGGCAAGGAAGTACGCCTGAAAAGTGCCTACATTATTAAATGTACCGGCTGCAAGAAAGACGAAGCCGGCAATGTAATCGAAGTATATGCCGAATACGACCCGGAAAGCAAGAGCGGCATGTCGGGTGCCGGACGCAAAGTAAAAGGCACGTTGCACTGGCTCAGCGCTGCACATTGCCACAAAGCAGAGGTACGCCTGTACGACCGACTCTTCAAGGTAGAAGACCCAGCGAGCGAAGAACAGGACGGCAACTTCCGCGAACTGCTCAACCCAGAATCACTGACCGTCCTTCCGGAATGCTACGTAGAGAAGTATACCGCCGGAATGGCTCCGCTTACCTATCTGCAGTTCCAGCGAATCGGCTATTTCAATATAGATGCTGATTCCACTGGCGAAAAGATGGTGTTCAACCGCACTGTAGGTCTGCGCGACAACTGGGCCAAACAGAAAAATAAGAACTAACAAAGAGATTCAGGTGAGCTACCCACACGGTAGCTCACCTTTATTATATAAGGTAACAAAAGGAAAGCGCCTTCACGCGTTTGGTATCCTCGTGTTACAGAATACATACAAGCAGATAGCAATAAAAGCATATTATTGCATTTTTTATAGTCTTTTTCCATTAAAACAAGGGTTTTTCTTGCAAAATGATTGAATTTCACGAAATAATCTATATCTTTGCAACCGATATCTCTTTATAACCGAAATATAAACTGAACAGATCATAAAAGTTAAAAGAATGAATGCACAAAAGGTTTTGGAAGATCTTCAGAGAAGATTCCCCAATGAGCCTGAATATCATCAGGCAGTTGAAGAAGTGATAACCACCATCGAAGAGGAGTACAACAAACATCCTGAGTTCGATAAAGCCAACCTCATTGAACGCCTTTGCATTCCCGACAGAGTATTCCAGTTCCGTATTACATGGGTGGATGACAAGGGAAATGTACAGACCAACATGGGCTACCGCGTACAACACAACAATGTAATCGGCCCATACAAAGGCGGCATCCGCTTTCACAAATCCGTAAACCTGGGTATCCTGAAATTCCTTGCTTTCGAGCAGACTTTCAAAAACTCACTCACAACCCTTCCTATGGGGGGTGGCAAAGGTGGTTCCGACTTCTCTCCTCGTGGAAAAAGCGCGGCTGAAGTAATGCGTTTCTGCCAGGCTTTCATGCTGGAACTGTGGCGCCACATTGGTCCTAACACAGACGTTCCCGCAGGCGACATCGGCGTAGGTGGCCGTGAAGTAGGCTTTATGTTCGGCATGTACAAGAAGCTGGCTCAGGAATTCACCGGCGTACTGACCGGAAAAGGCATTGAGTTCGGTGGTTCACTGATCCGCCCCGAAGCTACCGGTTACGGTAACATCTACTTCCTGCTCGAGATGCTGAAAACCCGTAATATCGATATTAAAGACAAGGTATGTCTCGTATCCGGCTCCGGCAACGTGGCACAATACACTGTTGAGAAGCTGATTGAGCTGGGTGCTAAGGTAGTAACCATGTCCGACTCTAACGGCTACATCTACGATCCGGAAGGCATCACCCGCGAAAAGCTGGATTTCATCATGGACCTGAAGAACGTACAGCGCGGACGTATCAAGGAATATGCCGAAGAGTACGGTTGCAAGTATGTAGAAGGAGAAAGACCTTGGTTTGAAAAGGCTGACATCGCCCTCCCTTCTGCTACCCAAAACGAGCTGAACGGTGAAGCTGCCAAAGCACTTATAGAGAACGGCGTATTCGCCGTATCCGAAGGTGCCAATATGCCTACCACCCCCGAGGCCGCACACATCTTCCAGCAAGCAAAAATCCTGTACGCTCCCGGTAAAGCAGCCAATGCAGGCGGTGTATCCGTATCCGGTCTTGAGATGACTCAAAACTCTGAACGCCTCAACTGGAACAAAGAAGAGGTAGACGAGAAGCTGAAAAGCATCATGGAGAACATCCACGCAAGCTGTGTACAATACGGCACTGAGGCCGACGGTTACATTAACTACGTAAAGGGTGCCAACATTGCCGGCTTTATGAAAGTGGCAAAAGCCATGATGGCGCAAGGTATAGTATAAGCAATTATATTCCATACAACGCAAAGAGAGGGTATCCCACAAGGTATCCTCTCTTTTTTATAGTGATCCGCCTCAATCCCCCTGCCGCCCTTCTTTCCTTCTTCGCGCAACAAACAAAGCTTTTCACCCGGGTGCGAAATGATTTTCACCCAGGTGAAAAAGTCTTCTCACGTAGGTGAAAAGAGTTCCTCACCCGGGTGAAAAGCTTTATTTGTGCACAGTATTATGAAAACTGCACATCACGCTTAATATTTAATAAAAGCTAAAATTCAAATATTAAATAGTACCTTGTATTGCAAAGTACTAATGCAATACCTATATTTGCCTCAAATAATAAAAAGACCCTACGCATGAATGTAGACAATGTAAAATCGCAAATGCGAAAAGGCATGCTCGAATACTGCATCCTCTTGCTTCTGCACAAGGAAGCATCCTACGCTACAGACATTATTCTGAAGCTGAAAGATGCCCGCCTCATCGTGGTGGAGGGCACATTATACCCCCTGCTGACGCGCCTCAAGAACGACGGTCTACTGCAATACGAATGGCAGGAATCCACCCAAGGCCCTCCCCGCAAATACTACTCACTTACGGAAGAGGGAGAAGGATTTCTGCGTGAGTTGGACACCGCCTGGGGCGAATTGAGCGACACCGTAACCCTTATCAGAAATCATTAAACCCCTTTAGAATATGAAAAAGACATTTACCATCAACCTGGCCGGATATGTATTCTATATCGATGAAGATGCATACGAGTTGCTTGACAAATACCTGGGTAACCTGCGCCATCACTTCATGCGTGAAGCCGGAGGCAATGAAATCGTAAACGACATAGAGTTGCGCATCTCAGAGCTTTTCTCAGAGTATATCCAAACGGGAAAGCAGGTAGTCAGCATCGAGCAGGTAGAAGAAGTCATCAGCCGCGTAGGCAATCCTGAACAGATGGACGAAGAACCGGAAACAAAACAGGAAGACCAGGCAGGCAGCAGCGCTGAAACCCCTTCCGACTCCGAGCGCGTAAAGCGTCGTTTCTTCCGTGATCCCAACGACAAGATACTGGGTGGAGTACTGTCCGGGCTGGCCTGTTACATGGACTGGAACCCTACAGCTCTGCGCGTCCTCTTCATTGTGTTCAGTTTCTTCATGTTCTGGGCCACCTTCATAGGTTATCTGGCGGTATGGCTGCTTACTCCCGAAGCCAAAACTGCCAGCGATTTTCTGTATATGCGGGGCGAGAATGTCACAGTAGAGAACATCGGAAAGAACGTGACCGAGGGGTATGAAAGAATGCACGAATACATCAAATCTCCGAAAACACAATCCAACCTGCAACGTTTCGGTGAGGGATTTGTCAATTTCTTCGGCTCGCTGGTCAAGTTCCTGTTTGTCACCATTTGCGTGATTCTAACTCCCATACTTTTGGTATTGCTGCTGATTGCCGTGAAGGTTATCATCTTTTCCGTCATCGTTCTGCAGAATATTTCTATAAGCGCCTTCGATGTATTCCCCTATATGCAAGATTGGGAGCACTTTTTCGGTTCCCCTACCGCTTTTTTATGGGGAGGCATCACGGCAATAGTACTAGCCGGAATCCCGCTTTTTGCACTGATCCACTCCATCATGCGTTTTTTAGGAAAGGTGAAGCCCTTGTCTACGGGCATTAAGATTACGCTTATCATCCTGTGGATCACAGCCTCCATTGTGGCCGGATACCTCTTCACGAATTCCATGATTCAGTACAAAAACCCACACAGGACTACGGAATGGATCCACATTCCCCATTGACAGAGGATGCGAAATTAGGGTTCAATAAATAACTATTGCCTATTTATGAAACATTCAATATTCTTTACAAGTATAATTAAAAACCATAGAAATGTGTAAAACCACTGTAATGATCATCATTACCTGGCTGCTCTGTTCAGTTGCGCAGGCACAGCAATCGCTTGCCGAAAGGTTCAATCTTCCTCAATATGACTGTGAACAGAAAGCCATAATGGATGCAAAAAAGATAACAATAGTTGTTCCTGACGACTCAACTGTAGTATGGAATCTTGCAAAAAGAATACAAGAAAATGGTGCAAAAAGAGGGGGCGAGGCAATTATAAAAACCGAATCTCAGTTGCAAAAAAGCGATTTTAGCGATAAACTTTGGATATTGGGACCTATCGCCAGCTACTTACATTGGAACAGGTTTGGCATACCGGTAAAGAAGCTGAACAACGGTTTTAAGATAGGCAATATCTCTTTCAAAGACCCTTCATACGGCTTTACCTATACCTCCCGTTCTGAAGCAACTTCTCCTTTCAGGCTCGCAGTCTCGGGAAATAGCCTTGAAGCGTATGAAAAGACGGCAAATATGCCCTCTTTTGGCTTCGAATATATTGTTGTAAAAAATGCTGTTCCTGAATTTTTCGGTAACGGTTCACATAGTATTGACTTGAATGAGTTAAGAGAGTCTCTCTACACACCAATAGAAAGCAAATATTATGTTTTTATGGTATCGAAAAGCCTCGGTTTGGAAAACAATATTGAAAAATACGACAACCACGCAGAAGCTTTCGTAAAGAAAATGGAGTTGAGTCTTCCTGAGAAGAAAATAAAAACGTACATTCATGAGACACAAGAGGAAATAAAATATTTCTCTGGCTTTTTCGGTGCTTTGTGTGACGAGGGAACCGTACACGGGTTTGTAACCGGCGAAGAAATTCACAGCTGGAAATGGGGAGGAGCTATCAAGCACGAAGCTAATCACCATTTATTCAACCAACAGATCAACTCAATGCCTTCGACTTTTCTTAGTGAAGGAGTCCAAAAATGGTATGAATACACAACTGATACTCAGGCGAAAGAACAAGGATTTCAGAAAGCAAGAGAATTTGCAGATGAAGATCTGACAGATGTCATCTGTGGAAAGACGTATTTCTTTCAAGGCGACAAATATTACCTGATTTCAGGTATATTTACAGATTATCTAATTGAAAGCCATGGACTCGACAAATTTAAAGAGTTGTACAGGTATGATACACAAGACATATTATTGGGGTGTGAAAAGACTTATAACAAAATGTTATCAGAGATACTTGGAGAATATAAGAAATGGTTGTTGTCAGAATCTATCAGCAATGGCATAACAAAAAAACCAAACCGATGAAAATCTAAAATAAGATTCAGCCGGCAGCTGTACTATAAGATATTTTCTCTTAAATTTGCACCGGACAATAACCAAAGGCTGAAGGTATATGAAAAGAGTCTTGTTTACAATTATTATAACGGCAATAGTGTCCGTTTGTCAGGCGCAGAGCGAAAAGATGGACAAGTTCATAGACGCTTTGATGCAGAGGATGACACTGCAAGAGAAAATCGGGCAGCTTAACCTTCAAGTAGGCGGCAACATTACCACTGGTTCCATACAGAGCTCTCCCGTGGCAGAACTTATTACCTCCGGGCAATTGGGAGGCGTGTTCAATCTAAAAGGTGCCGATAAGATACGTGCCTTGCAGGAGATAGCCGTAAAGAAAAGCCGCCTTGGCATTCCACTCATTGTGGGCATGGATGTTGTTCATGGCTATGAGACTATATTCCCCATACCCCTTGCCCTTTCGTGCAGCTGGGACACCGTGGCCATAGAGCGTTCTGCGCGTATAGCGGCGAGTGAGGCCAGTGCCGACGGTATATGCTGGACTTACAGCCCCATGGTGGATATAAGCGTGGACGCCCGTTGGGGACGCGTGGCGGAGGGAGCCGGCGAAGACCCGTTTCTCGGGGCTTGTGTGGCCCGTGCCATGGTGCGCGGGTATCAGGGCGATTATAGCCGGGCAGACCATATTATGGCCTGCGTAAAACATTACGCGCTGTATGGAGCCTCCGAGGCAGGGCGGGATTACAACACGGTAGATATGAGTCGTGTGCGCATGTACAATCAGTATTTCCCACCGTATCGCGCAGCAGCCGAGGCCGGAGCGGGCAGCTTCATGACATCGTTCAATGTAATCGACGGTATTCCAGCCACAGCCAACCGCTGGCTTATCACCGATGTCCTGCGCAGCCAATGGGGATTCAAGGGCTTTGTGGTGACAGACTATGAGTCGATTATGGAGATGACGAGGCACGGATTGGGTGATATGCCCACTGTCTCAGCCATGGCTCTGAAGGCCGGGACAGACATGGAGATGTGTTCCACAGGTTTTCTGAAGACTCTTGAACCGTCGATACAAGCGGGCAGAGTGTCGGAGGCAGAGGTAGACAGCGCATGCCGCCGGGTACTTGAAGCGAAATACAAGTTGGGCTTGTTTGACAACCCTTACAAATACTGCGACCCAAAGCGCCGCTCAAAGGACATCTTTACCCCCGGGAACAGGACTGAGGCGCGCCGTATAGCAGCCGAAACCTTTGTATTACTTAAGAACGAGGGCAGCCTGCTGCCTCTAAAGAAAGAAGGCAAGATCGCTCTTATCGGCCCATTAGCCGACAACCGGGCCAACATGGCGGGCACATGGTGCGTGGCATATACTCCGGAGCGGTATTCCACACTGCGCGAGAGTATGCAGCAGGCGGTAGGCAACAGGGGGAATGTGCTCTATGCCCAGGGGTGCAACCTCACCCGAGACGCAGCCTTGCAGAAGGATTCCGAGTTTGGAAAAACCATCCCCCGTGGCGATGAAAACGCTCTACGAGCCGAGGCCATGAAGGTGGCCAAGCAGGCCGACGTCATCGTATGTGCCATGGGCGAATGCTCCGACATGAGCGGCGAGAGTTCCAGTCGCACCGACCTGGAGATGCCTGATGTGCAGCGTGAGCTTCTCACAGAGCTGGCTGCGCTTGGCAAACCGATCGTGCTGCTCCATTTCTCGGGCCGCCCTACCGTCCTGAACTGGGAACAAACCCATATCCCCGCTATACTCAACGTCTGGTTTGGAGGCTCCGAGGCTGCCGATGCCATCTGTGACGTGATGTTTGGCGACAAGTCCCCCAGTGGAAAGCTCACCATGACCATGCCACAATCCGTAGGTCAGATTCCCATCTATTACAATCATCTTAATACCGGCCGTCCCGTGCCCGAAGGAATAAAATCATACCGCAAATACCAGAGCAACTATCTCGACCTGCGTAACGACCCATTATACCCATTCGGTTACGGCCTGAGCTATACCACATTTGAATACGAACAGCCCCGGCTGAGTTCAGACCGTATGTCCGTGAACGGGGACGAGGTAACAGTGTCCGTCCGTGTAACCAACACCGGAAACTACGATGCCGACGAGGTGGTACAGCTTTACATCCGCGACCTTGTGGCCCGGATAAGCCGCCCTGTGAAGGAGCTGAAAGGATTCCGCCGCATTCATCTGGCCAAGGGCGAGAGTCGCGATGTGACCTTCCGCATCACCCCCGAGATGCTGAAATACTATGATGCCAATCTTCACTACGGACTTGAAGCCGGAGATTTCCACCTCATGACCGGCCCAGACAGCCGCAATGTAAAAAGCGTGGTGCTCTCCGTATATTGAGAAACCAGCCCACATAAGACATGTTTAATAATTCCACAAAAGAAGATTGATATTTTAAAAAGTTTCTCTCATATTTGTAAAATATAACATAAAATGTATCATCTAACTTTTACAAGAAATGAAAAAAACTAATTTATTTATCATGGGTTGTTGTGCAGCATTCTTATCTAGTTGCGCTTCTTACAATAAAACCGCCCCCTTAATAGGGTATGACAACAACAGTATATCCACCAATGTAGTAGCAGATTTAGACCTGGACAATGCTAAAAAAGTAAGTGGAACTATTGAGACAGAAACACTATTTGGTATCATTCCATTAAAAAAGAATGGAAACAAATTATTGAAAAGCTCCAACAGATACAAGAGTTTAAGCAAAAAAGAAAGTCAGGCTTTATATAAAGCCAAAGAAAACGCTAATGTAGACATTATTCTAGATCCTGAATACACATCTGAGAAACACAGTTGGTTCTTTGGCGCGTATAAGACAAGTAAAACAACAGTCACTGGATGGGGAGTAAACGTCAATCGCTTAAAACAAAGCAAATAAGCATCCTCAATACAAGACTAGCGTTCAGTAACAAGCATAGCCTTCACTGTTTAAATTAACAGGAAAGAAGGCTATGCTTTTCTTTTTATTCCACAAGTCCGTGTGATCAATCCCCCTTACGTGTACCTTTAACAAAGATACGCAGCATTTCGCGGGGGGATTTGTACAGGCGCATGGTCTTGGGATCAATCAGGGGCATCTGTGAACAAAGGAACGGGACGTGCCGGATAAGCACCCAGATCAGCGGGATGGTGATAAAGAACACCAAGACTACCCCCACCCAGGCGCCTACTTTTTCATTGTACCAGTACTGGTTGCTAATACCGAGCCAGCCTTGCAGGGTTTTCAGGACACCCCAGTTCTGCAACAATCTATATATAAAGATGTGACTGCAAAGGGTGATAATGCTGTAATGCCCCCAGTAGGAGATCAGCGGGATGCGTTTAATGATCTTACAAAAGAAGAATACCGTGGCCGTACCGGATACAGCCGACATGAGAAATACCGGATAGGGCGTATAAATACGGTTGAGGCGTAGATCCAACAGCTTGTCCGGGTAAAACGCCGCCAGTCCGATGAAGATGGCCAGACTACCGCAAGCATAGATAAGATCCATCCGCCGGTTTCGCTCCTCCAACAGTCCCATCCGCCTGACAAACGGACCGAAATAATAAAATACTGTGGCTGTCATTGCAGAGTCCAGGTACCAGGGGAGATCTATCTTAAACTCCTGTAACAGATATCCTCCGACAGAGATTACCAGTACCACTATAAACCGAATCCACTCCTTCGGTATCAACGAGATAAAGTAGTACACTATGCCTACCTCAAACAAGGCAATGAGAAACCAGATGGCCACATTAAACTTCAGCGGGTCAATGATCTCTGGTTTGGGATAATGAATGTAGATATACCCCACGCAGAGCAGCCACATCGCCCCAAAGGGAACAAGCAAACTATTGACCTTCTTCAGCAGGAATACCTTGAAGGAACCGTAGTTTGAGAAAAAGATCCCAGACAACATGAAGTACAGTGGCATCCGAAAGGTAGTAAGCCAGGGTGGGTTTACCACACACTGACCCACCAGGTGCTGGATAACCACCAGAATGATGCAGACACCCTTCACCAGGTCTATAAACTCATATCGCTTCTTTTCTTGTTCCGCCATATTCTCTATTCTGCAATTTCACCGGCCGACACCTGTACATCCGCAGGCTTTATTACTACTCCTATATTCTTCTTTCCATCCATCTTAATAAGAAATGGTGCGGCCGTGCGCACATGACGGATGTACTTTGTTTCTTGTACAGCCGGCAGGGTGTTCAGCCAGGCCTCCTCATAGATGCCGTCATTCATAAAGGCATTAATGGTAAAGTAGCCCACTCCAAAGGAGGTCAGGTTCTGGAAGAAGTGAGTACCCTGACTGGGGTCTACCCTATAGTTGCGCAGTCCGGCTTCCACAATCAACCGTGCACCCGAGATATGCGGCCATCTCACCGGGATACCCAGCCAGTGGTCACTGCTTCCCCAGCGGCCAGGACCTACGAGGATGTATTCTCTTTTTGCTTTCAGAAACTCCCGGTTCAGACGTTCTATCTCATCCGCAATTTCGTAATTTTTGGAGGCTGTATAACCCTCAGTCTTTACATACACGATATCACACACCTCATTATATACTCCGTGACCGAGGGAATGCTCCGAGCGCAACACCAGACTGTCAGTATCCACCAGATTGAGATCCTCTTCCAGTGTAGCAGAGTTATCCACAATGGGCCGAATCTGAAGCAGGTAGAAAGTACCCACCTCCGGTAAATTGGATTCAGCGGGATTCAGCGTACAGGCAAACTCGATCTCTACGGGGCGACGCATGCCCTCTTCGCCACATTTCAGACTCATCTTCAGTATATCCGCCAAAGGGAATGCGTCATGCAACAGGACATTGGCAAAGGTAATCAGCTTGCGCCCGCCGGGATAAAGTCCGTCGTAGATCACCTGGTCATACGGGTTATAGGTAGAGGCGATATACTGCAAGGCCCCGTCGGCTTCGGCCTCCCTGACCGATAACTTCAAAAGGTTGAAACCGTCATTTACTGAGAAGTCGCCTTCCACCCCTTTCATATCCAAGGCGTAGAAGCGGGTCTGGGTCTCACGTAAGGCAATCTCCATCTCACTGGTTTGCAGCACCTGGGCGGGATGATACGGACTGAAACGAAGCGTCTGCCCTCCGTCCACAATGTATTTTCCAAGACCAAGCGCCACTTCCACTACGCCTTCCTCCGGCTTTTCCTCGCCCAGTGGGTAGTAATTCAGCGAGCGGGCCACGCCCGAGAAGGAGGGGTAATACCGCTCCCCATAATGGTTACCCACCACCTGTTGCAGGATGACAGCCATCTTTTCCTGGTCTATCACACTCTGAGTGGCAGTCATATACGCTTTACTATCCCGATAATACACAGAGGCATACACGCCCTTTATGGCCTGGCACAGCAGGCGGAGCATCTCCTCCTTATCCTCCAGATAGGGGATCATGTAGGTAGAGTAGATTCCTGCAAATGGCTGGTAATGAGAATCTTCCAACAAACTGGAAGAACGTATGGCAATGGGAGTCTGCAAAGCCTTGAACAGTGCCAAAAAGTCTTCATTCAGCCGTTCCGGAAGCGCTGCCTCCAGGAAGTTTTGCAGGATCACCTCATCCGGTGTATCACTCAGGGCCAGGGGGTAGAGGTTGTTCTGCTCCATGAACTCATCAAAGATATCGGTACAGAGCACCACCGTTTTGGGAATTTCCACCCGCGCCTTCTCAAGGGCATCAAACTCAGGGTGGCGTTTCACGATATTATCCATAAAGGCCAGTCCGCGTCCCTTGCCGCCCAGCGAGCCCTCGCCAATGCGGGCAAAGGCAGAATAACGGTCAAATCGCTCCCTGCGGAACTCCGCTACGATACCTTGATTCTTCATCTTGCGATATTTCGTGATGGCCTCGTAGATAAGTTTGCGGTGAAGATCCACATCCGTCACGATGTCCCACGTCACCTGCCGCAGAAACTCCGCAGGCGGGAAGATGGCGCGCGAATACAGCCATCGGGATATATGATTGCGGGATACGTGATAAATCATGGCCTCATTGGGAATGGTGAACAGCACGTCCTGCAGCTCCTTCAGGTTCTTTACGCGTGCTATTTCCGCACCCGTCTCTGGATCACGAAATACAAAATCGCCGAATCCGAAATGCTCTTTCAGTATGTGCTGCAGATCGAGAGGCAGCTTTTTGGAATTCTTATCCAGGAAGGAGGCGGAGTACGACACTGCCGCCCAGCGGTTGTCCACCTCGGTACTTTGCACAATCATAGGTACATACGGATCGCGCTTGCGGATCTCTGCACACAGCTTGATGCCGGCCTGTGGATCCGGTTTCCCCTCACGGGGGAAGTGCACATCGGCAATTACCCCCAGTACATTATTCTGAAAGCGATCATAGAGGTCGTACGCTTCCTCATAGCTGCGTGCCAATACAATCTTGGGGCGACCGCGCATGCGCAGGGTACGCTGGTGTTCGTTGAGCGCCTCGGTGGCAAACTCGCGGGATTGTTGCAACACGAATTTATAGAGATGCGGCAAAATGGAGGAATAAAAACGAATGGAGTCTTCCACCAGCAGTATCATTTGCACGCCCACCTCCTCTATGTCGTGCTCCAGGTTCATCTTATCTTCCATCAGTTTGATGATGGAAAGCAGAAGGTCCGTATTTCCCAGCCAACAAAATATCATCTCGAAGGCGCTCAGGTCTTCGTTCTCCAAACGCTTGGTGATACCGTGCGAGAAGGGGGTGAGTACCACAATAGGAATCTCCGGATACACAGCCTTGATGCTCCTGCCGGTGGCAAAGAAGTCGCTATTATCGGTGCTGGGCATACAAATGACCAAGTCGTATGGGTGATTAGAAAGTTCCTGCCATGCTTCTTCTTCGGTATATACTTGAGTAAAACGGGGCGGATAACGCATGCTGAGCAGTGTGTATTCCAGGAACAGCTTTTCATCAATACGACCGTCCTCCTCCAACATAAAAGCATCGTATGGATTTGCTATTAACAGCACCTGATATACCCTTCGGGTCATGAGGTTGGCAAAGCCTGTATCACGCAGAAAAATCTGGCTCTCCTTCAGTTTTGTGAGCATATTAATCACCTTTAATTTTGCGCTAACAAATGTAGATATTTTATTCAGCACGGGCAAGGAAGTGCATGAAAATACTAAAAAATCGCACATTAATTTGCATAATAGCTTGAGAGTCATTACCTTTGCCGCCATGAGTAGAATTCTTATTTACTTTTTATTACTGCAAATCGTGATGATTCCAGTAGTTTCTGTAGCTCAGAACCTGCAAGGAGAAGCCAGTTTTTATGGCTCACGATTCCAAGGACGTAAAATGGCAAGTGGTGAATTATACCATCGTGACAGCTTGACCTGCGCTCATCGCACTTTGCCTTTTGGTACTAAGTTGCGCGTCAAAAATCTGGAGAATGGAAAAGAAGTAGTCGTTACCGTGATGGATCGCGGACCGTATGTAAGAGGTCGTATTGTAGACCTTTCCAAACAGGCCGCACGTGATATTGACATGGTAGCAGACGGAACCGTGATGGTTGAGATCAAACCATACAGCCCTATCCGCGTTCCTTACCTTGCGTACGACTCTATTCCCCGTATGCCTTTCACTCCGAAGAAACCGGTACTCAAGTTAGACCCCAGTAAGCTGGAGGCCTTTATGCGATAACCGGCCCGGATGACGGGAAAAGAAAAACCCCTGCAATCAACCTGATTGTGGGGGTTCTTTTTTTTGTAACACTTCGAATGGCTCACTGGAAAAATGGGGGTCAATCCTAAAAGTAGGTTGCATTGTTAAATTCATACTCATACCTTACATAGTCTAACGATGAAGATAGCCCGCATGGGCTTCAACTTTAATAACCCCCAGTAGTGCGGAACGAAGTGAAGCTACTGGGGGTAAAAGTGA
>JAVBMN010000046.1:0-28324 GCA_031552405.1 Bacteroidaceae bacterium | reverse complement strand
CCGTGAAACTCCGGTGATCCTAATACACCGCTTCCGCGGTTCCTAATTCGCCTACAGTCCAAGGGGCCGCCACCCCACACGGGGTGGGCGGCCGCTTGGACTGTTCCTGATATAGGATTATCAGGTGGTCTTTTCAAACGGGGCGTTACTGTGTAATCAGCATTTTCTCTCCGTTTACAATGTAGAATCCCGGCGGGAGGCCGCTAAGATCTTGTGCATCCTTCCGGATGAACTGTCCTTGGAGGGTATAGATGCCTTCGGCACCCTTCTTTACGGTGTCTTCTTCTGAAGAAATCTCCTCAATATCTGTAATGGTCTCAATGGAGAGAGTGCCATAATAATAGAGGTGGAAATTATCAAAAATGGTCCAGTAACTGTCACTGCTCGACGTACATCTGAGGCCCACTTTGAGGTTGCCTTGATTCGTCAGTTCTGCCAATACCGCGTTTTGGTAAAGTCCCTTGGCGAAATAGAGGCTGGCTGCCTGCATATTGTTGGGGATATACCTGACTGGGGTTCCTACGCTCGACTCGGTTCCACCGATTTTCGTGGCCTGAGCCTCTGCAGCGATGTGCTGCACCTTCTCACTCTTGCTGGCGGCATAGAGGAGAGTCGACACGCTGTTTGTTCCGTTGGTGTAGGCCGTATACGAAGCTGCTGCTGTACCGGGCCGCTGGAAAGCCTGCGATGTGAATTTGTAAGCACCGGCAGGCATGTTGGAGAGTGTCTGGTTAAAGTCGAAGGTAGTCTGGTAAAACTCGCAGCAGGAGAAGCTGAAAGCAGGTGCGGACGACCAGCCGGAATTGTCATCAATAGCCGGGTTCTGCATCAGGAATGTGAGGTCGAAGGGGGTGTTCACATCCGACGGCGTGGCATTGGCTAGGAAGGTCATCCCGGCAGATTGTATATTGGTTACAAGTGCCAGTGCGGCATCTACCGTAGTTACCGCCTGGGCCTGTTCCGTAAGCTGTGTGATGCGCTCCTGCACGGCCTGATCCGTTCCCTCCACATTTTCGGTATGGGGGGTGGCGACGAGTCGTTCGAGCTCTTTCAGATAATCCGCATACTCTTGCTTGAAGTTGTCAATGGAGGCGCTCTCAAAGTGTGCGTTTTCCTCCGCTGAGAGTATCAGCCATCGCTGGGTGGTAGCAGTGTTAGCAATGTTGAACGTGGATGTGCCGGTAGCACCATTTGCATTCGCCGTGAATGCAGGCGGGTTGAGATCAGAGTTGTGGCGCAGGATCCAGTAGCCCCGGGTGGTAAACTTATTCGCTCCTGTTCCGGAAACCACGTCTTTTCGACCTCTCATCAGATGAAAGTTCTCATTGGTTGTGAGGGTGGCTTTCTCGATTGCTTTGATACCGTTTGCTCCCGATGCCGAGTAGGTCATATAATGCCCTGTCGTAGCATTCCGGAACTGGTAGAACTGATTGCCAGGCGTGAAGGTGATGTGCCAGGCAGCTCTACTATCGACTGCTTCGGCCTCCTCTGCACTCATTTCTTTCCATGCAAGCTGACCTTGTGCATTCTCCACCAGATAGGAGGTGTAAAGACCTCTTGTGGCGTCTTCGTTCTTGATGTAGTATTTCACATCGTCTTCCTGTTCGAAAACGTAGGCCGGGAGCCCTACGCCACTGCCGCTTGTAGGTGGTACTCCGTCTTCCCACAGACCTTCGTGAATCAGAGAGTTGCCGATATAAGTCACATCGGTGTGAGTGTCTTCGTGTGCTCCATTGATACCGTATGGCCACATGTGCATTCCGTCGCCCTGCATGGTGGAAGTACTGTTGTTATCCCAGAACTGGAGTACTTCATTGGCGCGGTCGCCAAACCAGGCACCGTTATGAAGGTTGGTATCCCACCATCTGGCATGCGTGCCGATACCTGCGCCATGGCCCGATTCGTGCAGAATTGTTCCGGCAGCCTGATAACTCGCATTGGCGCCTACTCGCATCCAGCCGCCATAACTGCAGTCGGCCGTCGGTGTGCCGGGTGAGTAGTGAATGGAAGGATAGAAGTCCTTGATCTGTGTGAGATTCTCCCAATAGTCGTATCCTGTCTCAATCGCTGACACAATGCGGTTGTTGGTGGCGGCATCGCCGGCATAATCGTATGACCAGTTGATCTTTCCTTTGGGAATGGTGATGACCTTGATGACGTCGCCATAGCCTACTGCATACGAAGTGGTAATGGCGTATGCACGCATGTAATATACCGTGGCGGGTTTCAGCTCTTTCAGCCAGTAGATTCGTCCGTTGTTGGTGAGGTACTCAGTGGTTCGCTCGTCAAGTACGGTAGGTTCTTTCTCTGTGCTGTAGCAGAATCCCTGCTCCAGAATGTTGGCTGCGGTGACGCCTGCCATAGTCATTCGTCCGAAAGCCATCGTAGCTCCGCGTGCATAACGCGTGTCGGTCTTTACGGTGGGTATGGTGCCGGATCCTTCGGCCAGCTTGTCGGCAAATGCAGTCTTTTCTACAGATAACTCGGCGGTCTCTACGGCGGTGCGAAGGGCTTTTCCTACTTCGGCGAAACCGCCGTCATCTGCTGCGTTAGCCTGAGCGTTTGCGGCTTCGATGGCTTGTTGGAGGCTTGCAAGTACAGTAGCATCCATCTTCTCTGTGGCCAACGTTTTTGCGGCCTCTATTCTACGCTGCAATTCGGCTTTGACTGCCTCAAAGGTGTTGTTGACGAATACGAGGCGGAAATTGTCGCATGCCAGCCAGTTGCCCGTGGCATCTTTGGCGAGGAAGCCCAGGGTGGCATCCTTTGTGATCACAGTGAATTCTACGGAATAATCTGCGGCCTTGCCAACCTCAGTCTTGCAGACATCGCCTACAATATAGGCGCCTGTCTGGGCTACTGCAGAGCTTTCGATGATATTCTGGGCCGAAGCTGTGAGAATATAGGTGCCGTTCTCCAAGTCGTAGAGGGTTTGCATCACGGAGGCATTACCTACCTTATTCCCTTTGGCTACATACTTCTCAATATACGTGCTGCCCGATTTTTTGCTGAAGGAACTATTCTTCTGAGCCTGCATCTTGGCATTGATCCAGTTGTCGAACCCATTCTCAAAACTTGGGTTGGTGATCAGGGTGGTCACGTCAAGTGGTTTCTCTTTCGATGCATTGTTGAGTTGATACTTCCACATAGCCTGCTCTATCAGGGGGATCTGATCGGCCAGTTGTGGGTTGGTGGCATTCAGATTGGCGCACACCGCTTCGGCCACTTTGAGCATCGCATCAAAGTCGGCGGCTTTCCTGCCTGTTCCGTCCCCATATAACGTCCTTGCTTTGTGAAGGGCATTCTGTAAGTCTACATGGCTCTGTATAGACAGGTTAGCCTCGTCAATGGCTTTCTGAATGGCTTGGGCCGCTCCGGCAATACCGCTGCCATCGGACTCAATCTGCAGCTTGGCTTCCGCGATGGAGGCCTGCAGGGCTTCAAGCGCCGCATTGTTCATCTTCTTTGCTGCCAGTGTTTCGGCCTCGTCTACATACTTCTGTAAGGCGGCCTTTACTGCGGAGAGATCATTGTCGAGAAGTGTCAGGCGGAAGTTGTCGCAGGCAATCCAGTTGCCCGTAGCGTTCTTGGCCACAAAACCGATCTTGGCAGTTCCGTCGAATACGGTGAAATCCACACTGTAGTCGCTCCGGGAAGATACCTGTGTCTGCTGGTCATTAGCTATTATATACGCACCGGTCTGAAGAACAGTAGCGGCGCTTTCCTGCGTATTATGTGCAGCCACGGTCAACCTGTAGGTGCCAAGCGCCAGATTCTTAACAGTCTGTACGACACTGGCATCTCCCACGGCGTTTCCGCTTCCAACCCATTTTTCCACATAGGTATTGCCGGCCTTCAAGGTGAACGACGTGTTTCCCTGCGTCTGCATGTTCTCTTGCGTCCAACCTGCGAATCCGTTGCTTTCAAAACTCGGATTCGTGATTTTCGATGTGACGTTGGTCTGTGCTGACATGACAGAAACGATACACATCAGGACTGCAAATAGTAGATAGTTTTTGAGTCTCATCATAACTATTGATTATTAAAGTTGTTTAGTATTCCGGATATCAGGCAAATATAATGACTATTTCCCCAACCACCAAGTTTGTATCATACATATAAGCACTAGTGTTTCAATTTTAAGGCAACACTAGTGTCTCGTCACTCCTCGACGTACATTCGGAACGAAGGTGATATGTTACAGAAATCGCTGTTCTATATAGAAGAAGATAAGCGATAAAAGAGTCTGAATAATGTGGATTAAAATTTGCAGACCATTTCATTCCCACTATAAAGAATCGTTTTGCTTCGTTTCTTCCCGTTGTCATGCAAAACAAGATGTATGGTACGTGTTTTTTCCATATCTGGAAATTCTCCAATTCTTTTCCCAATAGTAAAAGTGTTGCTTTTATTGTTCCAAATCAATTCAATAGTAGAATAAGCGCCATGCTCATAATTATAATTATCCCCTTCGTCTTCATACAGGGTAAAACGGTTATCCCGTCCGGGATAGATAGCAACTTCTAACTCTCTGCCTGGCAATTCTCCAGTGTGTTGTATAATGGGTCCCATTGGAATAATCGCCCCTTGGCGTACGAACAAAGGAATTTTGTCAATTGGGGCATCAACCATTATATGCTGGCCGCCTTTATATTGTTTACCTGTATGAAAATCAAACCAATCTGTTCCTTTAGGCAGGTATACTTTTCGTTTTTTTTCTATTCCTTCCAGCCGGATTGATTCTTTATCATAATACATCGGAGTAGTAACGGGACATACCAAGAAAGCTGGGCCAAACATAAATTCGTCTTTTATATCGTGTACGTTGATGTCGTTTGGAAAATCAAATGCCAACATACGGCTCATGGTATAATGCTCCCGGTTTATTTTACCGGCCAATGAATAAATATAAGGAATCAACTGATAGCGTAGATGGATCATTTTCAGTAAGCTTTCGTAAAAAGGTTCGCCGGGTTCTCCGAAACGCCAGATCTCACGGGGAGTGTCCGTGCCATGACTACGGAAAAGTGGCAAAAAAGCGGCATACTGGAACATACGGGTATAGAACTCACGGTACCCCAAATCATCTATGCCTTGTTGAAATTCACCACACCAGAACCATTGTTCTTTCTTTTTCACAAAGAAACCACCTATATCCACTGCCCAATATGGACAACCTGTGGCCATAAAATTCAATCCTGAAGGGATCTGTTGCGCAAAAGACTTCCAAGAAGCATGGGTATCTCCATTCCAGGTGATGGTCGAATAGCGTTGTTGCCCGGCATAGCTGGAACGAGTCAGGTTTACTACACGCTTTTGATCAGAAGTTACCCGCTGATTTTCATAAATACCTTTTGAGTGGTATAGAGAGTAAGTACTGCTTCGTTCTGCACCTAATCCGTCACTCAGCAAAGAGAGAGCTCTTTCCCAACGTTCCCGGTGACTATCCCAACCATAGCCGTCTTTCATTTTTTCCCAGTCTGCATCTAAAGGTTCCGTACAATCGCACCACCAGGCATCAAACCCATTGCTAAAGAATTCCTTATCTGCATATTCCCAATAACCTTTACGAGCCAGAGGATTATACGCATCATAAACTGAACGTTCCAGCATAAAACCTTTTTTCTTGAAATCATCGGTCTGGGGGCAATTTGTAGGATTCGGCCATATCGAAATCATTAACTTAGCATTAAGCGCATGTATGGAATCTGCTAAATTTGCTGGGCTGGGATAATATTTCGGATCCATCTTCATGTATCCCCAGCCTTGCGGCCAGTAATTCCAATCCTGTACGATCACATCTAATGGCACTTTTCGTCGACGGTATTCTGAAACTACGTCAATAATTTCTTTAGAACTTTTATATCGTTCTTTCGACTGGATATACCCGAATATATAACGGGGCATCATAGGAGATTCTCCTGTTAGTAAACGATATTTTTCTACTACTTTATCCATACTACTCCCCTTCATAAAATAGTAATCGATTTGTTTGGCGGCTTCTAGTTCAATGAAATTATTTTCATTTTTATCCGAGTAAATCATCCCACACCCTGCATCAAACAACAGCCCATATCCACCCGTTGAGTTCAGTACCGGAACCATGGCTTTTAAGTTATGCTGGCACAGATAGACTTCTTTGCCCCGTAGATTGAGGTAATCTTCCATGTGGGAACCTAAGCCATAGATGGCTTCCTGATCCGACCACTGGAAATGATTCCGGTACTTCCACGTGTATCCAATGGTATCACGGCGTAAAATGTCCATGACTTGCTTCTCTCCGTCTGCTGTTTGCATAGTCTGTCTGCTGCTTTCTTCATAGATTACATTTTCAATGTAAACACGCTCACTATCACGCGGATTAACGCTTTTTTCGGCAAGTAGCAATCGATTGTTTAGATCCTTGTAAGTAATCGAATAGGTATTCAAATCGATAGTAACAAGGAGACTATCTGATAAGAGCAAAAGATCGTCTTGTATTTGCCGGATTTGGAAAGGCACTCTTTTATCTGAACGTTCGATGCATACTACTGTCCCGTTCCCCAGAAAGTCCGTTTCTTTTGTGTATTGTATACGTACGATGTCAGGAGAAATAAATTCGACTCGCAAAGGCCCTTGTCCGGTCTGAAAATGGACTCCATTCGGCAAAGTTACATATTGCGGCTTGTTATTAGCATGAGCCAACGATGGTAGCAGGCAAAAAACAGCTGTCATTAATAATTCACTCAATTGGTTAATCCTTTTTGTTGTTCTTATAGCCATTTTTTTTAGTGATTTAGATTATTTAGAATCATATGATTATTACATACCGTGTTTCATGACTTCATTTACAGCTTCCGACTTAAGGTGTTCACCCACTTTCTTATCAAATGTGATTTTAAATGCGTATGCGTATTCACAAGGCTTCTGTGCAGGGAAGGAGAGTTTGAGCCCTTCATCTGTCTGTGTCCAGTTGATATTTTCACTGGATCCAAGAAGGGTGACATTCCGTATGTTTGCGTCTGCAATGGTGTTTTTGTCTAGCGATTTAATCAATAATCCCGAAGCATTCCAATTAAGAGCAATGGCATAGAAATCATTCCCTTTTGTAGTGAACCTGATATCTTGTGCTGTATATGTTGTAGCCTGATTGTCGGTGAAAGAACCTTTAGTGGGTTCTGCATTTCCTTCTCCGGATTTCTTCCAGCACCGTGTTCCGTAGATAGCTTCTCCGTTTACTTCCAGCCATTTCCCGATGGAAAGTAACACGTTTTTCTGTTCATCGGTAATAGTGCCGTCTGCACGGGGACCGATGTTTAATAACAGGTTTCCGTTTTTGCTTACGATATCTATCAGGTCGTGCACAATCTGTTCGGGCGTTTTATTCTCTTCTCCGTCGATATAACACCATGACTTCTTTCCAATGGAAGTATCCGTCTGCCAGGGATATTGCATCATTTTTTCTGATTTACCCCGTTCTACATCCCATACATGCACATTAGTAGGATACCCTTGTTTGGTATTTGCCACCACCCCTTTATTCCAGTCGAGCGCGCTATTATAATAATACGCTAAGAATTTATTGAAATAGGGCATCAACACCGGGTTGTTTACGGTCCAGTCAAACCAGATTAGCTTGGGTTTGTATTTATTTACCAGTTCATACGTGCGGGTAAGCCATTCGCGCGCAACATCTTCCGTGTACTTCTCGTTCTGATAGCGCCGTCCGTACAATGTAATTGTGGTATCCTGTACGTCGGAAGGGAACTGCATCCCTCCATTAAAGAACCATGCATTCTCCGCCCTGTGGGTGGATAAGCCGAATACAAGTCCTTCTTTTTCCAATGCATCTTTCAGCTGGCCGATGATATCCTTCTTAGGTCCCATCTTCACAGAGTTCCATTCATTCAGATCACTGTCATACATCGAAAATCCGTCATGATGTTCGGCCACCGGAACCACATATTTAGCTCCTGATTTCTTAAATAATTCCGCCCATTCTGCCGCATTGAATTTCTCGGCTTTGAACAAGGGGATGAAATCTTTGTATCCGAACTTATCCTGAGTGCCCCATGTCTCCCGGTGATGGGTATATGCAGGATTGCCTTTTACGTACATATCCCGTGCATACCACTCATTCTGGAAGGCGGGTACCGCATATACACCCCAATGGATAAAGATACCGAACTTACCGTCGGTAAACCATTCCGGAAACTGATAATTAGCTGCGATATTATCCCAGTTAGGCTGAAATACCTCGGTTCCTTTCGGGGATGCTGCCGAATCAATATTATAGATTTGTTTCTGACTGGTTTTACATGCACAGAGAAACCATACGGACAGTAGAAAACAGATGTATTTTTTCATAATGATATAGTTGTTATTGGGGTAAGTCGGACTCTCGTATCCGCTGCCCTCCTATGTAAAGCTCCTTCACCGTCAAGTTCATGATTCCTGAAAATGTGGCGGAGGGATTTGCTATCGGCTTTACAAAATAGAGGTTTTGCATCACGAAGTCTTGTATCATTTCGTTGCCGTCTTCCATAGTCTGGATAAGCGCCCATTTATCCCCGGGTTTCCAGAAGGAACAGTTTTTAATTTCAATCTTTTCATACAAAGGCCAAGAGGTGGAACTGTTGTAGTTCGTGAATCGGATATCCCCGTTGGCTTTCCTGCCGACTACAGCATGAAAATTATCAAAGTAGAACCCTTTCAATAGCCTGCCGCACGTATCGGTTGCCTGGTCACTTGCCTTGGTATTGATTCCTGCGCGTATGCAGTGGGCCAGGCGTGTCCATCCGATGGCATTGCTGACGCGGATGTTCTCAGTATCGGAGATGCTCCAGCTGAGACGGTCTTTGTTATAGACACCTGCTGCCGCGAATGTGTGGCGTATCTCTGCCGGATTCGCATCTGTATTCGTCAGATTTATGGATTTGTTCTCCGTATAGGTGCGCCTCGGGAATTCGTCCGAAGGATTATAATGACCTGTAGCGAACGCATCATCATTGCCTAAGGTAATGGAGCCGTTGACTGTTACGTTCTTACCGCTTGAAAGGTTGAGCCCGTCAATCCATCCATGATTGTAAGGTGAAAGACCCTTAATGTTGTTCAGGTCAACATCCGTCACATCATGAGTTTCCCAGTTCCATTGCTGGCTGTCGCGCATGTATGTGTCGTTGAATGTGAGGTTGTTGGACTTTTTCAGCACGACACCACCCTGATGCGGGGTATTCCTGGCATCTTTCCTGTCGGTGGAAAAAGTGAGGCAGCCCTGCCCATCGTATATGCCGCGGCCGGAAATCGTTATAAAACTGGAGTACGCGATGTAGATTGCCGGCTCGATAGCCTCTCTACACTCTTTCTGGCGGTTTATCATAAGTGCGTTTTCATCGGTATAGACGAAAAGTGGTTTCCCGCCGTTGTTGACGTCCCCGTTCCAGTTGTGTATCTTAAGACCCGACCAGAGGTAGACTCCGGCAGGGATGTATAGTGTATTGAGTTGGGGGGTGTTTTTGATCTTCTCCAGAGCGGCTTGTAGTGCATCGGAGAGGTCGTTGCGGTCTCTTGCTCTTAAGTTGGGGAAGGCGACTACTTTGCTTGTATATGGGACGAACTGGCCAGCTTCGTAATTCCAGGTAAAAAACTTCCCGTCATTAAGGCTGGCGTCTGTAACGCTGCCGGCAGGACGGCAAATCTGTCCGACTGAGTCCGTAATTGGGTTTTCCCGCAGATAGTTTTCCGAAAACGTCTTGAAGTTAAGCACATTGGGCGCAGAAAGCGAAGGCTTTTTCACCGAATCTTCCAGAGGGTCGTTTATAAGCGTAAGTTGCGGATTGGTCGTTGAGGCATCTTGCGGATCATCGCCATTGATGATCACTATGGCATACGGCAGATCCTTCACCATCTCGAATGTGAGCGTTCTTCTATCAGGGCTTATCGTAATAGCCTTCTGCGGATAAAAGCGCACAGGGTGGATGGTAATGCTGTTGATTTCGGTACCACCCATGACATTGATCTCAATTTTAGGTGTCAAACTGTTTGAGGCAAAGCGAACCACATCCATATTATGCCCCTGATTCCCGTTGATGGTGTTGTCATAACGGATAGCGGGCACACTTAGATCTGCAATTTTTACGCAAAATCGCGTGGATATGGCGTCATTTTTTACATGTGAAGGGTATACCACTCCGCCCGGTCCCGTGGCTGGGATAGTAAACGGTGCGTATGCGTGGACGATGTTGTTTTGCGCATGCAGAGGTACTTCTGTCAATGCACACAACACTACTGTTAGAATGAGGCAATATATATATTTCCTATCCATAAAATAAGTTATATAGCAACTACTCTTTCTCATGACCCTAATCAATCTTTTGTTTTACTTATCTACGAATACCCTGTATGTTTTACCTCTTTCTTGTGTGTTTTTATATTGTTATAAAACAGGGATAAGGCGGGCGGCAAATCCTCCCCGGGGTAACCAGGTGATCGGAAGGGACATTCCTTTCCGGACTCTGATAGTAGACGTGTTGAAGCTACGAGTCTCTGCCCCATCTGCCATAAGGAGTAATTCATACTCAGTATTTTTAGGCAGAAAGTCCAGTGATAATGCGAATGACTTTCCATGCTCCGTTCCGTTTATTCCCCCTACATACCATACTTCTCCCTTTTTACGGGCAATGATTATTTGCTCTCCGGGATAACCTGTCAGCAATTTTGTTTCATCCCAGGCGGTGGGTAATTCTGATAAAAAGCTCTTCACTGGAGACGGAAGTGAATAATAAGTGGCAGGCCTGTCCGGCATGTGTTGTAAAGCCGATTCAAAAACTACAGGAAGAGCCAGTTCGTGCCCGTGCGATGTAATATGAGGATTCTGTGAATCCGAAAAAGTGCCGGGAGTATAATCCATAGGGCCGATCACATTCCTGGTAAAGGGTAAGGTGGCGTTGTGGCAAGCTGCGCGATTGGTGAGCTTCGCATTATTATTGTACCACTCTGCACCATACACAGCCTCCATCGTCATCATGTGCGGGTATGTTCTTTGCCAGCCGCGAGGAATGGCAGAACCGTGAAAGTTGAGCATTATTTTATAGTCAGCCGCATCTTCAAGCAGGTCGATATAATAATTCATGGAAGAAGCTTTGTCTTCAGGAAAGAAATCAACCTTAATACCTACAACCCCCAGATTGCTTAGCCAGGCGTATTCTTTTTCTCTGCCTTCTTTCTTATTCAGGCGATAGAGCGGGCCGATTTCGGGAGAGCACCAGGATGTACTAGAGTTGTACCAAAGCATTGGTTTTACACCTTTTTCAAGCGCATATTTCACGGCATCTTCTACAGTACCTCCATTGCCCATCACATCCCATTTCCAATCAATCAAATCGTATGGCCATCCCATTTCCGCAGCCAGATCAATGTATTCTTTTACGACCTGAAAGTCGTTCGAACTATTATTATACGCCCAATATATCCACGAAACAGGGCCCGGTTTGATCCAATCCGTATCATCCACTTTAGAGGGATCGGATACATCGGTCACTAATGTAGATTCTACGATTGTGGAAAGGGAACCTATCATGAGCACACGCCAAGGCGAAGTCCAATTCTCTTTGATAGGGAGCTTCTGATCTACCAGTTGTACCTGATATTCATTACTATTTTTCTTATTGTCTAAAAACGAACCGCAATTATCCCGCAGCATATTGGCTTCTGTAAATAATACAAAGGCCGAACCGGGAAACTCGACAAGGGCAGGATATCCCCATTTGCCGCCTGTATGTTCCTTGGCCAGCGGGTAAAATCCTTCATAACCAACCGAGTATTCCTGCATCCAACGTTTCGTATTGTCCTCAATCCGGTACGTAGTGGATTCATTGATTATATTCTCGCTATTTGAAATTGCTTTGATGGTATACCGAAAAGCAATACCATCGTTATATACTCTCAATGCTACTTCCAGTACGTTCTGCTTGTCATTTTCAAAGCGGTATGTTCTTTCATTGGCTGAGTTTGTACAATGACTCCGCTTGCCTGTTAGCATTACATAGTCGTCTTTGTGTGATTTAGCTCGAGATACCGATACGAGTTTCAGGTTATCCGAAAAGTTTTGCAAGTCTGTTTCTACTCCTAATCTGATATTGAAGAAGATCTTTTTCCCATTATAATCAACCGAGAAACACGGATTCTCACTCTTGCCATTATTTGCATAATGAAAGCTGACATTTAATTTCTTATTGGGCGAAACAGTATTTTCTGCAGCCGCCAAGGGAAGCCCGATAAGAATGAATGCGCAAAACAAATAAATTGTTCTTAAATTCATGGTAGGATAGTATTAAGTAATTGATTCTAACTTCATTTGCAAAAGTATTAGAAAGCTTCTATACGGCAGTATAGAAAACGGTAAAAGAGCATGCAATCCTTTGCATGCTCTTCCTTAGGAGTATGAATATGCAGACTACGGAAGGCTGAAGATCTTCTCCATCAGTTGCCACTTCTCCGCAGAGCTGGCTGAGGCTTCTGCCTGCTGGAAGATGGACATGTATTCCTCCCACCGGGCCTGTACGGGCATCTCGGCCAGGCGGGCAAATGCCTCGTCCCATTCGAAGTCCATTGCGGTTTCCACTACCATGACAAGGCGGGTACCAAATAGGAAGATCTCCATGTCCAGTATGCCTACGCTACGAATTCCTTCGGCCACCTCACTCCAGTAATGAGGGGGGCGGTGGCGTTTCTTGTATTCCCCAATCAGTTCCGGATCGTCTTTCAGATCCAGTGTCTGGTAGTAACGCTTGGTGGGGATATCTGTTTTTGGGCAGGGATAACCTGCTTTCTTTTCATCGGTCACATCCGTTTGCATGATCATAATTATGTTCAGGTCTTTATAGAATCATTGATTTTTCGGTACTCACTGGGGGTGAGTCCGGTAATACGTTTGAAGAGACGGTTGAAGTGCGACAGGTTGCTGAAGCCAAGGGTGTATGCAATCTCTTTTACTGGTTTGTTTTCCAGAATCAGGACTATCTGGGCGCGTTCTATCCGTTTGGTGATGATGTACTCCACCGGGGTCATGCCCATTTCTTTACGAAACAGGCGGATCAGGTGATCCTTACTCAGCAGGCAAAAGCGCGACAGTTCATCCAGCCCGATGGGTTGGTCCAGATGCTCCGTGATGTAGTGCAGTATCTTATAGATACGCTCCTGCTTAGTATGACTGAAGGGTACAGCTTCTGCCAGAAAGCGTGAGAAGAGGGACAACAGGATACCTTGCGAGTCGAACCGCGCCGCTACGGTCATAGCGTTGTACGAATGCACCGCGGAGATAAACGTGGGGTGATTGTCATACGACTCAGGCTGAAACTGTTTCAATCCCCTTTCCGGATTTTGGAGTATGAGGCGTTTTACCAAGTCTTCATCAAAGGCTTCGGCTTTGATTTCGAACGGGAAGCGGTAGTGATCAAAGATACTTACCCGCTTCTCCGTTCGTTCAAAGACGTGTATATAATACAGTGAGAAGTCGCCCTTGCAGATGTCCTGATGATGGGTGAATGCCGGAATCAGATACAAGTGCCCCGGTGTAAGGTGATATTCCTTACCATCCATGACTACCCAAGCCTCGCCCTTATCTACCAGGTATATGCGGGAGAAGGGGCTGTACACCCGGCTCAGGTTCCAGTCGGCGTGATGCTCCCAATATCCAATATGGAGCACCACCAGGTCATGGAGGTAGTTAATATCACTCATCTTCGGGACTTACTTACCTTTGATATCCACTTTCAGTACCAGCGCCAAGTCACTGGGAAGTTCAGCGGGTAACAGTACTTTCAGTCCCTCTGCATCCCAGGTATATTTTACCTTGCCTGCTCCCAGCAGTGTGACGCTGCTCACCTTTCCGGTGTAATTGGCTGATCCCTTTGCCAGTGAGCGGATGCGTACCATAGCTCCTTCGGGCTTTCCCATAAGGGTGGCATATACTGCACCGTCTTTCTGTACGAAGCGGATGTCCTTGGCACTGTACTTAACTCCTTCATTGAAGCCCTGTGCGTTGAGTGGGCGTGCGGTCTCGGCAGTAGGTCCTTCGCCGTAGATCTTCCAGGGACGGGTGCCGTAAATGCTCTCCTTATTAATGTCCATCCAAGCGGTGATATCCTTTATGATGGCCTTCTCTTTCTCGTCAATGCTTCCGTTACCGCGTACGGGGACGCTGAGCAGCAGGTTGCCGTTCTTGCTAATGATATCTACCAGCATCCGTACTACGGTGCCGGCGGATTTGTAGCGGTTGTCGTTATACACACCGCGGTTGTAGTGCCAATCGCCAATGCAGGTACAGGTTTGCCAGGCTTTGTCCTGTATCTTATCCGGAGCGCCGCGCTCCACATCCCATAGCATCGCCTCTTTTTGAGGCTGGGTAAGGATCTTGCCCATTACCACAGCGCGCATCTTGCCTTTATTGTCTTTCAGACTTTTGTTATAGAAATGCGCAGCAATCTTTAATCCGGCATCGTCAATAGGGAAGAAGGGCAATGTGGTATCATCAAAATAGATGAGGTCGGGGTTGTAGCTGTTGATGGCATCCAGCGTACGATTGTAGAACTTGGTGATGTACTCTGCCGTAGGTTGTGCCGCACCTTCACCCCATTCCCACTGGCGGTGTATCATGCCGATATCCTGACTGTTTACGCTACGCGGATGGTTTTGTGCGTAGAGGTCCTGCGGGTCATAACCTTCCCACCACTTACCTGCACCATCGGCCTTGGTCAGTTTACCGTCATAATCCTGCGATCCCTCCAGCCATGTCCAGGCGTGCGAGGCGTGGAAACTCACACCCAGGGGGATGTTGTATTTCTTACAGGCCTTTGCCCATTCGCCCAATATGTCCCTTTTTGGCCCCATGTTCACGGAGTTCCAGGGTTGGTACTTGCTGTTCCACAGGTCCATGTTGTCATGGTGATTGCCCAGTGCCATGAAATATTTGGCACCTGCACGTTTATAGAGCTGTATGAGAGAATCAGCATTCCACTGATCTGCCTTCCACGCATGGATAATATCTTTGAATCCGAATACGGCCGGATTGCCATAATGCTCTACATGGTAGTTATAAGCCCAGCGGCCTTTGTAATACATTTCACGGGCGTACCAGTCGCCAGCTTCCGCCTCACACTGCGGTCCCCAGTGTGCCCAGATGCCGAATTTGGCATCGCGGAACCATTCCGGTGTTTCATACTGCGACAGGGATTCCCACGTAGGTGAGTAGATACCCGCCTGCATGGGTTCTTCATAAGAGGATGAGGTTTGCCCTTGTAGGGACATGGAAAGGCTCATGCAAAAAGCCAATCCAAGAAACTGCTTTAGGATGCTTTGATTCATTTGTTCTCTGTTAGTCATGGATACTTTCACAAATATAGAAGAATAATTTCTTTCTTAGTGCACAAAACCGATATACAATCAATATATATCGGTTTTGGTTGTGAGAATATCGATATGGTATTATCTCTTCTCCAATTCTATCTCGAAACAGACGGAAGTCTTGAAATCCATATTTTCCGGGCACGTAATTTCAAGTTGATCGGACAACTGTGTCCATTGTATCTTCTTTTCATGTCCTAAGAGTTTCACTGATTTAATGTGTTGTCCCAGGTCCGATGTTAATCCCAGTGATTTGATTTGAAGTTCTGCTCCTGATCCGGGTACTGTCATGCAATACGCATACAGACTTCCGTCTTCGCCCATAGTGAACCGGAAATCTTCTGTGCTGAATTTGAAATCGGCATGAGGTTTATTAAGTTGTCCATTAGGGAGCTTTCTGACGTGTCCGTCTTTTCCTTCGCCTAATTTCTTCCAGGCTTTACTGCCGTAAATGCCTTTCCCGTTTATTCTCATCCACTGGCCTACCTCTTTCAGCATCAGTTCACACTCTTTGTCGATGCTGCCATCGGGCTTAAAAGGAATATTCACCATATAATACCCGTCTCTTGAAATGATTTCGAGCATATACCTGATTAGTGCATCCGAACTGTAGGTGATATCGGGCTTGTAGTACCAGTCTCCCACGGCATTCTCCCCAATCCAGGTTTGACCTTTTCGTATGTCATTGGGGATATGGCCTTCGGCGGTTGTTACAATTCTATCGGGGTCATCTTCTCTGAACTTCACAATGGTGAAAGCATCTACTTTTCCATGTCTTTTGATGCGTTGGTTATAATAGGAGGCAATGACGCGTTGCATCGCATCGCATTTGTATCCGGTTCCGGTTTGAATACCACAGAAAGGTTGTTGGTTGGTTCCGTCAGTATAGATAAAGTCGGGGTCGTATTTGTTTATGGCATCCAGCATTCGTAATGCCCAGTTGTTGGTATACCATTTTGCATAAGGCAAATGTCTTTGAAAGATACCTTTGGTGGGCATGTAGCGAAATGTCTCCATCTCGATGTATTCATTCAGGTCAATACCGTATAGCATCCGGGGATCATAACCTTCCCATAAAGTTCCTTTACCATCGTTAAGTGTAGACTTTCCATCATACTGTATTCCTGCTTTGGGTCCTGTTTTATCACTCCAAAAAGCCGTTTGCCACCACCACCAGGTATATTCATGGTGAAAGGTAATTCCATAATGCATCTTTTCTTTGCGTACAGCCTCGGCCCACTCTTTCATATAATCCTTTTTAGGACCTAAATTGACAGAATTCCAGGGCTGATACTCTGAATCCCATAAATCGAAATTGTCGTGATGAACGCCTTGGATCATGATGAACTTAGCTCCAGCTTCTTTATACAGTTTGACATAATAGGCGGGGTCAAACTTTTCCGGATTCCAGTTTACCAGAATTTCTTTGTAGCCAGTTTCACTGGGATGGCCAAAGTTCTTCACGTGGTTTTTGTACGCAAGTTCATTTTCCTTGTACATATTCCTGGCATACCAATCACCGCTTTCACCCATTGCCTGAGGCCCAAAATGCACCCAGAAACCAAACTTTCCTTGCTTAAACCATTCCGGATTACCCGGATAATTAGAATCGATAGACTCCCATGTGGGCTGAAACGGACCGTCCATCATAGGGAAAGTCATTTTCACTTCTTCATACTCAGAAGGATCATCCATCTTAACCGTAGCCGGAGGCAGAGGCGCCGGGACTTCAGGTATAGGGGACAAGGGTGGCAATTCCAACTTATAGGAATCTGTGATACCCACATTCTTTGTAGAAGAACAAGCACTCATGAGGGCAAGTAATACGACAGTATTTGCTAATACGGTTATTCTTTTCATTGGTTGAATTATTATATTTCTTTCTTTTCTATTATTTCCCGAAGTATATCCGGATATGTACCGGCCCTAATAATCCCGCAATCGGTTCACCGCGGTAGGGGCTGGGTATGGTTTGATAATGATTGGATAGCGTACTATACACCAGTATCTTGATTTCATTGGTGCCTGGGCGGACGTAATCTGTAATGTCCAGTTCATAGGGCGGGCTCATCAGGAATCCCACAGAGGAACCGTTTATTTCAACTTCACAAGAGGCTACTACTTTTCCTACATCTAATATCACTTTGTCATTCTTCCGGATAGGCGGGATCTCTTTTTCTATGCTGTAAATCATGCCTCCGGAATAGTATTTCAAGGCTCCGGTCTCAGACCAGTCCCCTTCTGGTAGCAAGCCTTTTTTCGTGATCAATTTTACCGGCTCGCACAGTACGGAGGTTCCTTGGTACCCCGTATTCCGGTCGATGGAAAAGGCAACTGTGCCCGGTTCTTTCCGAACTTCATTCAGGGTAATCCGGTATTTGCGTATTCCCGAAGGATCGGTTCCGGTAAACTGTATTGTTTTCTTTGGTAGAAGGACTCCGTCTATCCACACTTTGGACAGGTGGCCTGCCACGGAAAATTCCATCGCCGCTAATCCCGGAACCGACTGAAATCGGTAGTTCCACCGGGTATAGGAACCTGCGTAGGGGTCAAACAGCAAATGATTACTTATTCCCCAACGTGTGGAGATGATCGAGTCATAGAGAGAGAGGGCGGCAGGGATCGAATCGGATTCAGGGAATAAGACTACGGCACTCCGGTTGCGTGGATCGTTGTAGTCGGAATCAGGGGTGAACTTCATCTTCTTGGTATGTCCATAGGCTGCTATCATCCTATGCCAGCCCTTTGTAAGTGTCATTGTGCTTTCGGCTTTTTCAGCGTCTATGTAAAGAAGATTAGGGGCTGTCCCTGCTATTTCACACTTGTACACTCCTTGTTCCGGAGCATATACATAGGTTTCATACAGTTGATGCCCGCCCTGATCCAGGATGAAAAAGCCGTCACTCACTTTGCCTTTCAGACCGTGATAGCCTTGAGAGCCTGGGTTATCCCACACACCATATTGCCAGGAGAACTCAAGAGGAGTGCCTGAATGAGTATTCTTTAAGACCTGATTCAATGCCTCTTCAAGCGGTTCCTCCTGAGGGAATGTATGTAAAATGGCTTGTTCTCCATATCCGTAAATGGTCTCTTTCCAACCGGAATCGTCAAAATCTGTCTGCATCCAGTCTTTCGTAGCTAACTGATCCGGGCAATGCCTGAATGTACGCGCCTCTGCTGCAATTAGTTCCTTGGAGCGAGGCAACCGGAAATCTCCCCATTTGTTGTCTAGAGTAGGTTTTAGCTCTACTTCCCACAGCCCGTCTACTGCCAATGTATCTATAGCCTGGAACGATGGGGCGTGATCAGTTTCCAACAGAGGGGAGCCGGGAGAAAAGACCAGCAAGAAGGATGAATTGGAACTTTCCCCTAAAGAAAGCCAGGTCCCTTCCTTGTCCTGTGCAAGTACCGGATAGGGTTCTGTTTCTCCGGTCCAGGCATTCCACAATTCAACCTTTCCGGTGGAACGGAAGAAGCAGGTGCTTCCCGGTTCTACATCCGTCACCATATATAGATCACGGAATCCGATCCGGCGGTGTAATACCTTTGCTTCTTTGCCTTGTGAGGGTTTAAAGTCGGGAGTTATCAGCGAGTGGATTGAATCAGCTAGTGTTCCCTGAGGCAGATACAACCCCACTCCTTGTGCTGCACTGACCTGCTTTTCGGCTTTCTTTCCGGCCTTTGCTTCAGCGGCGGTTAATCCGAATACTTCTTTTATGATGGCATCCACCTGGTTATCGTTTTTACCTTTCCTACTGCTTGCTTCGGGCAGATTACCCGTGGCAAGGACAATGCCTCCTGCCCTGAAATGGGCGCATATCTTTTCCAGCGAGCTGTAATGCAGGGCTTTCAGATTAGCCAATACAAGCACTCTGTATTTTTCTCCACTCACTTGAATGCATCCCTCTTTTGCTTCCGCGCGTTGCAATGAGGTGTAATCAATGAAATCATAGTCCAAACCGGCGCTACTTAGTTCAAGTGCTTCTTTGAATGTTGCATCGGGCTTAGACCCGGGATAGGCCTGCATGGTCTCTGTGGGATACAGAATAGCAATGTCGCACACATGAACGCCCTGGCTCAACAGGTAACTCATTCGCTCCGTATATTCCAGCCATTTCTTGAAGTGGGGCCAGTACGGCATCCGGAAATGAAAACAGGGCGGTGCCCATTCCCACCAACCTCCGTGGGTAGAGTAATACAAACCGTGCATGCACACCAGGTTACCTCCTGCTACCATGTGGTGGTCAATCTGACGGGTGAGCCACTCTCCGGAACTTCCCCAGCCCATGCTGTGAAAAGCTTCCAGCCAGGTGCGTGGGCGTTCGTATAAATGGGCAATGGAGCTGGACACTTTGGTTTGCAGGAAACTGGATCCCCGGGCCGGGGCATCGTTGCCGGGAGCTGTATATCCACTGTTGATCCGGAAATAGTCCACGTAGGAAAGCGGATCCAGGCCGCGCCCCAGGTTGTCACTTCCGTAGATCAGCCCGCGCTTGGCATGCCAGTCGTATACCGGAGTCATGTATCTGCTTTGGGCCAGATCCACCAGCACCTCGCAGTAGTCCATACGGATCTTTTGGGTAATTGGCCCTATGTCTTCTTTCAAGGCTGGCAGGAAGGGTAGTATGTCATAGCCTTTTCGGTCAGCAAAAACCTCCCGGAAGTCTTCAGACCAAGTCCCAATCCTGATCGGATATAACATCTCATCCTGAAAGAAATAATTCATTCCGCCTGTAGCGGCGCTTCCCGCACTCTTTTCAAAACGGTCAAAATAGCGGTTAACCATTTCTTTGCCGTAATCCGGATGAATCAAATAGCCGGGCTTTGTAGTCATAATATAGACCGTATGAGCCTCCTTTTCCGGAACGTTCCACACAATCTTGTTCCCTGAAGCATGTTTTAGCAGGTCTATGGAGCCGGGCCAGGCAACCACGCCCAACAGGTTTCTGGGCAGATCCAACGTGAAAGTGCTACCCGCTTCGGCCTTCACAGCCCGGATATCTAACTCCCCCTGATACTCTTTAAACTTTGGCATGGCGGCCACTTCATCCGGGTAGTAGCCGTTTCCGGTCCATCCCACGGTGTAATCATCCAGTCCCACACCCATGCCTTTCTCGGCACATGCTTCGGAGAACCATGACCAGAGGTTCCACCACTCTTCAGTAAAGAATGCCGGTTTACCTTCGTCCGTTTTGCCGAAAAGCCCATAGCCTCCTTTCATCTTCTCTGCATCCACCTGTGGGTGCAAATGCATGTAACTGACAGAAAAACCATCAGTGGCTGAAGCGGAAAGAATCTCTAATTGTTCCTTCAGTCGCTCTTTCTCCAAACGATCTCCGTTCCACCAATAAAAGGGAATATTTCCATACCCCTTGGGAGGAGTCATAAACCCCGGCCGGACATCCAGTGTAGCCGAACGCTCCGGATAACCTTTTTGCAACTGTGGTTGTGCCTGGCCGTAAAGGGTTGCCAGGCATAAGCTGGCAACCCATAGAGGTTTAATACGGAAAGGGATGCTTGAACAAGCATTCAGAATATTCCCTATGTGAGTCATTGCAGAGTCTATTATTGCATTTTTCTTACCACTTTCAGACTGTATGTGCCAATGCGTACAGCATAGATCTGGTCTTCACCTAATGGGATGGAAAGCGTATCTCCATCCGGCGTAGCGCTATAGATAAGCCTTCCACTTGCATCGCATACGGTAATGAATTCTCCGTTCAGGCCACTGATGTGCAGTGTGTTATCATCCTGGTATACCGACCAGGTTTGTGGCTTATCGGATTCCAGAACCTGTGTGCCGGTGGTTGCCCGGAGCAAGCCTATGGATTGCAGGTTGGAGGAATGTCCTTTGAATATGATGCGCAGACTGTGCACTCCGTCACTGGCGGGCACCTCTTTTGTGGAGAGGGTAAAGGCATTACTGCGTGTGGTGCTCAGGGCTGGAATAGATACCCACGGGGTAGGCTGGTTGTCCAGATACACCTCATACCGGGCATTTACTCCTACAGAAGTGGCAGCGGTACGTACAGCCATCTCTTTCACTCCGCTTAAATTCACCTGTCCGAATTGGATTTCCGCTCCGTCCTTACCGGTGAGGTACACCTCATTATCGGGTGTCAATACGTAGGTGGCGCCTGTGACTTTGGCGAACTCGCGCATGCCAAGTTCCAATGAAGCGTTTCCGGGCTGGAAAGCTTCCTCCGGTACCCATTCGGCCGCGGAGTTGAGGTAACGCAGCAGTGCAAGGTCTTTTACGCGGAACTCCTGTGTGGTAGAGCCGGTCTTGAAGTTGTTTATCCATCCTAAGTAAATGGTGGTGTCGCTGGGCAGGGTAAAGGTGAGGCCGTACCAGTTTTCGTCTTTGGCACTCTCACGCATATCGTAACAGGCTAATGCTTTGCTCTCTACGGTGGTAAAGTTGGGCAACTCGTAGGATGCAAAAAGGAATCCTTTGGCCAGTTGATACAATGCCTCGTAGCTGGCGCCGAAGAAGTAGGTTCCGGCGGGCAGAGCTACCTTGCGGTACAGCTTGGCATTGCTAAGGTCGCCACTGGCGCTGGACAGATCGTTCCATACTCCCATCATCAGGCTGTTGTAACCGGGGTATTTATCAATGCCTTTCTTATTACCGTCCGAGGCTGCTTGCGTGATGCTGAAATTCTGCGTTTCCCAGTTGCTGGGTATACCAAAACGTTTGTACTCCAGGTCTTTCCGTTGGATGGAGGTGTAGTTCTTGAGGTAGGTGGCGGATACATCTTTTGAGTCCTTCAATAGGCGGATGTCATTGACGCGGATGCTGTGTCCGGTAGCACTTGCTGCCAGGGACAGGCACCAGCCGATGCTGACTTCCGTTTCCTCCGTCAGCTCAAAGGCACAGCAGGTATATTGCTGTTTGGTAGCGCTCTGAGACATGTCGTAAAAGGTCAGCGCCTTTTCCCGCAGTTCCTTGTGTAGGGGTAATACGTTGCCGCGGGCTACGGTCAGATATGCTTCGCCGGATTTGAATCCTTCCTGCTCGTGTACATAGATCTTCAGGTTGTAGCTTCCGGCGGGTAGTTTGGTAGTTTGGTAAATCATGCCGTCGGTAATGGCGGGGTCAGTACTGTTCCATTTCTGGATGCCGATGGAACGGCCTGTCCAGTCGGCCCACGCATTCCAGGCATCAAAGCCTCCGCGGGTATTGCCTTCCTGATTGATGATATTGGGGGTTACGATCCAGGGATCTCCCAGCAGGCCCCAGCGTGAGTTGGGCGTTGCGCCTACGTCGGAGCGGGAGAAGTTACGTGCTTCCTTCAGGTATTTTACCGTCACATTCTGAGCGAGGGTTTCATTGGGCACACCACCTTTTACACGACCATCGAGGAGGAAGGAAGAGAAGGCGCTTTGCAGTGCGAGGTAGGCTTGCTGCACCTCGGCAGGGGTAGCGTTTCCTTGTAGCTTGTTAAGCTCTTCCAGTGTAGTTTGGAAAAGGGATACTTTAGCTGTGTCATATTGTCCGGTGTTGGTGCCGGTATTCAGCGTGGCGGCGGTCAGGGTTAGTTGCGCTTCGGCGGATAGCGCCTGGAAGTCTTCGTATGTAAGCTCATCAGTAAAGCCTACTTTGATTACAAAGGCTATCTGATTGGGACGGGTGGAGGGGAGTGTGACGTTCAAACCTTCCTTGGTGCAGGTGTAATTTACATCTCCTGTACCAAGGATCTGCACACTTTTTATCTTTCCTGTATAATAAGGTGATACGGAAGAGAGGGATTTGAGGGTCATCTGGGTACCAGAGGGCCAGCCCATGACAGTGGCGTACACATATCCGTCTTTCTGCACGAAGCGCACGTCTTCGGCCGTATAGTTCATTCCTTCATTGAAGCCTTGATTGTTGATGGGGTTGGCTGCATCGGCCGTAGGGCCTTCGCCAAAGGTAGTCCAAGGGCGGGTCTCGTAGATACTTTCGCTGTTAATGTCCATCCAGGCTTTGATACCGTTCAGTACGGCCAGCTCTTTTTCGTCAATGCTTCCGTTGCCGCGGATGGGAATGCTGAGCAGCAGGTTACCGTTTTTGCTCACAATGTCTACCAGCATCTTTATTACTGTAGAGGCGGATTTGTAGCCATTGTTGTTATATACGCCCCGGTTGTAATGCCAGTCGCCAATGCAGGTACAAGTTTGCCAGGGTTTTTCCTGCATCTTGTCAGGGATGCCGCGCTCTACGTCCCACAGGATGGCTTCTTTCTGCGTTTCAGACAGCTTCTTGGCCATAATCACAGCCTGCTGCTTGTTGTCATTGTCCTTGAGACTCTTGTTGTAGAGATGGGCGGCAATCTTGAGGCCCTCATTCGCAATGGGGGTGAAGGGCAGGGCGCTGTCGTCAAAGTATAGCATGGCGGGGTTGTACTGGTTAATCATGTCAACCGTACGGTTGTAGAACTTGGTGAGATATGCTTGTGAGGGTTGTGCGGCTCCCTCGCCCCATTCCCACTGTGAATGGATGGTGCCTGAGTTGCTGCTGCCCACGCTGCGTGCGTGCTTTTGTGCATAGAGATCCTGCGGGTCGTAACCTTCCCACCATTTGCCTACACCATCGGCCTTAGTCAGGTTGCCGTCGTAATCCTGCGAGGGTTCCATCCAAGTCCAGGCGTGTGAGGCGTGGATGCTGACACCCAGCGGAAGGCCGTATTTCTTGCAGGCTTCCGCCCAACCTCCTAAAAGATCTTTCTTTGGGCCCATGTTTACAGAGTTCCAGGGTTGGTACTTGCTGTCCCACAGGTCCATGTTGTCATGGTGGTTACCCAGCGCCATGAAGTAGCGGGCGCCTACGCTTTTATACAATCCTACTAAGTAATCGGGATCCCACTGCTCGGCCTTCCAGGCATTTATCACATCCTTGAAGCCGAATATTGCGGGATTACCGTACTTGGATACGTGATAATTGTATGCTCCGCTTCCGGAGTAGTACATGAAGCGGGCGTACCAGTCGCCGGCCTCCGGCTCACACTGTGGACCCCAGTGTGCCCAGATACCAAACTTCGCATTCCGGAACCATTCCGGTGTTTCATGTTGGCCTAAAGATTTCCAGGAGGCTTCATAGATTCCGTCCTGCATAGGTTCTTCTCCTGCCGGAGGGGTAACCTGAGCATTTAGTGTGGTGAAGAGGCTGCTGATTAGGATGCAGCTCATCAGTTTTAGAAACGTTGTTCTCATGGTGTCACTATCTGATTGGTTTTCTACAAATATAAAGTGAAAGAGCGGGTCGGAAAAGCAAAACCATCCTAACTTTTGGTGCATGTCTGTGTGGGAATAGCGTATATCGATATGCTATCAGTGTGCAGTCTGTTTAAATGAAAGAAAGGGAAAATCCGCTGAACCGAAAAAGAAAGAGGAAACAGCCTCACGCTGTTTCCTCTTTCATCGGGAAGGTATAGACTACCTTCCGGCACCCTCGCAAGGGGATTGCTACTAACTTACTGTTATTTACTAACTATCGTGGTTTGGTTGCCTATGATGTAGCTTCCTTTTGGCAGCGGGATAAAGTTCTCGCCTTCTGTAACCTGGATCTGCTGAAGCAGTTGTCCGCTGATGCTGAACACTGACACGGTAGCAGTGGTAGCAGATGTGAGGGTTACTCCTCCTTCTGTGGCATATACGGAGATGGGGGAGTTGCTTTCGCTCTTATCTGCGTCTTCTATTTCATCCAGAGCAGTGGGGTCTGAACCGATGTAGTAAAGTTCTACATTATCCAGTGCGGATACGGTCATGTGCGCTTCATAGTAGCGGATACCTATTTCCAGCGTGCCGTTTGTTACGTAGATGTTTTCAATACTGTCCTGTCTGCCTCCTGTTTCGGGGAATCCGAAGCGCGACAATTTGTCGATAATAAGCTCCGTAGAGTCTTCGTTGGCATACAGGTAGATACCTGTACCGGTTTCAATCACAATATCTTCTTCCTGTCCTTCCCACATCTCAGTGTAAGCAGCCTTCAGGATGTAATAGCCGTTGGGCAGGTTGTTGATGGTTTGGTACACTCTACCGGTTTTACCGATTTCTGCATCCGCCGTGTTGTTCCAGGTTTGCAGGAAGTGACCTGTCAGATAGGTGCCAATATTGGCATTTACCGGTTGGGTATGGAAGTCGGTAATGTTGGTTTCATTGATCCAACTCAGCGGACTGGCTATTTGCATATCGGCATTCTTCACCCAGCTGGTCATGTTGAGCGGACTCTCCGGAGTAGCATTCTGTACTTGGAAATTCCAGATAGAAGCCTTCAGTACGGTAATTGTTTCATTGATAGCTGCCTCATCCGCAGTAGCTGTGTTATAAGTTCCCTGAGCTGCCTGGATGGTGCTTAGTATGGCCGATCCGTCGCCGCTTTCAATGCTTTCATAGAACTCATTGGTGGTAGTAATTGCTGCCTGCAACTTTTCATAGAGGGCGATGGATGCTTGTGCGTTTCGGATAGCGGCGCCTAACTCCAGTCCTGTTTCTTCCAGCTCTTTCTTGGTCACGTTCACATCGGCCAAGGTTTCCTCAGCGTTGCCGATGATGCTGTTTAAGCTTTCGGCTACGGAAGCCTGCATCTTTTGTGCAGCGTAGGTCTGGGCGGTTTCTACTTGGGCACTGAGTGCTTCGATGATCCCGCTAAGGTCGAAACCGTAGTAAATGAGTCTCACATTATCCAGTGCGGATACGGTCATGTGTGCTACCTCATAACGAACTCCTATTTCCAATGTGCCGTCTGTCACCTGGATGCCTTCTACTACGCCCAGACGTCCGCCCGTTTCGGGGAATCCATAGCGCGACAGCTTGTCTATAACCAATTCGGTGTGCTGTGTGTTTCCGAAAAGGAATACGTTGGTTCCTGTTTCAATTACCTCGTCAGTTTCCTGTCCTTCCCACATTTCCGTGTAACCGGCTTCCAGGGAGTAAAGGCCATTGGGCAAGCCGCTTAGCGACTGGTACACGCGGCCAGTCTTTCCTATGGCAGCATCAGCTGCACTGTTCCAGGTCTGAAGGAAACTGCCCGAAAGGCGGGGGGAGATGTTGGCATTTACCGGTCCGGTATGGAAGTCGGAAATGCTGGTGGCATTGATCCAGGGGGCTGCTGAGCCTTTCTCCATGTCGGCATTGTCTACCACATAGATTGTAATATCCATCGGATTGGCTTGAGAAGCATTGGCGGTAAGGTAGTTGAAAAGAGCAATCTTTAGCTCTTCTACTGCCTCAGCTACACTTTCCTCTGTGGATTCCTGAGAGTCGCGTTCTATCTGAGCTTTGTCAATGGCAGCAAGCATCTCCTCAATTCCGTTCGAATCAAGGGTAAGCTCATCTATTTTTTCCAATGCAATGGTGAACCAGTGTTCCAAGTCATTTTTGAGGGAACTCTTAAAGATCTTCCAGAATATGCCGTATGCGCTGGATTCACCTAGCTCTGAATAAGGGAAGTCTCCTTTATCTCTCCATAACGGATAGCCGGCACCCGCATCTCCATAGTTTACTCCTACGTAATTGTTTCCTGTTTCTGCGGTGTTTTTAATCTTAAAGATGCCTTCTTCTTCATCGGCTACTATGAGCCAAGTACAGTTAGCTTCTTTATAAGTCTTCAGGGATATATCCCAGGCAGAGCCTTCGCCCGATAAGTAACGTTCTGTTTCTGCATGATTGTCGGCTATCCCATCTGAGCTGCTTTTTAATAAGAAATGATAACCGTTCTCTGCATCTCCCTCCACGATAAACTGAATGTTAATAGAGGAAGGGTCAAAGGTTACGAGGTTGGCTCTGGCGCCACTACTCATTGCCAGCTCTGTCATTACTTCTTGAAAGTAAATCACATCGCCCGCTTTCAACTCGCCCGTTGTTACCTGTTCCATTCCTTGTGAGAAGCTACGTTGTGGTAACATACTGGCAATACACAATGCAAATAATGCACATAAATACTGTTTCATGATACTTGAATTTTAAAGGTTACTACTACTTTTAATTCTTTTGTTTCCTCAAAAATAGCGGGTTGATTTTTAAGTGCAAACGTTTTTCTCGACAAAAAACCGGATGCCGCGGCATTGTGTACCTGAATGTCGAAATGCTATCAGCAATGAGTGCGAAAGTGTTCCTTCAAACCTCCTCCCGCTGCTGATTCCGGCAGCCAAAGCGGTGCGCATTAGTGGAAAAACTGGTGGGCACCAATTCAAGAATTCGTGCCCACCAGTTGCTGAACTCGTGCCCACCAGTTTTAGGAATTGGTATGTGTAAATAAATCAGTCGTTTATGGGCTCAGCGGATTTTCCCGGTGGATGGTAGTCCTCAATAGTTCGGAACAGCCCCATCCCTGAAAGGGATGAATTTTGGTAACCGGGGGTTAGCGCAGCGTAACCTCCGGATAGAAATCTCCACCTCCCACCTTCCCTGAAAGGGATGAACCGGAATTTGCAGATTTCATAAAATAGTATTTCCTTTGTCCAAATCTAAGTATAAACTATGAGTTATCACCAATGGAGGCTCACGTACACATCCCCCACTATTGCGCTGGCGGATTTTGTACATGACCTAAAAAGAAGTACATCGCTATGGCTAAAGCAGAGTGGACTGTCCCCTTATTTCTCCGGGTAGGGTGAAGGGTATGTGGCTTTGACATATTCGCATCGGGAGAAAGATGGGATTATAAACTATATCAAAAACCAGGAAATCCACCACAAAACAATCTCCTTCCGGGAAGAACTTGTGGCTCTGATGATGGAGCAGGGTGTTGATCTTGATCTTCGCTTTTTTGGGTAATCCCAGTTTATCCCTTTCAGGGAAGGTGGGAGGTGGAGATTTCTATCCGGAGGTTACGCTGCGCTAACCCCCGGTTACTAAAATTCATCCCTTCCAGGGATGGGGCTGTTCCGAACTATTGAGGACTACCATCCACCGGGAAAATCCGCGGATCCGTAAATCCGCTGAGCCATAATACGTATCC
>JAVBMN010000052.1:0-10656 GCA_031552405.1 Bacteroidaceae bacterium | reverse complement strand
GTTTATTTTTTCCGGTTGGGGCGTTTTGAATCCCCCCTATTAATGATATTATTCACTTTATCCGGGGCGTATACAATCCGCCCCTACAGGAAATAGCCATCCCTTAATTTACGATTTTACAATTGCGACAGATGTTCTGCCAGGTTCATATCGGCCGGGCAACGGCGGGAGCAGCGTCCACAACCTACACAACCCAGCGTATCGAGGCGTTCCGGCATGTAGGAGAATTTGTGCATCAATCGCTGACGCCAGCGCGCTCCCTGCGTAGTACGGGGGTTGTGCCCGGAGGTGTGCAGGGTAAAAAGCTTGGAAGCGCAGGTATCCCAACTGCGGGTACGCTTGCCTTTGCTTCCACGGGTCTCGTCCTGTATGTCGAAACAGGCGCATGTGGGGCACACGAAAGCACAAGCTCCGCAGCCAATACAACGCAGTGCGTATGCATCAAAAGACTCGGTATCAAAGGCAGCCTCTATCTTTCCCTTTAGCGAGGCAGAATCAAAGCGGGCGGGGACAGAAGCCAGGTATTTCTCCTTCTCGAAAGTGCCGTTGAAAGACTCGAACAGTTCCGGGCAGGAGGCGATGAGAGCTTCGCCTTTCGGAGTAAGCACCTCTGCCATATAATCACCCTCTTCGATGCGGGTCAGCAGGACATCACTGCCGCGGGTATCTCCGGGATTTCCTCCTACGGAGGTACAGAAGCAGTAGGCATCCGACGTGGCACAGGAGTACCCAATCAGCGTAGTGCGCTGCAGGCGCGCCTCGAAAATAGGATCCGCCGGATCCCACTCAAAGATGGACTTCAGACTTTGCAAGCCTGCCGCATCACACGGGCGTACGCCCAGCACCACCCGGTGCGGGATGCGATCCGGGTCAAAGTCCTGCACCGTGACATCTTCCTTGGTACGGAGGAATGAGAAGAGTTTCTCCACACGGGGAAAGACAAACGCCTTGGCGGAGAGATCGGGCAGGATGTATTCCTGCGCCTGTTCCCCGGCGGAGGTGATACGGCGGTAGCCGATGCGTTTCCCCTCAGCTACGGGGGCATATACCTGATTCGTCTCCAAGAGCTTCCCGATTAAACGGGCATACGCATCTTTGCGTAGTAAATATAGGGATGTAGCCATAACGATTATCCTATAAAATGTTCATGATCCTCCGGACGGAAGGTAGACAAAGCGTTCCCCTCCTGCCGGTTTGTACCTGACACCATGCCAAACTCTGCACGCACCGTCTCTGCCAACTTCATGGGCAGCAGGTGAATGGGAATCCCCACAGGGCATGCTTCGCCGCACTGTCCGCAGGAGATGCAACGGCCCGCCAGGTGCATGGCGCGCATCACGTGCCATTCCAGATTACCCAGCGTGCTGGCCTCTACAGAAATCCATTGCGGTTGGTTGTCCTCCACCGTACAGCGGCTGCAATAACACAGCGGACAAGCCTGGCGGCAGGCGTAACACTTGACACATTGCTCCAGCTCGTTCTTCCAGAACGCCCAGCGTTCGGCGGGAGTCATAGCCTCCAGTTTTTCCAGTTGCGCACGGTCGCTGTCACTCAGCACAGGGCTGTGTGTAGTCAGATAGGCCTCTATTTCTGAGAGGGTGCGACATACGGTCACCTCCTCCCCTTCCGCCACACAAAGGGCGATGAGGGAATCCTCCTGCAACTGTTTCTCCGCAGCCAGGCGGATGATGGCGCGCAGGGTATGCAATTGTGCTACAATGGCCGGTTTGCCCAGCACAGCGGTTTCTTTCTTATACAGGTACATGGCCAGGTTGCGGGTGCAACGGGCATCGAAGAGCAAAGCCTCCGTTTCCTCCGCCGTGCGGAGAAACAGGGGGCGCACCCTTCCGGCAGTGCCCTCGCCGTAACCGATTACTACTTGTACCTCGCCGCTTTCCAGCAGGCGGCGGGCTGCTTCACGAAGATTGTTCATAGCGTTCCTTCCTCCCATACTTCATTGGTTAACTCGCGGTATGCGGCATACGGTCCGAGCTCACGGATGGTGTGTACCGAGCTGTTGACCACGTCTGCCCATTTGGCGCCTTCTGCGGCCGACACCCAGGTAAAGGTGATGCGACGAATGTCGATTCCCATAAAATCAAGCAGGCTGCGGAACACCGTCCACCGCCGCCGGGCATGGAAATTACCCGAAGTATAATGGCAGTCATTGGGGTGGCATCCGGATACGATGATCCCGTCCGCCCCGTTGGAAAATGCTTTGATCAACAACATGAAATCGATACGCCCCGTACACGGGAAACGTACGATCTTCACGTTCGACGCATACTTGATGCGACTGGTGCCTGTTAGGTCTGCCCCGGCGTAGGTACACCAGTTGCAGACAAAGGCTACTATCTTAGGTTCAAACTCCATTTCTTTGTAGATTATTCATTTAACAATGCCAGTATCTCCCTGTACATCTGCTGGTTGCTGTACCCTTGCAGATCGATGGACTTGGAGCGGCAGAAGGCTACGCACGTGCCGCAGCCCTGGCACAAGCCCGGATTTACTTTGGCTATGGTTTTGATCACTTCGCCGTTACGGCCTGTCACCTGCTCTTTGTCAATGGCCTGGTACGGACAGATGGAAGCACACATACCGCACCCCATACAGGTAGAGAACAACGGCGGAGGCATCCGGTTTATTTTAGCTACTATCGGCTCGCGGGTCAGCTCGTGATTGGAAAAAAGCCCGATCACCTTGGCAGCAGCACCCGATGCGGCAGACACCGACTCAGGAATATCCTTTGGCGACTGGCAGGCACCTGCCAGATAGATACCGGCGGTATTTGTCTCCACCGGTTTGAGCTTGGGATGCGCCTCGGCAAAGAACTTATAGGCATCGTAGGATACGTGCAGCTTCTGCGCCAGTGATTCCGAACCTTCCGAGGATACGGCAGCGGTGGCCAGCACCACCATGTCAGCCTCGATCTCTACGGGGCGGCCGGACATCAGAGTATCGGCACCCTTGACGATGAGCTTGCCATCCTTCTCGTAAATCGTAGACACGCGGCCGCGGATGTATTTCGCTCCGTCCTCCTCAATGGCACGGCGGGTAAACTCGTCGTAGTTCTTTCCGGCGGCACGGATGTCCATATAGAATACATACGGGGTACCTTCATGCACCTTATGCTTGTACAACATGGCATGCTTGGCGGTGTACATACAGCATATCTTGGAGCAATAGGGAATGCCTTTGGCCGCATCGCGCGAACCGGAGCAGGCGATAAAGACCACCTTTTCGGGCACCTTCCCGTCGGACGGGCGGCGGATTTCTCCCTTTGTAGGGCCGGAGGCGGAGGCCAGGCGTTCAAACTGCAAACCGTTAATCACGTCCTTGTACTTGCCATAACCATATTCGGGGAAGAAGTCGGTACCCTTCACCTCAAACCCGGTAGCCAGCACGAGGGCACCTGCGTCTACTTCGAGGAACTCATCGGTCTGTTCAAAATCGATGGCACCCGTGGGGCAGAACTTCTGGCACACCTTGCATTTTCCAGTCTGGAAATAACGGCAGTTCACACGGTCCACAACGGGTTTATTGGGAACGGCCTGGGGGAACGGCACGTAGATAGCAGTACGGGTACTCAGGCCCTGTTCAAATTCATTGGCTATCTTCTTGGTGGGACATTTCGTGCAACAAAGGCCGCAGCCGGTGCACTTTTTCTCGTCCACACTCTTCGCTTTCTTGCGGATCTTTACATGGAAATTGCCGATAAAGCCGTCCACGCTTTCCACCTCGGCATACGTATGCAGGGTGATGTTGGGATGTTGCGCCACCTCTACCATGCGTGGGGTAAGGATGCACTGCGAGCAGTCCAGCGTAGGGAAGGTCTCAGACAGTTGCGCCATGTGCCCGCCGATGGAAGGATCACGCTCCACTAAGATCACTTTGTGCCCGGCATTGGCTATATCCAGCGAGGCCTGTATACCGGCCACGCCCCCTCCTATCACCACGGCGGTCTTGTTGACCGGCACGCGGATGGACTCCAGGGGATGGTTGTATTTGACTTTCTCCACCAGTGTACGCACTAGGTCGAGGGCCTTTTGCGTAGTAGCTTCGCCTTTCTCATGCACCCACGAACATTGTTCGCGGATGTTGGCCATTTCACAGAGGTAGGGGTTCAGCCCGGCCTCTGCGCACGCCTTACGAAAAGTAGGCTCGTGCATACGGGGCGAGCAGGCCGAAACGACCACACCCGTCAGGTTGTATTCACGAATCGCTTCCTTGATCCGGGTTTGTCCGGGGTCGGAACACATGTATTTATAATCGGTGCTGAATGCCACTCCGGGCAAGTCGGCCGCCAGGGCAGCCACCTTTTCACAATCGACGGTAGCCGATATATTCTCGCCACAATGGCAGATAAAAACGCCTATTCGTGCCATATTATGCCTTCTCCTGGGTTAAGGTTTCCACTTCCCGGGAGAGGATTTCCTCAGCGGGTTTGATACATTCTTTGGTCATTCGCTGCCAATCTACGCGGACCAGGTGGCGGCGGGTGCCGGTCTGCTTCTCATCCAGTCCGCAGCACAGGCCGATGGCCTGGGTGATATACAGCACAGGAATGTCCGATTTGAAACCCTGGTATTGCCGGATAGAAGCGCGGCGCATGTCCAGATTGGCATGGCACATGGGGCAGGCCACGATGAGTGCCTCGGCTCCCCTATCTACTGCTTCGCGCAGGATTTTGCCGGAGAGCTTGGCCACCAAATCCGTGCGGCTCACGGAAAGAGAGGCTCCGCAACACTCGGTCTTGAAGGGCCAGTCGATTGGCTGCGCCTCCAGGCGGGTCATAATCTCGTCCATGCTTTGGGGATCTTCCTGGCGGTCAAACTGAAGTACCTCGTGCGGGCGCACTAATAAACAGCCATAATAACAAGCCACCTTCTTATCGAACGAGCGTGTCATACGGGCAGGAAGTTCCGGAAGGATGTGTTCCTGTATAAACTGAATCACATTCAAGATACGCAACGGAGCTTGCAGGGGTATTCCAATTACCTCTTCCACTTCTTTCTTCAGCTTTTCCTGTGCGAAGAGTTCATGCTGTGTCACCGACAAGCGGTTGTAGCAGGCGGCGCAAGGCACGAGCAACTCCGTAATCCCTGCTCCGGCGGCTTGTGCCAGAATGCGGGCGGGAAGCGCCAGTGAAAGCGCTCTGTTCAAATTATGCGCAGCGGTAGCACCGCAGCAGTTCCAGTCGGGCACGGTTTGTAACCCGATCTCAAAGATCCGGGCCAGTGCCTCGACCGATTCGTTATACTCCCTGGCCGTTCCGTCTAACGAGCAGCCGGGATAGTATCCTATCGTCTTCTTCATTTTTTCTGAGAGCTGGAGGTGAATAACTTGCGAAGGGCAGCCTTGTCCTTCACGGGTTCAGGGAAGAGCGGCAGTTTGCCTTTGGCCAGCATCTGAGGGGCAAGCGCCAAGTCCTGAAGGAGTTTTCCGCTGCGCAGTTTATAGTCGGCCACCATTCCTATTTCATACGATTTCCCCGTGAACCGGATCATATCCAGGAACGAACGGTGAAAGGACACAATGGATTTCCGCGCGGCAGGATGTGCCACATTCCGGGCAAGAGATTCCTGCCGGAGCGCGTCCATTATACGGGGAATATCAATTTGCATGGGGCAACGTGAGATGCACATCTCACAAGAGGCGCAGAGCCAAATAGCCTCCGAGCGAAGCAATTCTTCGTCCGTCTTTTCTTCCTCCACTTGAAGCATGCGCATCACCATACTGGAGGTAAGATCCATCTCGTCGGCCAACGGGCATCCCGCCGAGCACTTCCCGCACTGATAACAGCGCGCGGCTTTAATGCCTGTATCCCGGGCTATTCGGGCATACAGCGTTTTCTTGGTTTGATCCATCAATGGTATTATTGTTAAACAGGCGCAGAAGCACTCTTCTGTACGCTCATGGTATTTATTTATTTTCCGGGTTAAAGATAGAGGTTTTAATTATGAAAACACTCAACATTTCTCTAAAATAAGGTAAAAAGTGGGGTAAATACTACCAAAGCGACCATTCTCAGTTCTATTTTTCGCACTCTGCATCCTCCACTCTCCACAAGTTTGCAAAATGAACAAGTTGCTTCGAATTATATATCTGCTCGTTAAAGCGTTCACAGCGCCAAGGCTGTATTTTATTAAAGAATAAAACAAAAAGGTCCTTATCCTCCTTTGTATAAACAGACGATTGATGGTCTTCTCTTGCTCCACGCATACCTCTGGCATACAGTTCTCCAAAACGCTCCACCTCTTTCTGCTCAAAGATGCTGCGGGCATAGGCTTCTTCATCTACCCCATATTCAAAAGTGGGACGAACGTATTGTAACTGATTGATGCATTTGGCATATCCACCCAGTGCGATACAATAATCCGAGGTCAGAGGCAAGTCACGGATAAAGGTCCAATAGCCTGCAATTCCGTTATCAAAGCCTTGAGCTTTCTCGTAATAATAACCATAATTACGTAACCCTTCCAACAGTTCCACAGCAAATGCATTGCGCAGCAACACCCTTGCCACTGGGCATACCGTGAGGTCTTTCTCCAACCGGGCAGCCTTTTGGTAGTATGTCCTCATGAGCGACTCTCTGCATCTCCAGGCATCACTCCAGTTGGGATGTTCATAATTATTCTCTGGCAAGTCGCGGTTGCGCAGCGTGAAATAGTCGGTATTAATCCGTGCCGCTGCCCCCTCAAAATAAAAGCTCACAGGAGCTTTTTCCGAACCAGTCGGATCAGTAGAAGAAGCTTGCGCCAAGGCGTACGTATCTATAGTTATGCACACCGTATTCCCCGGCTGAAGAAAGAAAAAATGCTCCTTATCGTTGATCACCAAGGATACCTCGGTAAGATGATATACCGGCAGGGAATAATAAAACGTACCGTCGTGTGCCACGGCAACCTCTGTACGTGAAAATTCGCCTAAGATGGTTGAGTAGGAAATCACACTCAACTTCATCTGCATCTCCGAGCGATAGCCCAGAAAACGTCCCTCCAGCCGGGCAGTGTCCATGTACAACAAAGGCTCAGGAAAGTCCTCCGTAAGTGGAAGTTTCCGTTTGGCGAGTCGTTTCAACTCACTGCTGAAAGGATGCTTCCCCTCGGGGTATTGGACCATATGTGTGGCTGCAAAAGCTTCCACGCAAGAAAAAGACACAAGCAGCATTAAAATGTACTGCCATGAGAGAGATTTTGATTTATAACACTTCATCCTTTCTAAAAACAACAATTCCCCTCTGATTCTTTGCTTCCAAAGAATCAGAGGGAAATTGCTAAACACGTCATTTTTTAATTACTTTCACTGCGTTATTACCTACTTTAATAAAGTACATGCCATTGGGGTAGTCACTGAGATCAATACTCTGTGAGTATACATTGAACAACAATGCATCCGACATAGTATACACACCCACAGGTTCGTTCTCCGGGTTTTCGATATACACAACGCCGGTTGTAACTGTAGGATATACAGATGAAGTGGCAGCTACAGGTGCATCCGTACCAGAGCCGTCGCCTGTCCATGAGGTATAAGTCTCCACGTACTCTAATTCGCCATTATATGTTCTTGTGGTTTTCGTAAGGCGACCTTTTGCATCGTATTCACGTGCATAGATTTCTTCATTAATATATGGTTCCTTTTCATCATCCACATTATACCAAAACCCAGCATCGTAATATCTGGTCAGCAAACCATGCTCATCATACTCACGAATTGTCGTTCCTGTATCACCAGCGTCATCAGTCTCTACATATTTCCAACCACCATTAGGAAGCAGGGTAAGTACCTCATCGGATATTATAAGATCACCCAAGGTAACCTTCTTTATCCATACATCATTGGTTATCGTACATTTATACTGGCCTGACATTTTCCCTATGGCCAAATCCATATCGGCATACATCTGATGCGTTCTATAGTCCTCCCATACAAACTGCAAACTGGAAGCTACATTGGAGTAGTCATCATATCCGCCACCTAATGGGTATAAGCTGTAAGGGTTGAAATATTCCAGATTTTTCACCGGTACAATATTGGTTACATTCATTGTATTATCAAAATAGGCAGAAAGCAATTCATTCTCGTCTTCACCCCAAGTATACGTCGTACCGTCATATTTCGTGGCTCGTCCTTTGCTGTCAAAAGCACAATTAGAAGATATTTCCAACTCTCTGGTTTCTTCATTGAATTCTTTCAAACCGATTCGGATGCCCTGAGAATTGAGAATAGCTTCGCGCCAATCCTGTACACCGCCGATGTCTTCATATTTACACGACAATTCCATACCTTTGCTATCATATGAAGACGTCATCCTGTAAATGGGCTTAATAATGTCATTATACACCGCAAGATAGTTAAACCATTCTTCCTTTATTTTCACAAACTCCCCATTGGGAAGCTGGTGGTATTCAAGAAAAACGGCCTGGCTTAGTTCATACACATCATTTATCTTAATGTGGATCTTTTCGGACGTAACATGTCCATAACTGTCATACGTGTACTCGATTTTTTGAGAGTCACCATTGCGATAGGCTACTGTCGGCAGATTCTTTTCGGCTGCAAACATTTGTCCCACGAACAAGGAACAAAACAAACATACTGTGTAGGTAAACATTCTCTTCATAATTCGCTCAATTTAGTATCTGTTAATAATCGGAAATATGTATTCAAAGGACAAATAGTGTACTATCTATTTGTTATCTGGCATTAAATCCATTCGCATATATATTATGAGCATCAATCAACAAGAAAAGCATGCACAGATCTTATCCAACTGACTTAAACAACAGTCTATAGACCACAATATTAAACATTCTAAACGAAAAACGCAAATAAAATTACGTTTTTAGGGATTTTTATAACTACAATCTTATATATTAGAAAGGGTCAGTGGATTTTCCCGGTGGATGTCTTAGTCGCATAATAAGTTTACATTATATTATTTACCACATTCCTCCAGCAGTTTGGATTTCATGGTTTCATTACCGGGGTAGCCGGTATGGCGATACGCTACAGAGCCGTCTTTCCCTATTATTATATAGGTAGGCACACTCTTTCCATTCCCTCCATAACATACTTATTTTTAGATAATATAAAAAGCGTACCCATCATACATTATTTATAGAGGGCTCTGGTAAGGCCTGAAGCTAATAATATAATCAGAGTACGCCCTATGGAGGGCGTAAGCGATAATATTACCAGCTTCAGAAAATTTACCAGATTCTCTACAGGTAATAGTAACGACTTCCGTCTTCGTTTAATTTTAATACGATGCAAATATATTCATTCCTCGCGGGAAGCACAAGAAATTTCAGCAAAATGTATTGTTTTTCACAAGCCTCCACCTTCCACGACCCTCTGAGAGCCTTTTCTGGAAAGGGTTTCAAGGTGGAGACCTGTTTTGACAGCTCCTTCCACAAGAGGTTCCAAAGGGATCTGTGGAAGGGGGTTAGTGAAAGCAAGAGGATCCTGTCTTCGGTACTAATTATCCCGAAGGAAAAAGCTATATGGAAACCACGGAGTGGTGCATCCGTGGTTTCCATATAGACTACAGTACCAAAAGCTGTATCAAAAGCTGCACCAAAAGTGAGAAAGAACCCCTTTATTTACTCTTTTGAGGTCTTACCCTTCACCTTTCCCATAACATCTTATGGTACAACCACTTACGGGTGAATCCCACCCTTCACAAAGAGATCGTATCTACTTGCTATGTAGCGTTTTAGGGGTGAACCCCTACCCTTCACCTCCTATTCACACAACGATTTGGTTCGTAAGCGTCTCGGCAGTCACATCTGTCAGTGAAGGATACCCTTCACAGCCTTCACAGCCACCCTTCGTCCGCAAAGCCCTTGTGGATCGTGGGTGCAGACGCTGTGAAGGGTGTGAATAACCAGAGAAGAAAACCTATGAGAGAAGGAGAATTTGAGGTGTTTCAGAGCTCATTTTGCGCTTTGAGCAATGCAGGCCTACACTTGATCAACCTCAGGCCTGCATTTTGAAAACACAGGCCTGACTTCATGCAAACGCAGGGCTGCAGTTTTCGTGCGCACGAGGCAAATATCTGGTGCGCACCGGTTTAAAGATTGGTGCGCGCGAATTGTTGAACTGGTGCGCACCAGTTTTTGAGGTATATCGGATCAGCGGACTTTCCCGGTGGATGGTAGTCCTCAATAGTTCGGAACAGCCCCATCCCTAAAAAGGGATGAATTTTGCTAACCGGGGGTTAGCGCAGCGTAACCTCCGGATAGAAATCTCCACCTCCCACCTTCCCTGAAAGGGATAAACCGGGATTACCCAAAAAAGCGAAGATCAAGATCAACACCCTGCTCCATCATCAGAGCCACAAGCTCTTCCCGGAAGGAGATTGGTTTGTGGTGGATTTCCTGGTTCTTGATATAGTTTATAATCCCATCTTTCTCCCGATGCGAATATGTCAAAGCCGCATACCCTTCACCCCACCCGGAGAAATAAGGGAACAGTCCGCTCTGCTGTAGCCATCGCGATGTACTTCCTTTGAGGTCATGTACAAAATCCGCCAGCGCAATAGTGGGATTCAGGCTGGTAAGGATGTGTACGTGATCCTCCATTGCATTGATACGATATAGGGTACAGTTTTTGTCCTTGATAATCCCATGGATATACATAAACATGTGG
>JAVBMN010000003.1:0-95855 GCA_031552405.1 Bacteroidaceae bacterium | reverse complement strand
GGGGCAGGGTACCGGTGCTTTGTATCGGAATCCTTTGCATCGTAGCTCAGGGGATGTAGATGTGTATGCGGGGAAATATTACGGGCTACTGGAAAGATATATGCAATGTAAGGAGAATGGTTTTGAGCGAGTGGGGAGTTCAACGAAGCATGTGGAGTATATGTATAAAGGAGTGATGGTGGAGAATCATCGGTATGTGGCATTGTTCTTTTGTCCCTGGTTGGCGTGGCAGTTACGAAGATTGGAAAGGGAGTGGTTTCCGAAGGATTTGCGAGTTCGAAGTATAAATGGGAAAGAGATACTGGTGGCTCCTCCTTGGTTTGAGGCTTTGTTTGGGGTGATTCATTTTCGGAGTCATTTACATTTGGAGGGAGTGGGTTGGAGGCAGTTGTGTGATTGGTGGTTGATTAGAGAGCGGCTGCTTGGAAAAGAAGAGGCGACTATTGAGCAATATAATCGCTATGAGGGGGGGCTTCGGTTGTTAGGATTAGTGAAGATGGAAGCAGTGATGAGGGAGATTTTTGAAAAGATGGTGATACAAGGCGGTGAAGTGGAAGAACTTTCTAAGATGGCGAAACGGGTGTACAAGGAGATGATGTCTGGAGGCAACTTTGGTCACCATGCGGAGGATGCGAGTGATCATTCGTTTGCTTCTCAGGGGGGATATTGGAGGACGCTTTGGAATTTGCTTGCTCACGATGTGAAGAGGGGCGTTCGTTTCTTTTCCTTATTCCCGGGGGAGGCGCTGTTTTCACCATTGTTTCGGATTGGGGGATATATCCGGAGATTAGGGAGGTAATATGAATAAGGGTCGGATTCTTTTTCTTTAAGTAATTTGAGAACTAATGCAGAAAAAGTAGTAGCTTTGTTGAATAAGAAAAACATCATTATGAGTACTGATTTGAGTAAAGATTCGGAGTTTAAGCAATGGCTGGTTGATTTGAAAGTTCGTATACGGAGGAGTCAGGCAAGAGCTGCTATAAAAGTAAATATTGAATTGTTATGTCTATATTGGGATTTGGGGCATGATATAGTTGCTCGTCAAATGGATGCTACTTGGGGAAGCGGATTCTATAACAATTTGAGTAAGGAACTGAAATCAGAATTCCCTGATATGTAGGGCTTTTCTGTGACAAACCTGAAATACTGCAAGTACTTTTATCTCTTTTATTCGCAGGATATCCAATTTCGTCAACGAGTTGTTGATGAATTATATGAGAAGTCTAATGAGGAGCATCGAATACCTGCAGAGGAGGCTGCTCAAATTCGTCAACAGTCTGTTGACGAATTTAAGGATAACCCTTTATTTTCAATTCCCTGGGGGCATCAAATATGTATCATAGATAAATGCAAATCTGTACTTGAAGCCATGTTCTATGTTCAAAAGACTATTAAGAATGGGTGGAGCAGAGCTATGCTGATGAATTTTATAGATGCTGACTTGTACCAGACGCAAGGGAAATCCATAAACAACTTTGACCGGTTATTGCCTGACTCTCAAAGTGATCTGGTAAAGGAAACGCTAAAAGATCCATATAACTTTGATTTTCTGACATTAACAGAGAATTATAAAGAAAAGGAGTTAGAAGACGCTTTAGTAACTAATATTACAACATTTCTGTTAGAACTTGGACAAGGATTTGCTTTTGTAGGAAGGCAATATCCTATACAAGTAGGAAATAGACAGCGAAATATAGATTTGCTATTTTATCACTTGGATTTGCGTTGCTATATAGTTGCGGAATTGAAGATTAGAGAGTTTGAACCAGAACATACAGGTAAACTTGGCTTTTATATAGCGGCAGTTAATAATCAGCTAAAAAAGAATATAGATAATCCTACAATTGGATTACTTATCTGTAAAACAAAGGACAATGTTGAAGCCCAATACTCATTGGAAAGCAGCAATCAACCGATAGGCATTTCGGAATATACATTCTCAAAACTGCTTCCAGAGAACTTTAAATCTTCACTTCCATCTATTGAAGATATTGAAAGGGAGTTAAATCAAGAAGATGAAAATAAGAAATAGGGAAGTTCTTGGATTGCTGAGTTTAGTTATTCTTTGAAAGAATTATTTTCTCAGAAGAATAATCCTAGAGGCATTCTTATAGATAGGGTTGAAGAGAGGTTAGCGTCCAATTTTGACGTCTTGCCCGCCTAGGCTGATCCCCTTACCTTTGTGGCTGTAATATAAAAATTTATAGCCTATGTTTAGTAGTAGTGATTTTGAACGTCTTTTTATCCGCTACAAAGCGGAGTCGGTTCCCTCTGGTGAATCTATCCAGGATTTTTGTTTTCGTCACAAGGTTCCTTACAACCTTTTTGATAAATGGTACAAAGATACGCGCCACCGTTTAGTCGAGGTTCAAGTTTCGGGTAAGCCCGAGAGTACTTTGGTTCCTCCCCCTGTTGTGGCTGTTCCTGTTTCTGCTGCTTCCGATAAGCAGCCCACTGATTTGCGCATTCTTCTTGATCTTCGTATGAATACTGGTCTCCATATCCATCAACGTAATCTGAGCTACTCCGAGTTGAAACTCCTAGTAGAGAAACTGGAGGTTTTATGTTGAGTGTTACAGGTGTTAATCGTTTCTATTTTCTTCGGAACTTTCACGATATGCGTTGCAAGTATGACCGGGTGTTGTCTATCATCCACCAGCAGTTGAATCGTGAGCCCCTGGAGGGTGATGTGTTCATCGTCATGTCCCGCGATTGTCGCAAGGTTCGCCTTTTCAGCTATGACCGTCGTTCTTACAGTCTTTATGAAAAGCGCTTTGTTCCGGGTTATAAGTTTATGAAAGTGCATCACCAGGGGGATGAACCCGTCTATAGCATCTGTTGGAAGGATGTGGTTGTGCTTTTGGAAAGCCTCGTTATTAAAACGCTAAAAATCAGATAGATAAACTATTTTTCGCTTGGCTATATCCATTATTTTTCGTATCTTTATGTCGTTAAAATATTGGATATGGATCAAGTCGAACGTGATAACATACTACACTCAGCTTCGCTGCACCTTCACCGTGAGGGTACTGCACCAGACTGGGTTGACCCTTATTCCGATATGACTCCTGACGAAAAGTCCAAACTCATTGATGAACTTCTCCGGCTTCGCCAGTCTGACCAGACTCATATATCTTCTCTTATGTCTAAGCTTGAGGGTATGAGCGATAGTCATTTGTCTATGCAGGATGAACTGAAAGGCTTACGCTCTGAATTTTCTGAGTTGTTGTCTCTTCTTCGTTCCAAGGATGCCCAGAATGCAGTTCTGCAGAAAGAGATTGTCCGTCTGAGCGGCCTGTTGCAAGTTTCCCGTAAGCACACTTACGGTTCTAAAAGCCAAAAGGGCCTCTCTTCTAAAAAGGAAGAATCTAAATCCCATCAGGAAGAGAAGGATGACTTCGATGGCAGTAGTGGTTCTGTGTCTTCAGTGAACTCCCAACCCGTTGTTTCTGATAGTGAGGAAAGTCAAGCAGTCAATTCTGACAAGACTTCCCGTCTCTATCGTCAGGGTATGGAGTATAAGAGTATGAGTGCCGAAAGGTCTGTTTCTCATGCCTCCAGTCTTGGTAAGCTTCCCCCTGCTGCAGAAGTGATGGGTGTTTTCTATAAATACTCTTACGAGCAGGTCTGCCAGATCGTGGAGCATCAATATCAGGTGGTCCGTTACAAGATGCCTGACGGCAGGATTTATGAGGGTTACTTCCCCGAAGATGGTGAGCCTTCCATTATTGATCGCGTTCCCGGCACGCATGCCTCGTGCGATTTTCTGGCCTACCTTGTTTTCAACCGTTTCGTTCTGAACACCCCTCTTTACCGCGAACTCTCGCGTCTTGGCGACGAGCGTATGCGTCTGAGCCGTATGACTCTTACCAACTGGCTTGCCAAAGGCGGTGTATATGTGACTGAGCTTATCCGTATTCTTAAGGATAAGGCCCTGGAGAAGGATTCTGTGATCAATTGCGACGAGACCTGGTGCCGTGTAAAGGTAGCAGGCAGATACATGAAGAAATATCTGTGGTGTCTTGTGAATAAGGAAGCAAAAATCGCGATCTACTGTTACGAGGATGGTTCCAGAGGTCGCCAGGCCTTGCAGCATATTCTTGGCGACAGCCAGGTAAAATCCCTGCAATCGGACGGTTACAATGTGTATATGTATCTTGATGACGCACTGATCGCTACAGACCACCTTTGCTGCATGGCCCATGCGCGTGCCAAATTCAAGTATGCTTTGGAGCAGGGTGGTGATCGTGATGCCGGCTACTTCCTTGAATGTATGGGTGAGTTGTATGCTCTGGAGTCCGACTATGTATCAGGCCATCTTTCTCCCGAACAGATCTGCCTTTGTCGTGGAAATCTTCGCACGAAAGATATTATCGGTCGGTTGCGAAGTAAACTGGATGCGATGCTTGCTGAGGGTCACCCTCCCCGGGGTGAACTGATGGAAAAGGCGCTTCGCTATCTGAACACTTTCTGGCCCCAGCTTTTTGCCTACCTCAAAGATGGGCGTTACAATATCGACAATTCTCTCGCCGAACGTTTCATCCGTCCCCTTGCCGGTGAGCGCAAGAACTCGCTGTTCTTTGGCAGCAGTCGGATGGCTAATGTTTCTGCGGCTTACCACACGATTATCTCCACTTGCAAGATGCATGGGATCTCAGTATTGGAGTTTTTCAAGAAATTCTTCCGCGAAATCATGGCTGGTCGTCGTGACTACGAGAATCTCCTGCCCATGACGATAGGGATAAAGCCCAATAAATTTTAAAAATCAATCTCCATTTTGACATCTTTTACCTGAAAACCACCTTGGAGTGGCTTTCAGGGTGGTGGACGTCAAAATTGGACGCTAACTGAAGAGAGTAGCGGGTGCTGTTAGGGATTGGCTGTAAGCATAAAAATCGAAGTTTCTTACTGAATGATTTGAATTATTCTCTAAAAGAATTATTTTTGCAGAGAATAATTTTATTGGAAGATGAATTTTGTAGATCGGATTGAAGAACAGCAGCTGCTGCGAAGGGTACTTAGCCCTGAGTCGCCGGCTAAATTTGTTGTAATCTATGGCCGACGGAGGCTCGGGAAGTCTACGTTGATTAAGAAAGTACTGACTGATGATGACATATATTATATGGCCGGAAATCTTTCAGATCAGGTGCAACGTGATTTGTTACAGACTCAGCTTGGGGAGCGGTTTCCTGATATACTACGGGGGAGTTATAGCTCTTGGGAAGACCTGTTATTTATGTTGAACAGGCTTACGACTAAGCAATTTACGCTTTGCCTTGACGAGTTCCCCTATATGGTGAAAAACTGTCCGGAGCTGCCTTCTGTTTTGCAAAAGATTCTGGATACTAAAGAGTTGAAATATAATCTGATTATATGTGGATCATCGCAGCGAATGATGCAGGAGATGATTCTGTCTCCGGGAGAGCCTCTTTATGGCCGTAGCCACTCCACTATGAGTCTCCAGCCGATACCTCTGAAATATTTGCAGGAAGCGCTTGGGCTTGATTCTATCCAGACAATTGAGGAGTATAGTGTGTGGGGAGGGGTGCCCAGATATTGGGAGTTGCGTGAAGGATATGAGGATTTAGAGAGTGCGATAAAGGAGACTATGTTAAGTACGCAATCGGTATTATATGATGAGCCTAAGCATTTGTTTCTTGATGACCTGACACTGACTGTACAGTCTGAATCTCTGATGTCAATTGTGGCGTCGGGGGCTAATCGAATATCGGAAATAGCCGGGCGTATAGGCAAAGATGCAACGACATTGTCTACACCTATGGATCGGCTTATTCAAATGGGGTATATTCGCAGGGAAATACCTTTCGGGGAAAGCCCGAAGAAGTCCAAAAAAGGAATATACCGCATCAATGACCCGTTGATGAACTTCTACTATACATTTATCATCCCAAATCTCTCGAATATAGGCCGTGGAAGACGTACTGTTGTCATGGAAGAGATTCAAGAGAAGAAATCTAAGTACGTGTCAATGCATTGGGAGTATCTGTGCCAAGAGGCTGTTAGCGGAAATAAGGTATTGGGTCATCGATGGGGTGAAGCAAGTAGGTGGTGGGGGAATGTGCCATTGCTGCAAGCCGATTCCCATGGGAATAAGTATCGCCCGATAGAACTTGACGTAGTTGCTGAATCAACAGATGGAAAATATCTACTTATCGGAGAGTGTAAATGGACCGAAGGAGAGTATGCCGGACGATTATTTGATGAACTGAAGGAGAAAACAGCCAGACTTTCAATTGCAGAAGGAAAAGAAGTACTCTATGTGTTGTTCCTCAAGCAGAAACCTAAAGATGAAATACGGGAGGGTGTGTTCCTTCCTGAAGACGTGATACCTATGAGTTATGGAGACTGATAGGATTTCCCTCTATACAATAAAAGCCCGCGATTAGCGGGCTTTTATTGTATAGAGGGGGAAAGGATGAACAGGATTTGTCTACTCTTTCATAAGGTTTTCCAAAAACTCATTCAGCTCGTCATCGAGGCCGGAGAGGAGGTCGGCATTGAGGAGGACGGTGTCATCATCAATGAGCATGAGCTCGGAAACAGTTTCTTTGTCATCGTCAAGGAGGACGAAGGAGTAGGGTTTGATGAGGTCCAGATGGTCGAAGGCTTTCTCATCGCGCATGCGCTGGAGTTTGTTGGTGAGCACCTGCGAGCAGCCGGTCATGAAGTCTTCAGCTTTGTAGCTTACCCATTCGGAGATGATGACTTTGGAGAGTTCCTGGTCGTCGTCGTTGAGGACGCACAGTTCACCGGTCTCGTCATTTACCTGAAAGTGTATATCGGTAACTACGGACTGCTCTCCTTTGCCTTGATAGGGGGCAAGTGCTTCGTTGATAGCAGATTCAATCAGAGTGAATGATTCTTTGCTGACCTTCATAATTCTTTTACTTAATTAGACCTTTCAAAAGTACGAAATATACTTTTCTTCAACAACTCTTTTTGTTTTATTTTTGGTGTAATACATGAAAAAGGCTCGAATCGTATTGATTCGAGCCTTTTTTTGATTCTTTCTATCGGTTGTCTAAGAAAGCAAACTGGATGTATGCGGGTTCTTAGAAGTAGAGATAACGGAAGTCTTTCACTTCGGCCTTCAGGTAGAGGTCGTTCATGAAGCGGCTGGCAGCTTGCATGTTCATGCTTTGTGTGCGCTGCTTTTCGATGGTAGCATCGAACTTCTCGTCCATCTTCTCTGTAGATACAGGCTGAAGGATGTATACGCCGGCATTTCCTTTGATGGCCTTTGTTACCTTATTTACTGGTGCGTTTACAAATGCACTAAGAACGGGCTCGCTGGAATTGGTTGCAGATACATAAGCCGGACGGGCGAAGGATACATGCTTCAGCGAGTCAGTCACTACACTGTGAATCTTAGTGGCCTGAGCAAATGAAGTGATGTTCATGCCGTTGATGTCACTGATAAGTTTCTCGGCACGCTTGTCGCGCAGGGCTTCAAACTTCAACTCTTCCTTTACTTTTTCGAAGGGGCGATAACCTTCCGGGTTGATGCCGGTTACGGCTACAACCAGCAGGTGGTCATTGTCACCGCATTCGTACATTTGAGAGAGGGCGCCCTCTTTGGCTCCAAATATCCAGCGCAGGGCTTCATGAGTGCTGCGTACACCGGCGATGTTATGCTCAGAGCTGAAGAGATCTTTGCGTTCCTGAACGTGGTAGCCACTTTTTTCAGCATTTGCTACAAGTTTATCCACGGTGGGATTTGCGGCGATGAAGCTGCTCAGGTTGTTATACGCCTGGCTGTAGGTTTCTTTGCTGAACACTATGGGGCGTTTTACAAGAGCGATCTTGTATTTGCTAACAGGGGCTTTCTTATTTGTAACTTGTATGATTACACGGCCGTTGGGGAATTCCAAGTTCTGGATTTCGTTGACAGCCATGTTGAATACGGTAGAGAAGAGTTTCTCGGTGGTAGCATCCAGATTGGGTACGTTCTCGTACGCTTTGGAGCTAATCCACTGTCCTTCTGCGGGAGCGCCGTAGTTTTTGGCGATAGCAGCATAATCGGCGCCACCTTTCAGGGCGTTGTAGATACTGTCAGCCAAGGTCTTTGTTTCCTGCTCGGTAGCACGTGCTACGGGGATCTGGCGGAATTCTACAGAGTCGGCCTCTGAGGTTACAGCCAATAATTTGAAGGTATTCAGGGTGTTATCTTCCGGACTGAAGTACGGAGCGATTACCTGACCGATAGTAGCCTGCTCAAGACGGCTTACTACATCGGCAGGATAAGCTGCCTTTGTATGGGGTAGTTCAGAATAGGCATATTCGGATCCGGCATCGCGGAGAATGGTCTTGTAATCACCACCGGCTTCAAGTTTCGCCTTAGCATCTTCCACTTCTTTTTCGATAGCGGCACGGTCGGCAGCACTGGCCTTCACCTGTACATCAATGTACTTGATGTCACGTGAGTCCACGTATTGCTTGAACATTTCCTTCTTCTTATCATATAGAACTTTCAGGTCGGCATCAGTAACGCTGATCTGGCTTTCGGATACTGCGGTGTAAGGTACGGCAGCCAACAGGAAGTCGGTAGTACTTACGCGGCCGTTGAAGGAAGCTTCTGCTTCAACGTTGTTAGAGATGATGGAACGAGAGATCAGATTCTGATACTTCTCAGCCAGACGGTTCTGACGGAGCGTCTTTTCAATGAATGCCCAGAAGCGGTACATTTTGTGATATTGTTCCTGATATTCAGCCGGTATTTTGGAGATGTCCATATTTGAATAGTCGGCAAGGAACTTCTTCAACATATCTTTGTCGAAAAGACCGGTAGTCTGATTCACGAACGGAGTCTGACGCAGCATGGGGTGAGTACCCTGTGTCAGGATGTATTGCATTTCGGCGTCGGATACGGTAAGTCCCAGTGCTTTAGCTTCGTGCTCTACGATTTTATTGTTTACATAAGTTCTCCAGATTTCGTCTTTCATCTGAGTCATCTGCTGATCGGAGAGGGAAGCGCTTCCGCTGGTGAATTCGATCACACTGCTGTATTCTTCCATCATTTTCTGGAAATCCTGTGCGGATAGGGTTTCTCCATATACCTCACCGGCATCCGCTTTTTGGTGAGATTGGAAGATCTTCCAGGCATCACCTGCAATGAACGCAAAGAGTGCTAAACCAATGGCGCCGATGAGCAATGGTCCTTTCGATCTGATTTTTCCTAATGTTGCCATTTCTAATTATCTGTTATTTTTGTTTCTTATTTTTTATATTTAGGGCACGAAGATACGAAAAAAGCCAGTATCTCGTATCTGATTCTGAAAAAAAATGGTTTATTCCATGAGTTTCAGCTGTACCAGTTCTATTTTTGTAGAGGTTACTTTGATGATTTTGAAATGGAATCGGCCAATTGTGATGATTTCATGCAGTTTGGGGAAGTTTTGGTAGTGCTGCAGGATGAGGCCTCCGATGGTAAGATATTCATCGGATTCGGGCAGGTCGAGTCCAAACATTTCGTTGACTTTTTCGATCTCGAGGCGTGCGGAGAGTATGTATTGCTCGCCGATTTTTTTGGCTACATACTGGGAGGTATCATGTTCGTCCTGTATATCTCCAAAGATTTCTTCTACAAGGTCTTCCAGCGATACGATGCCTGAGGTGCCTCCAAACTCGTCGATGACTACCGCCAAGGTTTTCTTTTCTTGCATGAAGCGGTGAAGCATCCGGTTGGCGGCCATCGTTTCGGGTACAAAGGGCATCTTTTGGATGTAGTTCTGCCAGTTGCCGGGGTGCCGGAACATTTCTGAGGAGTGGATGTATCCCAATATGTTATCCATCCCTTCGTTGTAAACGATGAGTTTGGAGAGGCCGGATTCCACGAATTTGGCCTTCAGCAGTTCAGCGTCCGCCAGAAAGGATACAGCTACAATTTCTGTGCGTGGCACTACGCAGTCGCGTATTTTTGTCTGACTGAAGTCGAGCGCCTTGCGGAATATCTTTACCTCGGTTCCTAATTCTTCTTCGTTGGTTACATTCTCTATGCTGGACTGTATGAAGTAATCAAGTTCGATTCTTGAAAAGGCTTTCTCTTCTGTCTTCTTATCGCTCTTTATGCCTGTAAATCTCAGAAGGCGAGAGCCGATGAAGGTGGTCACCTTGGAGATGGGGTATAGTATAATATAGCATAAGAAGACGGGCACTGCAAAAAAAGAAAGCATGGCATTGGCCTGCAACTTAAACAGTGTTTTGGGCAGAAATTCCCCAGTAACAAGGATGAGCAAAGTGGCTAGCAAGATCTGAATCAGAAGGATCAGCAGTTCGTTTTCGATATGATATGCCAGCCAGTATTCTTCTATAATATGCGCCATCAGTATGCCGTAGGTAACGAGCGAGATGGAGTTTCCCACCAGCATGGTGGATATAAAATTATTCTTGTTCCGGTAGAAGAAGGCAAGTATCCTGGCGTTGATTCCCCGTTTGTCGCTATCGAGTTCCATGCGGAACTTATCAGCGGTTACAAACGCGATCTCCATTCCGGAGAACAGCGCTGCAAAGAGCATGGATACGACTAAGCCGAGGGTTATGTCCATTGTGGTCAGGGTTGAAGGGTAGAGTCTGCTTCGGCAGGCTGGGCCGGTGGGCTCAGTTTCTTTTCGTCAAAGTACACCGGTCCGGTAGTGTTGTAGATCTGATATTGGGTCATCTCCTGGTTGGATATGAAGCTGGAGCCTTCGATGGTCTTATCGGGCTGTTCTATGCGTATCTTCTTGTTGGAGTAGACCTTTGCGGTGCTCTGATCCCAGAAGAGTTGTGGGGTGAAGAATTTATCACCCTTTACATTCTTGATCTGCACGTTGCCGCGTAGATCCCATAGTTTTCTAAGGGTGTAGTAATACGCGGTATCTGCTTTAATGGTGGCGTTAACCTTGTAGTTGCGGTCGAACTGCTCGAGCAACAACCCTTTCTCGAATACCCATCGGGGTACCTTTGTGCGGTCATACACGTCCCACGACTTGGTGCGTATGCGATATTTGGTGATACCGGAGTCGGATATTAACGTGGTTACGTCTTTGGTCTCCAGTACCGCCAGTGAATCCCTGTTCTTGATGGGGGGTGCAGTGGGCTTCTTGGTTTTCTGGCAGGCTACACAGCAGAGCAGGGATAGGATGGCTATAAACAGATATGAGGAGTGCTTTATTCCACCTTCCATTTCTTAAACCATGTTTCGTTGAACGTCAGTCCGATAGACAGGCGGAAGGTGTTATCCGTCAGCATGTCCTTGGCGCTTGTACGGGAGTATTGCAGGGATATGTTCACTATGGAGCGGTTCAGTAAGATAGGGACGGGGAGCCCGAATCCTGCGCTGACGCCAAATTCGGTAGGTCCCGACACCCAGTTCCCGGCGGTGTTCACCATCTTATAATAAGGTGTGGTGTAATAGGCTCCGAAGCGGTATTTGATTCGTTTGGTATAGTCATTTGAGAAACGGTTGGGCACCCATTCTGCTCCGGCAGAGTAGCGGGAACGGTTGCAGAGCGGCTGGTTGGCGTAGGGGGTACCGGCGCTGATGGGGTCGGTAAAGGTCTGGTCCCAGAGCTGCAGGTTATAGTCGCCCTCCACAGTCCAGTACTCGTCGGTATACGCAGCTCCCAAGCCTATGGAGTGGGGCATTTTCAGGTTGGCGTCCACATCGGTAGCGGACAGGTTCTTTGTTTTTACTGAACTGGTATTCATGGTGTGCCCCAGGGAGTATACTGCTCCAAGTGTAAGGGCGCGTTGTTTCTTCTTGTTCAGCAGGAGGCTGTACTGCGCACCGAGATCGAGCTTATAGTCGTATATATCCATTACCCCTAGCTGGGTGGCGTCACTAAACGCATCCGAGGTTACGGTAGAGGCCTTGCTTATCGATCCGTACATATAGGACAGGTTGAATCCTACGGAGAGGTTTTTTATCGGGTTGTATCCCAATCCGAGGAATACCTCGCTGAATCCATCTTTTCCGTAGTAGTTATGCTTGCTGGCAACGGTGTTTCCGGTTTCAGGATCTGTGATATCTTCCTCGTATCCCAAGTTGTATCCTACGAAGGAGTAGGGCTTGAGCCCGGCGGTAATACCCAGTCCCGGCATCAGACGGAACTGCATGGCTACATAGTCGAAGCTGGCATTGTTAGCCCATATATTGCTTCCGTTTTCGGAAAAATTGCTCATTTGCATGCTCATCCCTATATCAAAAAGGAATGTCAGCGAGTCTACCTTACTGTATGAAGCGGGGTTCAATGGGTTGATTTGCCTCCCATCCCTGAGGGCGTATCCTACGCCTCCCATAGCACGGCTATTGGCGAAACCTCCGTCGTTGAGGAGTCCTATCCCGTAACGCGAGAAGGGAGAGTTGGTGTTATTCAGTGATATACCGGAACTTTGTGCTGCTACTGAGGTGCATACAGCCAGAGAAACCAGCAGGTGGAGGATTCGTTTAGATGTGATCATTATAGTTTAATATTCTATTCAGTCCTTTCAGTACTAAGAAATAATCTGCAAAGATGCAGTTTTTCAGCGGCTCTTCAAAAAGTTTTGCGTCTCCGCCGGTTAAAAAAACTAAAAGCTCGGGATAGTTTTTTCGATAGGCATCAATGTACCCTTTGATTTCGTATTCTATTCCGCGCAATACGCCGCCCCGGATAGCGGTAAATGTATCGTAACCGGTGACAGGGGCATCTCCTTCTTCATCTACCAGGGGCAATAGCTGGGTGAAGTGTTGCAGGGCTTTGAAGCGCATCTGTTTCCCGGGGGCTATATTGCCTCCGGTGAATACCCCTTCGGCTGAGAGAAAATCGTATGTGATGGCTGTACCGGCATCGATCACCAGAATGTCTTTCCCAGGGTGTTCGGCACAGGCTCCTACCACACCTGCGGTACGGTCTGTGCCCAGCGTGGAGGGGGTGGAGTAACCGATACGGATGGGTAGGGGGGTGTCCTTGTCGAGCGTGATAATCGGAAAGGGGAGTGCGCGGATACTCTGCATGAAAGGATGGTCGGGCTCTACTACCGTAGCCACAATTCCTTTCGAAATCTGGTAGTTACGGGTGATACGCGTAAGTGCCTCCTGCAGGGCGGATTTCTCACGGTGCACCTCTATGAGCCGCTCTCCTTCGAAGAGAGCCAGCTTGGTATACGTATTGCCGATGTCGATAATCAGGTTCACGGATAATCCTTTTGGGGTGCAAAGTAAACTAAAAAAAGTAGAACAATCACTCCTTTTCTGAAAAATAAGCGTAATTTTGCAGCCGTAATAATGAGAATCGGTATCCGAACCTTTTCTGGGAACTGCGCTTTATTAAAACAGGGCATGCCGGGAGAGGTGGCTGATTCCAGCGCCGGACATGAAAAAGAAGGCCTCCTGTGAAGCAGAATCTTTCGGGTGCGGATACTTTTACTAATCAATAAAAAAGGAATGAAGCGGATGAAGCGCTCCTTATGGGTGTGGTGTATCGCCTTTTTAGCTTGTTGCGGCCTGTCGGCGCAAGAGACGGAAGGGGATTCACTGCGAATCAGTTTGCTTACCTGTTCCCCGGGAACGGAGATTTATGAACTCTTTGGGCATACGGCTATTCGGGTACAGGATTTTACTGATGAGGCGGATTTGGTGTTTAACTACGGCATTTTCAATTTTGATGCCCCTCATTTTGTGTGGAGGTACATAAAGGGAGAAACAGACTATGAGCTGGGTGTAACCCCTTATGATTACTTCATTTTGTCCTATTCTCATCGGAACTCTTCGGTGACGGAGCAGGAGCTGAATTTGACCAAAGAGGAAAAAGATGCCCTTTTTACAGCCTTGAAGGAAAACTACCTGCCCGAAAACAGGGTATATCGCTATAATTACTTTTACGACAACTGCACTTCCCGCGCCCGTATTAAAATAGAAGAAGCCGTGGACGGGCTGGTGAAGTATGACGAGAATATAGACATAGAAAGCTTTCGCAGTATCATCCATCAATATACCAAAGGGCATCCTTGGGATCAGTTCGGTATAGACCTTTGCTTAGGCAGTGGGGCGGATCGCGAGATAGACCGCAAGGAAAAGATGTTTGTGCCGGCCAACCTGTACAATACCTTCCGCCGCTCGTTGATTGTTCCCCGGGATGGAGAGTTCCGTGATCTGGTAACAAAGGAAACAAAATTGAATGAAGTGAAAGAGTCTCAGCCGCAGGAAAGTACGGGAATCACCCCCTTACAATCAGGAATGCTTCTGTTGCTTGTCGTAGGAGGACTCTCTGTCTATGGGCTGATACGCGGCCGGTCGTTCTGGGGACTCGATGTGTTTGTATTTGGCACAGCCGGACTTGCCGGGTGTATCTTGGGCTTCCTAGCTCTCTTTTCAGAGCATCCTGCTGTGGGGGGCAACTGGAATCTGTGCGTGCTTCAGCCCTTGCACCTGTTTGCCCTTCCTTATATAATATGGAGTGCCAGGAAGCGGGAAAAGAATTATTATCACATGGTCAATCTGCTTGTCATTACCTTATTTATAATGTTCATGGGGATACTTCCTCAAAAAATAAACCCGGCAGTACTGCCATTGGCACTTTGTTTGTGGATACGTTCCGGATGTTATACACTCTTAACCACTGACAAATGGAGATGAAAGGCCTGCTTACCTTCCTGCTGTCTGCCTTGGCGATAAGTACTGCGGATGCCCAGCCGGCACCGGGAGTGCCCAAGCTGGTGGTGGGAGTAACTATCGACCAGTTGCGTCAGGACTATATGGAGCTTTTCTCCCCGCTGTACGGTGAGAAAGGCTTTCGTCGTTTATTGAAGGAAGGACGCTATTACACCAATGCAGATTACGACTATGAAGGGCCCGACCGCGCTTCTTCTATCGCTTCCCTCTATACCGGAACGATACCTACCATCCACGGCATTGTAGCCGAGAACTGGCTGAATTCTGCCACATTGCTGATGAAGAACTGTGTGGAAGATCCCAACTTCATGGGAAACTATACCACCGAAAACTCTTCGGCCGAGTTGTTGCAAACCTCCACTCTGGGTGATGAACTGAAGGTACTCACCAATGGAAAAGCCTTGGTATATGCCATATCCCCCTACCGTGAAGGTGCGGTCTTGGCTGCCGGACACGCTGCTGATGGAGGATTCTGGCTCAATGAAGCCAATGGCATGTGGTGCGGAACCACTTACTACTCTGCCTTCCCTTTCTTTATCAGCTCGTACAATATGCAGGAAGGGGTGGATCAGCGTCGCAATAGTTTGATATGGAGTCCGTTGCGCCCTGCGGCCGACTATAAATACCTCCCCTTTGCCTATCCACAGGAAGGCTTTGAATACCGCTTTAACGACAATCAGTCGCAAAGATACAAGAAGCTTAAAACTTCACCCCTCATCAACAGCGAGATCAATCGCCTGTTGCAGAAAACATTTTCATCCTCGGGCATAGGTACTGATAATATCCCCGACATGCTTTCGGTTACCTACTATGCCGGCTCGTATGACCACGCTCCGGTACGTGAAACGGGCATGGAGATGCAGGATACATATGCCCGCCTTGATCAAACCCTGGCAGATCTGCTGGAGATGATCGATAAGAGTGTGGGATTGCATAATGCCCTCGTCTTTATCACTTCTACCGGATATACCGATCCGGAACCGCAGGACTTGCAGAAGTTCCGTGTCCCTACGGGTGAGTTCAATATGGAACGCTGTCAGGCTTTGCTCAATATGTATCTCATGGCTGTGTACGGTCAGGGGCAGTGGGTAGAGGCGTACGACGGAGTGCAGCTCTACCTCAACCACAAACTTATTGAGCAGAAGCAACTGGCTCTGCCGGAGGTGCTTCAGAAATCGTGTGACTTCCTCATTCAGGTAAGTGGTGTACGCGAAGTACATTCCTCCACCAGTGTACTGCAAGCCGCATGGATACCTGAGGTACGTAAGATACGTAATGCCTACCACCGCACTCGTTCGGGCGACATTCTTGTGGAGGTAATGCCCGGATGGACGGTTATCGACACCAAAAAAGCCGGAAAGGATTACATTGCCCGGAAGGCCTATATCCCCCAACCTCTCATCTTCCTGGGAGCGGGTGTAAAGCCGGAAAAGATAGAAATACCTGTTACCATGGATCGCGTAGCGCCTACCGTAAGCAAAGCCATACGCATCCGAGCCCCGAACGGTTGTACCTCCATACCGCTGTTTTGACAGCCTAAATAACCTAAGTAGTAATAAAGAAAATAAAATATAAATGGGATTTAATAGTATTATCAGCGCTCTCTTTGGCAACAAGCACACCAGAGACATGAAAGAAATCGAACCCTGGGTAGCCAAAGTAAAGGCAGCTTATCCGGAGATCGAACGGTTGGACAATGACGGGCTTCGTGCCAAGACCGAGGAACTTAAGCAGTTCTTACGCGATTATGTAAAGGACGAGAACGAAGAAATCGCCAAACTGAAGGACAGCGTGGAAGCTACCGAACTGGAGGACCGCGCCGAGCTGTTCATTAAAATCGATAAGTTAGAAAAAGAAGTACTCGATAAATTGGAAACGGGTTTGGAAGAGATTCTTCCTGTTACCTTCTCCATCGTAAAGGAAACCGCACGCCGCCTAACTGAGAATGAAGAGATCGAAGTAACCGCTACGGACTTTGATCGCGAACTGGCTGCCACAAAGGATTTTGTACGCATCGAAGGCGATAAGGCCATCTATCAGAATCACTGGATGGCCGGAGGTAATGAGATTACCTGGAACATGATCCACTATGACGTACAGCTCTTCGGTGGTGTGGTGCTTCACAAAGGTAAAATCGCCGAAATGGCCACGGGTGAAGGTAAGACCCTTGTGGCTACCTTGCCGGTATTCCTTAATGCACTGACTGGAAACGGCGTGCACGTGGTAACGGTGAATGACTATCTCTCCAAACGTGACTCGGAGTGGATGGGTCCCTTGTATCAGTTCCATGGACTTAGCGTAGACTGTATCGACAAGCACCAGCCTAATAGTGATGCCCGTCGCAAGGCTTATATGGCCGATATTACCTTCGGTACGAATAACGAGTTTGGCTTCGACTACCTGCGCGACAATATGGCTATCAGTCCTAAGGACCTCGTGCAGCGTAAGCACAACTATGGTATTGTGGATGAGGTGGACTCTGTATTAATTGACGATGCACGTACTCCCTTGATCATCTCCGGCCCTGTGCCCCGTGGCGAAGAGCAGCTCTTCGAAGTATTGCTCCCCGATGTAGAACGTGTATACGCAGCCCAAAAAGTACTGGCTACCAAGCTTCTGTCTGATGCAAAACGCCTCATAGGCTCTTCGGATAAGAAGGAGCAGGAAGAAGGTTTCCTTGCTCTCTTCCGCAGCCACAAAGCCCTGCCTAAGAACAAAGCTCTCATCAAATACCTCAGTGAGCCGGGTATCAAAGCCGGTATGCTCAAGACCGAGGAGATCTACATGGAGCAGAATAACAAGCGTATGCCTGAGGCTGTTGAACCGCTCTACTTCGTGATTGAAGAAAAGATGAAGAGCGTGGATCTGACCGATAAGGGCTTGGATCTTATCTCTGAGCATCAGTCGAACCCCGCTTTCTTTGTGCTCCCTGATATTGCCGCACAGATGTCTGAGCTGGAAGGTCGCACCGGGATTTCCGACGAGGATCGCCTGACTGAAAAAGATCACCTCATGACCGACTTTGCTGTGAAGAGCGAACGCGTGCATACCGTGAATCAGTTGCTCAAGGCATACGCTATGTTTGAACGCGATGACGAGTATGTGGTTATGGATGGCCAGGTAAAGATCGTAGACGAACAAACCGGTCGTATCATGGAAGGCCGTCGCTGGAGTGATGGTTTGCATCAGGCCGTGGAAGCTAAAGAACGTGTGAAAGTGGAAGCGGCCACGCAGACTTTTGCCACCATCACCCTGCAGAACTACTTCCGTATGTACCATAAACTGTCGGGTATGACCGGTACAGCCGAAACGGAAGCAGGCGAACTCTGGGACATCTACAAGCTGGATGTAATGGTGATTCCTACCAACCGTGCCATTGCTCGTAACGACATGAACGACCGCGTGTACAAGACGAAACGCGAAAAGTACAATGCCGTGATCGAAGAGATCGAGAAGATGGTGAACGAAGGACGCCCTGTCCTCGTGGGTACCACCTCTGTAGAAATATCCGAGATGCTGAGTCGCATGCTATCCATGCGTAAGATCAACCATAACGTGCTGAATGCGAAACTCCACCAGAAGGAAGCCGACATCGTGGCACAGGCCGGACAAACCGGTAGTGTGACTATCGCTACCAATATGGCTGGTCGTGGTACCGACATCAAGCTCAGCGCTGAAGTGAAAACTGCAGGTGGTTTGGCTATCATCGGTACGGAACGTCATGAATCACGTCGTGTAGACCGTCAGTTGCGCGGTCGTGCCGGACGTCAGGGTGACCCGGGCTCTTCCGTGTTCTTTGTATCGCTTGAGGACAACCTCATGCGCCTCTTCTCCTCCGATCGTATTGCCGGTGTAATGGATAAGTTGGGCTTCAAGGAAGGAGAAATGATCGAGCATAAGATGATCTCCAATTCCATTGAACGTGCACAGAAGAAGGTGGAAGAGAATAACTTCGGTATTCGTAAGCGCTTGTTAGAGTATGATGACGTGATGAACAAACAGCGTTCCGTGGTATATACCAAGCGTCGTCATGCCCTCATGGGTGAGCGTATTGGCATGGATATCGTGAATATGATCTGGGACCGTTGTGGCAACGCCATCGAGAATAACGACTATGAAGGTTGCAAGATGGAGTTCCTCTCCACATTAGCCATGGAGACTCCGTTCTCTGAACAAGAGTTTCAGGATGAAACTCCGGAGGCTCTTTGCGAAAAGGCCTTCGCCCTCGCTATGGAGAATTTCAAGCGTCGTACCGAGCGCATCGCACAGATTGCCTTCCCGGTGATTAAGAATGTATATGAAACTCAAAGCGAGCGTTACCAGAATATCCTGATTCCTATTGTAGACGGGAAGCGCGCTTATAACATCTCCGTGAACCTGAAGAAGGCCTACGAGACGGAAGGTAAGGAAGTAGTGAAATCGTTTGAGAAATCCATCCTGCTGCATGTGATTGACGAAGGCTGGAAAGAAAACCTCCGCGAGCTCGATGAGTTGAAGCACTCCGTACAGAATGCCAGCTACGAACAGAAGGATCCGTTGTTGATCTACAAGCTGGAGAGTGTGAAGCTATTTGACGCCATGGTGCAGAAAATCAACAACCAGACTACCTCCATCCTGATGCGTTGCCAGATTCCTGTACAAGAACCGGAACAGGTACGCGAGGCTGCTCCTGAAAAACGTGAGGACTATAGCAAGTACCGCGAGAACCGTACGGACGACATCAATGACCCCGCCCAGCAGGAAGCTGCCGGTCGCGATACCCGCGAACAACCGCACCGCGAACCTATCCGCGTGGAGAAACGTCCCGGACGTAACGAACCCTGCCCCTGTGGAAGCGGTAAGAAGTTCAAGAACTGTCACGGAAAAGATTTATAATACGATATAGGCAGAGGCACGGCTTTCCATGTCTCTGCCTATATTATAATGTGTAATTAAGCATACTGCATACTATGTATAGAACCAAAAACTGCGGTGAGTTGCGTATCACCGACGTAAACCAATCTGTAACCCTCAGCGGCTGGGTGCAGCGCACCCGCAAGATGGGCGGCATGACCTTCGTAGACTTGCGCGACCGTTATGGCATTACCCAATTAGCTTTCAACGAGGCCGTAGATGCCGCGCTGTGTGAGGAAGCCAACAAATTGGGCCGTGAATTTGTAATTCAGATCACCGGAACTGTGAGCGAGCGTTCCTCGAAGAATGCCAAGATTCCTACCGGAGACATTGAAATAATAGTAAGTCAACTGACTGTGCTGAACGCAGCTATGACCCCTCCCTTTACTATTGAGGATAATACGGACGGTGGCGATGATATCCGCATGAAGTACCGTTACTTGGACTTGCGCCGCAATTCTGTGCGCCGAAATCTGGAACTTCGTCATAAAATGACTTTCGAGGTACGCCGTTACTTGGATGAGATGGGCTTCTTGGAGGTGGAAACTCCCGTGTTGGTAGGTTCTACCCCGGAAGGTGCACGCGATTTCGTGGTGCCTTCCCGCATGAACCCGGGACAATTCTATGCCCTGCCGCAGTCGCCCCAGCTATTCAAACAATTACTGATGGTATCGGGCTTTGACCGGTATTTTCAGATTGTAAAATGCTTCCGCGACGAGGACTTGCGTGCCGACCGCCAGCCGGAGTTTACACAGATCGACTGTGAGATGAGCTTCGTAGAGCAGGAAGATGTAATCAGTCTGTTCGAGGGTATGGCCAAACACCTGTTTAAGAATATTCAAGGCGTGGAACTCACTGAGTCTTTCCGCCGTATGCCTTGGCAGGAAGCCATGGAGAAATACGGTAGCGACAAACCCGACCTTCGTTTCGGTATGGAGTTCGTGGAGCTGATGGATGTACTGAAAGGCCACGGTTTCCCTGTGTTCGACAGTGCTGCCTACGTGGGTGGTATCTGCGCCGAGGGAGCTGCCACCTATACCCGTAAGCAGTTGGATGCCTTGACTGATTTCGTGAAACGTCCTCAGATCGGTGCAAAAGGTATGGTATATGCCCGCGTGGAAGCAGACGGAAGCGTGAAGTCGAGTGTAGATAAGTTCTATACACAAGAAGTATTGCAGCAGATGAAAGTCGCCTTCGGTGCGAAGCCGGGCGACCTGATCTTGATCCTCAGTGGCGACGATGCCATGAAGACCCGCAAACAACTATGCGAACTTCGTCTGGAAGTGGCCGAGCAGTTGGGCTTGCGCGATAAGAATAAATTTGCCTGTTTGTGGGTAGTGGATTTCCCGCTCTTCGAGTACGATGAAGAAGCCGGACGCTTCACCGCCATGCACCACCCCTTTACCTCGCCCAAACCGGAGGATTTCGATCTGCTGGATACCGACCCGGGCAAGGTGCGTGCCAATGCATACGACATGGTGATCAACGGCGTAGAAGTGGGTGGCGGCTCCATCCGTATCCACGACAGTGCGCTGCAAAATAAGATGTTCAAGCTCCTGGGCTTCACCGAAGAACGCGCGTATGAGCAGTTTGGCTTCCTGATGGATGCCTTTAAGTATGGCGCGCCTCCCCACGGTGGACTGGCCTACGGCCTGGATCGCTGGGTGAGCCTCTTTGCAGGCTTAGACTCTATCCGTGACTGCATCGCCTTCCCCAAGAATAACTCCGGTCGCGATGTGATGATGGATGCGCCTTCCCGCTTGGAGCAGGCACAGCTGGATGAACTGAACCTCATTATTGACGTGAAAGAATAGATGCCCATGGAGAGCCGTACGGTAAAGACCGCCCTCCTGCAACTGGCCATTCCTCCCGTGCGGGAGGAGGCCGTGGCGCTGCTCACCGCCCGCATCCGCGAGGCGGCGGGCGCAGATGCCCGCCTGGTGGTGTTGCAGGAATTGCACAACAGCCCTTACTTTTGTCAGACGGAGGATACGAATCTGTTTGACCTGGCAGAGCCCATCCCCGGGCCTTCCACCGCGCACTACGGTGCACTGGCGCGAGAGCTGGGGATTGTGTTGGTAACGTCGCTCTTCGAGCGCCGTGCGGCAGGCTTGTACCACAATACGGCCGTGGTGTTTGATACCGACGGTTCTATCGCCGGAAAGTACCGCAAGATGCACATCCCCGATGACCCTGCGTATTACGAAAAGTTCTACTTTACGCCGGGCGATCTGGGTTTTGAACCCATACAAACCTCGCTGGGCAAGCTGGGTGTGCTGGTGTGCTGGGATCAGTGGTATCCCGAGGCGGCCCGCATGATGGCGCTTCGCGGAGCGGAAATGCTGATTTATCCTACCGCAATTGGGTGGGAGAGCAGCGATACTCCGGAGGAAAAAGCCCGCCAGCTCGAGGCTTGGATCACCGTGCAGCGTGGCCATGCCGTAGCCAACGGCCTGCCTGTGGTGAGCGTGAACAGGGTAGGGCATGAGCCCGATCCGAGTGGGCAGACAAACGGCATCCTCTTCTGGGGAAACAGTTTTGTGGCCGGCCCGCAGGGGGAATTCCTGGCGCACGCCGGAAGTGACACGCCTGAGATGCTGTTGGCAGACATTGACCTGCGCCGCAGCGAGAACGTACGTCGTTGGTGGCCCTTCCTGCGTGACCGCCGGATTGATGCGTATAAGGGCATTGAGCAACGCTTCTTAGATTAGAAGCCACCTTGCAGTAGTATGGCAGCGCGCCGCATCGATACGTTTGATGTACTGAAGGGTATCGGCATCCTGCTGATGATCGTCGGACATTCTACGGGTAAGATTCCTTATCTGCGGGATTTTATCTTTTCCTTTCACATGCCGTTATTCTTTCTGGTGACGGGTTATTTCTTCAAACCTGCAGGCTTTAAGGACCTGTTGGTGAAGAACAGCAAACGCCTGCTTATTCCCTATCTTTTTACCGCTTTGCTTATTATGGTGCACATGCTGATCTATGCGTGGTGCCAGCACCGGGACGTGTGGGATGTACTCCTGATCCGTTTGCGTGCCACCTTGCTGGGTAGTGGTGCGCCGAGGGTATTCGGCATGGGGCCTGCCATTGGGGCGTTGTGGTTTTTGTGTGCCATGTTCTGGTCGTATTTGTGGCTCAATGTGGCGTTGCGCACGCGGTTTCCGTTTCTTTTTTGTATGCTGCTGGCAGCGATAAGCTTTGGGCTGCACAAGGTGGTATTCCTTCCGCTGAGTTTTCAGCCGGGGCTTTCGGGCACGTTGTTCCTGTACGTGGGATATCAGATCCGGCAACTGGGGCTGCTGGATGCAGCGCGCATCCATTCATGGAACCTGCCTTCTTTTCTTAGGAACAAGTGGGCCTGGGTGGCCGTTCTTTTTGCCCTCTGGTTTACGGCCTTTCAGCGAGGGAAGCTGGAGATGTCGTGCGATTTTTACAAGCTGTGGTATTTTGATATGATAGGAGCTGTGGCGGGGTGCTGGTTTGTGTACCTGCTGGCCGGATATGTGGATCGTGTGTGGCCAAGGGTGAAGCGGGTGCTTCGGTTCTTCGGCCGCTACTCGCTGGTAGTGTTATGCTTCCATCAGTATGAAACGTCCAATATCCCGTGGCATCACCTGGTGGTGTCCTCATGGGGAGATTACCGCCTGCCCATGTTGTGGGCGTGGAAGATTGCCTTTGCCGTACTCATGGTGCAGTTGGTGCTACACGTACCGTTTCTAAGACGTATATTCCAAATCCGATAAACTAGACCAGATAAAATGAAAGACAAGAAGATCGTACTCTTTTCCGGTGCAGGGATGAGCGCCGAGAGCGGAATTAGCACATTCCGTGACAGTGACGGGTTGTGGGCCAGGTACCGCATTGAAGATGTGTGTACCCCCGAAGCGCTGCTACGTAACCGTTCGCAGGTAATTGAGTTCTACAACAAGCGCCGCAAGGAACTGCTCGAGAAGGAACCCAACGCCGGGCACCGTGCCATTGTGGACCTCGCCCGCGTGTATGATGTGGAGGTGGTGACGCAGAATGTGGACGACCTGCACGAACGGGCTGCTGCCGAGGCCGGATTTCCTTTGTGTGTGACGCATCTGCACGGTGAACTTCGCAAGCTGTGCAGCAGTCGGAACGAAACAGCTGTAGTGCCTATCGAAGGGTGGGAGCAACACTTGGACGACCGTCATGCCGACGGTTCCCTGCTACGTCCTTTTATCGTATTCTTTGGTGAGGCGGTACCTATGTTCGAACGCGCTTGTGAGATAGCCCGGAGTGCCGATATCCTCATTGTGGTAGGCACCTCATTGGCGGTGTACCCGGCGGCTTCGCTGCTGGACTATGCCCGGCCGGATGTGCCCATATACCTGATTGACCCTCAGGCTCCGCAAGGATCTCTGCATCGGAAGGTGATCCATATCCAATCCGGCGCCGCTACGGGACTGCCGAAGTTGGTGGCCCAGCTGATCGGGAGCTAGATTCTGTCGTATTATTCTCTGTTATTTGTATAGCAACTCCTCATACAGTCTTGCCAATCGTTTGCGCAGGTGCAACACTGCATAACGCTTCCGGGAGATGAGGGTGTTTACGGGGAGTTGCACGGAATCCGCTATTTCCTTGAAGGAAAACCCTTGCAGTTCAGTCAGCTCAAATACGGCCCGCTGCTCTTCAGGTAGTTCGGCGAGGGCGGTTTCCAGCTCTTCCCATACCATGGTGCGGATGAATTCCGTCTCGGGCGAGGCATCCTCGTCGGGAAGCCATACGGCAAGTTCGCCGATGAAGGAATCGTCTTCTTCGGTACCGGACTGGTACGTCAGCTCCTCTTCCCTCCGCTTGCGGCGCTTGTCTATAATCAGGTTTCGCGTTACGGAGTAGAGCCATCCGGATACATGTTCCACAGGCTTTTCTTCCGGGTCCATCCGTGCCAGGCGGTAGAACACATCTTGCAGGATGTCTTCACAATCCTCCTTTGAGGGGACACGGGCGGCGATATACCCCGACAGTTGCGAACGATACTTGCGGAACACCTCTGTGAGATGCTTCTCACGGAGGTGCTCCGCGTGGGGAGCTGTATTACTCATGAGGCATCTGGTGGTGGAATTCGGCCATGCGGCGGCGGATGAACTCGCGTTTCTCGTTCCAAGGCATGCCGCGGGTTTCTTCGTGCATCTGCTCCCTCATCTTGTGCATTTCGCCAAAGCGACCGGGGTGATGGAAGAAACGGCCGTGCCCAAAATGTCCGAACAGGATGCGGCACAGGATCAGCAGTCCGGCTGCCTGCCAGAAGTTAAGGCTTCCCCAGCCAATCACGGCCGGTATAATGGCGTTCCACAAAAGCATTACTATAGCACTCCCTGCGGCTGCAAAGAGCAGGATGCGGGCGGTTCCGTGGAGGATGTGCAGGACGGTTCTTTTCTTTTTCATTTTCTTGGGGTGTTTAGGAATTATACATTGTTATTATTATTCGAGGGTGGTCTTGTGCAGGATACGGATGGCTTCCTCCGGGCAGGCCTTCATGCAGTGGCTGCATCCGGTGCAACGTTGTGGGTTACTGACCCGTACGAAGCATTCCGCCGTGTTATCCGACATTTCCAACACCTCTTTCCGGCACCTGCTTACGCAAATCCCGCAACCGATGCAATCGGGGCTGATTACGGGCAAAGATAGGGTTTTTCTCTTTCTGGAGAATGATAATCCAAATCGCATAGTTCATTTCTTTTTAAGTAAATCAGAAGGCGCCTTCTATGGGGGAAGACGAACGGGCGGAAAAGATATTTTAATCCAAGTGTGTTTTTTGGAAAAAAAGTGCAATCCATCTCTTTTTTATAAGGGAAGACCGAACAAAAAAGACACTTTTGTGTTTGATAAACAGGATTATAAAAGAAAATAGACCAGAAAGGAGAAGGATATGAAAAAAGCATGTGTATTAATGTTCTTAATAGTAAGCTGTATGATGACACTGAACGCACAGACAAAAACCTTGTATGATTTCAAGGTGACGGATATTGACGGAAAGGAGTTCGATCTCTCTACCCTCAAAGGGAAGAAAGTGCTGATCGTCAACGTGGCCTCCAAGTGTGGCTTCACGCCACAGTATAAAGATCTGGAAGCATTGTACGAAAAGTACAAAGACCAGAATTTTATAATCATAGGTTTCCCCGCCAATAACTTTATGGGGCAGGAGCCCGGCACGGATGAGGAGATCAAGCAGTTCTGTTCTGCCAAATATGCAGTGACCTTTCCCATGATGAGCAAGATCAGCGTGAAGGGCGACAGCATTGCCCCTGTGTACCGCTGGCTCACGGAGAAATCGGAAAACGGAGTGATGGACGCTTCCGTAAGCTGGAACTTTCAGAAGTTTATGATCGACGAGCAAGGGCACTGGGTAAGTTATGCCTCTCCCAAGACTACCCCGCTCTCTGACGAGATTGTAAATTGGGTGGAGGGAAAGAAGTAAAACAGCCTTTCGGGTGGTTAAATATTCGGACACGTACATGGCCCTAGAAAGAGCTGAAAAGTCCTTTTTGTCCTGACGTAGGTGTTTTGAAGTTCTCTACATGCTTGATAGTTAGCCTGTTGTCGACCTCTGAAATGTGAGCGCTACACTTCAAAAAACGCAGCGCACGAGTTGGACAATCTCAGCGCTGAAGTTTGCAAACTCGTGCCCACGAATTGTTCAACTCGTGGGCACGAGTTTTTGGGCTTCATTCGATGGTAAAATAATTCACTATTACTCTTAGCGCCCGAACAAATGCTGTAGTGCCTGCAATGGGGCGTACCACAGCATACGTGGCCCGGCATATCGCATCACCTGACGGATCTTATTTCGCATGGCTGGCTTATAACAATGCACTGCACAATGCCTGCAGTCTGTTTTTCCTTCTCCAAAAGGGCACCGCTCCAACCGCTCGTGTGCATAGCGCAACAGCCCCTCACATTCCGCGCAAAGCTCAGAATGCTTCTCCTTCCGACTGCAATAAAGCCGGATCATACGCTCAATGGTGCGTTTTTCTCTTTCTATGCGGGACCTTCTCATGCGTGACAATCTTGTGCGAAGGTACGATATAATCCGGCATTTCCGCAAAAGAAATGCAGCAAGTATGCAGCAACTTGTCTTCTGCATACTTGCTGCATACTTTACTGCATACCATTAACTGGTTGTATTATAGGCTGATAAAGGCCGTTTATGCAGTAAATGCAGTAAAATCTGAGAAAACATTTTCTCCGTCGCTTTTGGTGCAGATTTTGGTTCTGTAGTCTATATGGAAACCACGGAGTGGTTCTTCCTTGGTAGCCCAGGACGCGAGTCCTGGGTATATAAGATTATATCTTTTCAGAGCTGCAGCGCAGCGACATCTGGGTTATCTCCTGTCCCTTAGTGTTGTCATGATTGACGTATTCCACTATATGTATCACTGCTCTGGATTCCTTCATTAAAGAGAGCTTATAACCGAAATGTCGCTGCGCTGCAGCTCTTGTTATAGAGAACTTCTATACCCAGGACTCGCGTCCTGGGCTACCAAGGACACACCGCATCCGCGGTTTGAAGATAGTTTATTAGCACCGGAATTTCGGCTTGATCCACTTTTTCACAGATTTTCTTTACCAATATTCTAACCCGCCACTCGCAAACCCTTTACCACAAGCACTTTCAGAGATTAGTGGAAGGTGGAACGTGGATGTAATCATGTGGGGTGGGGAGATTAGCCCGTAGTAATAACCGCATTACCCCTATTGCATTTTTGCACAACTCTGCTTACGATTGTTTCGTTATGATGACTCTTGGGTTATGAAATGGCGGAATTATTGATTATTCCATAATAATTCGGCGGAAACACGACAAAACTTTTCGGGAGAATAGAAAAAGAATACCTATCTTTGCCACCTCATACGAAAATAGTTATGGATGATCAATTGAAATTAATAGCCCAGCGTCTTCGCGGACTTCGTGAGGCGCTTGATTTATCCCCGGAAGAGGTGGCGGAAAGCTGCCAGCTTTCCGTGGAAGAATACAAAGAAATGGAGAGTGGCGGGAAGGACTTTTCTGTAAGTACATTGCAGAATATCTCACGCAAGTATGGGGTGGAACTGGATACGCTGATGTTTGGCGAAGAACCGAAGATGAGTTCTTACTTCCTGACCCGCGCCGGAACAGGCGTGTCAGTGGAGCGTCGCAAGGCGTATAAGTACGAGTCGCTGGCCTCCGGCTTCCGCGGTCGTAAGGCAGATGCCTTTATTGTAACGGTAGAGCCAAAGGCTGAAGGTGAGCCCATGCAATTTAATACGCATGACGGACAAGAATTTAACCTGGTACTGGAAGGCCGCATGATGCTTATCATAAATGCCAAGGAGCTGATCCTGACTCCCGGTGACAGCATCTACTTCAATTCCTCCCTGCCTCATGCCATGAAGGCGCTCGATGGGGAAAATGTGAAATTTCTGGCAATGATTTTGTAGACGATATGGTAGAAAGATTCTTAAAAGAAACCCGCTTTACTTCGCAGGAAGACTTTGTTAAAAACCTGGCATTCAATGTGCCCGACAGTTTCAACTTCGGGTATGACGTAGTGGACGTATGGGCTCAGGAGCAGCCGGAAAAGAAGGCGTTGCTTTGGACAAATGACAAGGGAGAACACAGGCAGTTTACCTTTGCCGAGATGAAACACTATACGGACCAGACCGCCTCTTATTTCCAGAGCCTCGGCATAGGAAAAGGGGATATGGTAATGCTGATCCAGAAGCGCCGTTATGAGTTTTGGTTCTCTATCATTGCCTTGCATAAGTTGGGCGCAGTAGCTATTCCTGCTACGCATCTGCTTACAAAGAAAGACATTGCATACCGTTGTAATGCAGCCGATATCAAGATGATTGTATCCTCAGGCGAGGAACTCATCTCCCAACATATCCTGGATGCCATGTCCGAGAGCCCCTCGGTGAAGAAGCTGGTCAGCATAGGCCCGCTGGTGCCCGAAGGCTTTGAGGATTTCCAGAAAGGAATCCAGGAGGCGAAACCCTTTGTCCGCCCTGCTTCCGTGAATGAGAACGGGGACATCTCCCTCATGTATTTCACCTCCGGTACCACCGGAAATCCCAAGATGGTGGCGCATGACTTCACCTATCCCCTGGGGCATATCGTGACCGCCCGCTACTGGCACAACCTAGGTAACGAGAGCCTGCACCTCACGCTGGCTGATACCGGTTGGGGAAAAGCTGTATGGGGCAAGCTGTACGGACAGTGGATTGCCGGAGCCAATATCTTTGTATATGACCATGAGAAGTTTACCCCTGCGGATATCCTTCAGAAAATTCACGACTACAAGATCACCTCGCTGTGTGCACCTCCCACCATCTTCCGCTTCCTGATCCGTGAAGATCTGACCAAGTATGACCTTTCTTCCTTGGTATATTGCACCATTGCGGGCGAGGCGCTGAACCCTTCTGTATACAACAAATTCTACGAGCTGACCGGAGTAAAACTCATGGAAGGTTTCGGTCAGACGGAGACTACCGTCCTGCTGGGTACCTTCCCTTGGATGGAACCCAAACCCGGAAGCATGGGAGTGCCCAACCCGCAGTATGACGTGGATCTGCTGGCACCCGACGGCCGCCCCGCCGAGGACGGAGAACAGGGACAGATCGTGGTACGTACCGACAAGTCCATCCCCGTGGGATTATTCAAAGAATACTACCGCAATCAGGAACTCACGGACGAAGCCTGGCATGATGACATCTATTACACCGGCGATATAGCCTGGCGTGATGAGGACGGTTACTACTGGTTTGTGGGCCGTGCGGATGATGTGATCAAGAGTTCCGGCTACCGTATCGGCCCGTTCGAGGTAGAAAGCGCCCTGATGACACATGCGGCCGTAGTGGAATGCGCCATCACCGGCGTCCCTGATGAGATCCGCGGACAGGTAGTCAAAGCCACCATCATACTGGCAAAAGACTATAAAGACCGTGCCGGCGAAGCACTCATCAAGGAACTTCAAGACCACGTAAAGAAGGTTACGGCCCCCTACAAATATCCCCGTGTCATTGAATTCGTGGACGAACTCCCGAAGACCATCAGCGGAAAGATCCGTCGCGTGGAAATCAGACAGAAGGATAATTGATCTTTTAGGCAGTAAGGAGTTAAGGAGTTGTCGCTTCTTAACTCCTTGCTGCTATTTAAGAAAAAACATTCTACACCTCCGGATATTCGGTCAAAATACCTATCTTTGCGCCTCATAAAGAGATAACACTGATGAAGAATATCCGCAATTTCTGCATAATTGCACACATTGACCATGGTAAATCGACCATAGCCGACCGATTGCTGGAGTTTACCAAAACCATTCAAATCACCCAAGGCCAGATGCTGGACAGCATGGATCTGGAAAAAGAACGTGGCATCACCATTAAGAGCCACGCCATCCAGATGGAATATCTGTACCAAGGTGAGAAGTACATCCTCAATCTTATTGATACCCCGGGACACGTGGACTTTTCCTATGAAGTATCCCGCTCTATTGCCGCCTGTGAGGGGGCTTTGCTTGTAGTGGATGCCTCGCAGGGAGTACAGGCCCAGACTATTTCCAATCTGTACATGGCCATTGACCATGACCTAGAGATTATCCCCGTAATCAATAAATGCGATATGCCCAGCGCCATGCCCGATGAGGTGGAAGACGAGATCGTAGAACTACTTGGCTGCAAGCGCGAGGAAATCATCCGCGCCTCCGGAAAGACTGGGATGGGTATCGAGGAAATCCTCTCAGCCGTCATTAGCCGCGTGCCCAGTCCGATGGGAGAGGATACTGCTTCGTTGCAGGCCTTGATCTTTGACTCTGTATTCAACTCCTTCCGCGGCATTATTGCTTACTTCAAGATACAGAACGGAGTGCTCCGCAAGGGCGACAAAGTGAAGTTTTTCAATACAGGCAAAGAATATGATGCCGACGAGATTGGCGTACTTAAAATGGACATGGTGCCCCGCACCGAGCTGCGTACGGGTGATGTGGGATACATTATCTCCGGAATTAAAAGCTCGCGTGAGGTACACGTGGGCGATACCATCACCCACATAGCCAACCCTTGCAAGGAAGCCATTGCCGGATTTGAGGAAGTAAAGCCCATGGTTTTTGCCGGTGTCTACCCCATTGCGCCGGAGGATTACGAGAACTTGCGCGCTTCGCTGGAGAAGCTCCAACTGAATGATGCCTCGCTCACCTTCTTCCCGGAAAGCTCGTTGGCCCTCGGCTTCGGTTTCCGCTGTGGATTCTTAGGCTTGCTGCACATGGAAATTGTTCAGGAACGTCTGGACCGTGAGTTCGATATGGATGTGATTACCACCGTGCCAAACGTATCCTACAACGTGTACACCAAACAAGGCGACAAGCTGGAGATTCATAATCCTGGCGGAATGCCTGATCCCACCCTCATTGATCGCATCGAAGAGCCCTATATATCCTCTACGGTTATTACCGCATCGGATTACATCGGCCCCATCATGACTCTCTGTCTGGGCAAGCGTGGCGAATTGGTGAAGCAGGAATACATCTCCGGTAACCGCGTGGAAATCCACTACAGCATGCCGCTGGGTGAGATTGTGATCGACTTCTATGACAAGTTGAAGAGTATCTCTAAGGGGTATGCCTCTTTTGACTATCACATGAGTGGCTTCCGTCCCTCCAAGCTTATCAAGCTCGATATCTTGCTTAACGGCGAATCGGTGGACGCCCTCTCCACCCTGACTCACGTAGATAACGCCTACGAACTGGGCAAACGCATGTGCGAAAAGTTAAAGGAACTCATCCCGCGTCAGCAATTTGATATCGCTATCCAAGCCGCTATTGGCTCTAAGATCATCTCGCGCGAAACCATCAAGGCCGTGCGTAAGGACGTGACTGCCAAGTGTTACGGTGGTGATATCAGTCGTAAACGTAAGCTCCTTGAAAAACAAAAAAAGGGAAAGAAACGTATGAAACAGATCGGTAATGTGGAAGTGCCCCAAAAGGCTTTCCTGGCAGTACTGAAACTGGATTAAATAAGGAAACTATGAACAATTTTATTTTTCAGAATACAACCAAATTGATCTTTGGCAAGGGTATGATTGCCCGTCTGGCCAAGGAGATCCCTGCCGGTAAGAAGGTGATGATAACTTTCGGTGGCGGAAGTGTGAAAGAAAACGGTGTGTACAATCAGGTGAAAGCCGCTATGGCCGGTAGGGACTATGTAGAGTTCTGGGGCATTGAGGCTAATCCTGCCGTAGAAACCCTGCGCAAGGCTGTAGAGCTTGGCCGTAAAGAGAAAGTAGACTTTCTGTTGGCTGTAGGTGGCGGCTCTGTACTGGATGGTACGAAGCTTATTGGTGGTGGCCTCTGCTATGAAGGGGATGCCTGGGATCTGGTATTGTGTGGATTAATTCCGGCAAGTATTCCCGTAGGTACCGTGTTGACTCTGCCTGCCACAGGCTCTGAGATGAACGGGAATGGGGTGATCTCTAATCATACTACGAAAGAGAAGTTCTCCTTCGTAGGGCCTTATCCGGTGTTCTCCATACTGGATCCCGAAGTAACCTATACTTTGCCCAAGCATCAGATAGCCTGTGGTATTGCCGATACCTTTGTGCATGTCATGGAACAATATATGACCTGTCCTACAGAGCAGTCGCGCCTTATGGATCGCTGGGCCGAAGGTATCCTGAGCAGCCTCATAGAGATAGCGCCACAGATCATGGAAGATCCTACGAATTACGACCTGATGGCCGACTTCATGTTATGTGCTACTATGGCTCTGAACGGCTTTGTGGGCATGGGCGTTCGTCAGGACTGGTGCACCCACATGATAGGTCATGAGCTGACTGCTCTGCATGGTATTACCCACGGCGAAACGCTGGTGATGGTATACCCTGCCGTGATGCGCACCCTGCTCACTAAGAAACGTGCCAAGTTATTGCAGTTTGGCGCACGTATATGGGGGCTTCGTGTAGGACCGCTGGACGTGTGTGCCACCCAGGTAGCGGATAAGACCGAAGAATTCTTCCGCAGCCTTGGCCTTCGCACCCGCCTTAGTGAGGCCGGTATCGGGCAGGATACCATTGATGAAGTGGCTCGTCGTTTCACCGACCGTCAGGCCGCTTATGGTGAAGATGGCGATGTAACAGGTGATGTAGCCCGTGAGATTCTGGAGAATTGCAAGTAATAAGTTCCGGGCAGTCCGGGAGAAATATTAAAGAGATCCAGCGTTGAGATTGCATAATCTCAACGCTGGATCTTTTTAAAACCTGTTTAAATAGTTTGATAATCTAAGATTGTATCAATCAATGCACTAATACTTTTAGTGAAATGTCTGTCCGTTTTAGTATAAATGTTTTGTTTGCGTTTGTTGGGAAAAGTTATAAAAATAAGGAAAAAGTTTGCTATTTGGCTTTGCATGAATTATATTTGTAGCGGTATTCATTGATTCATACCGAATCAATTGTAGGGAAAAGAATGTTAACTGAAATAATAAATTTGGACGATGTAGAGGCTATATTGTTCAAGAAGAAAAGGGTAGAAATAATAGATTCTGTGTGGGAACAGATTGATGTATGTTATTCTTTTCTGGAAAAATTTGCTGCAAATAAAGTTGTTTACGGAATTAATACAGGTTTTGGTCCAATGGCCCAGTGGAGGATTGAAGATTCTTCCTTAAAGGCCTTGCAATATAATATCATTCGTAGCCATTCTACTGGGGCAGGTAAACCAGTGGATCCTTTGTATGTGCGCGCAGCCATGATAGCCCGTCTGGGGACTTTTCTACAGGCAAAATCCGGTGTGCACCGGGAATTGGTACAACTGCTGGTCGATTTTCTTAATCATGATATTTGTCCGATGGTTCCTGAGCATGGAAGTGTAGGGGCGAGTGGTGACTTGGTGCAACTGGCCCACATTGCACTGACTCTGATAGGCGAAGGTGAAGTTTGGTATAAAGATCAGTGGCGCTCCGCTGGGGAGGTGTTGGCTGAAACCGGATTGAAGCCCTTTCAGATGCGTATCCGGGAGGGCTTGTCGGTAACAAACGGGACTTCCATGATGACCGGTATCGGGCTTGTCAATCTGCTTTATGCCCGTAAGTTAATGACTTGGTCAATAGCCACTTCGGTGATGATGAATGAAATAGCATCTTCTTATGACGATCTGATGTCCGGCGTGCTGAATGGGGTTAAGCGTCACCGTGGGCAACAAGAAATAGCCAGTCGTATGCGCGAATGGGCTGCAGGAAGCCGCTGCTTCAAGCAACGGGAAAATGAGCTCTATTCCCAGAAACACGAAGAAAAAGTCTTTACCCATAAGATACAAGCCTATTATTCCCTGCGTTGTGTTCCTCAGATCCTGGGCCCTGTGTGGGATGAGCTGGAACAGTGTGAGCAAGTTCTGCTTGCCGAACTGAATTCTGCTTGCGACAATCCCATTGTGGATCCTGATACGGAAAATATTTATCATGGTGGCAACTTCCATGGCGATTATGTTTCTTATGAGATGGATAAGCTTAAAATAGCTCTTACCAAACTCACCATGCTGGCCGAACGGCAGCTTAATTATCTGTATCATGACCGAATTAACGGCATCTTGCCTCCATTCGTCAATCTTGGAGAATTAGGATTGAACTATGGCATGCAGGCCTTGCAATTCACCGCCACTTCTACCACTGCTGAGTGTCAAACGCTCTCTATGCCGATGTGTGTGCACAGCATCCCTAACAATAACGACAACCAGGATGTGGTAAGCATGGGAACGAACTCTGCCCTGATCACTGCGAAAGTCGTGGAAAACTCTTTTCAGGTTATGGCGATTCATCTGATGTCTATTGTCCAGGCTGTGGATTGTTTGAAGACCCGGGAAGAACTCTCTCCTCGGAGCCGGGAAATTTATGACGAGGTACGCATGCTTCTTCCCGTAACCGTTGAAGATACACCCAAATATGAGGAGATTCGTATTCTGGTTAGTTATTTAAAAGAAAAGGAGATGAAATCATGAAATATGCATTAGTAACCGGAGGCTCTCGCGGCATCGGGCGTTTTGCCTGTATTGAGCTGGCTAAATTAGGATATACAGTCCTGATCAATTATGCTTCCAATGAAACTGCTGCGAAGCAAACCCTGGAAGAGATAGAGAAAATAGGTGGAACGGCCGAGTTGATGCCTTTTGATGTGGCCGACTGTGAGGCTGTGGACACTGCACTGATGAGCTGGACAGAGGCGCATCCTGAGGCGTATATCGCTGTGCTGGTGAACAATGCCGGAGTGCGTGAAGACACAATGATGATGTGGATGCAGAACGAGCAATGGCATAAGGTAATAGATATTCATCTGAACGGGTTCTTCTATGTAACCCGGCGGCTCCTGAAAGATATGCTGACCAAACGATATGGACGTATCATAAATGTGGTTTCCCTCTCTGGTTTGAAGGGGCTTCCCGGACAGACTAACTATTCGGCTGCCAAAGCCGGTATTATTGGAGCCACCAAAGCTTTGGCCCAGGAAGTAGGTAAACGTGGAGTAACTGTAAATGCTGTTGCTCCCGGCTTTATTGCTACCGATATGACTCAAGATCTGGACGAGCAGGCGCTTAAGGGAATGATCCCTTTGAATCGTTTCGGGAAGCCGGAAGAGGTGGCTGACCTCGTGGCGTTTTTAGCTTCGGATAAAGCTTCTTACATCACAGGAGAGGTTATATCTATCAATGGAGGATTATATACCTGATCCTTTTATTGCCAATAATTCAAGTAATCTACCTGTATAGCAAATAACCACAATGAGAAGAGTAGTAATCACGGGAATGGGAATTTATTCCTGCCTTGGTAAAAATCAGGAAGAAGTAGCCCGTTCTCTATATGAAGGAAAGTCGGGTATTGGTATTGACCCTGAACGTGTGCAGTATGGTTACCGTTCGCCCCTTACCGGTATTCTGGAGCGCCCTATGTTGAAGGGGAAGCTGGATCGTCGTTTACGTACCTGCCTGGCAGAAGAGGGAGAGTATGCGTATGTGGCCACTTGTGAAGCTTTGCAGCAGGCTGGGGTAGATATGGATTATCTCGAACAGAACGAGGTGGGTTTGTTTTATGGTAACGACTCTTCCGCCCGGCCGGTCATTGAGGCACACAAGGTGATGGAAGAAAAACGCGATACCATGTTATTGGGATCTTCGGCTATCTTCCAGTCTATGAATTCTACGGTAACCATGAATCTCTCTTCTATCTTCAAGTTGCGCGGAGCCAATATGACTGTTAGTGCCGCTTGTGCCAGTGGTTCTCATTCTATTGGATTGGGCTTTTTGTTCATCCGTAGCGGATGGCAGGATATGGTGATATGCGGTGGAGCACAAGAGGTAAACCTTTATTCCATGGCAAGCTTCGACGCTTTAAGTGCTTTTTCTGTGAGGGCGGACGATCCTGCGAAGGCATCGCGTCCCTTTGATGCCGGACGCGATGGGCTTGTACCCAGCGGTGGTGCTGCCACTCTTGTATTGGAAGAATATGAGCATGCCGTAAAGCGTGGTGCCACAATCCTGGCCGAAGTGATTGGATACGGTTTCTCTTCGAATGGAGGTCACATCTCTCAACCCAACTGTGACGGATCTTTCATTGCCATGCAGCGTTCGTTACTGGATGCGGGGGTTCGTCCGGAGGAAATTAATTATATCAATGCGCATGCTACATCCACTCCTTTAGGCGATATGTATGAGGCCATGGCTTTAGCCAAACTGTTTGGTGGGAAGACACCTGTCAGCTCAACTAAGTCCATGACCGGCCATGAATGCTGGATGGCCGGGGCTAGTGAGATCGTTTATTCTACACTTATGATGCAACGCTCATTTATCGCTCCGAATATCAACTTTGAACAACCCGACGAACATTCGGCTCTGTTAAATATTGTGGCGGAGACCAGGGAACAGCCAATTGATATATTCCTTTCCAATTCTTTTGGATTTGGAGGTACCAACAGCGCCCTCGTGGTGCGTAAACTGTAGGACATACGTATCCCCCGTCCTTATGAATCAAGTAAAAACAATAAAAAGAATAAGAAAATGACACGTGAAGAAATTGTAGAAAAGACCAACTATTTTCTGATTGAAGAAATAGAAATTGATGAAGAAGCCATTCGCGAGGGTGCGTCATTGAAAGACGATCTGGGCATTGATAGCCTGGACTTCGTGGATATTGTCGTGATCGTGGAGAAAACGTTCGGCTTTAAAATCAAAGCTGAAGAGATGGGCGGAGTGCGTACGCTGGGTGATTTTTACGATTATATCGCCACGAAGGTTAACTAAGAAAAGATGAGATACACGGAGTGGAAGGGGCGCACTGGAGGCGGTAGCATTGGACAACGAGGACTTCGTATCATGTTCCGCTATATGGATGTCCGCTTTGGATATGCACTCTTGTACTTTATCGTGATCTTTTATATGTTGTTTAGTCGGCGAAATTGTCTGGCTATCTATCGTTATTTTCGTCACCGCCAAGGGTATGGATGCTGGAAGTCTTGGGTGGCTACCTACCGTAATCATTGCTTATTTGGACAGACGGTGCTTGATAAATTTGCCCTCTTCAGCGGACAAGCTAAACGGTATCGCCTGACAGTGACTGGGCAGGAACTCTTTGACCAGGCGCTTGAAGAAGACCGTGCATATTTGATAGCCAGTTCTCATGTGGGCAATTTCGAACTGGCCGGTTATCTGCTGGAGCAGCATAAAAAACAAATCAATGGCATTATCTTCGGACAAGAAGCCGCTATGGTGCAACAGTACCGTCAGCAGATCCTGCAGGAACACAATGTAAACCTGATCCCGGTAGCCGAAGACATGTCGCACCTCTTTGAAATGCATGCTGCTCTGGGCCGGAATGAGATCATAAGCATGCCTTGTGACCGGGTTTTCTCTGGGAATAAGAAGGTGCGGTTGGAGTTTTTTGGGGAGGAGGCTTGGTTCCCGACTGGAGCATATTACTTGGCGGACCGCTTTAAAGCAGGAACACTGGCGTTTTTTGTAATGAAAGAGAGTGCGTTGCATTACCACGTCTATATCCGTACCCTGGAGACACCTTCAACTGCTTTGAAACGGGAAGAACGTGTGGAGCAACTTGCCCGAAGTTTTGTGCAGGAGTTAGAGCGAATTGTGCGCCTCTACCCACTGCAATGGTATAATTATTATAACTTCTGGAATTCTCATGCCTAAAAGGATATTGCTGATTTCAGCCAACAACCATACTTCACCCTATCCGGTCTATCCATTGGGGGTGTCTTATCTGCGGACTTATCTCAACCGGGCAATGCCGGAACTGGAGGTGGATCTCTATGATATGAATTTTGGGGATTTGGAAGGACTGGAGCAGAAATTGTCCCGAAATAAGTATGATTACGTGGGGCTGTCAATGCGTAATATTGACGATAACAACCTATTTGCCCGTAATTCGTTTGTAGAATGGTATCGGAAGATTGCTTCCTGTGTGCATACCCACAGCCAGGCAGTATTGGTGGCTGGAGGAGCGGGCTTTTCTATTTATCCGGACATCTTGTTAACAGAGCTGGCTGCCGACTATGGCATTCAGGGGGAAGGTGAGCAATCATTGGCTGCCTTGATATCCGGGGAAGATCCCACAGGAATTCAGGGCTTGGTATATCGAACCAATCAAGGTGCTGTCTGTGTGAACCCACGCAAAACCTATGAACATTCCCTTGCATTAGAATTTGAACACGATTGGATTGAGCATTACTGGGATAGAAGCGGCATGCTGAACATACAGACTAAACGCGGTTGTCCTAACCAGTGTATTTATTGTAGCTATCCGGTGATCGAGGGAAGGAACATTCGGACTTTGGATTCCCACGAAGTAGTAGACACCTTGAAAGAATTATATTTCAATAAACAGGTAAGCTACGTGTTTTTCACTGATTCTGTGTTCAATCTGGACCGTAGTTACAATGAAGAACTGGCCGCCCGGATAATTGAAAGTGGGATGAAAATCAATTGGGGAGCCTATTTCTCTCCACGGAATCTGAATCGTAGTGATCTGGCCTTGTATAAAAAAGCGGGCCTGACTCATATTGAATTTGGAACTGATTCGTTTTCCGACCGCCAATTGGAACACTATCGGAAAGGTTTCACTTGGAGTGATGTTCGGGAGAAGTCTCGTTTTTGTGACGAACTGGGTATCTTTTATGCGCATTTTATGATTCTGGCCGGTTATGGCGAGACGGAAGATACACTGGAAGAAACGTTTAGTCACTCGCAGGAGTTACCGAATGCGGTGATCTTTCCTTATGTGGGTATGCGTATTTATCCGGATACATGGCTGTTTGAAAAGGCCTTGCAGGAAGGACGCATCCATTCGCGGGAAGATTTGTTGAACCCCGTTTATTATGTGGCCGACGGGATAGAGATCTGTACAATTGAGCCACGTGCCAAAGCTACCGGTGCCCGGTGGGTCTTTCCGGATGAGGGGAATGATGCCTTGATTGCTCGTTTCCGCTCTAAGAAGCGAAGAGGGCCTTTGTGGGAATATTTAAAATACGAATTATCATGACTCAGAAATTTCCAATACAAGAATTGTTGCCTCAGCAACCTCCTTTTATTATGATTGATCGCTTGTTGCATTGCGATATGGTGGTGACGGAAACCGAATTACAGGTACGGGAAGATAATCTTTTTTTCAAAGATGGCCTGTTTCGTGAACCTGGGATTATGGAAAATATCGCTCAGACTTGCGCCGGGCGCATGGGGTATATTAATAAAATTAACCAGCAAGAAATAAAAGTTGGATTTATCGGGGCTTTAAAGAATCTGGTAATTGAAGAACTACCCACAGTGAATGATGTATTGAATACCCGGATTGAGGTAGTGAAAGAAATCATGGATCTTACCTTGGTCAAAGCTACCGTAAAATGTGGTGAACGAAAGATTGCCGAATGTGAAATGAAAATAGCCATTGGCGATAAATAAAGATACAGATGAAGGAACTGCCAGTATTAAAAGCGAGCAAAGAGATTGAAGTACGCTTCAGTGAGGTTGATTCAATGGGTATTGTATGGCACGGAAGCTATGCGAAATACTTTGAAGATGCGCGTGAAGAGTTCGGACGGAAGTACAATCTGGGCTATCTTCGGATGTTTGGAGAAAATGTCTATGCACCGCTTGTACAACTGGACTTCAGTTATAAGCGTTCGTTGATCTACGGAAAGAAAATGATTGTGGAGGTTGAGTATGTACCTACTGAAGCAGCTAAAATATGTTTTGAATACCGAGTATACGCGGAAGAGAACAACGAACAAGTGCTTATGACGACAGGAAGCAGTGTACAAGTATTCTTAGACAAAGAATATCAATTAATGTGGAACAGCCCTGAGTTTTACACCGAATGGAAGAAACAGTGGGGTGTACTAATAGGCGGATAACTGATGGGAGTATACATAACGGGCGATAACATCCTCTCTCCGCTGGGTTTTACGACTAAAGCAAACATAGAGGCAATCCGGAAAGGAACTAGCGGGATCCGTCCGTGTGGATGCTCCCTGGAGATTCCTGAACCTTTCTGGGCATCCATGCTTGACGAGGCATGTTGGGGAGAATATGTGAGGAGCGTAGCACTTTTTGATGCTTCTTATACCCGTTTTGAACAATTAGTCCTGCTATCTATATGGGATGCCGTACAGGGGAATGCTGCTGTGCTTGCAGATCCCCGCACATTGTTGATCCTATCCACTACCAAAGGAAATATAGAATTACTTGACCCAAAGATTGCTGCATCTTCCTCTTTCGAGAAAGAACGCTTGTTTCTTTGGAAATCTGCACAATTGATTGCCCAATTTTTTTCGAACCCCAATGAACCGCTTGTGGTATCCAATGCTTGCATCTCCGGCGTATCTGCTCAAATCGTGGCAAAACGGATGTTGGATAGTGGAGCGTATGACCGGGTTGTTGTAACAGGAGCCGATGTTTTATCCAAGTTTGTAGTTTCCGGTTTCCAGTCGTTCAAGGCCCTTGCCCCGGAAGTATGTCGTCCGTTTGATGCAAAACGTTGCGGACTGAATATAGGAGAAGGAGCAGCCACTCTCGTGTTGGAACGTAATGAAAGCAACATACCAGGGCGTGTCTCACTGGAATCAGGGGCTATAACGAATGACGCAAATCACATTTCCGGTCCTTCCCGGACGGGGGAGGGGTTATACCGTGCTTTGCAACAGGTATTGGAAGGAGTGGAACTTTCAGAGATTGGTTTTGTTAATGCCCATGGAACAGCCACTCTGTATAATGATGAAATGGAGTCTATTGCTTTCTCCCGGGCGGGGCTTTTGGAAGTGCCGGTATACAGTTTGAAAGGATATTTTGGACATACACTGGGCGCTTCGGGTGTCTTGGAAACTGTGGTGGCGGCACATGCCTTGCAGGAAGGCTTCCTTCCAGCCTCGCTCGGCTATGAGTTGTGCGGCGTGTCACAGCCCTTGCGTATTATTACCCAATCAGAAGATCGGGTAATGCGGCAGTGCCTGAAGACTGCTTCTGGATTTGGAGGATGCAATGCGACTATCCGCTTAAAATGGAAAGAGTTATGCTGAAGATCAAACGATATTGTGCCTTGACAACGGGACGGTGTACGCTGAACGGCATACCTGTCCTAAATGAAGAAGAAACGTGCCTGAAAACCTTCCTGGCAGATTTGTACCGGGCGATGGGTCTTGAATCAATGAAATTCTTCAAGATGGATACGCTTTCGAAAGCTGGTTTCCTGGCTGCAGAGCTATTACTTCGTGAAGAATCCACTGAGGCGTCAGAGCGGGAAACAGGGCTTTTCTTTGCCAATAGCGCTTCGTCTTTAAATACAGACCGGAATTACCAGGCGACGATTGGAGAAAAGTATTTTCCCAGTCCTTCAGTTTTCGTCTATACCTTGGCCAATATCGTACTGGGTGAGATTTGTATCCGGCACAAATTATATGGGGAAAATACTTTCTTCGTGTCTTCTGTGTTCCCAGCAGCACATTTGCATCGCTATGTAGAAGCAGCTTTTGCATCGTCGGCCATGGAACGTGCCTTGGTAGGTTGGCTGGAATGCGATGGGGAACATTGTGACGTATTTGCCATGTTGGTGGAAAAGAATGGTAATGGTACAGGATTAGATTTTAAAGAAGAAATACTCAATAAATTATATAAGCAAGTGTGAATATGGAAAAACTGATTGTAAAACTAAAGAATGAGATTATTGACATATTGAACCTGGAAGGAATGACTCCCGACGACATAGCTTCGGACGCGGCTTTGTTTGGAGACGGTCTGGGATTGGACTCGATTGATGCCCTCGAACTCATCGTGTTGATGGAGAAGAACTATGGTATCAAGCTACAGAATCCCAATGAAGGCCGTGAAATATTCCGTTCTATACAGACTATGGCAGAATATATCGAGAAAAATCGTGTGTTTTAGAAACCTCACTCTGTAACTTTGTAGAAAGAGAAACGGGAATGGAAAAGATTGCAGTAACCGGGATAGGTATCCTTTCTTCGATTGGCTTGAACGTCGAAGAAACATGTCGTGCTTTGCGAGAAGGCAGATCGGGTGTAGGGAAGGTGACATACCTGCAAACCGAACACCAGGATATTCCCTGTGCCGAAGTACCGCAGAGTGACGAGGAGCTATGCCGTCTGGCTGGATTAGCTCCGGGCGAGATTGTTACGCGAACCGCATTGCTGGGAATTGTGGCTATGAAAGAAGCCCTTTCTGCTGCTGGTATCGTTTCTTCTGAAGGTCGCAGGATTGCATTTATTAACGGGACCACTGTAGGGGGGATGGAGAAGAGTGAACAATTCTATCTTGATTTTCTGGATAACGATACGCAGAATGCTTATATTGCAGTCCACGAATGCGGAGCTTGTACGGAGAAGATAGCTGATTTTGTTGGGATTTTCGATTATGTGACAACCCTTTCTACAGCTTGTTCTTCTGCGGCAAATGCGGTGATACTCGGTGCAAACTTATTGAAAGCAGGGTTAACAGATGTGGCAGTGGTGGGTGGTAGTGAATGTATTACCAAATTTCATCTGAACGGTTTCCGGACTCTGATGATTCTGGATAGTGAGCCTTGTCGTCCATTTGACGAGACCCGTGCAGGGCTGAACCTCGGCGAAGGAGCTGCCTATCTAGTGTTGGAGAAAGAACCTGTAGCCATTGAAAGGGGGGTACCTCCACTATGTTTCTTGTCGGGATATGGAAATGCCTGTGATGCATTCCATCAGACGGCTACATCGGAAGAAGGCACGGGCATCCGGATGGCTATGCAGGAAGCTGTGGAAATGAGCGGCTTGACCCCAAGAGATATTGATTATGTCAATGTGCATGGAACAGGTACGCGGAATAATGATTCTTCCGAAGGGGCCGCCCTTGTCGGCCTTTTTGGTGACCATATTCCCTCGGTAAGTTCTACAAAAGCGATGACCGGCCATACAACAAGCGCTGCTGGAAGTGTGGAAGCTGTCATTTCCATCCTTGCCCTGCGGAATAGGATGGTACCTGCCAACCTCCGGTTCAGCCAGCAGATGGAAGGACTTCCTTTTATACCGGTGGCTTCGCTTTGCGAAGATCAAGAATTGAAACATGTTTTGTCCAACTCTTGTGGTTTTGGAGGGAATTGTTCATCATTAGTCTTTTCTGCGGTAGAAAGTATGAACTTTAATGAACCGAACGCATGTATATAAAAGGTATAGGAGCAGTATCTATTCAGGAGCCTTTCCAAGAGGATGCGATTTTTGACCCACAAGGCTATAACACCCCACAAGTGCGGTGTGTAGAACCTGATTTTGCCCGTTTTATTGCCCCAATGGCGGCACGCCGGATGAGCAAGATCATCAAGCGCTCCATTGTAGCCTCTTTGCGGGCGGTGGGAGAGTCGGGTATTGAAATGCCTGATGCGATTCTTTCCAGTACGGGGCTGGGCTGTGTAGAAGATACTGAGAAATTCCTGGATGCGATGTGCCGGAACGGGGAACACTGTCTTCAGCCGAGTTTCTTCATCCAGTCGACCCACAATACAATCGGTTCCCAGATTGCGATTCGCTTGAATTGCCATGGCTACAACAATACTCATGTGCATCGGGGCGTATCGTTTGAAAGTGCTTTGCAAGAGGCAGTATTACTGTTTCGCAATGGGCGTGTACACTCTGCCTTGGTAGGTGGTTATGATGAACTGACGCCTGCCTATTTCTGTATTCTGAAACGCTTAGGTTATTGGCGCGAGGATGTGCCGGACACATTGCGTATTTTGGAGGTTCCCTTGCAGTCGGGTACATTTGCCGGGGAGGGCAGCATTTGTTTTATGTTGTCTGACAAAGCGGGTCCTACTGACTATGCTAAGATCGAAGGAACTGAGATCCATTATGGCAGTACTTCTATACAAAAAAAAGCGATGCAGTTTCTAACACGATGCGGAGTATCACCAGAGGAAATTGATCTGATACTGACAGGCCGGAATGGAGACCTGGCAAACGATGCATTCTACGAAAAAACGAGTTTGTTTCCTTCTATTCCGGAAATGATCTATAAGCCTTTATGTGGAGAGTTCTTTACCGCCCCTGCCTTTGGGTTGTATGTGGCGGCTGTATGTATAAAGCGTGGCATAGTACCCTCTCATTTGTGTAGGGATGGGCAGTTGCGCAACGGCGTGAAAAGAATCCTGCTGTTTAACCATTGGCAAGGAAAAGAATATTCATTTACATTGCTTACATCATGTGGAAGTTAATTGCTCTTTCAGTAGTGCAGAGCCTGTTGCTGGTTACCTCGCAGATCTTTCTGAAGTTGGCAATGGAGCGGACGGGGCGTTTCAGCTTTACCTGGAACTTTTTCCGTGAAGCTCTGCTAAACTGGCAGTTGGCTTGCTCCGGAATTAGTATAGCCGGTGCCACCCTATTGTGGGTGTACATACTCCGTCATTTTGAGTTCAGCATAGCTTATCCCCTGATAAGTATTAGTTATGTATGGGGTATTCTGGCAGCTTCGCTGATCTTCCATGAAACGATCCCTTTGACGCGTTGGTGTGGTACAGGACTGATTATTCTGGGAGTTATGCTGGTAGCACATAAATAGAAGAAAAAGACATAAAGAAGAAGACTATGAAGCAAAAGATATGTATCACATGTATATTGTATTTATTCCTTTGGGGAGTCAGTACGGTATCCGGACAGGATTTCTCCCCGGTTTCCAAGGAAAAATCTCAGGAAATACTAACAAGGATTAGCAGTATTTCCAAGCAGATTGAAACGTTGGAATGTAACTTTGTACAGTATCGTACTGTGGCAGTTCTCTCGGAAGTGGCCAAATCCGAAGGGAAGATGTACTATAAGAGAAGCAGTCAGATGCGCTGGGAATATCAGAATCCGGATCCTTACTGCTTTGTAGTGTCCAACGGGAAATCCGTCCTGAAGAAGAATGGGAAGACTGACCGGGGAAACGGAGCGCGGATTTTTGGGGAGATAAGTAAGATGATTCTTACCTGTATCAGCGGAAGCAAACTGGTGGATGAGACTAAATTTATTCCTACTTATACAATAAAGAATGATGTATTTCGGGTAACGCTCGTACCCCGTAGCTCACGGATGGCTCAGGTGATAAGTTGTCTGGTGATGGATTTTAATGTGAAGCAGGCCACAATCAGCTCGCTTGAGATGGTTCAAAAGAAGGATGTTACGAGGATCGAGTTCAAAGACCGAAAGCTGAATATGTCACTACCGCCAAGTTTGTTTGAACTGTAAAGAAAGGAAATTGTGTTATGCTAAAAGGCTTTTATCGTGTCATAGAGCAACAATCCACCGAAAAGGGATTCCGGAATGTGGTGGAATTGAACAAAGAACACCCAATCTATAAAGCTCATTTCCCCGGAAATCCAATTACCCCCGGGGTATGCATTTCTCACATTTGCCAGGAGCTTATAGCGGGGTATTACCATACTCCGTTGAGAATACTCTCAGCCAAGAATATCAAGTTTCTGAATGTGTTGAACCCGGAAGAACATCCGAGGGTCGAATTTATAGCAGAATGTGAACAAACAGAAGAACTGATTAAAGCAATGATTACTGTCAGCGATGCTGGAACGTTATTTGCCAAAATCAGTGTGTTGTATGTTCTCGTAAAAGAATAGATAATGAATCTGACGCAAAAACTGGCTCATTATAAGATTTGTCTGCTGCTACCTTCGTATAACAATGCAGGTACTCTGGGGCAGGTCATTGAATCATTGCAGGCTTATACCTCGGCCATTATAGTGGTTAACGATGGTTCGACCGACGGGACCCTTCGTGTGTTGGAGCGTTACCGCGATCAAATCATAGTAATTACCTATCCCATGAACCGCGGAAAGGGATATGCTCTGAAGCAAGGCTTCCGGAAAGCCTCTATGCTGGGATATGACTATGCGTTGAGCATTGATACAGACGGGCAGCATAAAGCCGAAAGTGTAGTAGCCTTTCTGGAAGAGCTGGAACAGTGTCCTGGTGCGTTGATTGTAGGGAGCCGACTGCTGAAGCAAAAGAATATGCCAGGGAAAAATACGTTTGCCAACCAATTTTCCAATTTTTGGTTTCGGGTGCAGACAGGGATTGATTTTCCGGATACGCAGTCGGGGTATAGATTGTATCCGTTGCATGCCATCCAACGCATCAAGTTGTGGACGAACCGGTACGAGACCGAGCTGGAGCTACTGGTCCGTTCGGCTTGGAATGGGATTCCTTTGCGTGCTGTACCGATTGATGTGTATTATCCGCCGTTGGAAGAACGGGTATCTCATTTCCGCCCGTTTTGGGATTTTGCCCGGATCAGTGCATTGAATACAGTGTTTGTATGGGGAGCCGTTTTGTATGGGTATCCTAAAATGGGATACCGGGCTTTTGTAAGAAAAAGAAGATGATGCAGTTTTTTCTGAGATTATATGATATATTGCGAAGCCGCCCTAAGTTGTATTGGGGATTTCCTCTCATATTTCTGGCGGGTATGCTTTGGCTGGGTAGCCACATTACGTTGGAAGAGGATATTTCCGGCTTTCTGCCGAATCAGGGTGCAAACGAGCGGTTGAGCTTTGTGTACAAGAATATCGGGATAGGAGATGAGATATTTGTGCGCGTCTCGCTAAAAGGGGATTCTACCCTGGATGAGTATGAACGGGTAGATCTGCTGATTGAGAATGCCGAACGCTTTACCCAGCAGTTGGATTCCGGAAAAAAAGAGGGATTGATCAAGGACATCCGCTTTCGGATTGATACCGAGCGTATCATGCAGGTTACTTCTTTCCTGACGGAAAACATGCCCTATTTCTTGGAAGAGACAGATTACACGCGCGCTGATTCTCTGCTTGATGCCGGACAATTTGATACGCTCTTCCATAAAAATCGTATGCTGTTGACTTCCCTCATGGGATCCGTTCTTCAGGAGAATATCGTGGCGGACCCATTCCATTTTTCAGCTCCTGTGCTGAGCCGTTTGAAGAGTTTTCAGCTGAATGATTATTATTGCATCGTCGACGATTATATTTTCACTTCTGATAAGCAACACCTGATTCTCTTTGTTACTTCGGCAAATGGGGGGAGTGAGACGGCTCGTAATTCGTTGTTGGCCGACTTGTTTGAAAAAGCATCCGGACAGGTCTCACCTGATATACAGGTTGATTATTTTGGAGCACCTCTGGTAGCTGTGGCCAATGCAAACCAAATCAAGAAGGATTCATATCTGTCTGTAGCTCTGGCAGTGCTCCTTATCGTGTTGTTGCTGGGTTATTTCTTCCGGAGTCCGATGCCGCTGTTATTGGTCTGCGTGCCTGTGGTGTGGGGAGCTTCCTTCGGACTTGCCTTGCTTTATCTGTGTAAGGGAACGGTGTCTACGATTGCAATTGCAGCGGGTTCAGTTATCCTGGGAATTGCAGTGAATTATGCGATGCACTATCTGATTCATCTGAAATATCACCCTCATCCGAGAACGGTACTTCGGGATATTGTGAATCCGATGTTGATTGGTAATATTACTACAGTAGGCGCTTTTCTGAGTCTTTTGTGTATCAGTGCTTCCGCTATGCGGGATTTGGGATTGTTTGCTGCCTTTGCATTAATAGGGACGATTCTGTTTGTGTTGTGCTTTATGCCGCATTGGGCGGGAAATCGGGTCGGTGCGCAGAAAAGTGAATGGCTGATGCATTTCTCTGATTTCCGGATGGAAGATAAGCGGTGGCTGGTAGCGGCTGTTCTGGTGCTGACGGTTTTCTTTTCATTCTTTAGCAACAATGTGAAGTTTGAAACAGATTTCAATGCTATTAATTTCATGACGCCAACCCAGCGTCAGGTGTATAAGGAGTTGAGTGAGCATACAACCTTGGGTGAGAAAAGTATCTACCATATTTCTGAAGGTATAGATCTGAATCAGGCGTTACGGGAATATGAATCACAGTTGCCCAAGATTCGGAAACTGCAGGCAGAAGGGATGTTGACTGCTTGCTCCGGGATTGGAAGTTTCTTTCCCTCCGACTCAATGCAACGGGTGAAGATTGAACGCTGGAATCAATTCAAGGCTAAATACCAAAATCAACTTTTGCTGATTACAGAGAGAGAGGCTCCGAAAGCGGGCTTTACCGCGGGTGCATTTATCCCTTTCCAGACTTTGTGGAAAAAAGAGTTCACAGTGCAGCCTTCGGCCTACTTTGACCTTCTGAAACAACAATTCCTAAAAGACTATATAATCCAGAAAGAGGGGCGGATAGCGTTGATCTCTGTTCTTTATGCTGCGCCCGATTGTGCTCAGATGGTGTATGACCGTTTGGACGGAACGGGGAAATCATTTGTGTTTGATGCGAAGACCGTCACCCGACGAATGGTTGATACGCTTTCTGAGGATTTCAACCTAGTGTTTTATATCTGCGGTTTCTTAGTATTCTTTTTTCTTGTATTTGCTTTTGGACGGATTGAGCTGGCAGGGATTGCCTTTCTGCCAATGGCGATCAGTTGGCTATGGATTCTGGGGATCATGGGACTGTTTGACATTCGTTTTAATATTGTCAATATTATTCTGTCTACCTTCATCTTCGGTTTGGGTGATGATTATGTGATCTTTATTATGGATGGCTTGATGTATGAGTATGCCACAGGACGAAAGATGTTGTCGTCGTACAAAACCTCTGTAACTTTGTCTGCATTGACCATGCTGATCGGGATTGGTACACTGATCTTTGCCGTACACCCGGCTATGCACTCCTTGGCGGAGGTAACGCTGATTGGAATGACCTGTGTAGTGCTGATTGCTTTTGTGATTCCTCCCTTAATATTCCGCGGAATAGTGGAGAAGAAGGGGCATCATCGTATCGCTCCGGTGACCGGACGTAATCTGTTGGTGACAGTGTATGCATTTATAGTCTTCTTGATCGGAAGTCTATACCTGACCCTTTTTGGCTATTTCCTATTAAAATGTGGAAAGGTGACCGAAACCCGGAAGCTGCGCTTCCACGAAGCCTTATGTGCTGCTTCCCGCTTTGTGGTGCGTTACATGCCCGGTGTTCCCAGTAAACTGATCAATGAGACCGGACAGGACTTCTCCAAGCCAAGCATTATTATATGTAATCATCAGTCCCATATCGATTTGATGTATTTACTCATGCTTTCTCCTAAGATTGTGGTTCTGACCAACAAATGGGTATGGAATTGTCCGTTTTATGGGCAGATCATCCGTTTTGCAGATTTCTATCCGGTGATGAATGGTATCGAAAACAGTGTAGATCGCTTGAAAACGTTGACTGACCGAGGCTATTCCATTGCCATCTTCCCTGAAGGAACCCGTTCGGAGGATTGTCGCATTAACCGCTTTCACCGTGGAGCGTTCTATCTAGCCGAACGGTTGAAGCTGGATCTGATTCCTGTGGTGTTCCATGGAATAGGAAGCGTGCTTCCCAAGCAGGAATTTATGATGAAAAAAGGAAGTGTAACGGTTAAAGTATTGCCTGCTGTACTTCCAAATGATCTTTCTTTAGGAAAGGGATATGCGGAGCGTGCCCGCTTCATGCGTAAGTATTTCGAGGAGGAATATGCTAAGATAGTTCTTGAAGCGGAAACTCTTGCCTATTTTGAACCACGCGTAAAGGAGAATTATACATACAAAGGAAAAGATGTGGAGAAGGAAGTGACCCGTACTTTGAGAAACAGGGAAACTAACGAGCGACTCATAGCCTCTATCCCTGTGGGTGCTCGGTTGTTGGTTGCAAATTGTGGAGTAGGTACTTTTCCCTTATGTTGTATGCTGGTACGAAAAGATATTGAAGTGCTTGGAATCGATATGGATGATGAAAAGATAGCGATAGCACAGAATTGCCAGCTTCGTTTGGAACGATTGCAGTACCGAACGGGAAGGCCGGAGGATCTTCCGGATGACAGCTATGACTATGTAATCGTGTTATAAATATCGGTTGGAAGATCATGAAACATGAAGTGGTAATTATAGGAGGTGGATTAGGCGGATTGCTTTGCGGATATATTCTGTGCAAACATGGATATGACGTAGTGGTATTGGAAAAGAATCCAATACTTGGTGGATGCCTGCAAACATTCCGGCGCAACGGATTCCTCTTTGATACAGGGATGCATTATATCGGCAGTATTGAGGAAGGGCAGTCCTTGCATCGTTTTTGGAAATATTTCTCCCTGTTGGATACAATTCCGTTGAAAAAACTGGATGAGAATGCCTTTGATGTGATCTCTTATCAAGGAAAGCGCTACCCTTCTGCGATGGGGTATGAACGCTATATGGATACACTTTCAGCTTTCTTTCCAAAACAAAAGACCGCACTCAAGAATTACGTAGACATATTACATAAAGTAACGACGTCATCTCCGATATCCCGTTTAGAAGAGGTGACTCACCTAACCCCATTGGAACCGGAATATGTCAAGACCAGTGTGAATGAGTACTTAAGTCGCCTGACTCCTGATCCTGTATTGCAGAATGTATTGGCCGGCAATTCCCCGTTGTATGCCGGAGTCAAAGGAAAAACTCCTTTTTACATTCACGCCTTTATCCATAACTCATACATCCAGAGTGCCTATCGTATTGTGGGCGGTGGACAATCCATTGCCGACAGTTTAACCGCTTCAATCCGGAGTATGGGTGGGCAGGTGCTTCCTAAAAGCGAAGTAGTGAAGTTGGAAGGTACCGAACAGCAGGTGCGTGCAGTGTACTTACAGGATGGACGTCGGATTGAAGGAAGACATTTTATATCTGCCATTCATCCCCAGGCACTGATTAGGATGCTGGACGAGTCGATGGTCAAGCGTTCATATTGTCGGCGTGTACGAAATATGAAGAACACAATGGGATGTGTGACTTTGTATCTTGGCTTTAAGCAGAATACTGTGCCTTATTATAATAGCAACTTTTTCCATTTCTCTACTCCCGATGTGTGGCAGTGTGCCGAATATACCGAAGGTTCATGGCCACTGGGATATTTGTTTATGCACCAGGTACCCCGGGATGGTGGTATGTATAGCGATAGCGCCTTGTTAATTTCCTATATGCGGTATGAAGAAGTGTTGTGCTGGAAGGATACACCTGTGGGGCGTCGGGGAGAAGCGTATGAAGCTTTTAAGGAAGCAAAAGCTCTTCAGCTTATTGAAACATTGAACCAAGAGTTTCCTGGAATCAAGGATCAGATAGCATATTATAATGTTTCTACCCCGTTGACGTATGAAGACTATACAGGAACTTCGCAGGGAGCTATGTATGGCATCCTGCAGGATGTAGGCTCTTCTGTACAGACAGTCGTTTCGCAGCGTAGTTACATTCCTAATCTATATATGACTGGGCAAAATACCAATTCACACGGTATGTTAGGCGTAACCAATGGCGCAATGCTGACTTGTGCGGAGTTGCTGGGGATCAATACCGTTATTAAAGCTATAAATGCGATATGAACATGGGTAAGCGAGTTGTCATTATAGGAGGAGGGATTGGCGGATTAACAACAGCCTCTTTGCTATGTAAAGAAGGTTATCAGGTGACTGTTTTAGAGAAACATTATAAAATTGGTGGTGGTCTTCATACATTCAAACGAAACGGAGCGGTTTTTGAAACGGGTATTCATTATGTGAGTGGTTTTCAGTCGGGAGGGATTCTGCAGCAGTTTTACACTTATTTGGGTGTTTTTGACCATCTGAAGCTGAAGCCTCTTGATTCAGGGGCCTTTGATGTGGTGCGTGTTGCTGAAGATCAAACAGAGTATCCTATAGCCCGGGGAAAGGAAAACTTTATCCGTCAATGGGCTTCTCTTTTCCCGGAAGAGGCGCAAAATATCCGGAATTACACAGAAGCTATTTACGCTATTGCAGATCGCTTTTACCTCTGTAATATGCGAATGCCTGAAGCGGATGAAATGCTACAGGTGTTTCAGGATGAAGAAGTGACAATGCCGGTGGGAGCATTTATTGAACGTTACATAAAGAACCCACGTTTGCAGCAGTTGATTGCCTGGAACAATGCTCTTTATGCAGGTAACTATACTCAGACTCCTGTCTATGTGCATGCCATTATCAACCGCTTCTTTATAGAAGGAGCTTCCCGTTTTGTGGATGGAAGTCAGCAATTGGCGGATGCTTTGTGCAATGTGATTACTGCTCACGGCGGAGAAATTCATTGTGGGGACGGAGTGCAAGAGATTATTTCTGAGGACCGGGAGATACAGTATGTGCGCACAGAAAAAGGGAAATGCTATGAAGCGGATTTATATGTTTCGTCCTTACACCCAGCTGTGACAGTTGGTTTGCTTCCTTCTTCCGAGCTCTCAAAAGCGTATCGAAACCGTTTGCAAACCAATCCCAACACCTATTCGGCCTTTGTGTTTTTTGCAAAGATGAAGAAGGGGACCTTTCCTTATCTGAATAGTAATGTGTATTGTGCAGATCGGTATGAAGATATCTGGAACGTAAAGACATACAAAACAGAGAATTGGCCCGTAGGTATGATGGTGACGATGCCGCCCAAAACCAAAGAGGAAGATGTGTATGCGGATACTGTGATTATTAATTGTATTATGAACTTTGATGATGTACGCCGCTGGGAAGATACTAAAACGATGCATCGGGGCGAGGAATATGAAGCCTTCAAACGGGAATGTGAAGCAAAGGTCCTTACCCGTTTTGAATCGTATTTCCCGGGAGTCACAGAGAAGATTGAGCACTATTTCAGCGCAACCCCCCTGACCATCCGTGATTATACAGGTTCTAAGGAAGGTTCGTTATATGGTTTTGTAAAGGAGTGTGACAGTCTGGAACGCGCACAGGTTTCCCCTGCCACCAAGATTCGTAACTTGTATCTGACCGGCCAGAATATAAATCTTCATGGTATTTTAGGGGTTCCTCTCAACTCTATGATAACTGTAGCAGCCATAACCGGAGGTATTGCTCCTTTAATCGGAAAGGTACGAGAAGCTACAAAGATGCGATAAATACCCAAATATGTAATCAACTTAACAAATAATATCTCAATGAAATTCAAACTTGTATATCCCAAGTGGAGCAAGCTCCCAGGACAAACCACTTTTAATCTCCCACCTCATGGTCCGGTAGTGTTTGCAGCCACATTGCCCGATTATGTGAACATATCTTTTACAGATGAGAATGTGGAGGAAATCAACTTTGATGAAGAATGTGACTTGGTTGGTATTTCTATGATGCTTAGTACGCAGGTGAAACGAGGCTGGCAGATAGCAGAAGAGTTTCGTAAACGTGAAAAACAGGTCATCTTTGGAGGTATTTCTACAATGCTCCATGCAGAGGAAACAATGGAATATGCCGATTCTGTTTTCCTTGGTGAAGCTGAAGGACGTATGGAACAGGTCTTGGAAGACTGGAAGAACGGTTGCCTGAAGAAGGTATATAATTACATGGCCCAACAGCCGGCGATAGAATCTGTAGGCCCTGCCCGCCGGGACCTTTATAAACGGGAACTCTATAATCACAAAGGAGTTCAGATGGTAGACTTGTTTCATGCGTCGCGCGGTTGTCGGTTTAGCTGTTATCCGTGTGCAGTCTCCTATTTGGGTGGACGTGTCTTCCGTCCTCGTCCGATGGACAAGGTGATTGAAGAATTGGCTACCATTGAGAATAACCGTCTTTTTATTGTAGATAACTCTCTGGCACAAAATAAAGAATGGGAAATGGAACTGTTTCGTGAAATGATCCCTTTGAAGAAAAAATGGATCAGTCATACGATTGAAGACGATCCTCAGGTGTTGGATCTGGCTGCACAGGCTGGTGCCTGGTATGTATATCAGGCTGTATATGATACCTCGGATTATATCAAAGAACGTGTAAAGCGATATCATGATTACGGAATAGGAGTTGAAGGAACTATCCTGCTGGGATTAGACAACCAGTCGGAAGACGACATCAAGCGTTTGATAGATTTCCTGCTGGAGATTGATTTGGATTTGGCGGAGTTTACCGTGATGACCCCGTTCCCTCACACTAAAGGATATGATGACCTCTACCGTCAAGGGCGAATCTTTGATTTTGACTGGAATCATTATAATGCCGGGCAGGTTGTATTCCAACCCAAACAACTTTCGGCCGACCGCCTGCAGGAGTTATATGAATATGCCTGGAAATCGTTTTATGCAGATGAATCGCAAGAAGCCAAAATGTTCCGGCTGTTTGCCAATGTAATGCTGAGAGAATTGAATGATGGTACTTATGTGCCCCGCAATAGAGAACTTGCGAATCGTTCGTTCGGAAAAGAGGTTGTACGTAACTTAGTAAAATAAGAAATAAAGAAGCCATGCGAGTTCCAGAAACTTATTATGACGAGATTTTCGAGTATAACGGACAATGGGATGTTCTTTCCAAGTGTGGACTGAGAATTCTTTCAAAGGCTGGTCAGACGCTTGTGATTGTGACAGAATTGTATCAGGATAATCCCGGCACCTCAGTGACGGGTACCGGTAGGAAGCTGTTGATGCAGATTTGTGAGAAGAAAGGGCTAAATCCGGGAAACATACTGTATCTGGAGTGTAACCCGGATACTAATTCGGTCTTATCTTTCTATGACGAAGAGTACTTTCAGGTAAGCTTTAGTGAAAAAAATGGAAGTTCGTTGCTTCCCATTTACCGTCAATTATCCCGTGAAGAAATTCATGCACTTTTCAGATAGGCACTTATGAATAAAATACTCTTATTCATTTTGTGTATAGTTGTCTTTTTCCCGGCTTTCGCCCAGACGGTGAAGCTTTGGGGAGAGAACCCTCCTGCCCGGAAGATGAAATACTCCGAATTGACTCTTTATTTAGCTCCTGAGCTGACTAATACCGGGGTCAGTGTGATTATTTGCCCCGGCGGAAGCTATTGCTACCTTGGCATGAAGGGAGAGGGGCATAAAGTAGCTCAGTGGTTAAACACGAAGGGGATTAACGCTTTTGTGCTCCGTTACCGGGTTGGGATGTGGGGAAATCATTACCCTGCCATGATTCAGGATCTGCAACGAGCCATTCAGTATGTGCGTGAAAAGAGTACGGAGTTGGGACTTAAATCTGATAAAATTGGTGTGATGGGCTTCTCGGCCGGAGGTCATCTGGCCGGAACCGCAGGCATTTATTATGAAGAGAACTTTATGGAATCGTTGGGGGTACAGCCGGACGTTTCGTTGCGTCCCGACTTTGTAGCTATGATCTATCCGGTTGTTTCGATGAATGACAGTCTGGCACACCGCAAATCGCGCCGAAACCTGCTGGGATCTGCCCCCTCCAAGGACATGCTAAGCAAGATGTCGCTGGAAGAGAATGTGCATCCGGGGATGCCGCCTGTTTTCCTGATGCATTGTAAAGACGATGAAACCGTGGATGTACGTAATAGCCAAGCCTTTTCAGCTGCGATGCAACAGCAACAGCTATCATGCTCATCACATTTCTATGCTCGTGGGGACCACGGGTTTGGCATAAGCCCTAAGCAGAATACGGATGCTGTAGAATGGCCGGAGACTTTTGTAGGATGGCTCCACGTTACACTGAACTTAGAATGAACATTTTATGGATATACCAAGAATAGAAACCCAGCCTCTTTCGGTTATAAAGCGTTACCAAGAAGAGCGTTTGCAAGAGTTGTTGCCATATCTGGCAGCACATTCTCCCTATTATCGCAGGATGTTTGAGGAAGAAGGAATTCAACCTGCGCAGATTCGTACGCTGGAGGACCTGCAAGCTATTCCTTTGACTGGTAAGCAGGAGCTTCAGCTCTTTAACGAGGATTTTATCTGTGTGCCCCGAACAAAAATAGTGGATTATATTACAACCTCTGGTACACTGGGTGATCCGGTTACTTTTGCCATGAGTGACAAAGACTTGGACCGTCTGGCCTATAATGAAGCTATATCCTTTGCCTGTGCAGGAAGCCGGCCGGGCGATATTTTCCAATTGATGACTACTCTTGACAAGCGTTTTATGGCGGGCTTAGCCTACTTCTTGGGTGTCAGAAAGTTGGGCGGCAGCATTATCCGTGTAGGAAATGGGATTCCAGAATTGCAATGGGATACCATCCGCCGCATCCAGCCCGATACAATTATCTGTGTGCCCTCGTTTATCCTGAAGATTATACGTTATGCAGAAGAGCACGGGATTGACTATCGGAATTCCAGCATCCGGAAAGCGGTTTGTATAGGAGAAAATCTTCGTGAACAAGACTTCTCGCTAAACCTGTTGGGGCAGAAGATCCACGAAAAGTGGGATATTGAACTGTATTCCACCTATGCATCTACTGAAATGGCCACTACGTTTACCGAGTGTCCCTATGGCTGTGGTGGTCACCACCACCCTGAGCTGATTATAACAGAACTTCTCAACGAAAGTGGCCAACCGGTAGGAGAGGGGGAATATGGTGAATTAACCATCACTACCTTAGGTGTAGAAGCAATGCCTTTGTTACGTTTCCGCACAGGTGATATCGCCCGTTTCCATACAGAGCCTTGTCAGTGTGGGCGGACTACACCCCGGATCAGTCCCTTGATGGGGCGGAAAAACCAGATGATGAAGTATAAGGGAACGACTCTTTATCCAGCCGCAGTGTTCGATGTACTCGACCATGCCGACTATGTGTTGAATTACCTTGTGGAAGTGTGGGCTGATGAATGTGGAAACGATGCCTTGACAGTGTATGTGGGATGCCAGGATACTGTGGAAGCTGATACGATAAAAGATCTGAAAGATCGTTTCCGGGCGAAACTGAGAGTGGCTCCGGATGTGGAAATTTGTATGGCTGAGGCTATTCAGAAGATCCAGATGCCCGAGATTAATCGCAAGCCGATTAAGTTTATTGATAGCCGGAATTCTGGCAAACGCAGTGTGTTATACCTTCAATCACAACCTGTTGCTATTAAATAGTAAGACCATGAATGAACTATTTGACGATTTACGTCCGTATACAGATCCCGAAATTAATCAGGCTATGAACCGGGTTGCAGATCATCCGTATATTCTCCCTTTGATGTCATATCTGTACTCTCCAGCCTTGTGTCAAGAGAAGATTGCGGCACTCCGGACGATAGAAACGGTGCACGACTTCCAGATGCAGGTTATGCACAGTGCCATAAATTCGATCATCGAAAAGACGATAACCAAACTTACCTATCACGGTTTGGAGAATCTGGATCCTTCAATGCGCTATTTGTTCGTTTCCAATCATCGGGATATTCTTCTGGATTCAGCGCTGCTTCAGGTGGTACTGGCTACGAACGGGTTTCGTACGTCGGAGATTACATTTGGAAGTAATCTGATGCAAAACGACTTTGTGGTGGATATCGGTAAGTCTAATAAGATGTTCAAGGTGATCCGTGGTGGCAATCCGTATGAGTTTTACCGCAATTCGGTGCATTTGTCCCGCTACATTCGAAATACCTTGTGTGAGAAAAGGGAGTCTATCTGGATAGCCCAGCGCAATGGGCGCACGAAAGACGGCAATGATTCTACTGACCAGGGCTTGATCAAGATGTTTTCCATGAGCGGTGGAAAAGACATGGTTGAAAACCTTGCGGAGTTGCACATAGTACCAATGGCGATATCCTATCAATACGAGACTTGCGACCGTTTGAAGACTCGTGAGCTCTACCTCTCCCGCGACAGGCGGTATATAAAAACGCCTACCGAGGATTTTGATAGCATTCTTTCCGGAGTAATGGAGTTTAAAGGAAATGTGCACATTGAGTTCTGTCCCCCTCTTGATCGCGAAACCTTATCGGATTTGAAACATCTGGAGAAAAATGGCTTTATAAACGCTGTAGCAAAAACGATTGACGAGCGTATTCATTTGGGCTATAAGCTTTGGGATACCAATTATATAGCTCATGATATGCTGTACCAAACGTTTGATTATACCGACCATTATACCATGGAAGAGTACCATGCATTCGCAGAGCGTATGCATGAGCGCTTGCAATTCTTTGAGGGCAATGAGGGCGAACTGATGACGATATTTTTGGAAATGTATGCCTATCCCATCAAAAATTACGCCCAGTATTTCAACCATTAAGGTTGTTCAAAAATAGAGCCCGGTGGCGAATTCTATTTTTTGCATGTAATCGTTGTTTGTCCCTATTAGTCGGGCCTTGCCGTAAGGAGAGTCAAATACATTGTATTCCATTTCCTGCAATTTGTAAGATAATTGCAGGAACATTCTGTATGGCATGTCTATACCCAAAGAAAACTTGCCCATCCATCCGAAACTGACATCGGAGGAGAGGCTCTGTGAGTAACCGATAGTTAAGCCAAAGAAGGGTGCTACCTCGCCGGTTTTCATCGCAAATTTGCCTTCAAGGAACAGGGGAAGCCCCCATTTCTCGAACGAATCAAAAGTTTTTTTACGGCCATCCATATGCATTACGGGGGTATTGGCCAGAAAGAAGCCGCTTCCAGCCCCAACCTTGAGCATACTGCCGGGATAGTAATGTGCCACAAAATCGATTCCTGCGCCCCCGCTATTATAGTTGTCCACGCCGAGGTCACCATAAAATTGAAGGGTAGTACCCCATCCGGCCTGTGCCCGTGAGGCAGATGAAACCAGCAGCAATGCCATAAAGAAAAGCAGTATGTATATGTGCCGACCAAGGTAGGAATATGTGGTAGAGGCAGACCTGCGTGTCCGCCCAGTGTGGGCTATGGCTTGGTTGGTGAGTACGGTAGAGGCTATAGTATGGCAGAAAGTCATTATATTTAGGTATTAGATGAAAAAACTAAGTTCATTAATTAACTCTGTAAAAGTAGGCTTTTCTTATACATTATGCAAGAACTGAATGAATAATATGTATATGATTTATATAGGTTGCATACCTAATTCTTGGTATATATCACTAGTAAATACGCTTTTTTGATATGAAATGTATATCTTTGCAGTTCTAAATGCGAATTTTATACAACTGTTGGAAATATGGAAGAGATGGAAGCCAACTTAATATTGGACTATGATTACATTGATGATGAGTTTGTGATCTTTAAAAGTCCGAGTCAAGCACCTATAAAAGCTTTCCCTACGCGATTGGATGTGGGCGTTATAGGTATCTGTCTGGACGGAAAGGCACTATTGGAGATCAACCTGAAATCCTACACCCTGGAGAAGAATTGTATTATTTTTATGCGCCCGGGTGATATCGTGTATGGCAGAGAGGCTGATGAATCCTTCTCTGCCCTTTTTATAGGTGTCTCCTTCATGTACCTGCAGGGAGTTACAAGTCCTCTTCCTATTCAGATGCCTTTGATGCTTCATCTAAAGGAATATCCGATGATTAAGGTGGCAGATGAAGAGATGGCCTGCCTGCTGGATTACTATGAGTTCATCTGGCGTCAGGTGAAGAATGAGAGTAATCAGCTGAGAAAGGAGACAGTGCGCTGTCTGATGCGGGCCTTGGTAATACAGCTTTGGAGCATCCTTTCTATTCATTTTTCGTTGCAGTCGGATGACCGGAAGGATCGTAAACACGAGCTTACAGAGCAGTTTTTTCAGAAGTTGCAACAAACTTATAAGGAAGAACGTAGTGTGAATTTCTATGCGGATGCCCTGTGCGTGACTCCGAAGCACCTGTCGACGGTGGTAAAGCTGGTTACTGGTCGTACTACGAGCGACTGGATTGATGATTATGTGATACTGGAAGCCAAGGCTTCATTGAAGAATTCTTCGCAATCTGTGCAACAGATTGCGATTGATTTGCATTTCTCAGACCAGTCATTTTTTGCCAAATTCTTTAAAAAACACACCGGTGTTTCACCTACGGAATATCGTGTTTCAGGTTAAAAATAACTATCTGTATGCAAAAGGAACAGCCTCATAATCCGGGAAATATGACGAAATCGCTGACAGGTTCAGACGATTTCCTGACCATCTACACCCATGTGTCCCAACTTCCCATCTTTCTGTTTCCGCACCGTTTGGAGCGCGCTGTTTTTGCTTTGTGTGTGCAGGGAGAGATGCGTGTGCAGGTGGATTTGAAGGAATATACCATTCAGGCCAATGATTTTATGTTGGCAGCTCCGGGACAATTGGTGCAGGCTTATGACAGTTCTGCCGACTTTCAAGGCTTTTGCTTCGCAGCCGACAGAGAGTTTACCATCGAGAACCGGATGGACATGGAAGACCTCCTGCCTCTATTCTTCTATCTGAAGGAGCATCCGGTAACCCATATCAGCAATTCCGAACGCCGGATCATGGAGGAATACTTGGGTCTGTTGCAGCGGAAGATGCTCATCCCACCGGGGCCTTACCGCCGGAACATCGTGTATCACCTGGTGCGTGCCTTTCTGTTTGAGATGAACCACATTCTTCATGTCCGTGCAGTAATCCATAATAAGACGAAGAGCCGGAAGGAAATACAGTTCGAGACCTTCATGCAAAACATTGCAAAACATTCCCGCGAGAACCGCAGTGTTATGTTTTATGCCGACCTCATGTGCCTTTCGCCCAAGCATCTGTCAAGGGTGATACGAGAGGTGAGCGGGCATTCCGCGGGCGATTGGATTGATGCATATGTGGTGATGGAAGCGAAAACGCTGCTTAAAACGTCCCGACTTACAGTGGATGAAATCAGTATGAAACTGAACTTTCCCAACCAGTCTTTCTTCGGGAAATATTTCAAACAGCATACGGGGATGACCCCTTTGCAGTATCGCAACACCTGACCGGCGGTATTCAGAATTCTTTTTTCAGCCTCTCGATTACTTGGTATACCACCGGGCAAGTTTGTGCATTGCGAATGCTCAGACTGTATATTTGGTGAAACTTCCGCCGGTCGGTATGTGGATATTCGCGGCATGCCTTAGGACGGTCTTCATAAATCAGACAGTAATTATCGCCTGCCAGGAAGGGGCAGGGCATGGACTGAAACACATAATCATTATCTTCGTCGATACGCAGGTATGTATCCACTACCTCGTGTGGCTTCATGCGCAGGCTGCGGGCCATGCGGTCTATATCTTTGTCGGTAATGCGCGGGCCCAGGGTGCGGCAGCAGTTGGCGCAATTCAGGCAGTCCACCTCGGCCGAAACTTCCTCATGCAGCTCATGCACGGCATCGTCCAGTTCCCTCAGGCGACTCTTCTTTATACCCTTGAAGAAGGCTTTGCTTTCCTTCTCTACTTTCTTTGCACATTCCGGCAGGTCTTTAATATCCATTCTCTTGGGACTTTTGCCTGCAAAGATAGGCTATTTCTTGTGGATGCGAAAATAGCCTCTATTCGAGAAAGAAAGCTTTTCACGTAGGTGAGAAGACTTTTTCACCTACGTGAGAAGATCTTCTCACCCGGGTGAAAAGTGTTCCTCACCCGGGTGAAAAGCTATGATTGAACAGGGTATTTAACGTATCCCGCCCCACTTGTATCTTTACTCTAAATACCGATTGAAAAGCTTCAAAAGCACTGGAAACCCCGAAAAAGATGTTAAAGAGCATAATTTTTGCCTTAAAAGTTATGCTGTATAACATAAAACCATTATCTTTGCATCATGTTTTTCATGGTATTAGATTTTAAGGTTAATGAAGATTGGGTTGTCGGGATGACAACCTCTTCTTTTTTATAGACCTTTGCCGATACCTGCTCGTTTGTTTTTCCTATCTTTGCACTGTATTAAAGATCGAGTTTTATGGAAAAGCCTGAAGACAGTGTACTTCTTGAAGTACTTAATATAGCCGATAGCAACCGCGCATCCAATGCATATGCTCTGATACTGGGCGATGCGGAAGGACACCGGCATCTGCCTGTGATTATAGGGACGGCCGAAGCGCAAAGCATTGCCATCGAATTAAAAGGCATGTCTGTGCCTCGCCCCATGACGCATGATTTGTTTATCGAACTGGTGCATCATACCCCCTTTATCCTGCTGTATGTAGAGATTTACCGCGAGATAGATGGTATCTATTCCTCGCATCTGGTATATGATAATGAGGGCGAAACCTTTCAGCTGGATGCCCGTACGTCCGATGCCGTAGCCATCGCTTTGCGCACTGGCAAGCCTATTTATGTGCGTCGCGAGATACTGGAACGCAATGCGGTACCCTTTCACCAGGAAACAGATACCTATGAGCTGGGGTTTGATGAAGTGGATGAAGAGGCACTCCGCACTCAGTTGTCGGAAGCCATTAAGGACGAAGATTATGAGCTGGCCGCCCAGTTGCGCGATAAGCTGAAACAGTTGAAATCCTGACCTGCCTTCCATGCAATTATTTTATACTCCTGAGGTGGAAGCTACTTTAGAGTTGCCCGAAGAAGAGGCTGCTCATTGTGTCAGAGTATTGCGCCTGCTTCCCGGGGCACACATCACCCTGACCGACGGGAAGGGGAGCTTCTTCGAAGCGGAAATACAAGCCACTTCTAAGCATCATGTAACTGTAAACCTGCTGAATCGCACAGCCTGGGAGAAAGGCTGGCAGGGACGTATCCACCTCGCCGTAGCGCCCACCAAGAATATGGACCGTATGGAGTGGCTGGCCGAGAAGGTAACGGAGGTGGGTATCGACGAGCTTTCGTTCCTGAACTGTCGCTTCTCAGAGCGGAAAGTCTTGAAGCTGGATCGTATTCGCAAGATCGTGGTTTCGGCCATGAAGCAAAGCCTGAAAGGCACGATGCCATGCCTGAACGAGATGGTCGACGCGAAAGCATTTATCAAAGCTCCTCGCGAGGGGCGTAAATTCATTGCTCATTGCCAGGAAGGAGATAAGCCTTTGCTGCGTGATTTGATTCGCCCGGGTGAGGAAGTTACACTATTAATAGGTCCGGAAGGTGATTTTAGTCCGGGAGAAGTAACCCTTGCCTTGCAGCACGGCTACGAAGCTGTCAGCCTTGGATCCTCCCGCCTGCGTACCGAAACGGCGGCCCTTAGCGGAGTGATGACCCTGAATACCTGGAATCAGAACCCACAATCCTAACATAACAGAAGTGATGAAGAAGAACCGTTTAATGCGTTATTTGCCTTTACTGGTGCTGCTCCTTAGCATGGCCGCCTGCCAAAAAAAAGAATATACCCAGTGGATACCCAAGGATGCAGCCCTGGTAGTAGTGGCTGATCCGGCTCACCTCATTGAAGAGGCGGGTGGCGAGGCCGCACTTAAAGAACTGGCCGGTAAGACCGATCATATCCTACTGAAAAGCATTGCCTCTGCCCCGGAGGAAACGGGAGTGGATGTAACTGCCAAAGCATACCTCTTTGCTTCGCTGAATCGCGATGAACCAACCTTGTTGATGAAGCTTAAAGATGCCGATCTACTGGAAATATGGCTTGAAAAGATGCAGGCTAAGGGATTGTGTGACAAGCTGCAAAATCGCGGAGATCTTAGCTGGACTTTCTTCACCGAACAAGGATATTGCGTGTTCACCAAAGAAGCAGTGATGTGGGTGTATGCCCCTCTTACTCCGCCTGAAACGGTGCTGAACCGCCTCTCGCAACTGATGAAACAAGAGCCGGAGGAATCCTTTCTGGCTACCGAACCCTATAAGCGACTGGAAGAGATGAAGGGAAGTATGGCTTTTTACCTCTCACTGTCCACCCTGCCCAATGCGGCGGAGGTGTCTTCCATGCTGGGCTTACCTTTTTCGCTTTCGGCCGAGGATATCCGCGTGCTGGGCACTGTGACACTCAGTAAGGCGAAAGCCTCTCTCCAGGCACAGTATTATTCTGAAAAAAAAGAGCTGGCTGATTTTCTGGATCGTCAGTCCATGGATATGCATAGCCTTTCTTCTCGTTTCTTTGACTACATACCCCAGGATGTTATGGCCTGCATAGCCCTGAAACTGGAGGGTAACGGGTATAGTAAGGTGGGGCAGTTGCCGGGAGTGGGCGCACTGATAGAGAATCTTTCCCGTTTCTCAGGCATTGACTCCGAGCGTTTCTTGGATTCCTTCCACGGTGATTTTGTGTTTGCCCTAGGCGCTATACCTACTGAGGGCATCCCCCCCCTGGTTTGCTATGCGCAGACCGCGGATAACGGGACACGCCTCATGCTGAAGGATGGTATTGCACAGGCGTCCGACTTCTTCGGACCGGCCATAAAAACTCTTGCTCCGGATAACTACCAGATCAGCATGCGGGGTGTAGGTGCATTGTACCTGGGAATGAAACAAAAGGACTTCTACATGCTTTCGGGCAGCACCAACCCTTTAACACCTGTACAAAACCCTCTGAGTAAGAGTGCTCTTGAGGGCATGAAAGGAAAGCTGATATCTTACATCCTTATAAATACAGATCGTATAGGCGATGCCGAAAGCATTGCTCAGGAATATATGGGCGATAAAGTGTCGCTCTTGCAACAGATCCGTACGGTGGAGCTGGCCGTTCGCCCGGCCAATCGCTTGGAACTGAATATCTATTTCCGCTAAAATTTAAATACTATCGAATGGATAAAATAATATTGGACTATACTCTTCCCCGGGTTTTCCAGGACGGACGGCCCCTCTCATCGGAGGTATGGAACAATCGCGTGGAGCTCGAGAAAGATAAATTATACTTAGTAGAGGCTGCTTCCGGCACTGGGAAATCCTCCATGCTGAGCTTTATTTACGGATACCGTGTGGACTATAGTGGCCGCATTCTCTTTGATGAGCGTGAGTTGGCTTCGCTTAACGTGGGTGACTGGGTGCAGGTGCGTCAGCGCCACCTCTCCATCCTGTTTCAGGAGCTACGCCTCTTTCCGGAACTTACCGCCTGGGAGAATATCGCCATCAAGAATAATATTACCGCTTTTAAGACCGATGCTCAGATTGCCGAATACTTTGAACTACTGGGAATTCCCGAGAAGAAGGGGCAGTTGTGCGGCAAGCTTTCCTTCGGGCAGCAACAACGCGTGGCGCTGATACGCTCTTTGTGTCAGCCGTTCGACTTTATCTTCCTTGACGAGCCAATCTCGCACCTGGATGAAGTCAACGCAGAGATCATCGGCCGTCTGGTAATGGAAGAAGCCCGCCGGCAGGGCGCAGGAGTGATCATGACCTCCATCGGTAAGCATATTCATTTACAGTACGACACACTTCTGAAGCTATGAAATTGATATGGAAGCTGCTGAGACAGCACATCAGCCTGGGGCAACTTGCAGGTTTCTTCTTTGCCAATCTTTTTGGTATGATGATCGTATTGCTTGGCGTACAGTTCTATCGAGATGTGGTACCGATGTTTACCGGCAAAGAGAGCTTTATCAAAAGCGACTTCATTGTGCTCACCAAGCGGGTGAGTACCTTAGGTTCTCTTTCCGGCATGGGCACAGTGTTCTCCAACGAAGAGGTGGAAGAGGTGAAGACGCAGTCTTTTGCCAAACATGTGGGTGTGTTTACTCCTTCGTGTTACAAGGTAAATGCTTCGCTTGGTATGGGTGGACAAGGCGGCGAAGGGATGCGCTTCTCTACGGAAATGTTCTTTGAGTCGGTACCGGATGCCTTTGTGGATGTAGCCGGCAGTGAGTGGCGCTTTACTCCTGGACAGGGCGAGATTCCTATTATTCTGCCTAAAAATTATATCAACCTGTATAACTTTGGCTTTGCCCAAAGTCGCAGTCTTCCTAAGATCTCCGAAGGATTGATGGGAATGATCAGTCTGGATATCCGTTTGCGCGGGCAGGGCAAGGAGCAGTCATTGCGCGGACGTATCGTGGGCTTCTCCACCCGGTTGAATACCATCCTCGTGCCGCAAACCTTTAACGACTGGGCCAATGCGGAATTTGGCGAGAAGCGCCCTGTGGCCGCCCGCCTGATAGTAGAGGTGGATAACCCTGCGGATGACGGCATTGCCAGGTTCATTCAGAAGAAAGGCTACGAAACGGAGGACGATAAGCTGGAGGCCGGTCGTATGACGTACTTCCTGAAACTTGTGACAGGTATTGTGCTGCTTGTAGGACTTGTCATTAGCGTACTCTCATTCTACATACTGATGCTTTCCATCTACCTGCTGCTGCAAAAGAATACGGCTAAGCTGGAAACTCTGTTGCTCATCGGATATTCACCGCGTAAAGTGGCTTTGCCTTATCAATTGCTTACCTTGGGGCTTAACATGTGTGTATTGTTCTTGTCCATACTCCTTGTGGTATATGCCCGCTCGGCTTATATGGAGGTGATTACCCAGCTATTCCCGCAAATGGAAATGGGTACGGTAGGTGTGGTGGCTGGTATAGGAACAGGCATTTTTGTGGTGGTTTCCATCCTGAATTGTGTGGCCGTACAGCGCAAGGTGAACTCCATCTGGATTCACAAAGCCTAAGCAGAGTAACAATAAACCGGATGTATACGCGTTTCTAACTATAAACAGTACCGCATTGAAATCCTTTCTTTCTATTTTCTTTTCCTTACTGCTCACAGCAGTACTCTTAGGCGGATGCAGTGACGAGGAGTTCTCTACCTCGGCTTCGGATCAGCCCGCATTTTCGCGTGATACGCTCAGCTTTGATACGGTGATCAGCACTGTGGCTAGTTCTACCCGCCAGGTGATGTTGTATAACCGGGGCGATAAGGCTCTGATAATTCAGTCTATCACACTGTCCAGCGGAGGTACTTCGGGCTTTATGGTCAACGTAGACGGATCGCCCGGCACAGAGTGGAGCGGAATAGAACTGGATAAGAAAGACAGTATGTACATCTTTGTGGAGGTGAAGCTTTCCGAACAACATTCCATAGATCCACAGTTGGTAAAAGATGAGCTGATAGCCGTGACCAATGGAGGCACACAGCGCCTTGTATTACAAGCCTACGGGCAGGATGCCGTAATAATGCGTAGCCGCACTCTGGAGCAGGACACTACGCTGACAGCTGGAAAGCCTATCGTGGTATATGACAGCCTGTGCGTGGCCGAAGGGGCCACACTGACCTGCGAGGCCGGCGCACGCCTCATGTTTCATAGTGATGCCGCCCTGAAAGTACGTGGTACGCTGGTTACGAATGGTACACCCAACAGACGTGTTATATTCCGGGGCGACCGCACGGACCGCCTCTTCTCTTATCTTCCCTATGACCGTACGCCGGGACAGTGGGAGGGCATTGTGTTTTATTCTTCCAGCACGGAAAATCGCTTGACCGGAGCTGATATTCATTCGGCAAAGACTGCCATATATTGTGACTCTACGGATCGTAGTCTGTTGAAGTTGTCCTTACAAAGTTCTGTGGTGCAGAACTCTTCTGAGTATGGCATAATGCTGCGTCAGTGTAAGGCGGAGGTTCTTAATTCTTTGATCGTGAACTCTGGTCGCAACCTGGTACACCTAGCAGATGGTGATTACTCCTTTCTGCAGAATACGATCGTCAATAAGTATGGATTTGCTGCACGACAAGGTACTACCGTTTTGATAGCCAGTCATGTACAGGATGGTAGCACGATGGATTCCACTCGTGTGTCTTTTGTGAACTGTATTGTACCTCCTGAGGATAAATCCACGCTTTCGGGCAATGCCGATGGCATAGTCCTTACGTACCATTCCTGTGTGGATGACGAGGAAAACTATGTGAATCTCAATAAAGACCGCGATTACCGTTACGATTTCCATCCCACGGCAAAGAACGCTTGTATCAATGTAGCGGATCCGTTGTACGCCTCGGAAGTGCCGTTCGATCTGGATGGTCGTTACCGCTTTACGGACGGCCAGCCTGATGCCGGCTGTTATGAATATTTCCCTGAAGCCCAATAACCGAAGAGATGCATCGGTATTTTCTCTATCTCAGCTATGACGGAACGGCTTATCACGGCTGGCAGGTACAGCCCAATGGCATTACCGTGCAGCAGGTGTTGCAGGAAGCATTGTCTGTCCTGTTGCGCCAACAGGTAGAAGTGACGGGCGCCGGGCGTACGGATGCCGGGGTGCATGCCGAGCTTATGATAGCCCATTTTGATGCAGATACTACGTTGGACGAGGTGTGGCTTACGGAGAAACTGAACCGCCTGCTTCCGCAGGATGTGGTGATTCATCGTGCCCGGCAGGTACAACAGGAGGCTCATGCCCGTTTCTTAGCTACCTCGCGCACCTATAAGTACTATGTGTGCTCTCGTAAGCACCCGTTTCGCAGGCAGTATGTGTACCGCCACTTCGGGGCTTTGGATTACGGAAAAATGAACCAGGCTGCTGCAGTATTGTTTGAATATACCGACTTTACCAGCTTCAGTAAGCTGCATACAGATGTGAAAACCAACGACTGTCGTATTACGCATGCCCATTGGGAACAACAGGAAGAGGACGTGTGGGTGTTTACCATTCGGGCCGATCGTTTCCTGCGTAACATGGTGCGTGCCGTGGTAGGTACGCTGTTGGAGGTAGGACGCGGCAAGCTCACTATCGACGGTTTTCGACGGGTCATTGAGCAGAAGGACCGCTGCTCAGCGGGTACCAGTGTGCCGGCTCATGCCCTTTTCCTGGTGGATGTGTCGTATCCTGATTCGGCGTTCCTTTCCTGAATACTTCTCTGTTTATCCCCTTCGGCGAAACTCTGCACAAAGGATGGAGGTAGCAATGGCTACGTTCAGCGATTCCGATGTAGGCCGGTTGGCAGGGTAGGGGGGAATGTAAAGCTTGCGACTGACCAAAGCAGCCACTTCCGCCGATACTCCATTGCCTTCATTACCCATGACAAGCAAGCCGTGCGAGGTAAGGCTCTCTGTATATACACTTTCACCTTCCAGAAAGGTCCCATAGACAGGTACTTGCTGCGCGGCTAATTCCCGAGCCAGTCCGGGTAGGTCCAGATAATGTACTTTGACGCGGGCCAAGGCGCCCATTGTGGCCTGTACCACCTTGGGGTTGTAGGTATCCACGGTATCGGGTGAGCAGAAGAGGTGCTCAATACCAAACCAGTCGGCCAGTCGGATAATGGTACCCAGGTTTCCAGGGTCTTGGATGCCGTCCAGTGCCAGGCACAGGGAGTGCATTGGGGCGGTACGATCGGGTGCATGAAGGGATTGACGAAACAGGGCTATTACCTGTTGCGGGTGCTGTTGCAGGCTGGCACGGGTAAGCTCTTCCGGGGTAATTATTGCGGTTTCTTCTATCTTTCTTTGCGCTTCAACTTCCTGCAGGCTGGCCTGCTTTTCCCACCACTCAGCGGTGCCGGCCAGGAGGGTACAGGGGAAATGTCCCAGTAAGTCGCCCACCAGTTTGGGTCCTTCGGCTACAAAGAGTCCTTCTTCCTGACGTTTCTTCTTGGAATCCAAGGATTGGATATACTTGATTTTATTCTTGCTAAGCATTCTCTGAGGGCTAATAATGCGATATTTTCGCGCAAATCTACATATAATTATCGAATTAAGGAGTATATTTGCATACCCAAAAAAGAAGAAGAACATGTCCGTAGGGGCAAGGTTGATACTCTCCGAATGAATATCTGCAGAAAGCACATTCTCTCTCTCCGCCTTTTAAAGGTTCTTTTGCCTGTCTTGACAGTGGTATACCTGTGTGGTTGCTCTTCTACTAAGTATGTGCCGGAGGGCCAGTTCTTATTAGATGAAGTAAAGATCAGCAGTGCGGATAAATCCCTTCGAACGTCTGACATGGAAGGTTATCTGCGTCAGGTGCCCAATGCACGCTGGTTCAGCTGGTTGAAGGTGCCGCTTTATATTTACGACTGGTCGGGCGCCGACAGTACCAAATGGTACAATAAAATGCTGCGCCGTATAGGCGATGAACCAGTTATCTACAATGAAGAATATGCCCGCCAATCTGCCCAAGAGATGCAGAAAACCTTGCACAACTGGGGATATATGCAAGGCGAGGTGGAGCAACAGCAAGTAATAAAGAAGAAAAAGACGCGGATACATTATAACCTGGTGCCGGGCCGGGCATACATCGTACAGCACATTGAGCGGGTAGTGCCCGATTCGGCTATTGCTCAAATCCTGCTACGGGAGGATACGCTTCACTCCCTGTTGAAAACAGGCATGCCGCTGAATATCGAAGTGCTTGACCAGGAACGGAGTCGCATTACCACCGCACTCAAAAACAAAGGGTATTATAAATTCAATAAAGAGTATCTTACCTATACGGTAGATACCCTCAGTGGACAGTATCTGGCACGTGTAACTCTGCACCTTTCGCCGTACGAGAACAGGGAGAGTGGTCGCCCTCACACCCTGTACCGTATACATGATGTAAATGTGATTGCCGATTATGATATTGTGAATCCTGCTTTACTCGATGCTACAGATGCATACGATACCGTGCAATATGAAGGTTTGAATATACTGACTCAGGGCAAGCCATATCTGCGTAATAAGACCATTGAACGTAATGTACTGATTCGTCCGGACAGCCTCTATCGCGAACAGGATGTGACAGGCACGTATTCCAATTTTGGGCGACTGCCTATCTTGAAGTATACCAATATGCGTTTTCGTGAGCGGGCCGACAGTACCTCGCTGGATTGTTACTTGTTGCTCACCCGGGGGAAGTCGCAAAGCATCTCCTTTTCGCTAGAGGGTACTAACTCGGCTGGCGACTTGGGTGCGGCCGCCTCCATTACCGCCGAGCATCGCAACCTGTTTCACAGTTCCGAAACCTTTGCCCTGCAATTGCGTGGCGCGTATGAAGCTATTTCAGGATTGTCGGACCCCATTATGAATCACTACATCGAGTATGGGGTGGAAGGTAGCGTAAACTTTCCGCGTTTCCTCTTTCCCTTTCTTTCCTCTTCCTACAAACGTAAAGTAAGGGCTACTACAGAACTATCTGTGGGTTACAGTAATCAGAAACGCCCAGAGTTTGCCCGTAATATTTTTGAAGGGAAATGGAGCTATAAGTGGAACCGTCGTCGTCATCATTCCACCCACCGACTGGATTTGATTGATGTGAGCTATATCAAGATGCCTTGGCTCTCTGAAGAATATGAAAAGAACTACCTGGACAACTCCATCCTGAAATATAACTATGATGACCAGATGATTGTGAAGATCGCCTACGGCATGGTATTTAACAGTGCGGGAATAGGTGATTACGGGTTGCTCAACAAACAAGAGAACAGCTATACGATTCGTCTCAATTTTGAGTCGGCAGGAAACTTGTTCTATTGCTTCTCCCAACTTACCGGTCAGGAAAAGAATGAGTTTGGCCGCTATTCCAGTTTTGGCTTGCCATATGAGCAATATGTAAAGGGCGACTTTGATCTTTCCAAAAAACTGTCTATCGACAGTCGTAACTCGCTGGCTCTGCATTGCCTGCTGGGTGTGGCATATCCGTATGGCAACTCCCTGATGCTACCCTTTTCTGTGCGCTATTTTGCCGGAGGCGCCAACGGGGTGAGAGGATGGTCTGTACGTGGTCTGGGCCCTGGTACTTACAGTGGAGGAAGTTCTATTGACTTTATGAATCGTTCCGGCGATATCAAGTTGGATCTCAGCGCCGAGCTTCGTACCCGACTGTTCTGGAAACTGAATGCAGCCTTCTTTGTGGATGCCGGAAACATCTGGACCATACGGGATTATCCTTCCCAACCGGGTGGATTGTTCCGGTTTGATTCTTTCTATAAGCAACTCGCAGTAGCATACGGTCTCGGTATCCGCTTTGATTTCGATTACTTCATCCTCCGCTTTGACGGCGGTATGAAGGCTGTAAACCCTGCGTATACCACTTCCAAAGAGCATTACCCGATTATTCATCCCAACTTCTCTCGCGATTTTGCTTTTCACTTCGCGATTGGATATCCATTCTAAAGAACTCAGAATCAACGTGCTGGATAATAGAAAAACTCAGGCCTGAGATGAAAGCAACTCAGGCCTGTGTTTTTATACGCTTTAACGTGCTGCAAAAACAGCTCCCATTGCTACCTGGCGAACGGCGGTGGCACCCTGTGCATCGAGAGATACATTCATGGGATGACCGTTGAGGTATACATCGGCAGTACCATCGGTGCGAACCTTCAGCAATTTGTGTTCCTGTCCTTTGGATACTACGCTCCAGGTTTGATCTTTCTCGTTGTACTTCAGATCCATGCTGCTCTTACCCTGGCTGATGGTGTAACCCTCTTTCTTGGTTTTGATGACATATTCCTTGCCATCGCTGCCTTTCATCTTTTTGGTGCCTGTCTTGGCCATGGGGTTGCTGCCGGTCCAGAATTCGATGCTGTTGAATATAAATAAATCACCTAACAGGGAGATCTCATACACTGGAACGATCCAGAATGCAAAATACACGATCTCATTTATCCACTTATTGCCAGATATGCTCTGGTTTACGTCATATACCTTATGAAATAAGGCATGCGAACCAATACAAGAACTACACATCACACTTGCTGCCAGAACGACAGAAACTGCTTTCATCTTAATCTTTTTCATACTTCTGATACTCTTTAAATTTGTAGAATAAGCTACTTGCTATTGCAAAGATACATAAATGCCACTATCAGAAGATAGTGGCATTGTTAATTTTGTGTAACCAGTCTTTACTCCGGATGGGATGGGCGGGTTCTATTGTTTGCCTTTTTCATCCAGATAGGAGTCCTTGAAGCCTAGGAAATAGAGTACTCCGTCAAGTCCGATCGTATTAATGGATTGGCGGGCATTGGCTACAACTTTGGGCTTGGCATGGTATGCGATACCTAGACCGGCGATGCCAAGCATGGGTAGGTCATTGGCTCCGTCGCCCACAGCTATAGTCTGAGCGATGTCTACTTTCTCCACCTGGGCTATGAGGCGCAATAGCTCGGCTTTACGCTTTCCGTCTACCACGTCGCCCAGGTATCGGCCGGTAAGTTTTCCGTCGATGATCTCCAGTTCGTTGGCGTATACATAGTCGATACCGTATTTCTTTTGCAGATGCTGGCCGAAGTAGGTGAACCCTCCGGAGAGGATGGCTATCTTGTAGCCGTATTTCTTGAGTACATACATCAGGCGGTCCACTCCTTCTGTGATGGGCAGCGACTCGGCTATTTCCTGCATTACAGATTCATCCAGGCCCTTGAGCAATGCTACCCGTTCTTTGAAGCTTTCTATGAAGTCGATCTCTCCGCGCATGGCTCGTTCGGTGATGGCCTTTACCTGGTCGCCCACGCCGGCACGGATGGCCAGCTCATCAATAACCTCGGTTTCAATCAGTGTAGAGTCCATATCGAAACAGATGAGTCGGCGCATGCGGCGATACATATTATCTATTTGTAGGGAGAAGTCCATACCCAGTTCGCCAGCCAGTTGCATAAGTCCGGCGTTCATCTTTTCACGGTCTACAGGTGTGCCGCGCAGCGAAAGCTCGATACAGGCGCGTGTATTTGCGCGTGCATCATTCAGGGGGATACGTCCCGTAAGTCGCTTGATTGCATCAATATTCAGTTGTTGCTCTGCCACGATGGAGGTTACTGCTGCTATCTGAGGCGAGGTAATCTTACGTCCTAACAGGGTAAGTATATAGCGGTTCTTACCTTGCATGCCCACCCAGTTTTCGTATTCTTCTGCACTGATGGGTGAGAAGCTGACGGATACGTTCAGTGCCGAGGCCTTAAAGAGCAGCTCTTTCATGATAAAGCCGGAATCATGTTCCCGGGCTTTGAAGAGGATTCCCAGCGATAAGGTGTTGTGAATATCGGACTGGCCGATGTCTAAGATATCCACATTGTAATTGGCCAGTACGGAAGTAATTCCGGCTGTGAGACCTGGACGATCCTCGCCCGTAATACGGATCAGGATCAGCTCAGTGGTAGATGATGTATTCATGCTCTTCTATGGTTTTAGGGATTAGCGCGGCGCTTTGTACAGGTACAAGTACAACGCAATCAGTGAGAAAACAATGTTTGGTAGCCATACGGCAACGAAGGGGGGGATACTTCCGCTTACGGAGAAGGCAGACGATATGCCTTGGAATAAAAGGTATGAGAAGCTGAGGGCCAGTCCGATACCAATATTCATACCCATTCCTCCCTTGATCTTCCGGGCTGAGAGTGAGAGTCCGATAACCACCAATATGAATGCGGCAAATGACATGGCAATGCGTTTATGGAATTCTATCTCATACGATTTCAGATTGCCCACTCCGCGTTGGCGCTGGCGCTCAATGTAGTAGGAGAGTTCTGGGCTGCTCATCGTTTCCTGCTGCCCTTTCATGATCAGGAAATCCTGGGGCGACATGTCTATAAAGGAGTCGACCTCATACCCACGGGTCAGCTTTTCATTCCGCCCATCCATGTTGCGAAGCGTATAGTTTCGTATCTTCCACATGCTGCGTGCTTTTGTGCTGTCATATTCTACCGAGGAGGCGGTGAGGTGGGAGATGAGCTGTTTCCCTTTGAACTTATCGAGTGAAAAATTGTATCCCGTCCTTGTCCGGTTCTCGTATCGCTCTATGTAAGCTATTACACCGGTGTCTACTTCAAGCTGTATGTTCATGACGTATTCCAGCTTCTTTCTTTTCACATATTGATCCTCAAAGTCGAGCTTGATCTTGTTGCTGTGCGGCGTAATGTATGCGCCAAGCATGTATCCCGATAATGCAATGACTGCGGCGGAAATAAAGTAAGGCCGCATGAGACGGTTGAAGCTCATACCACAGGATTGCATGGCGATGATTTCTGAGTCGTCGGCCAGTTTGGAGGTGAAAAAGATTACGGATATGAATACGAACAGCGAGCTGAACATATTGGCATAATAAGGCACTAGGTTGACATAGTAATCGAAGATGATTTTCTTCAACGGCGCATCATGATCCATGAAGTTATCTATCTTCTCATTGATGTCGAACACAATTACGATGGCTAGGATCAGAAGAATGGAGAATACATAGGTACCCAAGAATTTGCGGATAATGTACCAGTCGAGCTTCTTCAAGGGAATCATTCTCATCAAGAGGCTTTTCAGGCTCCTCTTCGGTAGCATTTTTCCGGATGCGCGGCGACGTATCTTCCGTATGTTCCGTGCTCTGAATATGGTTTTCAGTCGGGCCATTGTTCAGAGTTTATAATCGTTGGGAAAGGCGTGTGGTCATTTCTTTTTTCCAGGAAGAAAAGTCTCCCTTAAGGATGTGTTGGCGTGCCTCGCCTACGAGCCACAGATAGAAAGCCAGATTGTGTACGGATGCGATCTGCATGGCCAACAACTCTTGTGCATGAAACAGATGTCTCAGGTAGGCTCGCGAGTATAGGTTGTCTACGTATGAAGCGCCGTCAGCTTCAATTGGCTCAAAGTCGAACTCCCACTTTTTGTTGCGCATGTTCATGATACCGTTTTTGGTGAATATCATGCCATTACGACCGTTTCGGGTGGGCATCACGCAGTCAAACATGTCTACGCCACGCTCAATCGCTTCAAGCAGATTGACGGGAGTACCTACTCCCATGAGGTAGCGGGGCTTATCCTGTGGCAGGATTTCGTTCACTACTTCTATCATCTCATACATCTTCTCAGTAGGTTCGCCTACGGCCAGTCCGCCGATTGCATTTCCGTCTGCGCCCTTATCGGCTATATATTTGGCTGCCTCTCTGCGCAATTCGGGGTATACACATCCCTGTACAATGGGAAAAAGGGTTTGCTCATAGCCATACTTTGGCTCTGTGGCAGCAAAGCGTTCGATGCAGCGGTCCAGCCATCGTTGGGTGAGGTGTAGGGACTTGCGGGCGTATTCATAGTCGGAAGTCCCAGGCGGGCATTCGTCGAATGCCATGATGATATCTGCGCCGATGGAGCGTTGTATGTCCATCACCCGCTCCGGAGTAAAGATGTGCTTGCTTCCGTCAATGTGTGATCGGAATTCCACTCCCTCCTCCCGCAGCTTGCGGATGGCCGAGAGGGAGAATACCTGAAAGCCTCCGCTGTCAGTAAGCATGGGGCGATCAAAGGAGTTGAACTTATGCAATCCTCCGGCTTTTTCCAACACTTCCGTACCGGGACGTAAGTACAGGTGATAGGTGTTTCCCAGTATAATCTGTGCTTTGATATCCTCTTTCAGTTCGGGCATCTGCACAGCTTTCACTGCGCCAAGTGTACCTACCGGCATAAAGATGGGGGTTTCAATATCCCCGTGTGCCGTAGATACTACTCCTGCACGTGCCGCACTGCCAGTATCGGTCTGAACGATCCGAAACTTCATTTTACCTCCTCTTTCACGGTGAAGTCAATGGCATCTGCCACCTTCTCGTCGGTAAGAGCGAGGGCTAATACCTCCTTGATATCTGTTACATAATGGAAAGTAAGTCCTTTGAGGTATATTTCTTGTATCTCCTGTATATCCTTCAGGTTTTCCTTGCACAGAATGATCTCTTTGATGCCGGCGCGTTTGGCAGCAAGGATCTTCTCTTTGATGCCTCCTACGGGAAGTACTTTTCCGCGTAAGGTGATTTCGCCCGTCATGGCCAGATTTTTCTTTACCTTTCGTTGGGTAAAGGCCGAAGCCAAAGAGGTAACCATAGTAATACCGGCCGAGGGACCGTCTTTAGGAATGGAGCCTTCGGGGATGTGGATATGGATATGCCAATTCTCGAAAATACGGGGATCTATGTTCAATACCTGCGTATGAGCATGAAGATACTCCATAGCCAGTACGGCGGATTCTTTCATGACATCGCCCAAGCTTCCGGTGAGAGTAAGCTTCCCGGTTTTACCTGGGCTAAGGCTGGTTTCTACAAACAGAATCTCACCTCCCACGGAGGTCCAGGCCAGACCGGTCACTACACCGGCATATTCATTGCCTTGGTACTTGTCACGCAAGTAGTGAGCCGGACCCAAGTATTTCTCTATATTGGCTACGGTTACTTCAGGAGTTTCCAGTACGCCACTTTTTGCATATTCAAGAGCGATCTTGCGCAGGATCTTGGCTATTGTCTTTTCCAGCTGACGCACACCGCTTTCACGGGTATATCCCTCGATAATCTTTTCAAGAGCCGCCTTATTGAACTTTACATCCTTCTTTTTGAAACCGTTGGCCTCCAGTTCCTTGGGTACCAAGTAATGGCGGGCTATTTCTATCTTTTCTTCAGTAATGTATCCACTCACTTCGATGAGTTCCATACGATCCAGCAGGGGCTGGGAAATGGTGTTCAGTGAATTGGCCGTAGCAATGAACATAACCTTGGACAGGTCATAGTCCACATCCAGATAATTGTCATGAAAAGCGCTGTTCTGTTCAGGGTCAAGCACCTCAAGCAGCGCTGAAGAGGGGTCTCCCTGGTTGCTGCGATCCAGCTTATCTATCTCATCCAGAATAAATACGGGGTTGGAGGCGCCTGCTTTACTGATGCCCTTAATAATGCGTCCCGGCATGGAGCCAATGTAGGTACGTCGGTGTCCACGGATCTCTGATTCGTCATGTACGCCTCCCAGTGAAACGCGAATGTATTTCCGCTTAAGGGCGGTAGCTACCGACTTTCCCAACGATGTTTTACCTACTCCTGGAGGGCCATACAAGCAGATAATGGGCGATTTCATATCGCCTTCCTTGAGCTTCATCACAGCCAGGTGTTCCAAAATGCGTTCTTTTACCTTTTCCAAACCGTAGTGGTCGTGGTTCAGCACCTTTTCTGCATTCACCAGGTTGTAGTTGTCCTTGGTGTACTTTCCCCAAGGCAGAGAGAGCATGGTTTGCAGATAGTTGAACTGTGTACTGTAGTCGGGTGACTGAGGATGCAGGCGTTCCAGCTTGTCTACTTCTTTTTGAAAGAAGTCATTCGCTTCCTTGGGCCATTTCATTTTAGCACCCTTCTCACGAAACTCGTCGGCATCACGGTCGCTGCCGGTACCCAGCTCGTCCTGGATGGTTTTTATCTGCTGCTGCAAGAAATATTCACGCTGTTGCTGGTCGATATCTTCCTTGGCTCGCATTTGTATGCTGGCTTTGATCTCGGCCAGTTGTACTTCCCGACTTAGATATTCCAAAAGCTTGTATGCCCGTTTTTCTACGGATCCTAACTCCAACAAGGCTATCTTGTCATCTTTCTTGAGAGGCAGGTTGGCACAAATGAAGTTGATCAGGGTGGTTCCTCCGCTGATGTTGCGGAGCGCAAAGACTGACTCCTGATGTATCATTTCCGAAGTGCGGATATAACGGATTGCAAGATCCTTGCAGGAGTCTACCAAAGCTTCGAACTTGCGACTTTTCTCGTCCGGCTTTACCTCCGGAAGTGATTCTACCGCCCCCTTCATGTAGGGGAAGCTTTCAGTGATGGAGTTCAAACGCAGTCGCTGTGAGCCTTGCAGGATCACGGTAGTAGTATGATCGGGCATTTCCAGTACACGAACGACCTTAGCCACCACACCGATGGTATGGAGATCTTTAAATTCAGGTTCCTCTATTTCGGGTGCCTTTTGGCACACTACGGCGATGTAGGTCCCTGCTTTGTACGACTCGTTTACTAACCGCAACGAGCTGGATCTTCCTACTGAAACAGGCATAACCACCCCAGGAAACATGACCATGTTACGCATGGGCAGTACGGGAAGGCTTTCATCATTTTTTATATCGAACACACGCTCCTCACCATTATCAATATCTGCGATAAGGGAGAAGGCGCTGTTGCCGGAATCTTCAAATTCGTCTAATATCAATTTTCGCATCTTTCTGAAAATAAGAATTTTGTCTGTAGTTAATCAAAATTGCTGCAAAGGTACGCTATTATTTGCTATATTTTAATACCCAGCGCTATAAAAGTAACCGAAAAAAGCTAAATTTGCAGCTCGTTTTAGTGAATAAAGATGTCAAGATCAGCTTTTTCGTTTCGTTTCTTTACTATACACCAAGAACATTGTGCCATGAAGGTGGGCACTGATAGTGTATTGTTTGGTGCATGGGTGGCAGGTGACTGTGCTTGTAAACAGATATTGGATGTGGGTGCCGGCACTGGAATCCTCTCTTTGATCATGGCTCAACGAATGCCGGATGCCGAGATAATGGCTTTGGAAATTGATGCCGATGCGGCTTTTCAGGCAGACGAAAACATAAAGGCTTCTCTCTGGAAAGAGCGGATGGGAGTTATTGCGCAAGATTTTTGTATGTTTGACACTCTATCCAGGTTTGATCTGATTCTTAGTAATCCTCCCTATTTTCAGGACTCTTTACTCTCCTCTTGTGAAAAGCGAAACAGGGCGCGGCATACGGTTTCTTTACCTTATAAAGAGCTGATCAGTAAGGCCGCTACGCTTTTATCAGATGAAGGGGTTTTTGCAGTAATTATTCCTGTGGAATATGCTTCGGAGATTCGTTCGATAGCTTACGGAGAGGGGCTGTACACCTCTCGGCAGGCTGAGGTTTTTACCAAAGAGGGTGGGGAGGTAAAACGTGTTATGATGGAGTTCTCTCGCAAATTACAACTCTGCAAGACGGAGCAGATTGTGATTCGCTCTCTTGAAGGCACATACACCTCTAAGTTTACAGATCTGGTAAGCGGTATTTACAGGTCAGAATATCTGAATACCCACCTTATTCTTTAATGCCCTTAAGGATATTTCTCAGAAATTCAATATTGCGATTGATAATACTACGGTTTATTGAGGTAACCTCTTCAATTACAGGGTTGATGAAATGCTGTGCCACCTCAATTGGGTTGTATTCTACTTTGCGGGGAGTTAAAACCGTGAGGCCTTTCGAAACAACTTGTACATGAATGTCTTTTCCTAATGTGATGGGATCTCCGTCAAAATGGGCTACCCCTTCTTCCTTTCTTCGTATGGTAAGCTCTTTGCACCTAAAGGTTTTGATCCTGCTGTTTTGACTGATCAGCTTATTAAATAACTGGAACACCAGAGAGGGGATGTCTATTACTGTAAAAGGTTCTAATATGGTAATATCCAGTAGTCCGTCCTGAAGGGAGGCGTTGGGGGATATGAATGCATTGTTACCATATTGCGAGGCATTTCCGCAAGTGATAAGAAATGCTTTAAACTTCTTTACCCCGCCATCCATCTCTAACTCGTAAGTGGCCGGGCGGTATTTTAAAAATTCCAGGAGCGTCTTTTCTATGTAGGTAAGTATTCCTCTTCTTCCATCCAATGCGAACTGAAAACTTACCAGCGCATCGAACCCCACTCCACAAGTGCAAAAGAACGGAAGATCATTCATCATACCATAATCGATGGCTTTTACAAGTCCTTCATTGATGATTTCGATAGCCTTCCGCAAATCCAGTGGGATGTGAATGTGGCGGGCCAGCCCGTTACCCGATCCGCAAGGGATGATACCCAGTGCGGTTTTTGTGTTGATGAGTTTACGCCCCACTTCATTTACCGTACCATCTCCACCTACGGCTACTACCGCGAAATAGCCGTTGTCTACTGCCTCGGAGGTGAGTAGTTCAGCATGTCCTTTAAACTCGGTGGATGCAATATCTATTTCATACCGGGATTGATCCATTATTTTTTTGATCAATGCCGGTATTCTTTTTTTCTTTTGCGTGCCCGATATTGGATTGACAATAAAGCGTATTTTCTTCTTCAAAAGCGCCATTTCTTTCATTTGGAGTGGCGAATATACGAAAAAAACCATTTACAGCTCCCCTAAAAGTGCATTAAAAAAATAATGCACCCTATTTTTAGCGGGAAAGTTGTAATAGTAAGCGTAAAAATAGCTATCTTTGCAACCTGTTTAAAAAATATTAAAGTATATATTGCCTAATTATGGGATTACTACAAGATAAACTGGAAAAATACGATCTTCCCCAACAAATAAAAGCCAAAGGGGTTTATCCGTATTTCCGGAGTATAGAGAGCGGACAGAGCACTGAGGTTATCATGAGTGGCAAAAAGGTGTTAATGTTTGGCTCTAATTCATACCTTGGACTTACGGATGACCCACGTGTGATTGAAGCTGCAGTGGCGGCAACTCGTAAATACGGGACAGGGTGTGCCGGATCTCGTTTTTTAAACGGAACCCTTGACCTGCATCTGGAGCTCGAAAAAGAACTGGCTGAATTTGTAGGAAAAGAAGACGCTATTATTTATTCTACCGGTTTTCAGGTTAATCTGGGTGTAGTGTCCTGCGTCACGGATCGTAATGATTATGTGATTTGCGACGAGTTGGATCATGCCTCTATCGTGGAAGGTCGTCGTTTGTCATTCTCTACCATCTTAAAGTACAAACACAATGACATGGAGTCGCTGGAGAAGGAACTTCAAAAGTGTCGCCCGGAGGCTGTCAAGCTGATCGTTGTGGATGGGGTTTTCAGCATGGAAGGCGACGTGGCTAATTTGCCGGAGATCGTTCGTCTGGCTAAAAAGTACGACGGAAATATAATGGTAGATGAAGCTCATGGCTTGGGTGTGTTGGGCGATCACGGACGTGGTACCTGTAATCACTTTGGCTTGACGAATGATGTGGATCTCATCATGGGAACCTTTAGCAAGTCCCTGGCTGCTATCGGTGGATTTATTGCTGCCGATGAATGCATCATTAATTATTTACGCCACAATTCTCGTTCTTATATCTTCAGTGCAAGTAACACCCCTTCGGCCACCGCTGCTGCCAAAGCTGCCTTGAATATTATGAAGACAGAGCCTGAGCGCCTGGCACACTTGTGGGATATCACCCATTATTCGTTGAAGTGTTTCAGAGAGCTTGGCTTTGAGATTGGTCACACTTCTACGCCTATCATTCCGCTGTACGTGCGCGATATGGAAAAGACATTCCTGGTAACCAAGATGCTCTTCGATGAAGGTATCTTTGTGAACCCAGTTATTCCTCCCGCATGTTCACCCAATGATACATTGATTCGTTTCTCCCTGATGGCTACTCACACCAAAGAACAGATTGATACTGCCGTTGAGAAGCTGGTCAAGGTGTTCCGTCAGCTTGATATTATCAAATAAAAAAGAATTAAGATACACTTTTTCTTGCACCATTGCCTGAAAAAGCGTATCTTTGCAACGCTTTTTCAGAGAGAGGGTAATTATCACTTGATTATCGCGATCGAAAAAGTACTCGGGGTGTAGCGCAGTCCGGTTAGCGCACCTGCTTTGGGAGCAGGGGGTCGTGGGTTCGAATCCCGCTACCCCGACGAGTTAAAAATCAGAGAGTTAGATTAAGTTCTGGCTCTCTTTTTTTGTTATTATTTTATAATAAATCTGCAGATTCCTGCAGATTCCTGCTGATTTTTATATGTTTGCATGCAAATATTGTGCAAATGGCAACATTGAAATTACATATAGACAAACGACGGAGGACAGAGTCTGGGAAGTACCCAATAAAGGTGATGGTGTACCATAATAAAAAGACTTTTCTTATCTCATCGGGTGCATATGCTGAAGAATGGGAGTGGGATGGAACAGGTTTTATAAGCAAATCTGAAAACAGCCGACATAAAAATGCAAGGTTAAGAGACTTCGTTAGTAAAATAGATAATGCTATCTATGATCTAGAGAAATCAGGTCTGATAGAATCTCTAAACATGAAGGCGTTAAAAGAACTGATAGAAAGGTTTCTATCAGGGAAAAACACTAATTCATTTATTGAATATGTAGATAAATTCCTGTTGACCAAATCAAACAAGAGTACATTGGGATTATACCATGACACAAAAAACAAAATTATACTATTTGATAAGGATGCAACATTTTCAAGCATAACTCCCGAATGGCTTATGCATTTTGAAAATTATCTAAAATCTTCCGGAATGCAAACTAATAGTATAGGGATTCATTTGAGAAATATACGATCGGTATTTAATTTCTGCATTGATAATGATTATACGACTTCTTATCCATTTCGTCGGTTTAAGATAAAAAAACAGGTCACAGCAAAGAGGGCGTTAAAAATCGATCAATTAAGAATACTTCGTGATTATCCTTGTGAAGATCATCAAATAATATATAGAGATTTGTTTATACTTATTTTCTATTTAATAGGAATTAATCCCATTGATCTATTTAATCTAAAAAGAATAAAAGACGGTCGTATAGAATATATCCGTGCAAAGACTGGGCGAAGTTACTCGATTAAGGTAGAAGGCGAAGCTCAGCAAATTATCGATAAATATGGGGGTAAAGAATATCTCTTAGATATTCTGGATAGGTATAAGAACTATAAGGACTTCACCCATCGGATGAATCTTAATTTAAAACAAATTGGAAATATGGAAAGGACAGGATTAGGAGGGAAGAAGGTGCGTGAACCTCTTTTTCCTGATATTACTATTTATCATGCTCGGCATACATGGGCCACCATAGCATCGAATTTAGATATACCTAAAGAAACGATTTCTGCGGCATTGGGACATTCGATAGGGTCGGATGTTACAGAGATCTATATTGATTTTGATACGTCCAAAATAGATAAAGCAAATAGGATGGTGATAGATTACGTGAATGGAATCTTATAGGTTATTGCGTTAAGAAGACGAACAATGAGAATCATTGAATTGGCAATAAGTAAAGCCCACCTATCTTAAGGTAAGTGGACTTTACTATCTAATATAATGCAGTTAATGCATTAAGGTACACAGGCAGGTTCTTTTATTAGTTTCTTTAGTGAAATAGTTTCATTGCTTATTTTCGAAATCTCCGCTTTTAGAATTTCTATTTCGTCTCTTAGAATCTTATTTAGTTCATTTGCCGAATTGAGCTCCGTCCTTAGTTTATTGTTTTCAAGTTCCTGTTTTCTACTTTCGGAAGAAGAATTCACATATCCTTCACCACCACTATGGACGTGTTGAACAATTACATGCCTGCCTTTCACATGTTGAACAATAGTATGCCGTGCATTGGCCGGCAATTCTTCAAGTGCTTTCAGGGCATCATCATTTTCAGGATCATTCCTTTCTTTGTATGGGGCGATTTCTGTCATATAATCTTTTTGTTAAGAGCTTTAACAATATATTTTTCTCTGCTATCTTTTCTCTCAAAATTACATTCTCCTTACGCAATGTTTCAACATCTTGTGTAACGGAGGCATTCATATTTACATCTCCCATTCTATCGTTGCCAATGATAGCGTTAATAGCATTGATAGTGATGGGCTTCTCTTCAGATTCCATAGCTTATCGTTTTTAGTAAATATAAAAAATGTGGGTGTTGTAGTCTTCTTCTTTTCCTATATTTACTCTATTCTTATTCCTATCGATCCAAGCACTAGGCTTAGGCTTCTGATGTCGGATTTAGGAATAGGGAACGGAGGGTATTTTTCTTTGTTGTCACTCACGAGTAACACATAATCAGGTTTTTTTGGATCTTCGTATATGCGTTTCACCAATTGTCCCTGAGAGCTGTCAATAACATATACTCTTCCGTATTGAAAGAAAAGTATATCATTGATTTTTTTGCATGCAAGGATATCTCCCTCATTGTACTGGGGATGCATGCTTTCCCCATTTATACGTATTAGAAATTCAGCCCCTATTTTTTCAAAATCTGGGATGAAATATCTTTCACAGTCTTCATATCCTACTTCACAGTTGTCATAACCAGCAAATCCAGTAGCTACAGAGATGGGAATAAGAGGGATTCCTTTGAGTATTTCTGAATTATTGCCACTCGTTTCATCTTTTTGTTGCAAGTTGTTAGTTCTGTAGTTCATATTAACATCCCCAACTCTACCTACTCCTACTATAAGATTGCCTTCAGAGTGTTGCAACACATTTTTCTCTGCTTCTCTGGAGATCGATTGTAATAGTGCCTGCTTTCCTGCTGGAATGGCTCCACCATTTTCATAGTTGGTTATAGTTTTTAGAGAAACGCCTATTTTATTGGCGAATTCCTGCTGTGTAAGGCCCAATTTAGCCCTTAATTGCTTTATCTGACTTGCATCCATAGGCACAAGAGTAAATTAAAAAAAGTTAATAATAGAAATATTGCTACCCATTAATGCTGTAGTGGAAATATTACTACTTATATTTGCATTATAATTCATCGTAAGAAGAATTATGATATAGAAAAGGTTAAACTCTTAGAAGAGTTTGCGATTCTATAAATGCTTATTTAGCTGTTTGCAAATATAGTCAGCCTTATTCTTTTATCCAAACATTCTATAAAATTTTTAAGCGGTTATGTGGAAGTTTCCGCTAAATGAAGAGAATAATCCTTATAAGCTCCATCCGATTAGTAATCAAACTTCCACTTTTGGGTTACGAAAGGAGTGGAGCTTTACTTTTAACCGCATGATAAAAGAGTATTAATTATGGAAAGAAAAATTGGAAAAATAGAACCTCTTCAGAAAGCATGGCTTAATAGCAGGGAAGCAGCGCTGTATTGTGGTGTGTCAGATAGGATTCTTTTTGAATGGCGGACGGATGGTGTAGAAAACGGGAAGTGCAGGGTATTTTTGCCTTTTCACAAAGTGAAAGGAATTATACTTTATAAACTAGTTGAAATAGATAAGTTTTTATCAAAATTCAAGCAGTTTTAATAATACACATGACAAGCGAAAACTGAAACACTTAGCCTACTCACATAGCCTTTCTCCATGCAGGTATTAAGAAGCGTATCTGGTTCTGAAGGATACCTGGATTGTATAATACTATCCCGTGCCCCTAATGAGGTTGTAAGACTATACATCGGAACAGTCACGGGAGCCAATTATTTAAAAGTATCAGTTATGAGGATTAGTGATAAGATAAAAGCGTGGGCTATAATTACATGGTTCATTTTGTCGCTGGCATTTATTTGCTGCGTAGTTGTTTTCGATGCAGATATGTGTGGGATAATTTCTCTGGTAACAGGTTTGTGTTCTTTTTTGCTGTCTGTGCGTTCTATTCTTAAAAATGAAGAACTGATAGAGAAGCATATTCACACAATTGATTGATGGCCGAGCCGTATTTACCACTTATTCTCCTAAGTGCAAATGAGCGAACAGAAGGGTGGAGTGGGCGAGGGGTTATTGTCACGATGTATTCTTTGGGTATTTTCATCACATAAGGTATGAGTATGGCTGGATGGATTAAACTGCACAGGAAATTCCTTGAGTGGGAATGGTATCACGATATACCATGCAAGGTTCTTGCCATTCATTATCTCTTGTCTGCTAATTTTGAAGATAAGAAATGGAATGGCATAATGGTGAAAAGGGGACAGTTCTGCTTTAGTCTTGCTTCTCTTTCTTCATCACTTGGCCTGTCTGTCAAGAATATCAGGACGGCAAACAAAAAATTATCTGATTGTGGTTTCTGTGGCATACAATCGACAAACAAATATAGTATAGTAACTATCTGTAAATATGAAAATTATCAGGGCTTGAGTTCGGGGAGTCGGCAAACGAACGGCAACCATGTGGCAAACGAAGGGCAATCAATCGGCAAGCCATTGGCAACAACTAAAGAAAGCAAGAAAGAAGATTTTATTAATTCTTACCCAAGTGTGCCAAGGCATGAAGGTCTTGTTTCAGTGAGTGTTTCTGACAAGCCCGTTTTGGAATGCTACAACGAGCTGGTATTTAATAAGCCTTGGACTGAAACCGTGATTATAAATACCCGCTTTGCCGGGTATGTGGATTTTAGCACCGATTCGTTTTACGAGTACCTGAAGAAATTCTTTGCAAAGCTTCAAAATGAAGGTGAAATCATGAAATCCCCCAAAGATGCCAAATCGCACTTTGCAAGATGGCTTGAAATTGAACTTAAAAAGGATAAAAATGGCAAACGAGGAACCGCAAGAAAAAAAGTCACTGAATCTGGAGCAGATCAGAAGCCAGACAGCGAAACACAGAAAGATTATTCTGCAAGATTTTGAATATGATCTGAATGACTATCAAGAATACCTGGCACATAGCAAGATGATAAAGTACTTGGGCGACAATTATCTTGCGCGCGAGTTCAGGGAGTTTATTGCCGACCGGCACAATGTGGATATAATCCGGTTCTTGATCTATTATTTTAATGGATGTCGAAAAGCTGAGGAAGTATTTCCTGATCAAAACTATAGGATCCATAAAAACATACTCCTCATCGGGCCTGCCGGCACTGGCAAGACACTTATCATGCAGATATTTGCAGATTACCTAAAGTTGGCCAAGAATCCCAGTCAGTTTATAAACACTTCACTTACCGAGATGATGAACTATTACAAGATTCATGGGCACATTGACAGGTTGACATACAATGAAACCAGTGCCATGGAAGGTAAACCATTCAATATCTGCCTGAACGACATAGGACTGGAAACTGCGAATCAGAAAAGTTACGGTACCTCTCTTGACACAGTGCTTGACGAGTTCTTGTATGCCCGGTATGAGATTTATCAGTTTCATGGGAAGAAATATCACCTGACATCTAATCTTAACGTAGAAGAATTTGAGAAACGTTTTGGGGCAAGATTGATTGATCGGTTTAAAGGCTTCAATGTGCTGTCTCTTCTTGGAAAAAGCAGAAGAATGTGAAATTGATGGATTACAAAACAGCAAGAGTACACCTTATATATAATATATAGCAAGGAAGACTCTATATACTATACTATTTATTCCTTAATAATTGTATTATGTTCAGCCGAATATCAGAACTTAAATCCGTCCGGGAAGAAATACAAAGTCTGTCGGAACGAGAAAGTCAGCTTTCAATGCCCATCTTGTCAGATATAGCCCTAATCCCGGTAATTTATGAATACTTCAAAGAAATACTGGCCGAGATGGATTGTCCTCCATGTATTGAAAGTGTCACTCAGCGTAAGAAGTTTATCTTCATAATACTATTTCTCTATTCCCCAAGGGCATTGATAGGCGGCAGAATGTCTTCCGGCATCAGAGATGCCATTGCGGATGTAGTTAACCTGTCATGTAAAACAACGATCTCCAACAATAGCGCCGATGTCGTATTTGAATTTCACAGATACAAAGGTTTCCGTTCCAATATAGAATACCTCTATACTGAAATCCTAAAGCGGCTGGATATACCGCAAAACGGCTAATCTGTTACGAGCAAGGTCGTTTCGTTGTTTTTATTTCGTATTCCGTGACCTTCTTCGGGATGTCACGGATAGAAAAATAAATTGTATGTGTACTTAATGTATTGGCAGTACATTTACTCCGAAATCAATAGCGAAACACTCACATTGCTATTTTGATTGTTTTAATCAGAACAGAAGTGACACCGCATTAAAGTGTCATTATGTGAATATAAGTATTTTGTTTAATTTTTAAAAGTAAAAGAATTATGATTACAGCAGTTGGTATTGACGAGTTGTATTATGCAGACCCCATCGCCACAGTTGCCAATAAGGCAACAGGATTGTCAGGTGCAGAAGTTGCCGCTATTTTAGCAAATGCAGCAACTAAGCAAGTTGTAAATGTACATGGTGAAACATTCCAGTACGAAGAAGCCGAAGCATCCGTTACTGGTTACAAGAACCAGCTTACAGGTGAGAACTACCGCGAAGACATTGTTCCCGGAGAAGTGAAGATCAGCTTCACCATTGGTGAATATGATTATGCAGCAAAAGAAGACCTTCAGGGTGGTAAGTCAAGTGCAAACTCTTGGGAAAGAGGCACCTTCAAGCCTATCCAGAAGTGTATCATTGGCAAGACCAAAGACGGTGTGTATGTGGTTTTCCCCAAGGCATCTATCGTAGGTCGTGGTTCAAACACAGACAAAGCCATTGGCTTGGCAGTATCTGCTTCTCCGCTTTCTACCGGAGTAGAAGGACTTGCCTCTGAGAAATGGTTTGACGCTTCTGAAGTAGTTTCAGCTTAAGTCAGTTAACGTGAAGAGTGAGAATAGACTATTGAGCTATTCTCACTCTTTTTTTTAAATATATGAGAATATGAATCAAGGTTCAAAAGTTGTTTCTGCTTCGATCGTCGGGGCAGATTTTGCAAATGTGATAATAGATGGGCGGTTGTACGTAATCCTCCCCCCTACAATCCACAGATTGGCCGGTGCTGGGTTATACTTGTCCGATTTTGGCAATGAGCAAACCGTGCGTGATGTGATTAAAAGCCTCAATAATTCAGATAAGCTTGCTCACGCTCTTTCATGGTTTGTCAATGGAGATGACAGTTTGTATGAGGATTTCTCACGTGGCACGTTTGATGAACTCGTAGATGCCGTTACCCAGGCCTATTCTCTGATTTCTGTCGAAAATTTTACGAAGCTATCAGCTTTAGCGAAGAACGTAGCAAGGCTGATAGCAAATCAGAAGTAATAGGAAACGAAACTTTGCTCGGACAGATTGCAACGTTCATCGAAAATCTGCATCTGTCCTACCGTGAGGTTACTTATGAAATCCCCTACCGCAACCTGGTTATTATGCAGAAGGACAAACTTCACGCAGTGATGAATGGTTCCAAGGTAGAAAAGGTCAGCGGGAAAGAATTAATAGCCCGTAAGAGGGGGCAGTAAAAGAGGGTACCGGTGCATCCGTGTGCGCTCCCTTACTTCTTTCGTCCGGTCTGCAAAACGAACTAATCCGGCCAGCCTCAAACTTAGTGCTGAGTCCATTTCCTTTTAGCGCTAAAGTTGGAAAATCAAGTCTGATTTTCCAACTTTAGCGCTATTTTTATGAAAAGCAAACTTCCCGAATTGTGATTGTTGACGCTGTGTTCGGCGTGCAGATGTTTAAGGCCATTGGATGGCATAAATGAATTATCAAAAAGTGATATCGGCTAATATAGCTTTCGTTTTCTCCTCTCCATAATAATCATAAATAAATATTGGGAAAGCACTTAAAACAGCCACCATTGAACACTTTTTATTGATATATTTCTGAAACTGTTCTTCAAAAATATCCAGTTGAGATTCTTCTTTATTTGGAAGATCATAGATATCATTTACTATATAATTCATCTTGCAAAGATGTGCCTTTATCAACTTCTTCAAGGTTTCTGCTTTATAGCTATGCATACTGCATAATGTTGGACTTTCATATGCAACTATAGCTTTATAATCAGATGCATTTACGCAGTTGCTACTATGCAAACAAGTAGGCTTATGTACACAGTTATTACCCTTACATCTTATCATTAAATCCTTAAAACCATCGTAATCATGATTCTTAATATGCCTGATAGCTTCTGCCATGGGATAACTTATATAAAGTTTTCCATTGTTCGTTTCGTTATCAAAAAAACTCAATAATTCTCTAATTTTATCATCTCCAGCTTTACCATATTTATCTCTTCCGCAAGCCAATGATGAATGTGCATCATAATCAAAGAAAAAATAAATTTCAGCAAAATCACCTCTATTGTAGTTTTCTAATATCTGTAAGTTTTTCTGATCTCTTTCTTTTATTAAATTGAAAACATCCAAATCTCTATCTGCATCTATTTCTTTATAAAGTTGATATATTTCCGCTTCAAAAGCACATTTTATTGAGAAGTTAGATCCTAAAACATGTTTTTCCAGGCATTTTGCAATAATGTCTTCAGTTTTTCTTCCTTCAAAAACAAATAATATATTAGTCGACATTGAACGCTCCAGCTTTATACATTTTTTCAATATTATGAGCTTCTCTCAATTCCTTTTCTGTACATTTTGACAAAGATCTAATTTTCTCTTTATTCATCAGAAAATAGCAATCCGGCCTTAATAAATCATTGGTCAAAATTGATACATTATGTGTTGTAAGGATGAATTGCACCCCTGCCTTCTTCAATCTCTTTACTACCATCTCAGCTAACTCGTGGTGGTAAAAAGCATCAAATTCGTCGATGAACAAAAAGGAAACTTTACTTTCTCTGATTCTTTGAAACCAAAAATAAAAAAGGGTAAGAGAACTTGTACCTGTTGAAAAGATATCATGCATTGGTATTTTCTTCTCTCCGAAATCAAAAGCAATAAATTGCTTATCGAATTCTTTTTCAATTGACAATTTGCATTCTATATTAGCTTCATTTAAAAATGATTCAAAATCCCGCACATTATCTTTTTTAATTATATCTTCAGATAATGTTGCAGTTCCGATATCTAACCCTATATAGGTTCTATCTTCTAAAGAACGAAAATACAACATCTTGTCAATGAAAGAAAAGAACTCCACAAATATTTGCGAATAACCATGATCTGCTAATACAGTATTGTTCTTGACGTATTTTAAGGCTGATAATTGAGTATCATTAATTGTAGTATTTAGGGTTTCGGCTCCTTTCAGATATACAGAAAATTGGTTATTTCCATTAGTCCTATCAAATATAATAAGTTCCGTATCATCTATTGAGAATTTCTCAGAAACAATTGTCTTGTAATCGGATTTTTTATATTCATACTTCACAATTTTATCTAATATTTGAAACTCGTAATAGAAATCAGCATTTTTTATACCGGTATATGCATTTAGATAATTCTTATACTGGTTTTCATTTCGGTTTTTATCTGTAAGATGCTCAATAATATCAAAAATGGCTAATCCCAAATTTGATTTGCCCGTGCCATTATGTCCATAGATTATTGCATTATTGACAATACCATTTTTTATACAATCAGAGTTAAATGTATACCCATTTACTTCCGAAAGATCTAGAACAAAATCGTTCTTGAAACTTTTAAAATTCGAAACCTTAAATTTTCTAAGCATTTTAATCGAAATTATATTTGTGCAAATATAAACAAAAAGATGATCTCCGTAATTTTTTTACGGCGTTTTCCGTAACTTCTTTAAAGAAATTATGTACTACTATGAAAAATGCAAGGTTACTCATGAAATTCCCTACCGCAACCTGGTTATTATGCAGAAGGACAAACTTCATGCAGTGATGAATGGTTCCAAGGTAGAAAAGGTCAGCGGGAAAGAATTGATAGCCCGTAAAAGAAGAAAGTGACAAAGAACCATTTTTCGGGCTCTTCGTCAATTTACAACAACTTTTGTTACAGTCGAGTAGGCCCGGGCATCGCAGCCCGAGCCTACTCGACTGTAAGCATAAGTGTATATCATTCAGTTGCTATGAATTATATACTATAGGCTATTTCGGCACCGCGTAGTGGTGCGGTTCAAGGTAGACGGGGTGTGCTTGCACCCCCGGTAGGCAAAGGTTTTCAGTGTCCTACGCCACCTATAGTGGCGGGTTCTAGGTTATAGATATTCTGCGAAGTAGCAATGAATAGTTCTTTATAAATGACTCTTCTGGTAGAGTATTACCAAGGAGCAGCCGCTATAGGCGGCTCTTGGGCAGACTGCATATCTATAACCGGGGGTGCAAGCACGCTCCGGCTACCTAGGAGGTCACCGCATACGCGGTTCTTAGGGGCTTCCAGATGGACTGTTATCAAGTGTTTGGGTGAAATTACTTGCAGAAAAAGTAACGAAGAACCGTAAAATGGATTCTTGGTTCCAATCTTGGTGAGCACGAATTGCTGAACTCGTGCCCACCATTTCAAATTTCCGAATGAAAAGGCAGGCATAGGTCTATTGCAACCCATTTTTTAGCCTATTCCACCACCTCTGGCTGATTGTTGTGCATTCAGCAAAGAAAAACAGCGCTAAAACAAGCGCATGTGGTACATTTGGCACGATAAGTTATTTAAAACAGGAAAAAATGGAAAATCTTTACTTTAGTGAAGCCGACTACGAGAAAGTTATAAAATTGCGTGAAGAGATTGCCAAGCTGAAACAGGAGCTTCTCTCCATGAACGTAAGCAGAACTTCTGAAGCTACCAAAGCTTTAGAGAACCAGCTTGCTGCGGCAACGCGCGAGTTCAATAATCTCACCTCCGCAGCAGCAGTTGCGGCGTCTGGTATTATTGCAAACATGCAGAAGATAGCTGCGGAAACAGAAGCCTCCAACCTTCCTATTGAGAAAACAATGGATGTGTTAAGGACCTTCATAAATGAAGAATCCACGTACCTTGAAAACACACTGAATAAGATAGAACAGCTTAAGGAGGCATTTAATGAGGCTACTTCCGATGCAGAAAAGAGAGAGATAGGTGCCGACTTATCCGAAGCAGGAAGAGCCTATCAGGAGCTGGCAGAAATTATTCAGTATACTAAAAGCGAACTTCAAGAATTAGAAAATCAGCACGAAACACTTACCGCATCGTCAGACTTGTATTTTACACAGTTAAGAAATATCCGTGAAGAAATGGCTTCATTGAGTGCCACTGGAACAGTGGCACCTGAAAGCCTCGCACGGTATGAGGAATTAAAAACAAAATTATCAGAAGTTGAGGTGCTATGTAGAAGGGTTCAAGTGGAACAAATATCACTTAGAAACACTGGTAGTGCCACGATTCTTGGACTTGTGAATGGCTTATCTGGCCTGTCGGGTGCTCTTTCTGCAGTTCAGGGAGTTGCCTCTATCTTTGGGAAGAGCAATGAAACTCTTATTTCTATTCAAACAAAGCTACAGTCAGCCATGGCTATTACTGTAGGATTGCAACAAGTGTACAATGCCTTAAATTCTGCAAGTGCATTCCAGATAGGCGTTGTAGCTAAAGCAAAAACAATGCTTACTGCAGCAACGAATAGTTTATCCGCAGCATTGGGTATTTCAACTGTGGCCGCACAAGTATTAATGGGTACATTAACACTGGGACTTTCTGTTGCAATTACGGGCGTAATAGCATTAATAAGTAAACATAGAGAGGAATCAGAAAAAGCTGCTGAAATAACAAAGAAAAAAGCCGAAGAACAGGCAAGTTATAATAAAAGGATAGCTGATCTGGCTACAGATAATATTACAAGATTTAAAGGGTTACAAACACAATGGGAAAGCCTTGGTAATAGTGCTGGTGAAAAGAATAAATTTATAAAAGAGAATGCGGATGAGTTTCAGAAACTTGGGATAGAAGTAAAGAATGTAACTGAAGCGGAAAGGGTCTTCGAAAAACAGTCTGAAGCAGTAATAGAGTCTTTTATGCTGAGAGCTAAAGCGATAGCCGCACAAGAGCTTGCTGTAGAAGCTTACAAGAAAGCGATTCAATCCAAGCTTGTGGCAGACAAAAATGCTCCAAATGTAAAAACAGGAAAGATCTTAAATCCTTTGACGGGTGAAGAGTCTACAATGGAAATCAATTTCGACATAGATATAAATTCAGATTCAGTAGGAAAAAAGCAGAAAGATATAAGTGCTTCTATTGCTTCTATATTCCAAGACAAAGCCGAACAAGGAGAGAAAGAGGGTAATGAATATATGAAGTCTTTTGTGAAAGGTATGCAAGAATCAAAAGATGTGCTTAAAAAGGTTGGTATAAATCTGTATAGTGGAAAAGGTAAAGCAAACAACAATTATTTTGTAGATAAACATCTACAAAGTAAAGAAACTGAGAGGGCATCCCAAACAATAATGGATAATATGACCCGATCAGAGCGTGACATTCAGCAGAGAAGAATAAATCTCATGAATGAGGGAGCTGAAAAAACACTTGCTCAAATCAGGCTTGATTATAAGGAGCGAATCCTGGAGATAGGGAAACAAGAGAGAGAACTCCTTCAAAAAATGCAGGACGAAGAACGTCAAAAATGGGAGCAGGAGAACCCTGATTACAGAGAAAAGAAACTCCAATTTGTTCCTACTATCACTGCCTTGCCTGAGGGAGAGCTTTCCAAGTTTACTATCTTGTATGATCTTGCAGATTCTGATCAAGAGAAACGGTTGGCTGACTCCGAAAGAGCGCAAGAAAACTATCTAAACTCTCTCCTTGAGAAATACCAATCATACACCGATGAGCGTGAGACTATTGAGAAGAAGTTCAATGATGACATTGCCGCGTTACAAGCAGAGCGTGAAAAAGTCGAAAAGGGTGGAGACACCAAAAAGGTTGAGCAAATAGACCGTTCCATTGCTCAAGCCACAAAAAACAAGGGAGAAGCTCTTATTGGACTAGATCACGCGCAACTCAAAAAGACTCCAGAATATGAAGTGGCTTTTCAAAACCTGAAGAAGACCTCCAACGAAACGCTGGTTTCCCTGCTTAAACAGTTTGAAGATGCAAAGGAAACCGCAGCGCAGGTTCTTTCACCGGCCCAACTGCAGGATTATACCAGCACCATCCAGTCCATTATGGATGAGCTTGACAGCCGTAACCCATTTGGGGAACTTACCCGCCGTAAACAGGAACTGGCTATTGCCGAACAGGACCTGGCTGCCGCAAAAGAGAACCTAGATAAGGTAAAAACCGGCGATAAAGTTGTAATAAAGAGCGATGAATCTGGAAATACATATCTTACGCAAGAAAAGGCCTTAGAGCGTTATAATATAGCAAAGGATAATACTGCAAAGAAAAATGCACTCGTCCATGACTCAGAAAAAAAGGTCAAAACTCAGATAAGCGAACTTGGCAAAGCTATTAGTGGCGTAGGTAATGCCATTGGCGGTACTGCGGGCGAAATCGTTTCGTTAATAGGCGACATTGGTGTTTTCACCCTTTCAGCTATGGACGGTGTAGAGACAGCGGCCAACGCCTCTGCCACTGCAATAGGTACTGTAGAAAAGGCTTCTGTCATCTTAACTATTATCAGTGCAGCCATTCAGATAGCCACAAAGATAGCATCCTTTTTTGGAGCAGACTACTCGCAATACGATAAGATGAAAGCCGAATATGAGGCTTTAAACAAGGTCTGGGATGTCTTAATCAGCAAGAAACAAAAATATATAGATATTTCCTACGGAGATGAAGGCAGAAAGGCCGGACAAGAAGCCTTGGATTTGCTGGATAAGAAGAAGGATAGTAATGTTTCACTAGGACTTGCAAAGCTCAACTCCGGGGCGTCTGCCGGCTCCCATTCTATAGGTGTAAGGCAGCATAATAATATCTCATCCAAGGGATGGAGTGAACTTAAAGAAGCTTCCAAATTAATTGGATTTAATTATAGTTCTGTGGCTGACGGACGAATGACCGGTTTGTTTAAGTTAAGTGCCGAGCAGCTAACTCAGCTTCAGGAGCAGGCTCCTACCTTCTGGGCCAAATTAAACGGAGATGTCCGGGATTATCTTGAAAATATCATTGACTGCAACGAGCGGCAAGAGAAAATAAAGGAAGACATGAAAGAAACCGCTACAGGCATTTCTTTTGATTCTTTCTATGACAGTTTTGTATCTACTCTTTCTGATATGAGCAAATCCAGCGAAGA
>JAVBMN010000026.1:0-181228 GCA_031552405.1 Bacteroidaceae bacterium | reverse complement strand
ACTCGTAAGAGAACTCCATAAGTATATCAAATATTACAATCAGGAAAGAATCAAATTGAAATTGGGAGGACTAAGCCCAATCAAATATAGATTAGAAAAAAATAGAAGTTAAACCGTCCAACTTTTGGGGTTCAGTACAGTGAAGCCCACCCTTCACAGGGTTCACACCCACCCTTCACCCGCAAACCCTTTGTGGATAAGGCTTTCAGAGGATGTGAATAGCGTGAATAGCAGAACTGCAAACACCTGGTAGTATGAGAATTTCTGTCTTTTTAAACATATCTGTACTCTCAAAATTGATGCGTATGAGTTCGAGAGCCGGTGGGCACCAGTTGAAAAACTCGTGCCCACCAACTTTTAAACTGGTGGGCACGAGTTCGGTAAACGCAGGCCTGCGGTCAAGGCGGCGCAGGCCTCAAATTGATAAATGCAGGCCTGAGATTGTTGAACTTCAGGCCTGTGTTTTCAACTCTTTCTGGCCATATTCTGTACAGGAGGAGTAAGGATAGAACTGTATTCCGAGGGAGAATGAAGGATTTCAAGGGCACGTTTAAAGTCGGCGTCGTTCTTTAGGGCAATCTCGAAGGTTCCTTTCATGTGGTAATAGCGTTTCACTATTTCCATTTCGATGGCTTCCTTTATTTCTTTGGAGAAGAGGTCCAGGTCGCGGTCCAGGTTGTGCGCAAGCGCTTCTTCCAGTGATTGAATGGCGTTGGAGGCTATTTCGTCATATCTTTCCTTTCTGAGTATTTCTTTGAGATGCTTCAGCACTTTCTCGCTGCGTAGGTCATAATTGAAATTGCGCTCCTTGAGCTGCTGCTTGAATTGGCTGTATTCCTCATTGCTCAGGCTGAACTCCCTTGCGGATGGGATAGTGGGGTGGCTCAGATAGTAGTTTGTGGCAAAGTCGAATACGTTCTTCATTGAATCGATAGAACTGTTCAGCGCGTACATCAGTGTAGGCATTTCCTCTTGGGCGGTTACAATGTCGGGCAGAATACCACCACCGTCGCGTACTTCGCGTCCAGCTGCGGTGTGGAATACACTCGTCAGGCTGTCGGGGATGCGGTTGCCCATTCCTTCCTCGTCGTGAGCCTCATAATTGATGGCTTGTATGCAGCGTCCGCTGGGTATGTAGTATTTGGCAGTAGTGATCTTGAGACTGGCACCATAAGGCAGGTCGTGGGGTACCTGTACCAAGCCTTTTCCGTAAGTGCGGCTACCTATGATTACGGCGCGGTCAAAGTCCTGAAGTGCACCGGCTAGGATCTCGGAGGCTGATGCGGTGTTGTTATCTACCAATAAAATAAGGGGTATTTGTGTGTCGATGGGGGTGCTGGTGGTTTTGTAAATTCGTTCCAAATGCTTGTCTTTGCCACGAGTCGCCACAATTTCCTTACCCTTCGGCAGGAAGTAATTGGCAATGGTTACCGGTTCGTCTATCAGGCCGCCCCTGTTGTCGCGCAAGTCGATTACGAGTGAGGTAATGCCTTCTTTCTTTAAATCCAGGAATGCTTTCTTGAATTCTTTGGACGGTTCTCCAGTGAAGCTGTTTAAACAGATGTAGCCTGTTTGTCCTTCATGTACTCCGTAATACATTACAGCGGGGTGTTGGATGGTGTTACGTACAATTTTTAGTTTGATAGGATTCTTTGTGCCAGGGCGTTGTACTTTTACGATCAGCGAACTGCCTGCCTTTCCGCGCAGGCTTTCGATAGCCTTCTGTACATTCATCCCTATGGTCGATTTTCCATCGATCTCAAGTAGCACATCGCCTGCTTTTAGTCCGAATTTTTCCGCGGGTGTATTTTCGAAGGTTTCGGCTATTGCAATCTGTCCGTTCTTGTAAAGCATGATGGGTGCGCCGATACCCCCGTGGCGACCTGTGAGGATAGACTTCAGCTCCTCAGCTTCCTCTTCCGGATAAAACTCGGTATAGGGGTCCAGCGGACGTAACATGGCTCGGATGCCGGCCTGGATGGTCTTCTCTGGATTGATGGAATCCACATAATACAGATCAATGTTCTTGAAGATGCTATTGAAATAATCAAGATTCTTGCTGATGTTCAAGTCTCTGTTTTCCCCGTTCTGCGCACAAAGCATGCTAGCTATGAAGCACAGAGTCAGGAAGAAATTGGTTCTGTGAGTATGGTGTTGCCATGTTCTCGGCTGGCTTTCTTTCGGAACTGATTTCATTCTCTGGGCGTTTTTAGTGCAAAGATATTGATGTTTCGAAATAATATAGTATTTAACGCGCTGTAATTACGATTTGCGCTAAAAATAGAGGTTGTTTGTAGCGAAGGCTACTGTTTTATCGGTAAACTGTCACGCAATACAAGCAAACTCTCCGGCCCCATATTAAAGAGCAGGTCGGCAATGCTTAAGTTGGGTTGGAATCCGTGCTGCGCGGCGAAGACCTGGTAATAGGGGAGGGCCGCGAAGCCGGTATGCGAGGCATGTTTGGGGGAGATTGCTTCGCGTAGGTCGGTACAGGGAACGCTAGCTGCTTCGGGTCGGTTTGCGGTGCGCAAATCGTTTCCTTCATGCGTGAATTGCAAGGTTCGCTGTATCTCCGGCTCAAGACCTATGAGGGAGCACATTAGGCGGAGTAGCTCTTCATTATAATCCAGCAGAAAGGCCTGTTTTTTCTCGTAGAAGGGAGCGAAGTCATCCGCGTAGTATTCAAAGAAAGGGGAGTTTCCGTAGGCGGATATGAGGGCGTTCCAGTGTAGGTGCTGCCAGTTTCCGTGGTTAGAAAGGCGCACTTCGCGTATGGAGCAGTTCCCTTCTTCTGGTTTCTCTACGGGCAGGGTGAGAGGCATTGAACCACCGGCCGCTGCGATGAGGCAGCGGTTGCGGTAGGTCTGTTTGCGGTAATTCTCCCACTGCTCAATGTACACCGTTCGACTGTGTGCCATCTGCGCCACGTATTCCACGGGGGGCAGGTAGGCGGTGGAGAGTAGCAGATGTTCAGTTCTTTTGGGCCACATTCTGTGCGGGAGGGGCAAGGAGGGAACTGTATTCCGTGGGGGAATGAAGAATTTCGAGGGCGCGTTTAAAGTCAGCGTCGTTCTTTAGGACAATCTCGAAGGTTCCTTTCATGTAGTAATAGCGCTTCACTATTTCCATTTCGATGGCTTCCTTTACTTCTTTGGAGAAGAGGTCAAGGTCGCGATCCAGGTTGTGTGCAAGCGCTTCTTCCAGTGATTGTATGGCACTGGCGGCTATCTCATCATATCCCTCCTTTTTGAGTACTTCTTTGAGCTGCTTCAGTACTTTCTCGCTGCGCAGGTCGTACTTGAAGTTGCGCTCCTTGAGCTGCTGTTTGAACTGGTTGTAGTCCTCATCGCTCAGGCTGAACTCCCTTGCGGATGGGATGGTGGGGTGGCTCAGGCAGTAGCTGGTGGCAAAGTCGAACACATTCTTCAGAGAGTCGATAGAACTGTTCAGCGCGTACATGATCGTAGGCATTTCCTCCTGGGTGGTTACGATGTCGGGCAGTATTCCTCCTCCATCGCGTACTTCGCGTCCGGCGGCGGTGTGGAACACGCTTGTCAGGCTGTCGGGGATGCGGTTGCCTCGTCCGTCTTCTTCGTGGTTGGCATAATTGATAGCCTGCACGCAGCGTCCACTGGGGATGTAGTACTTGGCTGTAGTGATCTTGAGGTTGGCGCCGTAGGGCAAGTCGCGCGGTACTTGTACCAGTCCCTTTCCATAGGTGCGACTGCCAATGATTACAGCACGGTCAAAGTCCTGAAGTGCGCCGGCTAGGATCTCGGAGGCCGAGGCTGTGTTCCCGTCTACCAGTACAGTAAGGGGGATTTGTGTGTCGATGGGAGTACTGGTGGTCTTGTATGTCCGTTCCAGGCGTTTGTTTTTACCGCGGGTAACCACGATTTCTTTGCCTTTGGGCAGGAAGTAGTTGGCTATGGTTACAGCTTCATCCAGCAGGCCGCCTCCGTTATCGCGCAGGTCTATAATGAGTGAAGTGGCTCCTTCCTTACGCAGGGCCAGGAAGGCCTGCTTGAATTCCTTGGAAGGTTCGCCGCTAAAGCTGCTCAGGCAGATATATCCCACATTGCCTTCGTACATGCCATAATAAGGCACGGGGGGATGCTGTATGGTGTTACGGATGATCTTTAGCTCAATGGGAGCTTTTGTGCCGGGGCGCTGAACCTTCACTTTCAGGGTGCTGCCCACTTTCCCGCGCAGGCCTTCGCTGGCCTTCTGTACATCCATGCCTTTGGTGGATTGGCCGTCTATCTCCAGTAGTATGTCGCCAGCCTTTAAGCCATATTTCGCAGCGGGTGTATCTTCGAAAGGCTCGGCTATTGCAATCTGCCCCTCTTTATAATACATAATGAGGGATCCGATACCGGCATAATTTCCCGTGAGCATGGTCTTCAACTCATCGGCTTCTTCCTCCGGATAGAACTCGGTATAGGGGTCCAGAGAGCGCAACATGGCGCGGATACCTGTCTGGATAGTCTTCTCTGGATTGATGGAGTCTACATAATACAGATCAATGTTCTTGAATATGATGTTGAAATAATCAAGATTCTTGCTGATCTTAAACTTTCTGTTTTCCCCGTTCTGCGCGCCAACTGCGGTAGCTATGAAGCACAGAGTCAGGAAGAAAAGGGTTCTGTAAGTGCGGTGTTGCCGTGTTCTCGGCTGGTTTCCTTTCGGGGCTAATTTCATGATTTGGATATTTTTTTGTGCAAAGATATTGCATATTTCAAAATAACATAGTATTTTTGCACCGCAATTAAGAAAAAAACACTCTTCCTTAGCTCAGTCGGTTAGAGCATCTGACTGTTAATCAGAGGGTCCTTGGTTCAAGTCCAAGAGGGAGAGCTACTCGGTTCTTATTTGCACTATTCTTCCTTAGCTCAGTCGGTTAGAGCATCTGACTGTTAATCAGAGGGTCCTTGGTTCAAGTCCAAGAGGGAGAGCAAACAAAAAGCCTACAGCAATGTAGGCTTTTTTAGTGTTATGAAACAGCGATATGGAATCTTTACACCCTTTTCATCAATTTAACTTCTGCCCCATCTGCGGTTCTTCCCGCTTTGAGGAACACAATGACAAGTCAAAACATTGTGCAGATTGTGGCTTCACCTATTATTTTAACCCCTCTGCAGCTACCGTAGCTTTCATCCTTAATCCGCAGAATGAACTTCTGGTATGTCGCCGTGCCAAGAACCCCGCCAAGGGAACCTGGGACTTACCCGGAGGGTTTATTGACATCGGTGAAACGGGTGAGGAAGGTGTAACCCGCGAGGTGCGTGAGGAAACATCCTTGCAGGTCACTTCGGCAAAGTATCTCTTCTCATTGCCTAATACCTATTTGTATTCGGGATTTCTGGTGCATACGCTGGACCAGTTTTTCCTTTGCCGGGTGGCTGATTACTCGGTTCTGACTTCCTTGGACGATGCGGTCGACTGCCACTTTGTACCCCTTTCCCAAATAGATCCCGCCAAATTCGGGCTTAACTCTGTTCGTGCGGCGGTAGCGCGCTATTTATACGAGCAGGGCGAGAGTTTTTAGCTGGGCAAATTCAAGATGGCTTTTTAGCCTCGAAGGCCAGTGCATACATACGAATCTGCTTTACCATGGAGAGTAGTCCGTTGCTGCGGGTGGGGGAGAGGTGTTCGCGCAGGCCGATGCGGTCAATGAAGTATAGGTCGGCCTCAAGGATCTCCTTCGGTGTGTGCCCCGAGAGGATGCGGATGAGCAGGGTGATGATACCTTTTACGATGAGTGCATCACTTTCGGCCTGAAATACGATCTTACCCTCTTCTATGTCGGCTTGTAGCCATACGCGACTTTGGCAGCCTTCGATGAGGTTCTGTTCGGTTTTATACTTCTCTTCAAGGGTGGGTTGTTCATTACCCAAGTCGATGAGCAATTGGTATTTGTCCATCCAATCGTCGAACTCGTTGAACTCTTCGATTACTTCGTCTTGCAATTCATTGATAGTACTCATATCTTTATCTCTCGTTGTATATTATTTCCATTAATGTATGTCCCACGGCCTGAAGGGTGCGGATATCAATTACGTCCATATTATCCTGCATCGTATGCCAGAAATAGCCGAATCCACCGTTCTCTCTGTCTATAGGAATGATGTCGATGCTGGGGATATTGGCAATGCGGTTTACGAAGAGATGGTCGTCGGTGACGGGCACACCTTCTTCGGGGATAAAGAACGAGCCGTATCCCAGTGAGTCCGCTTTCTTCCATACCTTGTCCACTACCCATTGTGCGGCCTCGCGGGAGAGACTTTCCTGATAGAAGGTAGCATTCTTTCCGCCTACCATATCCAATAAAATGCCATAACGTGCATTGTACCCGTCTACGTGCGGATTCCGTGCCCAGTACTGGGTGCCGAGGCACCAGGTAGCTTCGTCGTTGCGACTTTCCCTAGCCCATTGTGGGGTGCCGTAGTCCTCAGCATCAAAGAAGATAATGTCTATGCCTATCTCGGGTGCCTGCGCATGGATGAGGCGGGCCATTTCCAGCAGTACCCCTACGCCGCTGGCGCCGTCATTGGCTCCAAGGATGGGGGTGCGATGTTTGGAGGCGTCTGTATCGTGATCTGCCCAAGGACGGGTGTCCCAGTGTGCAAATAGCAATACGCGTTTGGGGTTCTCTGCTTTATAAGAGCCGATGAGGTTGGTGATGCGCAGGAGGGTCCCATCGTATGCGGTCACTTCTCCTTTTTGAGCGGTTACGGTAGCGCCGTGGCGTTCCAGCTCTGCCTGCAGGTATTCTGCACAGCGCTCATGTTCCGGGGTGTTCGGTACGCGTGGCCCGAAGGCTACTTGGCGTGAGATGTACTGGTAGGCGCTGTCGGCATTGAATGAGGGGGCGCTGACAACTGTGGCGCTGTCTTCCTGCAAATGGTTGTCCTGCTTGCCGGAGTTGCTGTGGCAGGATAGGAAAATCGAGGTGCTCAGTAAGGCGATTATGACTTTCTTATTCATTGTGAAAAAGTTATGAATTTTATTTATTGGGGTTTAGAAAAGGAAAGTGTAGCTTTCTTGCCTGTTATTTCCAGTGTTACGTTGCTTCCAAGGACGAGTGGTTCATTCTGTACTGTGTGTCCTACGGGGAAATCAAAGCAAACGGGATATCCGTAGGGCTTTACCATGTCCCGAATCATTTTGTACACGGTTTTTCCGATGGCATTGTCCTCGGAGTATTCGGTGAACTGCCCCACGATGAGCCCGGATAGTCTTTCCAGTACGCCGCCCATTTGCAGGTTGAACATCATTCGTTCGATGTGGTAAGGGCGTTCGCCTACATCTTCGATTACAAGGATAGTGCCTTCGGCAGGAAAATCGTATGGTGTACCACGCAATCCGTAGAATACAGAAAGGTTTCCGCCGTGCAGCGTGCCGGAGGCGGTGCCCGGTATGTTGAGCTTATTCCTGGTGCTTTCGTAGCGGGGTGTTTCGCCAAACAAGAGGGAATGTAGGTGCTGGATTTGCGGGTCGTTGGCCGGCTCCGTCGCCAAATGCTTGCCCATTAGTCCGTGAATAGAGGCAACCCCCTCTTTTTGCAGGAGGTTGTGCAGGGCGGTAATGTCGCTGTATCCCACCAGCCATTTTGGGCTTTCTTTGAATTTTGTCAGGTTGAGATTTTCCATCAAGTGTACCGTTCCATATCCTCCACGGCTGCAAAATACCGCTTTTACCTCTGGGTTGTCTAATGCCTTCTGCAGGTCCGAGAGGCGTTGTGTGGGAGTGCCGGCAAAATCGTGATGTTTACTCAGGGCGTGTTTGGCTATCTTTACCCGTAGCCCCCACGACTCTAAACGCTCCTTTTGGCCGTTTATAATGTCTTTGTCTATGTTACTTGCCGGGGAAAGGATTACCACCAGGTCACCGACTTGCAGGCTGGGAGGGTAGATTATCTGTTGTGCCGTGTTTGGCACGTGTGGGCCGGATACTGCTTGGCGAGAATTGTACCGGTAGATGCTATCGGCATTGAATGAGGGAGTATTGATTTTGTACTTTGCTGAGTTTCCTTGTTTGCTGAGATTGCTGTGGCAGGATAGGAATATCATTGTGCTCAGCAGAGCGGTGACTGTTTTCTTGTTCATAGTGAAAGATTTATGAGGTTAAGTTATTGAGACAGTTCCGGAAAGGAAAGCACAGCTTTTTTGCCTGTTACTTCCAGAGTTACGGAGCCTCCAAGGATCAGCGGTACGTTTTGTGCGGTATGCCCTACGGGGAAGTTGAAACAAACGGGGTATCCGTAGGGCTTTACCATATCCCGGATCATTTCATATACAGTTTTCCCAATAGCGTTGTCTTCGGTATATTCGGTAAACTGCCCTACAACAAGGCCGGACAGCTTCTCCAATACGCCACCCAGCTTCAGGTTGAACATCATTCGTTCAATGTGATAGGGACGTTCGCCTACGTCTTCGATCACGAGGATGGTGCCTTTGGAGGGAAAGTCATATGGGGTGCCGCGCAATCCGTAGAATACAGAAAGATTTCCGCCATGCAGAGTGCCCGAAGCTGTTCCCGGTACATTGAATTTGTGTCCGCCGGTTTCGTAGCGGGGCATTTCGCCAAACAGGACGGAGCGCAGGCGCAAGGTTTCAGGATCGTCGGCCGGTTCCATAGCCAGGTGTCGGCCCATCAAGCCGTGCATAGAGGCGAATCCTTCTTTTTGCAGGAAGTTGTGGAGGGCGGTAATGTCGCTATATCCGATCAGCCATTTCGGGCTCTCCCGGAAGCGGTCTAGTTTCAACTGTTCCATCAGATGCACCACTCCGTATCCTCCGCGACTGCAAAATACGGCTTTTACCTCCGGATCATCGAATGCTTTCTGCAGGTCTGTGAGGCGGTGCGCGGGAGTCCCGGCGAAGTCATGGTGCTTGTCCAGGGTATGGTTGGCTACTTTAACCTGTAGCCCCCAAGATTCCAAACGGCTCTTTTGGCCGTTGACGATGCTTTTGTCTATTTTGCTTGCCGGGGAAAGGATTACCACCAGATCGCCGGCTTGCAGAGCGGGAGGATAGATCATCTGCTAGGGTTGTTTAATAGTCGGTTCGTTTCGGATTTCTGGGAAACCATCCCTTTTTTACACGGTCTCTCTGTTCAAAGATCTCTTTGATAGTCCACAAGGAAGAAAAGGCAAACACGCCGAGCAGGGACGACAGGAATACATCTTCTATCCATACAGCGGCTATAATGCCTGCGATGCCTAGCAGCAGGAATACCCACCAGCACCGTACCCCGAAATGGTACTCACACTTTACCACTACCGGATGAAAGAACCCGATAATAAGGAAAGTGCAGATGCCAATCAAGAGGCCTGCCAGATTCCATTGTTGCAGGAATTCCGTCATTCTTCGATAATGGTTTTATTGTTCAGATGGCTGATGGAGCGGTTGTGGATGGGGAGTACCTTTTTGATACTTTGCTCCAGTGAGATGAGCGTCTCAGTGGCAGTTACGCCCGGAATGCTCTGCATTTTATGATTCAGAAGCTCCATAAGGTGCTCATTGTCACGGGCGTATAGCTTTATAAGCATGGTGTAAGGACCGGTGGTGAAGTGGCATTCCACAATCTCGGGTATCTTGGCGAATTCTTCCACTACGCTCTTATATAAAGAGCCCTTCTCCAATTTGATACCTACATAGGTGCATGTGCTGAACCCCAGACTCTTGGGACTTACATTGTATCCGGACCCCACAATTACGCCCAAATCTACCAAGCGTTGTACGCGTTGGTGTATGGCGGCGCGAGACACTTTGCATTCGGCGGCTACGTCCTTAAAGGGGATGCGTGCATTCTGTGATATTATTTCGAGGATCTTACGATCCAATTCGTCTATTTTCTCCATATCCTAAATCAATTGTCATAAAGTAAGCAAATATAGAGGTTTTTTCTTTTATTGTCAACAAGTGAGTGGAAAAAGTCTTGTTTTGCAATAAAAAAAGAGGAATATCCGATAAAGGATACTCCTCTTTGTGTGTTATTCAGCAATGAGATTTACTGAGCAGAGATAATTCTGGGCTCGTTTGCGGGCTCGTTCTCAATACCGATCAGTTCCATCTCGAAGATGAGAGTTGAGAACGGTTTGATAGCTCCGGCTTCTCTTGCGCCATAAGCCAGTTCCTGAGGAACGTATACAATCCATTTGGAGCCTACGGGCATCAGAGTTAACGCTTCAGTCCAACCTTTGATAACTTGGTTGGCGGAGAAGGTGATGGGGTTACCTTCGGGTGACTGGTCAAACGGAGTACCGTCGATCAATGTACCTTTATAAGCCACCTTTACGCGTGAGTTAGGAGTAGGGATAGCACCCTTGCCTTCTGTAACCACTTTGTATTGAAGACCGCTTGCAGTGGTTTTGATGTCAGACTTCTTCTTATTTTCCTGCAGGAACTTGATACCAGCTTCTTTGTTGGCACCATATGCTTTCTCCATGGATTTGTTGCGAATGCGTTCCATGTTTTCCTGCGTAAAGGCCTGGGCTTGTTCCATGCTCATATTACAGGGCTTGCCAAGAGTGGCAGCAACGAAGGCTTGCATAAACAACTTTTCGTTGATGGTCTGTGTAGAGTCTTCTCCAAAAAGTTGCTGGTTCAGACCTTTGATCATCTGGTCTTTGATCTGACGGCCGATCTGCATACCCATCATGCGAGCCTGATCTTCTTTGCTCAGGTCTTTAACCCCTTCTTTCAATCCTTTTACGAATGCTCCCAAGTGAGTAGTGTCTATCTGCATCTGAGCAAGATATTCTTTCAGTCCCTGGGTTTGTGACATACCTACAGCGTAGGAGAGTGAGTCGACGTCGGTCTTCAGGTTTCCCTTTCCTCCGTCCGTACAAGAGGTGATCAGCATCACACATGCTGAAGCCACCAATAAGCTAATTTTTTTCATTTGCTTTTGTTCAGTGATATTATAATACTTGAATTAATTCTACCTCGAAGATGAGTGTGCTGTGTGGAGCAATGGTCTGTCCGGCACCCTGTGCGCCATATGCCAGGTCGGAGGGGATGAAAAGTTTCCATTTTGATCCTTCGGGCATAAGTTGCAAAGCTTCTACCCATCCGGGGATTACCTGGCTCACGCCGAATGTAGCGGGTTCGCCACGTTGTACGGAACTGTCAAAGAGAGTACCGTCAATCAGTGTACCTTCGTAGTGGCATTTTACCTGATCGGCTGCATTGGCTAATTTACCGGTACCTTCTACCAGGACTTCGTACTGCAATCCGCTGGGGAGTGTGATAACGCCTGCCCTTTTCTTATTCTCTTCCAGAAATGTCTGCCCTATTTCAATATTGGCGGCACTTTGTTTGGTCTCTAATTCTTCAAAGAACTTGTTTACAATTTCCCGTGCTTCGTTGTGCGAAATGGCAGTTTCCTGCCCGTTAAGTACTGCGCTGATGGCCTGAGCAAAATCTTCTACATTGATTTCTTTTGCCCCCATGGCAAGGAGGTTCTGTCCGATACCCAGACCAATTGCATAACTGAATTTATCCATATCTTATATGATCGTATTTAAATGAACGTGCAAAAATAGTCGTTTTATTTTAATCCTGCTCGTTTTCAGTGGAAAAAGTGCGCGATGTCGGCGCGTGTTGTGGGGCTATGAGCTAAAAAAATATAAATAGAGTTTCGGTACGTTCATAAGAATGGTTATTCTTCGTACATTCGGGGAGTTCTATCTATTTAACGGAATTATTCAAAGAAAGAGAAAGCTATGATTACAAAACAGAACGTACGGATTTGTTGTAAAAATAATAAAGAGATCAAAGAGTTTGCAGTAGGAAGCACGGTAGGTGAGATTTATGAAGGCTTTGGCTTTCAGTTACCTTATCCGGCGGTGAGCGCCAGGGTTAATAACCGCTCGGAAGGGCTTTCTTATAGAGTATATACCAATAAAGATATTGAGTTTCTGGATGTCACGGATCCCTCGGGTATGCGTACCTATGTACGTACCATCTGCTTTGTGCTTTGCAAGGCGGTGAGCGAGTTGTTTCCGAAAGCAAAAATGTTGCTGGAGCACCCCATCTCAAAAGGCTACTTTTGTAAACTGGAGATAGGACGGCCTGTAGAACAAAAGGATATAGTCGCTATTAAGAAGCATATGTCGGAGATGATAGCTGCCAATATGCCTATCCGCTGGATTCATGGGTATACTACAGAGGCGATGGAGATCTTCAGGAAACAGGGCATGCAGGACAAGGTGGATCTTTTGGATTCGAGCGGACTGCTGTATGCTACTTACTATAAATTAGGTGAGTATGCGGACTATTTTTATGGCCCCCTGCTACCGAGTACAGGGCATCTGGCACTTTTTGATCTTGTAAAGTACTATGATGGCATTTTGTTGCGTATACCCAATGCGAAGAACCCTTTTGAATTGGGTGAGATGGTGAAGCAGGAAAAGATGTTTGAAGCCTTTGGAGAGTATCTCTCCTGGCAAAACATTATGAGTCTGAGCAATGTAGGCGATTTGAACGGCCTCTGTAAAAAAGGCTACGCATCTGATCTTATTAATGTGGCGGAAGCCTTACAGGAAAAGCGAATTGTAAAGATCGCAGAGTGTATCCACGATCGTATTCAGAAGAAAATACCTTTGCGCATGGTGTTGATCTCAGGTCCTTCTTCTTCGGGGAAGACTACGTTTAGCAAGCGCTTGTCGGTGCAGTTGATGGCCAACGGCCTACGTCCCTATGCTATTTCATTGGATGATTATTTTGTGGAGAGGGATCGGACACCCAAGGATGAGAATGGAGAGTTCGATTATGAATCTCTTTACGCCCTGGACCTGGAACTCTTTAATACTCATCTTCATAGTCTGTTGCAGGGAGAGAAGGTAACACTTCCTACCTATAACTTCATGACAGGTAAGCGAGAGTATAACGGGAAGGCATTACGGATGAATGACAAAATGGTGTTGGTGCTGGAGGGAATCCATGCCCTGAATCCCGAATTGACGAAGTTGATTCCGGAAGAACAAAAATACAGGGTTTATGTATCTGCTCTTACCACCATGTCGTTAGACGATCACAACTGGATCCCTACTACCGATACCCGCTTGTTGCGGCGCATCATCCGTGATTTCAATTACCGTGGATGCTCTGCAATGGATACCATAGCGCGTTGGCCGGGGGTGCGTGCCGGCGAAGATAAATGGATCTTCCCCTATCAGGAAAATGCAGATACGATGTTTAACTCCGCACTGCTGTTTGAGTTTGCCGTCTTGCGTCGTTTCGCAGAACCTATCCTGATGACGGTACCCGAAAATGCGTCTGAATTCTCGGAAGCCAGCCGACTGCTTCATTTCCTACGGTACTTCTCACCTATTTTAGATAAGGACATACCCCCCACTTCTCTGATGCGTGAGTTCCTTGGGGGTAGCAGCTTTAGATATTAAGAGAATGTAGATCGCATTTTGTAAAAGGTGTAAATAAGGAAGTCACCACAGCGCTGCTGTTGGATAATTTCAGACCTGAGTTTGCGTAAACTCAGGCCTGTCTTTTTTAAACTCAAGCCTGTGTCTGGTGAAACTGGTGCCCACGAGTTGAGAAGTTGGTGGGCATCAGTTTCTAACTCGTGCCCACGGGGTTTCTGACTGATTCGCACGAATTTTAGTCGGCTTCGTGGATGAATAAGAGGAAGTGGAGGATGAAATTCTGCTTTGAAAAGCTTGATTCTCGGTGTAAGGATATCAAAATATGCATTTTGCTTCCACGTTCCACTGTTCTCTGAAACGTTTTGCTGCAAAGGGTTTGGAGGTGGAACGTTGTTTTTTTTGCACGTTCCACTCACGGTTTTTGTGGAGGGATATTCCGGGAAAAGTGGAAGGTGGAACCAGTTTGTGTGTGAAGATCTGGGAACTGGATTTGGGGGGCCGGGGGGAGTCTTTCTTGTGTTTTCATTCAGCCAAAGTAAGGTGTAATAAATGCAAAATAGAAAAACCATTGGAGGGGGATGTTTGTTTTCTGATATAGAAGTGTGTTTGTAATAATATCTGACTGCATTAAAAAACGCTTTTCTTGCAAGTGTGTTTTTACCGAAAACTTTCTGCAAAAAAGCTTGCCGGAATAGAAAGCTGTTTGTAAGTTTGCAGTACTTTATAGGAGGATTGTAAAATATGTACCATAAAGGTTATAGGAAGCTTTACAACTGTCTGATGTTCTATAATTGAATGAGGACTGTCCGGAAGAAGTGCCCAAGCGTGCTTCCTTGGATTGGTTTTATCTTATTCATTAATTAGCTTTTAGCTTATAAACAGAACATTACAGTTATGACAACAAGTACAAACGAGACCTTAACAGGCTCAACAGATCTCTCCTTGACCTCCGTGTCAAACGAGGGAGGCATGAACGAACGTATCAAGCGTTTGCGCACTCTTTCTTACGAAACCCAGCCCTCACTTTCCATTGAACGTGCGTTGATAGAAACCGAATTCTACAAAGAGAATGAGGGAAAGTATCCGATTCCCGTATTGCGGGCCATGAACTTTTACGAGATCTGTAAGAAGAAAACCATTTATATAGGCCCCGATGAACTCATTGTGGGTGAACGGGGCCCGAAGCCCAAGGCAGTACCTACCTTCCCGGAGCTGACCTGCCACAGCGTGGAAGACCTGCAGGTGCTCAACACCCGCGAGCTTCAACGCTACCTCATCAGCCAGGAAGACATAGATACCTACGATCGTGAGGTCATCCCTTACTGGAAAGGCCGCACCCAGCGCGAGCGCATCTTCAGTCATGTGCCGGAGGAATGGAAAACGGCTTACGAGGCCGGACTCTTTACCGAGTTTATGGAACAACGCGCCCCGGGGCATACTTCAATGGATGGGAAGCTGTACCGCTACGGGTTGCTCGACCTGAAAAAACAGATTCAGGAGCACCTTGACAGTCTCGACTTTATCAATGATCCCGAAGCCACCGATAAGCAGGAGGAACTGAGAGGTATGTCCATCAGTTGCGATGCCGCCATCCTCTTTGCCGAGCGTCATGCCGACCTGGCTGAACAGATGGCTCTCACAGAACAAAATCCTGTGCGCCGTGCTGAGCTTCTGAAGATAGCCGAAGTGTGCCGCCGCGTACCTGCCCATGCTCCCCGTACGTATCAGGAAGCCATCCAGGCATACTGGTTCGTGCACCTGGGTACCATTACCGAACTCAATGGATGGGATGCCATGAACCCCGGTCATTTCGACCAGCACCTGACTCCTTTCTACGAAAAAGAACTGCGCGAAGGCACCCTTACCCGTGAAGAAGCCAAAGAACTGCTCTCCTGCTTCTGGATCAAGGTGAACAATCACACCGCCCCTCCCAAAGTCGGCATTACCGCCAAGGAAAGTGGTACTTACAATGACTTTACCAATATTAATATAGGTGGTGTAAAGTCCGACGGCAGTGACGGAGTAAGCGAAATGTCGTATATCTTCCTCGAAGTCATCGAAGAACTTCATCTGCTGCAGCCCGGCAGCTCTATACACATAAGCTCCCGTACCCCGGAACGCTTCCTGAAAGCAGGGTGTAACGTGATCCGTCAAGGGCATGGATACCCCTCGGTGTTTAATCCGGATGTGTACGTTCAGGAACTGATGCGTCAGGGAAAGACCCTGCAGGATGCCCGTGAGGGAGGATGCAGCGGCTGTATTGAAGTGGGTGCATTCGGGAAGGAAGCCTATGTGCTGACCGGATACCTCAACGTGGTAAAGATACTGGAAGTAACCCTGAACAATGGAGTAGATCCGCAAACCGGACTTACCATAGGGCTGCAGACCGGAAATCCGCGTGACTTCCAGTCGTACGAAGACCTGTATGAAGCCCTCTTGAAGCAAATTCGTTACATCGTGGAGCAAAAGGCGCGTGTAAGTAATTACATCGACCGCATGTTTGCCAAGTATGCACCTGCTACGTTCCTGTCGCTTTACATCGATGATTGCATCGCCAAAGGACGAGATTATTACAATGCAGGCCCCCGCTATAATACCACCTATATTCAGTGCACCGGACTGGGTACGGTGACCGATTGCTTGTCTGTATTCAAAAAACATGTGTTCGGCGAGCAGACTATCGGTATGGAACAGCTTCTTTCCGCCCTTTCTGCCAATTTTGAGGGCGAGGAAAAACTGCGCCAGTTTATCATAAACCGTACACCCTTCTTTGGTAATGATAATTCCTTTGCCGATGAGATAGCTGTGCGTATGTACGATGATTTGTACAATGCCATCGAAGGCATTCCCAATACCAAGGGGGAGTGTTTCCACATGAATATGCTCTCCACTACCTGTCATGTATACTTCGGAAAAGTGACGGGAGCTACCCCTAACGGACGTCTGGCCGGTCGCCCGTTGAGCGACGGCACCTCGCCGGCGCAGGGAGCAGATACCCACGGCCCTTCGGCAGTGATTAAGTCGATGGGTAAGCTGGATCAGGCCAAGAGCGGCGGCACGCTGCTCAACCTCCGTTTTATGCCTGCTTTGCTGAAACGCGAGGAAGATATTACGAAACTTTCTTCACTGATCCGTTCCTATTTTGCCTTGGGAGGTCACCATGTACAGTTTAATGTGGTGGATACGGAAACCCTTCATGAAGCGCAAAGGTGCCCCGAAGAGTACCGTGACCTGCTGGTACGTGTAGCAGGATACAGTGATTATTTTAACGATATGAACAACGATTTGCAGAGTGACATCATCGCTCGCACGGAGAACGAAACCTTCTAAGGAGGCGTTGCCATGAAGAATTTGTTGTTTGATATCAAGCGATATGCCATCAATGACGGGCCGGGCATCCGCATAACCCTGTTTATGAAGGGTTGCCCCCTGTCATGTGTATGGTGTCACAACCCGGAGGGCATCTCCCCCCGGCCGGAGAAGATGTATGCACTGAAGAAGTGCATTCGTTGCGGCAGTTGTGTGGAGGCTTGCCCGGGGCAGGCGATAAGCCTTACCGGACAAGGGGTGCGATGTGATGAGTCGCGTTGCAACTTGTCGGGCAGGTGTGTGGAGGCGTGTCCTTCTCTGGCCCTTGAAATGTCGGGCGTGGCGTATACTGCCGATGCATTGATGGCAGAGATTGAAAAGGAAACGGCCGTAATGGATCATTCTTCGGGAGGGGTAACCTTCAGTGGGGGTGAGCCGTTGATGCAGCCGGCATTCCTGCTGGAGATGCTCCGCCGTTGTGGTCATCTGGCTATTCACCGCGCTGTGGATACTACGCTATATGCCAAACCGGAACTGGTGAAGGAAGTGGCTGCAGAGTGTGAGTTGTTTCTGGTAGACCTGAAGATCATGGACTCGCAGATGCACAAGCAGCTTTGCGGTGTGAGCAACGATCTGATTCTGCAAAACATCCGCATGATTGCAGAGATGGGATGCAGCTTCTGGATCCGCATTCCGCTTATTGGTGGCGTAAATACAGATGTGGAAAACTTGGTGCGGACGGCAGTATTCCTGACCTCTCTGCCTTGGAAAGAAAAGAAAATAAACCTGCTTCCCTATCATGATATAGGAAAAGGAAAGCACGAAAGATTGGGCACTAAGTACAACCCGGAGGAGGTGCGAATGCTGCCTCCTACGGAAGAAGAAAAACAACGTGCCGTAGAAATCTTTACGGATTATGATATGACTGTAGTCTGGGGAGGCTGACCGATACGGCACCTCCTCCTGGATACATAAATAGGAACGAATAGTAGATGAGTCAAACCAACCGCCTCGGGCAAACCCAAGCCCAGCAACAGATACAGACACTCTCGCCACAACAGATACTGGTGGTGAAACTTCTGGAACTTCCTTCCCTGGAACTGGAAGAAAGAGTACGTGCCGAATTACAGGATAATCCGGTGCTGGAAGCTGTCTCGCCCGAGGAGCATGAGAGTGAGTCGGCCTCGGAAGAAGGGGAAGGACCGCTGGACGAGGCGTATGATTCAGGGACCAATGAAGACTTTTCATTGGGCGATTATCTGACGGAGGACGATATACCCGATTATAAGCTGCAGCAACAAAATCGCTCCCGCGATCAGAAAGCGGAAGAAATTCCTTTCTCGGAGTCTGTATCCTTTTATGAGAAACTGAAAGAACAGTTGCGTGAGCGCAATCTTACTGAGCGCCAGGTGCAACTGGCGGAGTACCTCATTGGTTCTCTTGACGATGACGGCTTGTTGCGTAAATCGCTGGAGGAAGTGGCGGATGAACTGGCCATCTATATGAGCATTGAGACTCAGGAGAAAGAGCTGGAAGAGGCCTTGCTGGTGATTCAGGACTTTGACCCACCCGGTCTGGGCGCGCGTTCCCTGCAGGAATGCCTGTTGATTCAGTTACGTCACCACCCCCGTTCGGAGAACCGCCGTGTAGAAGAGGAGATTCTGACCCGCTATTATGAGGACTTTACCCATAAGAAATGGGATCGGATCAAGCAACGCTTGTCGCTGGATGAAGATCGCTTTGAGGAAGTGATTGATGAGATTACCCGTTTGAATCCGCGTCCGGGTAGCTCACTGGGCGAGACAATAGGCAAATCGTCACAGGTCATCGTGCCCGATTTTATCGTGGAAACTCTGGATGACGGTACCCTGCAGCTTAGTCTGAACGACTATAATATACCCCAGTTGCGCCTTAGCCGCGATTTTGCTGAGATGGCTGAGGAGCACTCCAAGAACCGGAAGAACCAGTCGAAAGACTCCAAAGCCGCCTTTCTCTTTCTCAAACAGAAGATGGATGCCGCACAAGGCTTCATTGATGCGGTGAAACAGCGCCAGCATACCCTCCTTACTACCATGCAGGCCATTATTGATATTCAGCGTCCCTTCTTTGAAGAGGGCGATGAAACGCAGCTGAGGCCCATGATCCTGAAGGATGTAGCCGATCGTACGGGGCTGGACATATCCACTATCTCACGTGTGAGCAACAGCAAGTGGGTGCAAACGGATTACGGAGTATTCTCCCTGAAGCATTTCTTTGTAGACGGTTTCACCCTGCAAAGCGGTGAAGAGATGTCCTCACGGGAGATCCGCCGGATATTGAAAGAAAAGATCGATCACGAAGATAAAAAGAATCCGCTGACCGACGAAGAGCTGTGCACTATCCTGAAAGAGCAAGGGTACCCCATTGCTCGTCGCACAGTGGCGAAGTACAGGATGCAGTTGAATATTCCCGTAGCGCGACTAAGAAAATAACACCCATGAAGTTAATGCTTGACAGACGATTGTACTCAGGAATGAAAATACTATCAGCGGTTTTCAATCCATTTATTGCGCCTTTTCTGGCCTTTACGGTACTCTTTTTCCTGACGTATCTGGCCATGCTGCCGTTCAACTACCGTCTTTTCGTATTGTCCATTGTCTTATCGTTTACCATACTGCTTCCTACATTGGGTATTTACCTTTTTCGTAGGGTGAACGGGTGGGGCATTCGCGCCTTCCGCGACCGTAAGAAGCGGTATATGCCCTTCCTTATCACGATATTTTGTTATGCGGCGTGCCTGCTGCTGATGAATGGCCTGAGCCTGCCCCGCTATATGAGCGGCATTATTATGGGATCGCTGATTGCTATGGCAATAGGTATCCTGGCCAACTTTCGCTGGAAGATCTCCGAGCACATGGTGGCCATGGGGGGTGTAGTAGGGGGAGTGGTTATCTTCAGTTTCCTGTTTAACTACAACCCGTTGTTCTGGTTGTGTTTCTTCATACTTGTGTCGGGAGCATTAGGCTCTGCGCGCATTATCCTGAAGCATCACACTTTGCTGGAGGTGTTATGGGGATTCCTGATCGGGTTTGTTTCCATCTTTGTGGGAATAGGTGTCCGGTTCTATTGGTAAAAGAATATACATACTAATTACATTATCTATATGAAACCTGTTGTAAGCATAATCATGGGCAGTACTTCCGATCTGAAAGTGATGGAGAAGGCTGCTGTGTTGTTGGACGAAATGGAGATTCCGTTTGAGATCAATGCGCTCTCGGCGCACCGTACCCCCGAGGCGGTGGAAAGCTTTGCCTGTGGTGCCAGAGAGCGTGGAATCCGTGTCATCATCGCTGCCGCCGGAATGGCTGCTGCGCTGCCGGGTGTGATAGCTGCCAATACCACTCTGCCGGTGATTGGTGTGCCCATCAAATCTTCCTTCGACGGGATGGATGCCTTGATGGCTATCGTACAGATGCCTCCGGGTATACCCGTAGCTACAGTGGCTGTGGATGGCGCCCTGAATGCCGCTATTCTGGCCGTACAGATGTTGGCGCTGAGCGATGCTGCCATCGATGCCAAACTGTCTGCCTATAAAGAAGGCCTCAAAAAGAAAATCGAACAGGCCAACAGTGACCTGGCTGCGATCAAGTTTAAGTATAAAACGAACTGATATAAGTAGGGGCGGATTGAATCCGCCCGCCGAATACTATTATTACTCTATACCGGGCGTATTAATTCCGCCCCTACATATATACCCATGCCCAATCTGTTTAATTATTCCCGCCGCAATACACAGGAAGTGTATATCGGCGCTACACCAATGGGAGGTCAGAACCCCATTCGCCTGCAATCCATGACCAATACCTCTACCACAGATACTGACGCCTCTGTGGCTCAGGTGATTCGTATTGTAGAAGCCGGCGGTGAATATGTGCGCCTTACCACACAGGGAGTTCGTGAGGCGGAAAACCTGCGCCCCATCAATGGCGCTTTACGTTGTCAGGGCTGTATGGTACCTCTGGTGGCTGATGTGCACTTTAATCCGAAGGTGGCTGATGTGGCTGCGCTTTATGCGGAGAAGGTGCGTATCAACCCGGGGAACTATGTAGATGCGGCCCGTACCTTCAAGGAACTGGAATATACAGAGGAAGAATATGCAGGTGAGTTACAAAAGATCCGTGACCGCTTTGTGCCCTTTCTGAATATCTGCAAGGAGAACCATACTGCCATCCGGATTGGGGTGAACCACGGTTCCCTGTCGGACCGTATTATGTCGCGTTATGGAGATACGCCGGAGGGAATGGTGGAGTCGTGCATGGAGTTTTTGCGCATCTGTGTCGCTGAAGATTTCTCCAATGTGGTGATTTCCATTAAGGCCTCTAATACTGTAGTGATGGTACGCACCGTGCGCCTCTTGGCGGCCGTGATGGAACAGGAAGGTATGCAGTTTCCACTGCACCTGGGGGTGACGGAAGCTGGCGACGGAGAGGACGGACGCATCAAATCCGCCCTTGGTATCGGTGCTTTGTTGGCCGACGGGCTTGGAGATACCATCCGCGTGTCCCTCAGTGAAGCCCCGGAGGCAGAGATCCCCGTGGCCCGTAAACTGCGTGATTACATCGTCTCCCGTGCCGGATGCCCGACAATAGAGGGAGAACCGGCTGTCGGGTTTGACTATCTTCGTCCCACGCGTCGCCCCACTTGCGCCGTACGGAATGTAGGTGGCAGCAATCTGCCCATAGTGCTTTCCGTGCGACTGGATGGGGATGTGTCGGTGGACTCTCAGTTCTGTCCGGATTACATCTATTGCGGTAACACGCTTCCGCAGGAACGCCCTGCAGGAGCGGAGTATATCGTAGATATAGACGCCTGGAACAAGGAAGAGGGAGTGTGGCCTGCATTCAGCTATTCCCGCCTGATGGACATGGGCGATTGCCCGGCGGAGTTGAAGTTTCTCTTTTTGCCATTTGCGGCTTGGACAGAGGAAACACTGGCTTGTTTGAAACACCATCCGGAGGTAGTCGTGATCTCACAAAGCAATCACCCCAACCGCCAGGGCGAGCATCGTGCACTGGTGCATACGCTGATGCAGAAAGGGTTGCAGAACCCGGTACTTTTCTTCCAACACTATATGGAAGAGGAGGCGGAAGACTTGCAAATCAAAGCTGCTGCAGACATGGGTGCATTGGTGTTTGATGGTTTGTGCGACGGCATAGTGTTGCTCAATCAAGGTATTTTGCCGTACCGTGTGCTTGATGTCACCGCATTCGGCATCTTGCAGGCAGGGCGCTTGCGCACCAGTAAGACGGAGTATATTTCCTGTCCCGGTTGTGGTCGTACCTTATTTAATCTGGAAGAAACTATTGCACGTGTCAAGGCGGCTACGGATCACCTGAAAGGATTAAAGATCGGCATTATGGGTTGTATTGTAAACGGCCCCGGCGAGATGGCTGATGCGGACTATGGCTATGTAGGCGCTGCCCGTGGCAGGATAAGCCTTTATAAACAGAAGGAATGCATAGAAAAGAATATCCCGGAAGACGAGGCGGTGGATAAATTGATGGCGTTGATCAAGCAGCATGGCGACTGGGTAGATCGCTGATTTTTGTCCTATACAATAATACCTCCTCCCAACACCCTGTGGCCTGAATAGAAAGCTGCGGCTTGCCCCGGTGCTACGGCAGTGAGTGGCTCGCGAAGGATGACTTGCAAGAACCCTTCTGTAGAGATTCGTACGGTGCAATGGTTGAGCTGTTTCCGGTAGCGGATCTTTACCGCCAGGTTAGTACAAGCGAGAAGTTCTTTTGCATCTATAGCTCGCCAGTCTTTCAGCTTGAATTCCATGCATTCAGTACTTTGTAGGGAACTGAGTATTACTTCATTTCTCTCGGGTCGGATCTCTTTTACAAATACAGGCCGGTTCAGGTGAATGCCCAATCCGCGGCGTTGCCCTACGGTATAGAACGGATATCCTTCATGGTGTGCGATAAACTGCCCTTCTTCCGTCACAAACCTTCCGGGCTGGAAAGCCTCTGCTCCTAGTTCCCTGCGCAGGAAAGAACGGTAATCCATCGGGCAAAAACAAACGCCTAGGCTGTCCTTCTTACGGGCTGTCTGTATGAATCCTCTTTCTTCGGCAATAGCACGTACACGTGTTTTGGTAAGAGTGCCCAGAGGGAGAATCATGCGTTGCAATATTTCCTGCGGCAGCCCCCAGAGGAAAAAGGACTGGTCTTTGTCCGGATCCGCCCCGCATGTGATGTAATGATGCCCTTCAACCACCTCCTTCTGTACATAATGCCCCGTGGCGATATGGGAAATACCCTGCTCATCGGCCACCTGTGTCAGGAGCGGCCATTTCAGATAGTTATTGCAAAGGGTGCAGGGCACGGGGGTACGACCGGCCATATATTCCTCGGTGAAATACTGGATGATTTGTTCGCGGAATAGATCCCGTGCATCGTAAGTCAGGTGTGGAATGCCCAGTGTTTCGCACAGTGTACGGGCCTCCTCCAGATAGGAAACGGACGAATTGATTTCATAAAAACGAAAGGTAATGCCAATAACCTGATAGCCTGCTTCCTGCAATAATATGGCGGCGACACTGCTATCCGTGCCGCCGCTCATACCAAGGAGTACGCATGGGGAGTTGCTCATCGGGCCCCAATGGCTACGTGGTAGCTTTGAAGGTCAAGGGCTGCAAGTTTCTTTCCGGTTATGACGGGCACCACGTAAGTTACAATACAATGCTCGGGAACTGTGCAGCGTAGTACTTTCCCGTCAGTGATAGTTATGTCTGGCTGCAGCTTGCAATCATTACTTTTATTGGTCAGGTAAGATATGGCACTTTTTCCACTGCTTTCAAATAAAGAAAGATCCACAACGTAATTACGCGGGGTGTCCGTGTTGTTTAACAGAACAATGACCAATTCATTGTTATCGGGGTTAAGTGCAGTCAGCATGTGCTCATTGGGGCTGTTCAGGATTGTATAACCTTGTTTGATGAAGCGCGTCACATGCATGCGAACATAGAAATTCTTGACTAAGCTATAGGTCTGATTGTGGAAGTTTCCCTTGATCATGCACCATTGGTCAGTTCCTTCTTCTACGAATTGCCAGTCGATCCAAGCCTGTGGCTGCATGATGTTCAAGTCGTTAAACATGCGTTGAGCCATGTTGAAGTTGCCGGATATTCCATTTCCTCCGTCTCCCGATTCGGACATCCAGAAGGGGAGTTTGGTAGTGCGTACCAAGTCGCGCAAATCGCTCCGGTTTTTATTGTTTCCGCTGTAGCTATGGGTATTCCATTGCCCAATCAAGGGTAGTATATCTCCTGCCTTTATATACTCGGAAAGGACAGAAAGCGAGGTGGATATACTGGTTTCATCCGAGGCTGAGATGACTGTGGAGAGTCCTGAGGCCTTCAGCTTGGGATACAGCACTCGTAAGAGATTGATCTGTGAGGAAGCTGAGAAGTAGCATCCTTCCTGACTTCCCATATATTTCCAATAGTTGGTTACGGGTTCGTTGAATGGTTCCAGTGTTTTGAACTCAATACCGTATACGTCCTTATAATGTTTGCATACGTCTACCAGATAATCACAGAAAATCCCATAGTTCTCGGGCTTTAAATTGTCATTAGTGGCTTTGTGATTACCGGCAGAGCAGCCGCTGTAGGTCATCCAGTAGGGCGCGGAATTTGAAAATGCTTCGAAGACTGCATCCGGCCGTGCCTTCTTGATTTTTAGCATAATGCGTCGCTGCGCGGAGTCGGCGCTCCAGTTGTACGGGGCATCAGCAGAAGCCTTGAAGCCCTCCATCTCGGCTCGTATTCCTTTGCCTCTACGCATATGTCCTCCTTCCACCATGTGTGAGGGGTCATCTCCTCCGCCTATGTTGTAGCGGAAGATGTTCCAGTTGAGCTGATCAGGCGAGGTCAGGTAATGTACCAGCTTGTCTACTTTGGCTTCGTCCCACTTGCCGCACATGTGTGCCCACCAGCAAAGGGATACTCCCCAGCCTTCAATCGTCTGGCGACGGTCGGCAGGATTGATTCGCACAGAAATGTCTTCTGCCTGCAGAGTTACCGCGGTCAGGAGCACAATAAATAGAAGTATTTTCTTTTTCATCTTTGTAAAGACAGCTCTACAGCTGCCTGAAATAAAATGGTTATGGTTTATAGTTCTCAGTCCAAATCACTGGCACCCAGTATGTGTAGGGCTTTCGCATATTACTTATATCTTCTGGTTCTGTTTGTTCGACAGTTTATACGCATATACAAATGAAAGGATCCAGCTATTCGCAAAGAACGGAAATATTATTGGGATCTGCAACTTTTTTAGCTACCTTTGAGGCCTTTAAAAGAAGAGTGAAAGAAATGGAAATAGCATTAGGTAAGTTCAATCTGTTCACGGTGGTGAAGGAAGTAGAGTTCGGGTTATATCTGGATGGGGCGGAACAGGGAGAGATCCTGTTGCCTTCGCGGTATGTGCCGGAGGGAACAAAGGTAGGAGATGAGTTGCGCGTGTTCCTTTATCTGGATATTGAAGAACGGTTGATTGCTACTACCTTGGAGCCTTTGGTGCAGGTGGGCGAATTTGCCTGGTTGGAGGTGGCCTGGGTGAACCAGTACGGCGCTTTCCTGAACTGGGGTTTGATGAAAGACCTCTTTGTGCCCTTCCGTGAACAGAAGATTCGGATGGAGCAAGGCCGCAGTTACCTTATATATTGTTATATTGACGAAGAGAGTTATCGTATTGTCGCTTCCGCCAAGGTGGAACGTTACCTTTCCACAGAAATGCCTTCCTACGCCGAAGACGAGGAGGTGAATATACTGCTGTGGCAGAAGACAGATCTTGGTTTCAAGGTTCTTGTGGAGAACCGTTTTGCCGGGATGCTTTACGATAGTGAGATCTTTACCCCGCTTCGTAGTGGTATGCGCCTCACGGCTTATATCAAGCAAGTACGTCCCGATGGAAAGATTGACCTGATCCTGCAACGTGGCGGGAAGAAAACTGTGACTGACTTTTCCGACCAACTTCTTTCTTATCTTCAAGAGCATGACGGCTTCTGTCCTTTGGGCGATAAATCAGACGCGGAAGATATCTATGAAACTTTTGGTGTGAGCAAGAAGGTATATAAGAAGGCCGTGGGCGATCTCTTCAAACGTCGCCTCATTCAGCTCTCGAATGCAGGCACGGAGATTCGGTTGAATACGGACTCGCATGTATCATGAAGAAAATCCTGTTATCCTTGCTTGGAGTCTGTTTTCTGTTAGCAGTCGGAGCCTGGAATAGTTCTCATAAAGAGGCCACTGCTCAATCAGACAGTCTGCTTATTGTAAAGCACCTTACTGCCCTGACAAAAACAGAAGGTTATCGGAATTACCAAAACACACGGTTGCTGGATCAAACAGCAGATTACATTTTCTCTGTCTTCCAACAATATGCTGATACCGTTTATTTCCAGCCTTATCAGGCGGGCGGAAGGACGTATAGGAATGTGATTTGTCGCTTTGGAAGCGAAAGTAAGAAGCCTCGTGTCGTGATTGGAGCACATTATGATGTATGTGGAAACCAAGAGGGGGCTGATGACAATGCGAGCGGAGTTGTAGGTTTGTTGGAAATTGCTCGCCTGCTGTCCGGCAAGAAACTGGCATATCCCATTGAGATGGTGGCTTACTCTCTTGAAGAACCTCCTTATTTCCGGACTGAGCATATGGGAAGTTATGTGCATGCCCACTCCCTTTATGAGGCCGGAACTCCGGTATACGGAATGGTTGTGCTGGAGATGATCGGTTATTTTGATGATCGCTCCAAATCTCAGTCTTATCCGGTTAAAGCGATGAAAGTGGCTTATGGGACTAAAGGTAATTATATTCTGCTGGCTAAGAAGACTGGCTCAGGAGAGTTCGTGAAGAAGTTCTCCAAGGGATTTAAGGATCTGGCTACCGTAGATACGCACAGCCTGAAAGCTCCTTCGAAGTTGCCGGGAGTGGATTTCTCTGACCATCTAAATTATTGGAAGTTTGGCTATGACGCGCTGATGGTGACGAATACCGCTTTTTATCGGAACCGAAACTATCATCAAACTACGGACCGGATGGAGACACTTGACATCCCTAAAATGATGAAAGTCATTGATACCACCTTTCAGGCGTTGATGAATCTATAAAATTTTCTCTCTATTTTATTGGTAAAGAGTTCCTTTTGCGCGGAATATTGTATATTTGCCGCAGCGGTCACATGCACTCACCTGAAAGATGCATGGAATTGGAAGCAGAAAACCGAAAAGGAATATAACCATGAAACCAACTCATTATGTAGCGCTTCTTGCGGGAAGCCTGATGGCGTGGCATGCTGCTGCGCAAGATGTAAAGATGGAGAAACGGGCGCTTACACTGCCCACGTATGAAATTGGTGCGCCGGATGTGAATCCGATCTTCTATACCGGGCGTACTTATCAAGGTGCCCAAGGGCATATCTATCCCTATCCCCTTTATGATATACTGACCGACCAAAAGACGGATAAAAGCTACAAAGGCTTGTATCTGGAGAATAAGTGGCTGGATGTATGCGTGCTCCCGGAAATGGGCGGACGAATCTTTTCAGCTACCGACAAGAAGACAGGTTATGATTTCTTTTACCGGCAGACGGGCATCAAGCCGGCACTGATCGGTATGCTCGGCGCCTGGCTGTCGGGCGGAGTGGAGTGGAACTTTCCGCACCATCACCGTCCGTCCAGTTACATGGATATTGATTATACATTGGAAGAGAATGCGGATGGCAGCAAAACGATATGGGTGGGCGAAACTGAACTGCGCCATCGTTTTAAATGGTCGATAGGTGTAACAGTGCATCCTGACCGCTCGTATGTAGAGGCGAAGGTACGTATTATGAACCGCAGCCCGTTTGTCCAGTCGATGCTGTACTGGGCGAATGTATCGGTACATTGCGGTCCGGATTATGAGGTGATCTTCCCGCCTTCCACAGAGTACGGAACGGATCATTCCAAGGTAGCCTTTACACCGTGGCCGATGGGTGAGATCAGCCGCGGCTCCGGGCGGATGGAAGACTTGGCCCGATGGAAGAACTTTACCGGAAGCTCGCGTTCTATCTTTGCCTGGAACTTCGAAGATGATTTCCTGGCAGGGTATGATCATGGAAAGAATGCCGGGACGGTACACGTGGCCAATCACCATATTGTAAATGGAAAGAAGTTCTTCCTGTGGGGCAATAACCCCAGTGCGCAGATGTGGGACAAGATGCTTTCCGACAATGACGGACCCTATCTGGAACTGATGGTGGGCGCATACTCCGACAATCAGCCCGATTACAGCTGGATCGGCCCGGGCGAGGTGCGTGAGTTCAGCCAGTTCTGGTACCCCATTCGTGATATAAAAGATGTAAAAGCGGCGAATTACGATGCGGCGCTTAACCTGGATCGTGTAGCTCCGGATAGCCTGTTTGTGGGCTATAACACCACTGCGCTGTTCAATGATGCAAAGGTGGTGGTAAAGAATGGCTCCAAGGTACTCTTGGAACGCGTGGTTACCATTGATCCGGATACACCGTTTACCCTGCAGTTCCCCATACCTGATTCCACAGACAATGACCGCCTGACTGCCGCTTTGTATGACCGCAGCGGGAAAGAGCTCATCGCCTATTCCCCCGTTCGGCTCAAGGAAGATCCCATGCCTGAGGTAGTGAGCCCGGTGAAATCTCCCAAAGACTTCGGGACGATAGAAGAATTGTATCAGGCCGGGCTGCGCATTGAACAGTTTCACAATGCCCGCCTCAACCCGATGGAGTATTACGGAGAAGCCCTCCGCCGCGACTCCCTGGATTCACGGGTAAATACCGTGGTGGGTATCCGCTTGGCACGACAGGGGAAATGGGAGGAGGCTGAACAACATTTCCTCCGCGCCATTCAGCGGCAGACACAGAACTATACCATCACGAAAGACCCGGAGGCATATTACAATCTCGGCGTGGTGTATCAGCAAACCGGTCGTGTGAAGGAGGCTTCGGATTGCTTCTGGAAAGCTACGTGGTACCCCACATTCCAGTCGCCCGCCTACTTTTCATTGGCTCAGATAAGCTGTGTGGCTGGTGATTATCAGGAGGCGCTCCGGATGATTGAAGCCTCGTTGAATGTCAATGCCCGTCATACCAAAGCATTGACCGTACAGGCCTATATCCGGCGTAAACTTGGAGATACTCAGGCTGCAACCGCTTTGCTCCGCAAAGTCCTCGAAATTGATCCGCTTGATTACTGGGCCTTGTCTGAGTTGTCCTTTTGCAAAGGAGAGGGGGCGCGATTCCTTTCTTCTGCCGATGATACGCGTGGTCAGGATATTATCAAGCAGCAGGAATTGCTGGAGATGGCTGTGGATTATGGCAGTCTGGGCGCGTATGAGGAGGCCATTGCTCTATTGGATGAGGCCGTTACCTTGGAAGCGCCTTATGCCTCCTTCCCGCTCATCTATTATTATGCCGGGTATTACCATTCGCTGAAGGGAGACGGCCAGTCGGCCGGGTCCTTCCGCAAGGGCAGCTTGCAGCCCGCGGCATATTGTTTCCCCTTCCGGCTGGAAGAATTGCAGATACTGCAAACCGCCATCCGTGAGAACGCCCGGGATGCACAGGCGTACCAGTTGTACGGAGATCTGCTCTACTATTTGGAGCATAAGGCTGAGGCAGTTTCTGCCTGGGAGCAGGCGGCACTGCTGAATCCAAAATCGGGACAAGTGGAGCGCAACCTCGGCTTTGCGTATGAGCGCAACGGAAAAATGGAGCAGGCCGTTGCCGCCTATGAAAAGTCTGTGAAGGCCGATCCCTCTAACCCCCGTACGCTCATTGAACTGGATGCCCTGTATCAGCGTACCGGGAAGCCTGCCACTAACCGTTTGGCATGGATGCAGAAACATCTTTCTACCGTGATGAAGCATGATGATGCGGTGATCCGCCTCTTGGGCTTGTATAATGAAACAGGACAGTATGACAAAGCCATCCGTATCCTGGATACGCGCCATTTCCATGTGTGGGAGGGAGGCGGCCAGGTGCACGACCTCTTTGTCGACGCCCATCTGCTAAAAGGGCTCTCCCTCTTGCGTACAAAAAAATACGAAGCGGCCGTTCGTGAGTTTGAAACGGCGGATACCTATCCGGAAAATCTGGAAGTAGGACGTCCGGCTACCGGCCGCTCTGGCGCCAAGATCTATTATTACATAGGCCTGGCCAGCAAGGAACAGGGCAATACTGCAAAAGCGCAGGAATGCTTTGAGAAATCGGCCGGCACCGAAACCTCAGGCGGACGTTCCCGTGGAGGACGTTCGGAGCGGGATATATACCGCACCCTCTCTTTGCAACAACTGGGTAAAACTGATGAGGCCAACAAGCTCATTGCTTCCTGTCGGGAATACGTGGAGCAACAGCTATCCAGCAACAGCCTGATTGATGAGTACTCCAAGTTTGGCGAGGATGGCAGCCAGTCACAGCGCCTGGCCCAGGTCTTTTATCTGAGTGGTCTGACTTATTACGCCCAGGGAGATAGGTCCAAAGCTGCTGAAGAGTTCGACAAAGCGCTGAAAGCCAACCGTAACCTGATCTGGCCGAAGCAGTTCAGGTAAATGATTGTTCCGTTTTCCATCCTCGCTGTTCTTCACTAACGGGGATGGAAAACGGGTACTTGTATAGAAGAAGGTTGGCACCTGTCTACTGAGTTTACGGAAAAATACCTATCTTCGCAAAATGCCAACTGTTTGATTAAGCATGTGTAAAGACAAGCTTGTCTGGTTATATGGAACATGAAAAATAGTCAAATGAAATTCGATCCTTAAATACAAAGTCCAATGAAAAGAAAAACAATCTTAATCTTGTGCGGAATTCTCTTTTTAGCTTATCCTCTTTCTGCACGGAAAGTAACCGTCACAGTACGAACACCTGGTATGTTACCCACACTGATCTCTCCTGAAAAGAAAAACAAAATCACTGAACTCACCCTGAAAGGAACTTTAAATGGAACCGACCTGCGTTTCCTGCGGGAAATGGCAGGCAGCGACCTCAACCAAAAGGCAACCGGCGGACAACTGCAAAAGGTCGATCTCTCGAAAGCTACTTTCGCTTTGGGAGGTGAAGCATACATCCTTAAAGACGGAGCCCGGTATCCGACCGGAGCTTATACGATACCCAAATTCCTTTTCCGGAACTGCCGGATTGAAGAGGTTCTGTTACCCGTGCGTACCGATACGATTGGAGTCGGCGCTTTTGAATATTCCAGTCTGAAACACATTCAATTGCCTGAGCATGCGGTACTCGATTCCTGGGCTTTCAATGGCTGCAAAGGACTGCAAGAAGTACTCTTTCCTGCGCATATACAGGAAATCAGAAGCAACTGCTTCCAGGCATGCGATGCGCTGAAACGCCTCTCCCTGAATCAGGTGAACCATATCTCCGCATACAGTATCCTGAACTTGCCTTCATTGGAACGTATCGAAGTACATGGTTATGTACTGTCCATCCGCGGCTTAACCGTGGACAGGTGCCCCCAATTGCGAAACATCGACTTTTATGGTCCCGTACTGACTGTTGACATGCCTTCCCTGGCCTCCAATTGTGAGCGGCTGGAGGCAGTCACTTTTCATGACTTCGTTCTGTCCGCAGATTTGTCTGAATCGCGGAATTGCCCGTTGCTGAAAGACTATACCTACCGGGATATCCGGTTCTTTTGTGATCTTCCCGAAGGGCTTCCTGAAGAACAAACAGCCCTCCATTCAACACTCGATTATCCGCGGATGTTTGAAAAGATGGCTTTGATTTATAGAGAACAAAAGGATCCCCGCTTTTTTAATAAACCTTGGATAGCAACTGTCTTTTACAACGGTGCCTGTTCCTATGCCGCCCGGAAAGAAAAGGAAAAGACCTTGTATTATTTGGAAACCGCAGTAGAAATGGGTTATGACGACTATAAGGGTATACTTCAGAGAACTGATTTCGATTCTCTCGTGGAGGCTGAAAAATTGGCTGCACTGAGGAATCTTGTCCGCGAGAGAGGTGACTATATTTATTTGCTGCAAAGGACCGCTCCCTATGAGCGAATGGAAAGTTCTCTACCGGGCTTTACTTATTCATTGCCGACCGAGGAGAATCTGATACGAGTCCGGGAATACTTCAATCTGGACAGCATCGCCGGCCCGGGCGATGAACTTTCCCGCATCAAAAACCTGATGTACTGGCTTCATAACACCATTCGGCACACTAGCAATATGCTGTGGCCGGACTGTCGTTACAATGCCATTGACCTCTATGAACTTGCTCAGCGCGAGAACAAAGGGTACAATTGTCGTTTCCTGGCCATGATATTGAATGAGATTTATCTGGCGGCAGGCTTTCAGTCCCGCTTCCTGATCTGCCAGTCCAAAAACTATGATACCGATCCCGATTGCCATGTGATCAATGTGGTGTGGAGCCGTACGTTGCGAAAGTGGGTCTGGATGGATCCCTCCTTTGCTGCCTATGTTTCGGATGAAAACGGACTGTTACTACATCCGGGCGAGGTCCGCAAACGACTTGTCAAAGGGTTGCCATTGATGCTGAATGAGGATGCAAACTGCAATCAACAGCCGGAAACGAAGGAATGGTATCTGGATCACTACATGGCCAAAAATCTCTATCTTATTTCCGCACACCTGGCCAGCGTATATGAAACGGAAGGCAAAGGTGGAAAGAACTCGCCTGTTGTGGTGCTTTCCCCATTGGGCTTTCAAATGAAAGGGTACACCCTGACTTATGATGATGTCTGGTTTTGGCAAGCACCGGAATAGCTTGGAAAGAAGAAGGGCATAAGTGCCTGGTTAACCGGAACGACGGCTTTCTTTAACCTTTTCACCCGGGTGAGGAGTTCTTTTCACGTAGGTGCAAAGCTCTTTTCACCTGGGTAAAAAGCTTTCCTCACGTGGGTGAAAAGCTTTCTTTTTGCGCAGAAAACAAGGAAAACTCATTGTAAATATGCGATTATTAACCTGGAACCGCATCCGCGGTTTTGGATACACCAATATAGGCTCACAAATATGTAGCATTTATAATGCGTTTTCCTTGGGCGTGAAAACTGGCAATCCATCCCTGCGGAGTACTCCCACAGAGATGTGATATCATTCTCTTTGAACTCAGACCAATATGAAAAAGCTTACTTCCGTCCGAAATCGGCCGGTATCTCCCCCCAGGCTTTGGTGTCCCATTTCAGGATGAGGGTGGTATAGGTGTTGTTTTTGAGCCAGGCCTCGGCGCGCTCGATGTATTGGAAGAGTTCCTCCGTTTTAGAGGTGCGGGTAAGCAGCGTTTTGCATTTTTTTTGCTTGATCCAGCTAATGGCCGTCTGGCTGTCAGTGTAGAGGGGCATGTCCAGATTCTTTTGCTTGAGCAGGGCCAGGCCGTGCACAATGGCCAGGAACTCGCCGATATTGTTGGTGCCCAGCATGGGGCCGAAGTGAAACTTCTCTTGTCCGTCGGCCAGATACACACCGCGATACTCCATCTTGCCGGGGTTTCCGCTGCAGGCGGCATCTACGGCCAGGCTCTGCATCTTCACGATGGCAGGGAAGTGACGCATCCTTTTTCCGATGAGCTGGGTATGAAGTGGAGATCCGCCGGTGGCAAGGGTAGGGGGAGTGGGCGCGGACGGAGGAGCAGCCACAGAAGTAGCCGGGGTGAATTGCACCTGTGGGCCGGAATGATAGGCTTCCGTAGCTTCCTCAAGGGTGGAAAAGGATTTATATTTTGCCGCTTTGTATCCCTTGGTTTGCAACTGGCAGTCGGTCCACGAAGTGTACACTCCGGGGGTAACTCCCTCCCAAACTACATAATATCGTTCCTTTTTGGCCATAATATCCCGGTTTCTTAACGGGCAAAGGTAAGAATAATCTCCCATTTTAGTATCTTTGCACCCGGAAAAGCGAACGATAACCCCTTCAAACCCGAAGAAATGAGTATAGAAAAAGCGATAACCGAAGGTCTTGTTTTCAAGAAAGCCTCCTCGTCCGAGGATAAGCAGAAGCCAGGTGTGAAGACCAAGGCTAAGAAAACATCCTACATAAAAGGTGCCCATGGCTCCGGAGCTGCGAAGATGAAAGCTGAATTTCGCCGCAAACGTATGAATCGCCACAAAGGCTGAGAAGAACCGCAGGAATGAGAAGAATCTTTCTGATTGGCTACATGGGTGCTGGTAAGACTACGCTCGGCGTGGCGCTTGCACAAGAGCTGGGCATGGAGTTTATTGATATGGACTGGTATATCGAACAGCGTTACCACAAAACCGTGCGTGAGCTTTTTGTGGAGCGCGGCGAGGATGGCTTCCGTATGATTGAGCAACATGTGCTTCGTGAGATTGGTGAATTTGAGAACGTAATAGTGGCCACAGGCGGAGGGGCTCCCTGTTTTTACAACAATATGGATTATATGAACCAGATGGGCGAAACGGTGTTTCTGGATGTGACTACGGAGGTGCTGTTTCTGCGCCTTCGTGAAGCCAAGCAGACCCGCCCCATTCTGATGAATAAGACGGATGAACAACTGAAGGATTTTATCCACGTCGCCTTGCAGCAACGGATGCCCTTTTACAGTCAGGCTCGTCACCATTTTCGGGCTGACAATCTGGAAGATAAGACGCAAATTACACGCTCTGTAGCTGCGTTTCGGAAACTACTCTGCATTTAATCCCCACATTCTTTGTAGGCTGATAGAGAAATAATTACTTTTGTACCCCCTAACAGTTATTTATAGATTCGAACAATAGAAATGAGAAAATGGCGTATTGAAGACTCGGAAGAGCTTTACAACATTACAGGATGGGGCACATCCTACTTCAAGATAAATCCCAAAGGACACGTGGTGGTAACTCCCCGCAAGAACTCGGTAGAGATCGACCTCCGCGAACTGGTGGATGAACTGGCCCTGCGTGATGTGGCAATGCCCACGTTGTTGCGTTTCCCTGATATCCTGGATAACCGGATCGAGAAAGTGTCCAACTGTTTTGATATCGCTTCAAAAGAGTATGGGTACAAGGGTGAAAACTTCATTGTATATCCCATCAAGGTGAACCAGATGCGCCCCGTGGTAGAGGAAATCATCAGCCACGGTAAGAAATTCAACCTGGGCCTTGAAGCCGGCTCCAAGCCCGAGCTTCATGCGGTGATTGCCGTAAATACCGATTCTGATTCAATCATTATATGCAACGGATACAAGGATGAAAACTACGTAGAACTGGCATTACTTGCCCAGAAGATGGGGAAACGCATCTTCCTGGTAGCCGAAAAGCCCAACGAGCTGAGGCTCATCGCACGCGTGGCCAAACGCCTCAAGGTGAACCCTAATATCGGTATCCGCATCAAACTGGCTTCTTCCGGAAGCGGCAAGTGGGAAGAGTCTGGCGGCGATGCCAGCAAGTTCGGACTTACCTCCAGCGAGTTGCTCGAAGCGCTCGACTATCTGGAACGCAATGATATGAAGGATTGCCTCAAACTGATCCATTTCCATATCGGCAGCCAGATCACAAAGATACGCCGCATCAAGACTGCCCTGCGCGAAGCTTCGCAGTTCTACGTGCAGCTGCATGCCATGGGCTTTAATGTGAGCTTTGTGGATATTGGCGGCGGCCTTGGCGTGGACTATGACGGTACCCGCTCGGCCAACAGTGAGAGCAGTGTCAATTATTCCATTCAGGAGTACGTGAACGACTCAATCTTTACCATGGTAGATGTCAGCGATAAGAACGGTATCCCCCATCCCAATATCATCACTGAGAGCGGACGTTCACTGACCGCCCACCACTCCGTACTGGTGCTTGAAGTGCTGGAAACCGGTACCTTGCCCGAATGGGACGATGACACTATGACTGTCACCGAAGAAGACCACGAACTGGTGAGGGAACTCTATAAGATATACGACTCGCTGAACCAGAACAAGATGCTAGAATTCTGGCACGATGCCCAGCAGATCCGTGAAGAAGCACTGGATCTGTTCAGCCACGGTATCGTAGACCTGAAAACCCGTGCACAGATAGAGCGCCTTTATTGGTCTATCACCCGTGAGATTCATCAAATAGCCTCCAGCCTGAAACATGTACCCGAGGAGTTTCGGTCGCTCTCTAAGCTGCTGGCTGATAAATATTTCTGTAACTTCTCACTCTTCCAGTCTTTGCCCGACTCCTGGGCTATCGACCAAATCTTCCCCATCATGCCGCTCGGTCGCTTGGACGAACGCCCCAGCCGCCTGGCCACGCTTCAGGATATAACCTGCGACTCGGACGGGAAGATTGCCAACTTCATCTCCCCCCGCGGTGTGGGCCATTACCTGCCTGTGCATCCCTTCAAGTCTAAGGAAGGGTACTACCTTGGTGTCTTTCTGGTGGGAGCCTATCAGGAGATATTGGGCGATATGCACAACCTCTTCGGAGATACGAATGCCGTGCACATCACCGTAAATGAAAAGGGCTATTCCATCGATCAGATTATTGATGGCGAAACCGTGGCCGAGGTGCTGGATTACGTACAGTATAACCCCAAGAAGCTGGTGCGTACCCTCGAAACCTGGGTGACGAAATCCGTGAAAGAAGGCCGCATCTCCGTGGATGAAGGGAAGGAATTCTTGAGCAACTATCGCTCCGGTCTGTACGGCTATACCTATTTGGAATAACAGTTGTGGGTGGATGTAATCTGCCCACAACCTATTTTATATATATCTAAAAACGGGCGGACACCATCTGCCCCTTACGCAATTATGGAAAAACTTACAATCATCAAGGTGGGTGGTAAGATCGTAGAGGAAGAAGCTTCTCTGCAACAGTTGCTTAACGATTTCTCCTCTCTCGAAGGCCATAAACTCTTGGTACATGGCGGAGGCCGTTCGGCTACCCGCATCGCTGCCCAGTTGGGCATTGAAACCAAAATGGTGAACGGCCGCCGTGTGACGGATGCCGATATGCTTCGCGTGGTGACTATGGTGTATGGAGGTCTTGTCAACAAGGATCTTGTGGCCAACCTCCAGGCACGCGGGCTGAATGCGATGGGTTTTACGGGTGCTGATATGGACGTGATCCGTTCCGTCAAACGCCCTGTGAAAGATGTCGATTATGGGTACGTGGGCGATGTGCAGCGCGTCAATGCTCCCCTCTTGGCTGATCTGATCCGGAAAGGCATTGTGCCTGTGATGGCTCCGCTTACACACGATGGGGAAGGTCACCTGCTGAATACCAATGCCGATACCATTGCAGGTGAAACAGCTAAGGCCCTGGCTGCCGAGTTTGAAGTGACCCTTGTGTTTTGCTTCGAGAAGAAAGGCGTGCTTCGCAATGAGAACGAGGACGATAGCGTGATCCCACACATCACCCATGCCGAGTTTGAAGCCCTCACCGCCGATGGCACCATCCAGGGAGGTATGATACCCAAGCTGGAAAACTCATTTGCTGCACTGGCGCAAGGCGTGAAGCAAGTGGTTATTACACAGGCTTCTGCGATTGCTGATCGCAATGCTGGTACTGTTATTGAAGGTTAAAAAGCAAAGAAAACCACTCTTTTATTCTTTCCCGCTGTAACTTTTCTCCCGTTCACCCGTCATGAGTACAGAGATGCAAGAAAAAGCGTTCCGAAACGCTATCTTACCGCTGAAGGATAAACTCTTCAGATTGGCGCTCAGAATTACGCTGGACAGCGCCGAGGCGGAAGATATTGTGCAGGATACCATGATCCGCATCTGGGATAAGCGTGATGAATGGCCGGAGATTGACTCAATCGAAGCCATGTGCTTGACAATCTGTAGGAATCTGGCCATAGACCGGAGCCAAAAGAAAGAGGCACAACATGCAGAGCTAACCCCCGAACGGATCGAGAGTTTTCAAACATCCGGCCCTTACGAAAAGATGGTTGCCGATGAAAGTCTGGCCATCGTACGTAGCCTGATTGATGAATTGCCCGAGAAACAAAGGCTCATTATCCAGCTCCGTGATATGGAAGGGAAGAGTTACAAGGAGATTGCCGAAGCGCTGCAGATCACAGAGGAACAAGTAAAAGTAAATCTGTTTCGGGCCAGGCAAAGAATTAAACAACGGTTTACTGATATAGAAAACTATGGATTATAAGTACATTGAACAACTGCTGGAGCGCTACTGGGATTGCCTGACAACCTTGGAAGAGGAACAAATCCTGCGCAGTTTCTTCGCACAAGCGGAGATACCGGCACACTTGTTGAAGTACCGCTCCTTGTTTATGTATCAGAAAGAGCAGCACAAAGCGGAGTGTCTGAGTGAAGACTTTGATGCAAAGGTATTGGCTGCCATCCATACCCCGGTGGTGAAGGCACAGCGTATCACTGTGATATCGCGCTTCTCAGGTTTGATGAAAGCAGCGGCCGCAGTGGCAGTATTGTGCCTGTTGAGCGGCGTAGCTCAGCAAATGTTCTCCACCTCGGGAAATGTAGCAGGATACGAAACTGTGCAGGGTACCAATGACCCTCAACTGGCTTCCCAGCCCGCTACGGTGGATAAACACGTTTCCATGGCCGACAGCCTCAAAGCCTCCCAAAGAGTGCTCGAAGAGAAAGTCCCCACGGAATAAAAGAGACATTTTTTTATTTGCTTTTAAAACAATAAGTTAGTAGCTTTACTTAAAACAACTTGAAGCTGTGAAGTTTCAATTCTCTCTAAAATTTCAAAGTACTGACCAATAAAAAGGACGCTGTGGATAGCGTCCTTTTTTAGTGCTCTCTTAGAAAGTGTTTGTCATGCCTTCTTTCTGTGCTTGTGTCTTTTCTTGAAAAACAGATAAAAGCCTGTAAGGGGGAGGCTGGCTCCGAACAATGCTGCAAAGAACATCAGAATCTTACCGGGAGTACCCCAGATGGAACCGATGTGTATCTCATAGTTCATACGGCGCAGCTTGTCGGCCCAAGATGCATCAGCATACGTTCCGCTGTAGGGGCTTTTGGAGGGTATTTCTTTCAGACTGTAGCGGTCGAAACTGTACCTGTCAGAGTTGTAGTATACTCCTTTTTCTGGGGCTACGGTAACGTTTATCACGGAAGCTTTGTCTAAAGTATCAGGCAGTCCAATGTGTATTGAGTAGGCATTCGGATTTTCCCTTCTTGCTTTTTCAAAGAGGAAATCAACGGCTTGTTCCGGCGTGTGTGCAGCATTTGTGAATAGGGTGTCGGAACAAAGCATGTCTCGCTTGGGGAGTTTCCTGCCTCCGGTGGTTATTTTATATACACCTTTTGACCACCATTCAATTCCCCATACCATCCCTGTCAGGGATATAGCGATAAGGAAGAGGCTGGTGTACAGGCCAAGTACCGTATGTAGATCGAATATTTTCCGCCAACTATTGGTGCGTGTCCCCCATCTGAACCAAAGCTTCCTTCGTATTTCTTTTCTAGATTTGGGGAACCAGAATACCAAGCCTGTAATAAGCACCCCAACAAAGCACAGCGTTCCGTAGTTTACAACCGGCCGTCCCACCTCAGTAGGAAGCCATAAGAAACGATGCCCGCGACGTATAAAGAGCCAGAAATCAAATGCTTCCTCTTTTCCCGGTTTATTGCTGGAAAGTACTTCTCCCGTATAAGGATTCAACAGGATGGACTCTCTGGACTTCCGGCTGTATGAGCCGATGCTGGCAGGGCCGTTCTTTGTATAAGTGATATAGGTGGGAGTTGTGCTTAACTCATCCTGTGTGACTGCGATAATTTGAGAAGGCTTGAGCAAAGGCTTGTCTGTTTCGCGGATCTCTGTTTCAGCCACTTCATCAGTATCTATCCAGTTGTGAATTTTTAAAGCCCAGATCGCTCCGGTAAGGCATACCACCACCACGATGAGGCCTGATAACATTCCTATCCACAGATGCAACTGACAGGCTATTCTTTTTACTCTGATCATATACAATAATGTAGGGCTGTACCCCAAGTCGGCTTTGCAAACTTATGGCAACTTTTGATGCAGCCCTATTTATAACTTCTTAATAGCTAAGTTTTCCCAGTGCAGTGACGCTTCCTGCTATGACGCTTAAGCCTTTCTTGGCTGTAGCTGTAGCGATATCTACGGTATACACATAAGGTAGTTCCTGCTTGGTAGTGATACCCCATGAGATGGAACTTCCCTTCTCAATGTGAGGCAGGCGGCCGATGAAGGTGATATCTTCAGCTGCAGGCATACCTGTAACCCATGTAAATGACTGGGTAACAATATCTACGATGGCAAACTTGCTATTCGTTGGATTGTCCGTATTGTTCTTCTCGGCAAACATTCTCAGGAAGAACTTGTTATTGCCTACGTAGTATGCATTGTACAAGTGATAGCCTCCTGATTTCTCCTGTATATTGAAGAAGTAGCTTTGGTCAAACTCTGTTTCACCATTCTTGATGCGGATGGCTGCGGAAGGTTTGGTAGACGGAACGACTCCACTTCCACCTAGCGTAGCTGTGGAGAATGCGTATACATCCCCGTTTTCTATCTGCTCCAGTCCACATTGGGCAAAGTAGTAACCGATGTAGCTGGTTCTGTTATCCTTGATCACCTTCTCCAACGTCATGTCAGGATAGGAGAGCACGGCTATCCAGGTACTATCTGAGTAATCAGAGTTGAATACCTGCCCCGTTACTCCTTTGATGCAGTAATAGGGTGCATATAATTTGTTGCCTACCTGGAATACTCCGGTGAAGTGTGCTCTTTCTCCGTTATCGGCAAGATTTACTACGTTGAGGTACTTGGTATCTGTAATTTGCGGATTATCTGTATTGATCCTGAGTATGGTGGCATTCTCATCGCCCGAGCGGGGAGAGCGAATCAGGATCAACTCTTTGTTATAATTACCAAAGACCTGAACCGAAGGTGTATTTACAGTTCCTACATGCTGCAGGGTTCCTTCTGAGTTGAGGTTATACACTACTACGTCGCCTGGGTTGCCTTGTCCGTACAGTATACTGAACACTTTGTTGTTGTTAAAGGCGTAATACCGGTATCCGTCCTGTTCAATACCTGCCCCCTTAATAGTTACGGTGTCACTGGATAAGGTTTTTGACTGGAGTATATAATCGGCCCCTTCACCCAAGCTGCCGCTGGGTGTGGCTACGACAATATAGGGTGCCCCTTTCATTACCGGCAGGTCATTTTCTTCATCGCAGGAAGTGAATGTACATGCGCTTAATGCACACAAGGCTAAAGTGTGTAATTTTCTTGTTTTCATAATTCTAAAATGTTTAATGACTATTGATGAAATATCTAAATTTGGCAGCAAAACTTCTGCCTGGTTTTTGTAAGCTGAAATTGTCATATACATCTTCATTAAAGATGTTCCGGCATTCAAGTGATACATTGTACCTCCCGTTTTTCATGGAGTAAGTGGCACTAATGTCATTGGTAAGCTGGCTTGGGATGTTGTCTTTTGAAGAAGATTGTCCATCAGCCGGCCAACGTAGATAGTACTCATGTACATATAGGATATTATAGCTGATGTTTAGTGTATTCCCTTTCTTTATCAGGTTGTGCAGGTGCAGGTCGCAACCCAAATTCCCAAAAAGATAGGGCATATTGGGTACACGGTCTTTGTAAGTTGTATTCTCTTTCTGTACTCCTTCATTGGTTTCGTATTTAGAGTCATCTCTGAGATTCTGATAAGTCATATTCAATGAGGTTTCCAGGAGTTTTTTGTAGGTATACCTGACTTCTCCATTGAAGCCTGTATTTTTGACCTTGCCTATATTTTCCGTCACCATATGTGTTTGATTGTCGTTGAGTTTAGTCTTTATAAAATCGCGGGTATCTCTGTATAGAAATGCTCCGTCAAAGATTAGGCCATGCGCGGCATTGAACTTAGTTGAATAAGTGATGCCAAGGTTTACATTGTAGCTGGTTTCGGGATCCAAGGTCGGGTTTCCTTCCAGATTATCCCCTTCCCTTCCAAAGAGTTCTGAGTGGTCGGGCATTCGGATACCCTTCTCAAAGGATGCCTTGAATTGCAGGTCATTGTTCAGAAAATAGGTGGAGGCAATTCCATATCCCCAGATGTCGTGAAAATTATCTGTTTCAATATAGATATAATCACCCCATCCGCCGGGGCCGGTTTCTTGTTTGGAATAGGTAGTCTTCTGATGGTACTGTTTGGCGAATATGGAGGTGCTCCAGGCATCGCTGTAGTCAAACTTATACCCCAGTCCTATGATGTTCTTGTTTAAGATCTTCGGTTGTTGGTATTTCTTGTTCACAGGATCTATTTCATTCTTGGTTTTGCGATCAGCAGTGTTAAACACATTATTCAGTGAGAAGATGTGTTTGCTACCTATCCTGTAATTGATATTTCCAGTAAACACACCCAAGTTATCTTTACTTTTCTCCATGGTACGGGTTCTTTCGCTTCCAGGGTGTGGCTTTGTTATGTACTCTCCCAACCAGTTGTACTGCCGGGCTGCGGTGTCCACTACCTGGTCGTAGCCAAAGTTGAAGTTTCCGGTCAAAACGACATCCAATCCTTTTAATCCCAAGTCTTTCTTTGAATATTGCAGAGTGGGCATAACGGTACTTCCTTGCTTAAAGCGCATTCCATACACAAATTCCCTCATACGTGCTCCGGTTTGAATGTCAGCTTTGTTTTTTCCCAGGATAACTCCCACTAACAATCTGTCTGCATACTTCTTGCCTACTATTCCGATATTGAAGATGGCGGTTTCATTGTGATAGGTATCGTGGAAGCGCTTTACCTTTGTCTCATCTGAGTGGACACCAGTTTGGAGATTCACCACATCAGTCGTGATCTGATAGTCGTTGTCTGAATAGTTCTGATATGCATTCAGTTGCACGGTAAATCCGGATTTGGCGGTGTAGCCCATATTGATGTACGACTTATGGGTGTTGAATGAACCGTATGAGTAGGAGGCATCTAAGTACTTGCCTGTTTGTTTGGTTGTTACAATGTTTACCGCTCCACCTAGGGCATCCGCTCCGAAAGAGATAGGCACTACGCCTTTGTATACCTCAATGCGCTCAGCCAGGTTGATGGGAATGTTGTTGATCTGGAAGGAGGAACCAAAGCTTTCCATAGGTACTCCGTCAATAAAGAAGCGAACCTGCCTGCCGGTAAACCCATTCAGTGAGAATGAGGACTGCGAGCCAAGACCGCCGCTTTCACGTATCCTTACTCCTGAAATACGGTCAAGGGCATGGCTGATGTCAAGCGTGGTGTTATGTAGTTTTCGGGTATCTATGGCTACTACATTGTATGCTGACTGGTTGATCTTCTGCACATTTGATTTTCCGGTTATTACCACCTCGTTCAGGGCACTTGCTTCAGCCTCTGCTTTCAGGTTTACTGTCAGGTCTTCTCCTACTTTCAGAATGATGGTTTGGGCAATAGTCTTGTGTCCGCTGGCTGTCACTATCAGATTGTATTTTCCGGCAGGCGCCTGGATCTCATATTCACCCGTTTCATTTGTAATTACCATGTATTGGGTACCTTCTAATTGTACATAGGCATATTCAATACATTGCTGTGTGTGGTCGGTCACCATACCCGATACCTTTACAAGTATCTCTTTGGCCGATAGAAACTGGGGGGATATAAATATGAGGAGGGTAAGAGTAAGGAGTATTTTGCTTAAACTCATATTGGGGTATTTATTTCGTTTATAACTCTTGTAAAGCTGGGTGCAAAGTTATTCCGAAACAGATCCTCCCACAATCCTCTTTTCTAGGTAAAAGAATCCGATGAATACCTTATAATAAGGATAGGCATTTTAAGGGAGGAGGAGGCGCGCTATGCTACTTCTTAAAGAGAGTTGTGATTGATTGTAAGGGGTTTGGCATGGAGTAGAAGACCTTCCCGATGAGGAGCTCTTCGGGGACGAGGCCGAAGTAGCGGGAGTCGAGTACTGTGCTGTCTTTGTCGTTTTCCATCCAGCAATAATTGCGGGTAAAGGTATAGTGTGTAGCAGGAGAACCGTCGATATAGAGTGTCCCTTCCGTACCGATAAGGGCTTGTCGGCCTTCGTGTTGTTTGATGGCTTCGTGGAGTATGTGCTTGTTCCCCGCGGTTACGGCAATACGATTGCCTTTTCGGGGAATGCGAAAAGGAGTTCCGGAGACTTGGATGCTGTCTCCTGCCGGAGCAATGCAACGACATACGTAGAGCTGACGAAACTCCGGTGGTGCATCTTCCATGGGGTTGTCAAAGGCTGCCAGATCTCCCTTCTGTACCGGTTGTGGCAGCCATCTGTGGTAGCCGAAATAGGAGGGCAGAGGGCTGCGCAGGCCGTAGCTCCATTTGTTGATGAACAAGATCTCACCAGAGGGCATTATGCAGGTGGTGCATACGAACATGCGAAGCAAAATGACTACCAGCAATGCAGCCAGCAGTGCATACATCCATAGTAAGAAGCTCCTTGTTCGTTTATTCATCCGCGTACAACTTTATCAGTTAATATTGGCCACCCATTTGAAGAAGCGATCCCAGCGAATCTTGCCGTCAAAAAAGGTGCGGTCTTTGTCTAAGGACATCCACACCACGATGGGTTTACCCACGACGTGATCTTCCGGCACGAAACCCCAATAGCGGGAGTCGAGTGAGTTATGACGGTTGTCGCCCATCATCCAGTAATAATCCATTTGGAAGGTATAGCTAGTGGCAGGGGTGCCGTTGATGAGTATCTCTTCGCCCTTCACCTCTAGCTTGTTGCCTTCATAGGCAGTGATGCAGCGTTCGTAGATGGCCAGGTTCTTGAAAGAAAGATCGATCTTTTCTCCCTTCTTAGGAATCCAGATGGGACCATAATTATCACGTTTCCAATGCGAATACAGGTTTTGAGGATATACCATGCCGCCATCATCCGCATCGGTCAGGCGCGATACCCTCTTGACCAGTTGCGTCATATTCCTTAGGGCATCCCGGCTCTTTACTGTCAGGGGCAATACGTACATGGATTGCTGTGGGTTGTAGTTGGCCGCATCTTCCAGGCTGATATGCAAGTCGCGAAGGGTTCCTTCGGGGATGAGTCCGTTGGTATATACGCGGTAGGAGAACTGCATTTCATCCGGATTTTTCTGTACTTTTCCGTTGATATACACTTGTCCTTCTACGATCTTCAGCTCGTCACCGGGGATGGCGATGCAGCGTTTTACGTAATTCTCACGACGGTCTACGGGGCGGGTTACTATGTCGCCGAATTCCGGTTTCTCCGAGATAAACTTCCGTCCGATGGAATACAGGAAGTTATATGCCTGGCGTTGTTCGGCAGGAGTAAGGCTGTCCATCTCAATAGGATGGCTATAGATGAGACGCCCGGCTTCGTAGCACAGGGAATAGAAGTCCTGTTGCTGATATCCCAGCGCCACAGTATCGCCGGCGGGGAAGTTGAACACCACGATATCGCCTCGCTGCGGTGTGCCGAATCCGGCTACACGCTTGTACGGCCATTGAGGAGTTTCCAGGTACGACTTGCAGTCGAATACAGGCAGAGTATGCTGGGTCAATGGCATAGACAGGGGGGTATTCGGCACGCGGGGGCCGTAGCTCATCTTACTCACAAAGAGGTAATCGCCCACCAGCAATGATTTCTCCAGAGAGGAAGAGGGGATCTGATAGTTCTGAAAAAGATAAATGTTCACAAAGTACACGGCGATCAAAGCAAAGAGAATGGCATCCACCCACCCCATAACGGTATGTATCATAGGGTTTTTGCTCTTCTTCCACCAAGTCCAAGGGATCTTCTTGGTGATATACGCATCAAAAATGACGGGAATAAGGAGGATGCCTAGCCAGCTCTTTACCCAGATAAGGAAAATGACGTACAGAACTAAAGCGATGCAGCACTTGATCAAACTTTTGCGAAAACCTCCTTTTTTGGAGCTGGAGGTTGAGGTATCTTGAGTGTTCTTAGAGGACTCCATAGTGAATTTCTACGATTATTTTTCGCAAAGATACTGTTTTTTACTGCAAATAATGTACTTTTGGCGAACAAACCTAACAATCAATATACTATGGAAAGATTGCTTCATTATGTATGGGGGCATAAACTATTCCCATTATCGGGCTTATTTACAACCACCGGGCTACCGCTTGAAGTGATTGACCCGGGCTTGCTGAACCGGAATGCGGGGCCCGATTTCTTCAATGCGAAAGTCCGGATCGACGGAACAATGTGGGTTGGCAATGTGGAAGTGCATACCCGGGCGTCCGACTGGTGGCTGCATAAACACGAGACAGATCATGCCTATGATTCCATCATTCTGCATGTAGTGGGAGAGGAGGATGCTGTAGTACCACGCTCTACAGGCGAAGTGATTCCACAGTTGCAGCTTACCATCCCGTCCTATGTCAGGAGCAATTATGAATCATTGAAGGCTGCCATTCGTACCCCCTCCTGTATCTCTGTACTTCCTACTTTGCCAAAGTTAAAGGTGCATGGCTGGATGTCGGCCCTTGTCTTTGAGCGCTTTCAACAAAAGACGGCCGCTATTGGTGCTCGGTTAGAAGGCTCTGCACACGATTGGGAAACCGCTTTCTTCATTACACTTGCGCGCAACTTTGGCTTCGGAGTGAACAGTGACGCTTTCGAGCGCTGGGCTGTCCGTATTCCGCTCTCTGTCCTGGCTAAGCACAGGGATAGCTTATTGCAGATTGAGGCGCTCTTCTTTGGACAGGCCGGCCTGTTGGCGGGAGATATGCCCGATGAGTATACTCGCAGCCTGCAACAGGAGTATCAGTTTCTGCGGCATAAGTTCTGCCTTTCATCTACCGATTCTATGTGCAAGTTGCTGCGTATGCGTCCGGGCAACTTTCCGCATATCCGCATCGCCCAGCTGGCTGCTTTGTACCATGCCCGTCCGGCTCTTTTCTCTTTGTTGATGGAAGCGGAGGAGCCGATGCAGATCTTTGAGTTGCTCCAGATTCATGCCACAGGCTATTGGCAGAACCATTTGCTGTTTGGGCGTGAAACACCTCCGGCCGAGCGCCGCATGAGTCTGTCCTCGCTTCGCCTGCTGTTGATAAATACGGTTGTTCCCTTCCTTTACGCCTATGGTATCCACCGGGGGAATGAAGTCTTGAAAGAGCGTGCCACCCGTTTTCTGGAAGAAACTGTTCCGGAGGAGAATTACATCATCCGCCAGTGGCGTGCCGCAGGCGTACGTGCTGAACATGCGGCGGATAGCCAAGCGCTTATCCAGCTCACCCGCGAGTATTGCGAGAAGCGAAAATGCCTGTATTGCCACTTCGGGTATGAATATATGAAGCGGAAGGATGGGTGAGAGGAGGATAGGCTTACTTTACCCTGCTGGTCAGCGGGTAACGGAGGTTCTTTACGGAGCTCATAAAGGCTTTGGCAGAGCCGAAGTTGAGGGTCATGTCCAGGCGAATGGGCAGGTGGTTGTCATCGTCGGTAATGAAGAAGCGGATGAGTTCCTTCTTCTCTTTGCCCGGTTTGTCTTCGTAAAAGGAGAATACGAGGCAGCGATACTTATGTTTGTCCTTGGCTTCAACCGTTTCTTTGCCGCGGTATATGAGCTTTTCGTTGATCACATGTTCGGCATCTACCATGAGGAAGTGGATCTGCTGACCTTGTTTCAGGTTGTCTACATCCCAGGAGCGGGCGCGGGCCATGATGCTCAGCATATCGTAGATGCATTCTGTACTGCTTTTCTCCCCTTCATAGTGGTGGGTGAGGTTCTTGTCTTGCGTCATCTTGGCGTGCACCTTATTGTTTGCATAGGTAAAGGTGGCCTGGTCTACGTAGTAATTCTTGCCCTCATAGGCTGCCTTTTTGTAATAGCGGGGTTCCAGCTGCTGAGTGGTGACGCTGGTCAGCGTGTCACGCATCTTGAAGAACTTGTCCACCAGCCCGTCCGTAGCGGTAAGCAGGTTGATGCGATAGGCTGGTTTCCCTTTGTAGGTTTCGTTTTGTGTGCTGAAGCGGGCAGTACCCACATTTTTCCATACAAATTTCCAGTTGAAATACAGCTCGAAACGAATGTCTTCCCCAGGGAGGAAAGCCTTGTTTTCCATAGCACACTGCCCTTTTGCACCAAGGGCACAACAGGTTAACAGAAAACCGGTTAAGAGGAATCTGCACACCTTGCCCAGGAAAAGGCAGGAAGTCTTTTTGTTATCTGCGGCGGGTAGCATTTCTGTTTCTTGTTTGGGTACGCTTTTCTGTTACTTTGGGTCTCAGGTCTTGCGGCTTTTGCCGATCAAGGGTAAGCTCGTAAATGTCCCAGGCATATTCTTCCTCTCCAAGTATCTGGAGCTCAAAGGCCTCTGGGCAATAGTACACGCTCTCGGGCTGGCGAGTGGGGTACAGTCCGGTATCCCATTTCCCGTTTCTATTGTTGTCCATAATGAGGCGGGCATAGTATTTCCCCGGGCGCAGGAAGTAGAATTCTACTTTCCCGTTATCTACCGTGTCTCTCCGTACTACCTTCTCATTGTTGGTAAGGAGTTCTACGTATGCCGGTGTGTGTATGTCCTTTATAGTCAGGAAGAGCGAAGCGTAATCGTCCAGCGAACGTACTCTGATCTTCTGCTCCACCTTATTGTTGAAGGTGCCGTATATCCCATGAACGCTGGCTGAGTCAATGCGTAGCATGTATTCCTTATCCGGGTCCCACTCGGAAAGAATGGTATAGTCACGGATCTTAAGGCTGTCTTGCCTCACAAGGAAGGGCTTCGGTTTCCATATTGTATCTTTGATCTCTTTCTCCTGGAGGTAGAAGGCGGCGGAGTCAATGCGGAGGATGGGCTCTTCGAAGAGGATGTGTATGTTATCCGTTAGCTCCATGGTGCCTCCGGCAGGGGTAGCGCGCAGTGGGAGGAACTGGATCTCGGGTACCTCCTCAACTTCATCTTTCTTCTTGCGCTTTGGAGGGGGCGACGACTGGCTCCTCCGGGCTGCTTTTACGGGTAGCAACAGCGTGTCCGAAGTCATGGATAGCAACCCGGCGGTGTCGGTTTGCAAATACTCAATGGCCATCTTAAGCGTGTCGATTTTGGCCATGAGGGTGTCTTTTAGCCAATAACGCAAAGAATCATTATGCAGGGATCTTTCCAGAATAAGGTCGTTCTCATTGAAGTTCAAACCCTTCAGGCGGGGAACCTGGGGGCTTGCTCCCGAGAAATAGATCTGGAAACTTTGGGGAATCAGGCGCTCTGCTTTCTGGAAATACAGTATTGAGGCATCTTCTTTAAATACACGCAGCAGTATGTCATCCGGAAGATAGCGGGTATAGGTAACAAGGCGTACGCTGTCAAAACTTACTGAGTCGGCCCATACCGTATCCCTTCGGGTGGCGGAGGTGGTGGTAGGGGTGACAGCCTTACTTAGGAATGCAATTCTCTCACTCTTTTGGTTAAATACAAAATTCTGGTCGCCATCCTGCAAGGCCACTACCTGGTAATTGCCAGGTGCCAGCCCCTTGACGGTGAAGAATCCCTGCTCATCGGTACGTGAGATGCGTGTGAGCGGGTTTTTGAAGAAGGCGGAGTCTTGCCCGATGGTATCCCCCTCCTGCAAAGGGTGTACCCCTACAAAGATGCCTTTTACGGGGTTCAGATTCTCTGCTTCCAGTATGTGCCCGGATATTTGCAGGGTATCCACCACATCTCCGGTGGAGAAGGTGAAGGCGTAATTGCCGAAGGGGTTTCCTTCGTTGTTGTCGACAATGGCATCGGAGAAATCGATGCTGTACGTCGTATTGGGTTTCAGCTCCTCCTGAAAGGTGATGGATATCTTCTTGGTGGGCTGTGTGGTAATCTTGGGCGGAGTGATTTGGGGAGGTGAGATGATAACCTTCTCCGATATGTTGAGCAGCTTCACAAATTCATTGAAGTGAAGTTCTACTTTTTTATCGGTATAGTTCAGACTGTTTATTTTAGGCGAGGTGCCCAATAAGACAGGTGGGGTTTCATCAAACGCGCCTCCGTCGGGTGTTCCCATGTTGGCGCAGGCACTGAGCAGTGCCATGACCAGAAGTACGATGAGGGCGCCGTTTGTTTTCCGTTCTTTTCTTCCAAACATGCTGCAAAAGTAGGACATTTATAAATATTTCCCCTATCTTTGTACACAAAATTAGTATATTATATGAAAATAGCATTGGTAGGATATGGCAAGATGGGGCACATGATTGAAGAGATTGCCCTGAGCCGCGGACATGAGATAGTGAGCATCATTGATGTGGATAATCCGCAAGATTTTGAGTCGGACGCTTTCCGTTCAGCCGAAGCTGTGATAGAGTTTACAGCTCCCCATGTAGCATATGAAAATATAAAGAAGTGCTTTGCTGCCGGTGTCAAGGTGGTTTCGGGCAGCACAGGCTGGCTGGCCGAGCATGAGGACGAGATGAAAGACTGTTGCGAGAAAGAGGGACAAACGCTTCTCTGGTCGTCCAATTTCAGCATTGGGGTGGCTGTATTTGCTGCAGTGAATAAGTATCTGGCCAAGATTATGAACAACTACCCCTCCTACGATGTAGCCATGACCGAGGTGCACCATATCCATAAACTGGATGCCCCCAGCGGTACAGCCATTACCTTGGCCGAGGGTATCCTGGAGAACCTGGACCGTAAAACTTCCTGGGTGAAAGAAGAAACTTCTACCTCCGAAGAACTGCCTATCCGCAGCGTACGCGAAGGCGAGGTGCCGGGTATTCATTGCATCCGTTATGAGGCCGAAGCAGATAGCATTACCATTACCCATGATGCCAAAAACCGCAAAGGTTTTGCCTTGGGTGCCGTGATTGCGGCGGAGTTTATAGCAGGCCGTAAGGGCTTCCTGACCATCAATGACCTGTTTCCTTTCTAAGTAAGAAACAATAAAAATTGGTGCGCATCAATCATTCGACTGATGCGCACCACTTTTTTTCAGGGGCTATGCTACCTTATGTTTCCTTTCTTTTCTCGCCTTCAGATGCCTTCTTCGGTAGGTCAGGTAAAACACCTGTGGCAGTACCGTGAAGGATAGGATCATGGAGATGATCATTCCTCCTACAATCATGATGGCTAAAGGTTTCTGAATCTCCGAACCCATTCCGTGCGACAGGGCGGCAGGAAGTAAACCGGCTGATCCCATCAGGGCAATCATCAGGATGGAACGTGCCCTGTTTGATACTGCTTGGGAGATGGCATTTTTCAGGCTGGGTGTGCTTTGCATGTTCTGTTTAATCATAGCAATCAACAAAATACTATTGATGGCCGTAACGCCAAACAGAATAATAAAGCCCACTCCGGCTGAGATTCCGAATACCGTGCCCGTGACCCACAGCGATATAAATCCTCCAATGAAAGCGTAGGGGATGGCACTTGCGGCGATCAGAGTGTCTTTTACTGTTCCGAAATTCATGTATAGCAAGAAAAGGATCAGCAGAATTACTGACGGGACAATCACTGCCAACCGCTGCGTAGCCCGCTCCTTACTCTCAAATTCACCAGCCCATATTAGTTTGTTGCCGGATTGCAGTTTAACCTGTTGCTCTACCTTTTGCTGAGCTTCGGCAATGGTACTTCCCAGATCGCGTCCGCGGATGCTGAATCCCACTCCTACGTACCGGCTGCTTCCTTCACGGTAGATGAAGGTGGGGCCGGTGATGAACCGGATCTCTGCAATCTCTTTTAATGGTACGTATTTGCCGTCTTGGGTAGGGATCAGGATATTCCCTATCTTGACTTCGTCATTGCGGAATTCCTCCTGAAAGCGAAGGCGCACGTCAAAGGTTCGTTCGGCTTCGTAAAACTGGGTGGCTGCTTTTCCACCTATAGCCATTTCTACTACCGCCTGGGCATCGGCGGTGGATACGGCATAACGAGCCATTCGTCCTTCATCGAGTTTGATTTGTAGTTCCGGTAACCCTACACTCCGGTACACATTAATGTCTTCTACTCCGCGTACACCCTGAATGGCCGAAGCCACTTGGTTTGCCACATCCTCTAACTGAAACAGGTCACTACCAAAGATCTTTACTACCAAGGAGCTTTTTACTCCGGCCACGTATTCTTCCACGTTATCCTGTATTGGCTGGCTGAAACCAAAGGTGATACCCGGATAAATGTCGAGCGTTTGTTGTAACTCTCCGATCAGTTCGTCCTTGCGTATCTTTCGTGTCCATTCGCTCTCCGGTTTCAACTGGATATGAAACTCGATATTGAAGAACCCGGTGGGATCCGTCCCGTCATTAGGTCGCCCAGTCTGGGAAAGGATGAACTGAACCTCTTCAAACTTTCGTAGCCTGGTCTTCATTTCCTTGGTAAGTTCTACGGATTTGTCCAGGTTCACACTATTGGGCAGGGTGGCGCGTACGTATACTGCGCCCTCATTGAGCTGCGGGATAAACTCTGTGCCATAATTCATGAAACGGATCACACAGACGACTAAGAGGATGCAAAACACCGAAACGGTGCCGTACCTATGGCGGCTGCTTACCTGGTACAGTTGGTAACTTTTCTGGATGAGGAATGCACTGATCAGATTGTGCTTTTCATATACAGGTTTTGTGAGTAGGAGTTTGCACATTACAGGCACGTAAGTGAGGCTCAGTATCAGTGATCCCAGCAGCGCATATCCCAGCGTGAATGCCAAAGGAGAGAACATTTTCCCCTCTACCTTCTGAAAAGAGAAAATAGGAAGTAGTGCCACCATCAGGATGATTTGTGCAAAGAAGATGTATGAAGCCACGCTTCCAGCGCTCTTTTTGATGAGGCCCGACTTGAACATCTTGCTATACCGTTCAGGCCCCAATTGCGCTGTCTTTTGATTCAGTGCCACAAATACACACTCCACAATTACCAGTGTGCCTTCAAGCAGCAGCCCGAAATCGAGTGCTCCCATCGAGATAAGATTGGCTGGAAGCCCCTGGATGCGCAGCATCATGATGGCAAAAAGGAAGGATAACGGGATGACGGTGGCTACGATAAGTGTGGTGCGCCAGTTGAAGAGGAACAGGAATACGATGACAGATACCAAGAGGATGCCTTCCACCAGATTCCGGCTCACGGTATGCACAGTGGCATCTACCAGGGTGGTACGGTCCAGAAAGGGCTGTATTCTGATATCTTCCGGAAGGATGTGTGTATTGAGTTCTTCAATTTTGTTTTTAAGGCTGGCAATTACCTCGCCTGGGTTTTGCCCGCGGAGCATGACTACAATGCCCTGCACCACATCATCGGCCTCGTCAAGCCCTACTTGTCCGAGGCGTGGTGCAGATGATACGCTGACCTCAGCTACCTGTTTTACACGGATAGGGGTGGAACCGCTGACCTTAACCAGTATATTCTCAATGTCTTCAATGCTTTCAAGAAGTCCGATTCCGCGTACTACATACGCCTGACTTCCTTTTTGGATGACATCGCCTCCTACATTGATATTACTTCGTGATACTGCCTCGTATACCTCTAGGGGAGAGAGGTCGTAGTTGTTCAGCTCCACAGGGTTTACCCGTATCTCGTATATTTTCTCTTCCCCGCCGAAGCTGACCACATTGGCAACCCCCGGTACGGAAAGTAATTCACGCTCTACCACCCATTCATTAATGGCTGCCGTTTCGCGTATGGCGCGCGGGCTTTTCAATACGTAGCGGTAGATTTCGCCGGTAGCACCAGAGGGAGGCTCAATGCCCGGATCTGCTCCCTCGGGAAGATCCAGCTCTTGCAAGCGGTTGGAGGCGTATTGTTGTGCGAAGAAATCATCTACTTCATCCTCGAAGATCACGGTAACTACGGACAGGCCAAACAATGAAGTAGAGCGTACCTCCACCTTTCTCGGGATGGTGTTCATTACCCTCATAACAGGGAGCGTGATGAACTTTTCTACTTCTTCAGCGCTTCGCCCCGGCCATTGAGTGATGATGCGGGCTCGCGTATTAGTTACGTCAGGATAGGCCTCAATAGGGGTGTGAATGTAGCAGATGACTCCTGCTACTACCAGCAACCCCGTCAGGAACAGTACCAGCACGTGGTTGCGTAGTGCAAAGGCTACTATGTGTTGGGCAAACTTATGCATGGCTTATCCTTTTAACTGGTGATACATCAATAACTGGTTCTTTGTCACCACCTTTTCGCCGGGTTGGATACCGCCTTCTATGTAGCTAATATCTTGGCTTTGTGAGTGGAGCTTTACCTCTGCGACTGTGTATGTGTCATTTTCCTGTTTGATAACGAAATAACGGTCGTTTTCAAAGATCAGAGCTGTGGATGGTACAGTGGCCATGCTTACTTCGCGGCTTTTCCGAAGTGTTAGGTCTACTGCCATTTCCGGCTTCAGCTTCAACTCCTCATTGGGCATAAAGATGCGGGCTTTCAGTACGTGCTCTTCAGGATCTAGAACCTGTGGGATGATATCTATCTTTCCGTGGAAAACTTCATCCGGGTACGCCATAGTCTGTATGTCTACCGGCATTCCTTCTTTCAGGAATGTAAGGTCGCCGGCATATACATTGGCGGTGATCCATACTTTTCTGAGGTCGGCAATGCAGAAGATAGGCTCTGCACTACTGGTGATAGGGGCTCCCGGGGCTATCTTGCAGTCGGTTACAAATCCGCTGGCAGGCGCTTTAAGCTGGAAGGCTTTTCCGCCTTGTTCAGGTGTCCCGTATATCGCAAGGGTCTGAGATACTTTTTTTAGTTCGACCTCGGCTTGGCGGAGACGGACTTCTGCTTCGGTGAGTTCCTTCCGTGAAGCCAGACGGTCGTTGTATAGGCTGAGTGTGCTTTCCATGTTACGTGTTAGTATGCTGATTTCTGCCTCAATTCCTTGCTTTTCAGCATGTAGGGCGCTTAATTCCGCGCTGTGTATGACGACCATTGTCTGTCCTTTGGCCACCTGGTCGCCCAGGTTGAAGTGCATACTCATAACCATTCCGTTGACGAGTGGTGTATAATATACTATGCGGGACGGGTCACACTCTACTTTGCCTGTTAGTTTGAGCTGTTGCTCAATACGTCGGAAGGTTACAGGTGTTACTTCTATCTGATCCAGAAATTCTTTGGAGAATATGTGTTCCGTTTTCTGTTCTTCCTGCGTGCCTGTATTGCTGCAGGATATAAATGTGGCTACAGCAAGAAGCTGTGCGCAGTATCTTAATAAATGCATGATTTGTTCTTTTAAATTGTTTATTGAATGGAAGTTAGTTCTGTGCCGACGGCATATTGCAGCTCTTCAAAGCATTTCAGCAGTTCACACCATGCGGTGAGTACAGAGCGTTTACTCTCTTTGTAGCTGTCAAAGAAGTCCATGAATTCCACAATGCCGATTTGCTGTTCCAGAAAGTTGTGCATATAACCTTCCTGAATGTCTTCCAGACTGCCGGAGAATTTTTCATGGATGCGTTGATAGAAGAGATATGCCGTGCGGTAATTCTCCAGGGCCTGGCTCACTTCGTTGTGTGCGGAGATTTCCATTTGTTTGGTTTCTATCAGACTTTGCCGGTGCTCTGCTTCCGCCACCTTGATAGCCCCTTGGTTGCGATTGAAGAACGGCAGATCCATACTGAAACCAACGCCTACGAAATTGAGCATGCAGTTTCCACCCCGATCGTATGCCGCATGGAGGGTGAGATCGGGTACACGCAAGGATTTCTCATACCGTATTGACTTCTCGTAATAGTCACTTTGAAGGGTGTACCTTTTCAGATCCGGACGTGTAGAGGCCGTTTTCTCCGCCAGTGATGCATAGGAGAAGAGATCCGGCGGGGGAGGGGTTTCCTCTTCTTCCGTCAGGTAGATGTGTATAGGCGAAGAGATGGCAAGCATTACCCGGAGGTTCTTTTCTCGGAGCCTGATCTCTTTGCGTACCTCATTTGCTTCGGATTCTACTGAAAGCATAGCGCCCTGTAGGCGTAGCAGCTGACTTTGTGCAATGGCACCTTGTGCGGTTTGCTGCCGGTAGTTATCCGTCAGAGAGTTTAACAGATGTTCCTGTCTCAGTAGTACATCCAGGTATTGTTGGAAATAGCAGAGCTCTGTGCAGGTATTGCGGAGTTCGACCTTGAGGGCGCACAGCAGTTCCTCAAAATATTGCCCGGCAATTTCTTTTGATACCTTCTCTCTGTCTGTCAGTTTGCGGCGTTTTCCGCCCATCAGGAGTAGCTGCTCTATCCCAATTCCAAACTCCAGGTTTTTCCCAAAAGAACCGGTTAGAGGAGGGATCACTTCGTCCGTCCCTTGTCGTTGTGCATCGGTGGACCAAAGGTTGACCTGATCGACTGTAAACGTGGGGTTGGGCCATAGTTTGGCCTGCAGGATATCTGCCTCGGCCTTGTCTATATTCAGCCTTTCGGCTATCAGTTGCAAGTTTTGCTGAAGGAATAGTTCCTCAGCCTGTTTTGCAGATATTATAATTGTATCGTTTTGCGCCATGACATGTGCCCCGCTGAATAATAGCAGGCATGCAGGCGTAAACGCTTTTAAAAAAGCATTCATTCCGTACTGTTTTAATAGGTAATAAACTATAGAATGTGCATCCGTAGAATGAGATTATACAGAATGCAGAGTTGCCTCCTATGTATGGTACAAGGAGGTACTGATGGAGTACGGATTATGCTTCGGGAGGATGGTCTACTGTGCCGTAAGTAGGCGGAGCAGGAATTTGTTCAGTGAGTGGTACTTGTATCCTGTGGATGATCGTATAGGGCCGTTCCACAGTGACAGAGTATAGTAGATGATGGTCTGTAGGGTCTATGACTTTGGCGAAATGGTAAGATTCCGGCGTGTTGCCGTCTTCGTCAATGTCGTTTTCATAGCCGGAGGCAACCCATATCAGGAACTCAATCAAACTGTTGATCTCGTATTTTCCGGAGGTGGAGGTATGTATAGGTTCTGCCTCGGGTGCCGACACAAAAAAACCTCTGTTGATGTATGTAATCAACAGAATGCCTACAAATATGTATTTAAACCAGTGACTCCGCATATACATTTGTTTCGCAAAAGTAATGGTTTTCGGGGAAAGATGCAAGAAAAGAAAGGGTAGTCTGTGTGTTTTGCCGGAAATACGGAAAAAGTTCCTGCAAGTGCTGATATAAAGTACCTCCGTCAGTACTTATCGCCTAGAGTGGGATAGAGTACTTACGGAGGTATGGTAAGGTCTTAAGCTCCTCAATAGCCAATAGTGAAGCGTTCTTGGTGGTGCTTGGGAGTTTCTAACTCGTCAATCATAGCTACTGCATAATCTTCTACCGAGATGCGGCTTTCGCCTTTGTCATTAACCATCAGATCGTTTTTTCCTAAGCGGAATACCCCGGTACGTTCACCAGGCTCGATAGTTCCGGCAGGGGAGAAGAATACCCAATCCAACTCCTTTTCAGGAATAAGGTGCTCTTTAAAGATCTTAGCGAGGCTTTTTACGCCAGGCATGATAGCTTCGGGCAGTACACCCGTATCCATCACCTCTGTGCCGGGAGCTACGAGCAATGTACCGGCACCACCTACTACCAATACGCGTTTTACGCCTGCTTGTTTGGCAGCATGGATAATAGACAGGTAACCTTTCAATGTGTCTTCATACATATTCGGATTGCCCCATCCGGGATTGTAAGCGCTGATTAAATCACTTGTGTCATGCAGCATCTTTGCAAGTTGTGGGGTATCCATCACATCCGCAGCCACTACCTTCAGGCTGGAAGATGAGGCATTGATACGTTCCGGGTTTCTGGCAATAGCCTGCACTTGGTAACCTCTTGACAAGGCTTCTTGCAAAATGGCTGATCCAATAAAGCCACTTGCTCCGATGATTGTTACTTTCTTCATGTGAGTTTGTCTTTAAATAGTCGTATTTATTTCTCTTGCGGCTGTCCTTCGATAGGCAAAGGTATGTCTTTACGATAAAGTTGGGCTGTCATTTGGGCGATCAGCTCGTCTTTTTCATTGAATACATCACAGCGGTAAAAGGTCATGCGGTGATGAAGGTAGAGCTCAAACGCCTCAGCTTTGAGCACCTCCCCCGGACCGGAGCCGAGGAAATAACTAATATTGGAAGAGGTGGAGAATGCAATTCTGCCATGTGCATTGGCTGCCGCTGCAATGGCCAGATCGGCCAGGGTAAAGACAGCCCCACCCTGTGTGCGTCCTCCGGCATTGAGGTGGGCGGTGGTTACGGTCATATTGGCGCGGGCATAGCCGGGGCGTACCTCTATGAGTTCTACACCTGCGCCGCTGGCGAATTGGTCTTTCTTGAAGAAATCTTTTGTTGTCATACGCTGTAGGGGCGGATTGCATCCGCCCGTTTTGATAAATAATACAAACTGGCGGGCGAATGCAATTCGCCCCTACTATGTAAACATCTCAGGAGCGGGATTGTTCCCTTATTTGTTCAGTTTCCACTCAAAGCCATCCTTCGTGTCCTTGATTTCAAAACCAAGGGCGGTCAGCTCATTGCGAATCTTATCAGAAGTAGCCCAGTCTTTATTCGCCTTGGCCTCGCTACGCAAGGTGAGGAGCAGGTCGATGGCTTTCGCATAACTATCAAGGTTCTCGCCTTGAGAAACGGTATTCTGTGTAATGCCGAGTAGGTCGATGAGGAACAGGTGGAATGTATCTTTCAATTCCTTGAGATCTTCGGCAGAGAGTGACTCTTTCCCGGCAAGAACAGAGTTGATGATCCGGGTGGCATCAAAGAGATGGGAGATGACAATGGGTGAGTTGAGGTCGTCATTCATGGCCTCATAGCATTTTCCGCGTAATGCTTTCGCTATGCTACCTGCCTCTTCGGAGGAAGCAGCTGCGGGAGTGATCTTCTCCATGTTGTCCAATGCTTCGAGCAGGCGGCCGAGCCCCTTCTCAGAAGCCTGCAACGCTTCATTGCTGAAGTCTACCGTGCTGCAATAATGAGCCTGAAGGATGAAGAAGCGGATGGTCATGGGGGCATACGCCTGTGTCAGTGAGGCGTGCTCTCCGTTGAAGAACTCACTCAGAGTAATGAAGTTACCCAGACTTTTCCCCATCTTTGTACCGTGAATGGTGATCATATTGTTGTGCATCCAGTACTTCACACTGGGATGTCCCAAGGCAGCTACCGATTGCGCTATCTCGCACTCATGATGGGGAAATAACAGGTCCAGACCGCCACCGTGTATGTCGAATTCTTCGCCTAAATACTTGGTACCCATGGCCGAGCACTCCATGTGCCATCCCGGGAACCCTTCACCCCAGGGGCTGGGCCAGTGCATGATGTGTTCGGGGGAAGCTTTCTTCCACAGGGCAAAGTCGGCGGAGTTACGTTTCTCGCTCTGCCCGTCCAGCTCGCGGGTGGTGCTGAGGAGTTCCTCTACGTTACGTCCGGAGAGGATGCCGTAGCGGTGGTCTTTGCTGTAACGCTCCACGTCAAAGTAGATGGAACCTTGGCTTTCGTAGGCATATCCGGCATCCAGTATCTTCTTTACAAACTCTTCCTGTTCGATGATATGACCGGAGGCATGCGGTTCGATGCTGGGAGGGAGCACATTTAGCGCATCCATAGCCTTGTGATAGCGCAGGGTGTAATATTGCACTACTTCCATAGGCTCCAGCTGCTCCAGACGGGCCTTCTTGGCTATCTTGTCTTCGCCCTCGTCGGCGTCATGCTCCAGATGGCCTACATCAGTGATGTTACGTACGTAACGAACCTTGTACCCGATGTGTTGCAGGTAGCGGAACACCAAGTCGAAGGTAATGGCGGGGCGGGCATGTCCTAAATGTGGATCACCGTATACCGTGGGGCCGCATACATACATACCTACATGGGGGGCATGGAGAGGAACGAATTCTTCTTTCTTACGCGTAAGCGTATTATAGATAACAAGGGGCTGTGTCATACTTTTTATTTTCGTGCAAAAGTACAAACGATGCGGCAATCCTGCAAGGAAAACAGGTATTTATATACAGTTATAGCCGTGGCATGCCACGGCTATAACTATGATTCTATGATCCTGGAAGGGTTATCTTCTTTCTCTTCGTACCGAAGCTTTCGGTGCACTGCTGCCTCCGGAGGAGGAGCTCGACTTGGCCGGTTTAGCCTCGGTCTCAGTCTTTCGACGGGTGTTGGGCTCGGTGCTGTCTGTGGTTGTATCAGAAGAACCTTTCTTACTGCTCTTGGTGTCTTTTACAGCCGTAGTATCTGAAGCCAGTGTCTGACTTTTCCAGATGGTATTTTCTACACCTTCAAGCTGGGCCTCAATGCGCTTTTGCTCTTTTACAACGGCACTGTCGGAGGTGGCTATCTGTGCGAGGGTTTTGCCCGCAGGGTTATTGGTCTTGTAAATATCTCCTTTGTACATCCGCATGGAGAAGAAGTCATCCAAAGACACGCTCGCCGCATTGTTATACTCGCTGGTAGGAATGGAGATCTGGTTCATGTAAGGAGCCAGATCGCTCACCTTTACCCAAAACATGGGATACTTCACTGTGTTCAGATCAAAATCTCCCGAGCGGTGCATTACCGGGCATAATGCAGTAACGGTAGAGTGGGAGGTGGAGTTCTTCTCGTCAAAGTACCATACTTCTTTGATGAAGTAGCTCATTACTTCGCTAGAGGGAATGTCACTGTTATCCACTACAAATACGGTATCGTTGGTGGCAGCGATACGCTTGCGGCGGAAGGGGATGTGATAACGATCCAGCACATTCTTGAAGTCGGTCTTGTAAGTACTTTCAAAATGCTCATTTCCGTCAAGAGTGTATTCATACGCCTGCAGTTTCTTGTCGGCAAGCAGCTTAAATATCATGGTGAAGAGGTTCATGCGCTCATCCGTGGGGGTAAGGGGATCTGCCAGACCGGAGTTTGCAGGCTTGGTCATGTCGATGATGCGGTATACTTCGCGTTTCCAGATGGGAGCATCGGGCACTTCCAGCTGGGCACTGTATTGCGACTGGGCGCGTACAGATACACCGGAGGTGTTGGTCTCTTCGGCAGCAGCGGCTTTGGCAGCCCTTGCTTTGGGTTGTACCTGAGGAGTTCCGGTGGCAGCCGGGCGCGGAGTGGCGGTCTGAGTCTGCGGAGCTGTAGTGGCCGCAGGTTTCGGGGCAGTGGTCGTTGCAGGTTTCGACTGTGTAGTCGTAGCCGGAGTACTCGTAGTATTGTTTCTTCTTACAGACAATCGAGACGAGTTGCTTTGGGCAAAGGTATGCACCAGGCAGGCTGTGCAGCAAAGCAGGAGGAGGGTACTATATATGCGTTTCATAATGATGAACGTTATTTCATTAGTTTAGAATCACTTCAAGAGAGGTAGGCAGGGTACGCTCTATGCCGTCAGGGCCAATTGCTTTCACCTGCGAGATATAGAAGCGTTTGCCGCGCTGCAAAGAACGGAACATGCTTTTCTGACGGTCGGTAAATTTGCTTCCCTGAGAAACTTCAGGAACCGCATTTCCCATATTGTCATAGAAAACAGTTGTAAAGCTCAGTACACGGAATTCCACATTGAGCAATCCGTCGTCAATAGCGGCCGCAATTCCCTCGCTGTTCAATAGCAATGCTTTAAGCAGAGGACGCCCGCCTCTGTGACGTTTAGCAGTACCGTCTTCGGTATATTCTACAAACGGTTGAGGGTCTGGTAAGGGGCGCACGCGGAACTTATAAGTTCCCATCACTTGCATACGGCCATCCAGCTCGGCGGATACGGTAAACTCCGCATCAGTCATCTTAGAGGGTACGCAGATGTACTCACTGCCCACGCGTGTCAGGGTGCCGTTGTTTACCGTAAGATTCACTTTTTCCGAAGGGATACCGGGTACAGATACGCTGATGGGGTTCTTGTATCCGGCATACAACACATTCATAAGAGTGGCGCTGACGGTGGCGGCAGGGTCGATAACCCGGTAGCTTTGCGAGAAGTCATGGCGGGAAGTACCACCTGCTCCGTTGCTTTGTTCCAGATAACCGGCAAACTTGAATTCGCCTGAACGATCACAGAGCATCTCGTAGAAACCCTTGCGGGCATCGGGGAGGCGCTGTCCACCTATGAAGATGGAGGGCCGTTGTGTGGTGTCAATAGCTGCCATTACGATGCGGGCGCTGAATTTACCTCCGCGCACGATGGTTTGTGAGTTGGGAATCACAAATGCGCTCAGCTCATTTACACGGTAGTCTTTGGCATCGATGTTGGATACCAAGGTATGAAGTACTTCTCCTTCGGCATAGCGGATGTCGTTCTGCATCTTAGTGAGCAGGGTTACGGCAGCGGCTACGGGGGTACTCTCAAAAAGGTACTCGGGCCAATTCTTACCCAGTGTAGTTACCTTGCGGGGAACTTCCGTGCTGAGGTTGCGGGCTATGATGTCTTTTTGGGCGGAGTCGGTGATCATGGTGAGGATCATGTCACGGTAGTGGTTTACCGACTTCTGGAGTTGCCCGCCTTGTCCTGAGCCGGGAGCCAGCATTACGTACGAAGCAGCTTCCAGGTCTTCCTTGTTCTGGATATCGTGGATGTCTGCTTTCTTTCCGTCAGCTTCTTTCACGATGCGAAACTTGAGGTCTTCGATGTACTTGTAGATGGAGTCTGACTGTTGGCGTACCGACTGGGCTTTTTGGAACCATTCGCGCACTTTTTCCGGATTACTCTTCAGATAATCCTCCATGGTCTTGTACAGGGTGTTGTTCTGTTCCTGTGCATTCTTGGTGGAACGTAACAATCCTTCTTCAACCAGTGCAAACCCTTTCAAAACATCCGATGAGACATTCAGAGCCAGCAAGGCCATGAGGACGATATACATCAAGTTTATCATCTTCTGCCTGGGCGATTGCGGATCTGTAGTTGACATATATGTTATTTGTTAGGGTCAAAGGATTGGTGATTCATGTTGGCCGTCATGGCTTGCAGCATGCGGGCATACACTTTGTTCAGCTCTTCAATCTGGGCAGCCATTTTTTCGGTCTGTTCGTGTACCTTATCTACACTTTCCACCTGCTTGCTGGCGCTACGCAGCTGCAATTCGAAGATGGCGTTCAGTCCTGCGATGTGGCGGTTTACACCTTCCATCTGGTCGGGGTCGCAGGTGAAGTGGTCCATCTGTTCGTTGAGGCGACCAATGCTTTCGGTCATCTCTTTCAGTTTGTCCAGGTATGACTTTGTGGCTTCTTCCATCTCTTCGGCTGGGATCACAGGGGCTTCCGGCATAGCTGGGCCGGCATAACCACCGCCTCCGATGATGGTAGCTCCTCCACCTATCGTGCCTGTAGCGGATTGGCCGGTACCTTGAGTATATGCTTCTTCGGATGATATTGGGGCACCTGTTCCGGTACCGCCTCCACCGCCCATATATACTACGGAAGGGGTAGCACCTCCCGCGCCTCCTGTACCTCCACCATTTCCTGCGGCAGTTCCGCCAATGAGCTCCGGATAATCTCCGGCTATATTCAGGCTCTCTGTTCTGTGAGGTACTTTGCCGGTTATCTCCAAATCGGGGAATACACTTTCCCAACGGTATGTTTTGGCTGGGCGGTCAAATGCGGAAACAAAGAATACCAATACCTCGGTACCCATACCGATGTAAAGCATTATATTGGCACCTGGAAGGTGGGTCAGTTTAAAGAGTGTTCCAAGGATTACGACTGCTGCACCCCAGCTATAGGCAAAGTTCAGAATGATTTTGCCATCATAGCTGGTAAGGAAATCCTGAATGGTTCTAAGCAAACCTCTATTTTGATTACTACTCATACGTGCTATTGCTAAATTGAATTATTTTCCTTTTCTGTTATATCCTACTTGGGTACGTACGCAGCGGAATCCAATGAAGCTGCGTTGTTCATTCTGGTATTCGTATCCGCGCATATCGGAGCGGATGAAGCGTGCGCCATCTTTCCAGCTACCGCCACGTACTACTTTACGTTTCATACGGTAGGGGTCTTCCTTGGCGGCGTTGTACTGAAACTCGGGGTTCATATCGCTCATTCCCAGAATACCTTGGGAGGTATAGGAGGTAGAGGTCCATTCGGCCACATTACCGGCCATGTCATATAAGCCATTTGAATTAGGGGCATAGGCACCTGTTCGAGAGGTAATGAGATTACCATCTTGAGTGTAATCTCCCTTGTCCGTCTTGTAGTTGGCATAGTAGCATCCTTTATCGGATTTCAAAGCATCTATTTTCCAAGGATAGAGGTTGCCCTCTTTGCCACGTGCAGCAAACTCCCATTCAGCCTCGGAAGGAAGGCGGTAACGCTGTGTGAAGCGCGCCTGAGCACCAAGCCCGGACAACAGATAGTTGGTGCGCCATGCGCAGAAGGCGTTGGCTTGTTCCCAGGATATACCTACGATAGGGTATTCGTTGTAACTGGGGTGCGAGAAATAGAGGCGCATATAGGGTTCGTTGTATGCATTTTGGAAATCGTTCACCCAACAGGTGGTGTCGGGGTATACATTTACAATGTAGGTGTTGAGGAAGTCGAACAGCGATGTCAGGTTACGGTTTATCGTACTGCGTACAATGTTCCCCTCGTCATCAATATAGGCGGTATCTTTAGAGATCATTACCACTTCATCCGGGTTTATGCGGATGTCCGTATTGCGGTTACGGTCTTCCGGGTTAAGACGGTTCTTGCGAAGTGCAGAGTTGAGGTAGTCAAATATTTCGTATTTGAAGTTCAACTGTTTGTCGTCCAGCATTTTGGTTCCCGTGATGGGGTGGTTGTAATATACGCTGTTGAGAGCAGCCTGTTCATCTTCGGTAGCGCGCTTCCAGGGGATGGGTCTTGCCCAGTTCAGGTGGGGGGTGATGGGGTTTCCTTCGCGGTCTTCCTCAATCTTGAAAGCTTCGTTGCCTCCGTAGGAGGGGCTGGCGAGGCGTTCGCGGATGATAGAATCGCGCACCCAGTATACAAACTGTTTGTATTTAGAGTTACTCACCTCGGTTTCGTCCATCCAGAAGGCGTCGATAGAGATTTCTTTGGAAGGAACTACAATTCCCCAAAGAGAATCGGTTTCCTCTGTTCCGATCTTTAGAGCGCCTCTTTTTATAAGTACCATTCCGTATGGGGTAGGTTCGTCCCACGCCGTCATGCTGACTCCCGTTACCTCGCCTCCGCTGGCGGAACTACGCAGTGGGTTTCCGCAGGAATAGACCAATGCCCCTATGAGGGCGATTACTGCTAAGAAAGCTAATTTCTTCATTGTTTATAAAATGCGTACACTTTTATGTTTATTCTTTCCTTTCTGCCCGAAGTTCATGTCCATCGAATAGCCTAACACGAGGTCGTGGCTACCGTGGCTCATCCCGATGCCGTTGGTAAAGAGTTCGTAGGAATAACACAGGCGGACGTTCTTAATCATGCCTCCCACCATTATGGTAACGGATGTACCGGGGCTGTATGAGAGTCCTCCGCAAAGTTCTTTCTCCTTATAACTGTAAGTAGCCCTTCCCGTGATGTCCAGCTTATAATCAACAAGATCACTCTTTAGCATCAGGGAGGGTTGTAAAGTTAGAAACGGATTTTTAGTTTTTATATTGCATCCCCCTGTTAAATAATACAAAGGGGAAACTTCGAACTCATTCGTCTCGCCCCACGGTACTACGGGGGCTATAAAGTGGGTGCTGGACAGGCCTGCGTAGAACAGGCGATGGGTGTAGTACAACCCAATTCCGGCATCCATTTTTGTGCCGCTAACCTTGGCTGAGGGGATGGCTTCGTCATTGCTTCGGCCGGTGATGACGGTCATGGTTTCTTCGTCATATACGGTTACTTTTGAGGGGTCGAAGCCTACGCTGACAATCCCCCCCTGGAGTCCTATGCCCAGCATACCTCCCAGCAGATTTATCTTATAAGAATATTGCAATCCGAGGCTCTGGTTGGTGAAGAAACCCAACTGGTCGTTCGAGAACATAGCGCCCACTCCCTGTTTGCGCCCCAGGAATTTAAAGGGCATATCTACAGTGAAGAGCATGGTTTTCGGGGCGTAGTCAAATCCGGAGAGTTGCTGACTGTAAGAGGTGGTAACGTTCAGCTTTTCTGTTTGCCCGGCGTATGCGGGATTGTAGTAGCTGGTGGTAGCCCAATACTGGCTGAACTGCGCATCAAATTGTGCCTGTACTGCCAGTGGGAACAGCAGTAAAGCCAAAAGCATAAACAGGCAGGAGCCGGTGAGCGGTTTCTTCATTTACATTCTTTTATGGTGTACAGGCAAAATGATCGGCCTGTTGCCAAAAGTTCTTTGTGTGAAGGATGAGCCTATACATCCATCCCAATTTAATGGAATATACCGTTATAAAGAACTGAAAAAAGTGAGAAAAAGTATGCGAATTGTCTGGAACTTTACATTAATTGGCCTGCTTTTGTTCCTGATTGTAGGTTTCCAGCCTATATGAGGTGGTATATATACGCGTTGGCGCAAAGGTTTGCATTGAGTTTTCTTGCTGTTGTGTGGGCGCTAAGAATGTAATCTAATACTTTTGCAAAGGAAATTACCCTAATAAGTTATTTAAATGAATCGTTATTTTACGCATTTGTGGCTTGTGCTTTTACTATGCAGTGTCACTTTATCGGCTCAGATCACGGAGAGGCCACGTCCGGCCGAATGGTCACAGTTAGTACCCGGAGCGCGGTTTATAGACCGCTTCCTTCCTATGTCTAAGGGGAATCTTTCCAGTCAGACATGGGGTGCAGACGGTGTGAAGCCCCGCTATATAGATAATGGTATTGAGGATACTCAAAATAGTTGGTCCTACTGGGGAGGAAATATCGTGCGCGATGACAGCGGCCTGTACCATCTCTTTGTGTGTGGCTGGCTGGAAAACTCGCCCAAAGGACATGGTGAGTGGCCTCAGTCCCTGGTGTTTGATGCGGTAAGCACAAATCTTTCCGGCCCGTTTACCCCAAAAAGTATTATTGCCAAAGGGCATAACCCCGAGATATATCGCCTCAAAGACGGCCGGTACGTGCTCTATGTCATTGATGGCCGGTATGTGGCCAATACCCTTGTCGGGCCGTGGGTGTATGGAAAGTATGATTTTGACCCTCGTGATCGTAAGATTATAGAAGGGCTTTCCAACCTTACTTTTGCCCGGCGGGAGGATGGCTCTTACCTGATGGTGTGCAGAGGAGGAGGGGCGTGGATCAGCCAGGATGGCCTCTCGGTTTACAATCAAATTACCGATAAGAGGGTGTATCCCGCTGTAGAGGGACGCTTTGAAGATCCTGTAGTGTGGCGCGACCATATACAATATCACCTGATCGTAAACGACTGGCTGGGCCGTATCGCCTTCTATCAACGCTCTCCGGATGGTATAAACTGGGTGACGGATCCCGGTGAAGCCTATACCCCGGGTATTGCAAAGCATGCGGATGGTGTGAATGAAGACTGGTTCAAGTACGAGCGTATCAAGGTGTTCCAGGATGAATACGGTCGTGCCATTCAGGCCAACTTTGCCGTGATTGACACCTATAAAGATCAGGATAAACCGAATGATACGCATAGTTCCAAGAATATCACCCTCCCTCTGAACCCTGGCGTATTGCTGGCCCTCCTTGATACAAAACCCATTACTGCCCAAACCCGCAGTATCCGTGTGAAGATAGCGGCTGAAAAAGGTTTTAATCCGCATACGGACGTAGATGTACAGTCCCTGCGCTTTGGCGCCTCCACCGAAGTGAACTATGGTCGTGGCTGCAAAGTTAAAAAGGTGGAGAATGCAGGTGCCGACCTCGTGGTTACATTCGAAGGGAAGGGGCACGGTATCACTGCCGATGAGTTTGCTCCAAAGCTGATAGGTCGTAAGAAGGATGGATCTCTGCTTTATGGTTACGCCCGCTTGCCTTATCGCGAGTATGTTACGCCTCTGCTATCAGCCCGTGCTCCTGTAATTACCCCTTCGACCAATGGCGCAGACATCACTGTGGAGGTGCAGAACTTTGGACAGGTACCTTCTTCCGAGGCGATGTTGCTGCTCCATATCGGAGGAAGTGCAGAAAAGAAGGTGCTTGGCTCGGTAAAAGTACCAGCCCTTGAACCTTATCAGAAAGTTAATGTGAAGTTGTCAGTCGCTGAGGCCTTAAAAGAGGATAAAGGTATCCGTTTTGAGATTCTCTTACAATCCGGAACAAAGACGCTCTCCACTGCTTCTCTGAACGGGGTATACAAGAACTGATTCATGGATCGGAAGCTTGTATTATTCATACTCTATCCGCTGATCCATTATGGATCAGCGGATTTTCCTGGTGGATGCCTTCCCCTTCAGCTCTGCAGATGCTTTCCCCTTTAGCTCTGAAAGAGCGCTATAACTAAGCCTGGGGTCAATGAGCGAAGCGAATGCAGCCCCAGGAACAAACCACCGTCAGGCACATGAGTTCTGTAAGAACGAGGATGCGCTGCAAAGTAGCAATGAAATGTTTTTGCAGATTTTACTGCATTTACTGCATAATCAGCTATATCTAACAGGTTATCAATCATATAGAGTATGCAGCAAGGTATGCAGCAACTATTCAGCAACTTGTTTACTGCATAGTTGCTGCATACCTTGCTGCATAGGATCAAACCGCTAATAAACAAGCAAATAACTACTGATTATGCAGTAAATGCAGCAAAAACTGAAAAAACATTTTCTTGGGTGTGAACCCCACCCTTCACGTGGTCCACACTCGCCCTTCACCCGCAAACTTTTTGTGGGAAAGGCTTTCAGAAGAGGTGAAGGAGGTGAATAGCAATGTTCTGAAAGTCATGGGCAAGAGTTTGGCAACCAGTGCCCACCAGTTTAAAAGTGATGCCCACCAGTTTTTCGGCTGATGGGCACGAGTTTCAGAGGAAGGCAGGCCTGAAGTTCGGGTAAGTCAGGCCTGAGATTTCAAAAACCAAGCCTGCGGTTGTGGAACTGCAGGCCTCGGCGGATATGCTATTATGTGATAACATGAGTCATTATCTCAATTGTATGTTCACAGTATCTTTCATGCAATTGCCTCCTTTGTATATCGTTCTTACAGAACTCATGTGCCTGACGGTGGTTTGTTCCTGGGGCTGCATTCGCTTCGCTCATTGACCCCAGGCTTAGTTATAGCGCTCTTTCAGAGCTAAAGGGGAAGGCATTCGCAGAGCTGAAGGATAAAGCATCCGCAGAGTTTAAGAGGAAGATATCCGCAGGGCATAAGGGAAGGCATCCACCGGGAAAATCCGCTGATCCCGTAAACGCCCGACAATAAGGGTTATACAGATTACCTGTAAAGGGTGAGGTTCACACTTAAGCGTCTGTGAGTTGGCGGTTCGTGCATTCATTTGATTATTTCTTTCCTTAGTTCTCCATTTTTGTCAACTTCATATTTTATGATTTGTCTCGTTCCCATATCACATAAGAATATTCTCAAACACGATTGAGTAGACGCATACTTCTCTTTCATAATTTGTATTGCTTTTTTGTACTTGTTTTCAATGCTTGGAATAGTTTTGTTATCCGTGTTTTCAAGGACTTGAATAAAGTAATTGGTTAAATAGTCTTCGTCACAAACCAACTTTTCAAAATCTTTTGAATAAGAACTTTGTTGCGGATTCAATGCTTTAAATTCAATGAGATGTTTACGTTCCCCATTTTCATATAAACAAATGTCAATATTCCCAGACCTATCATTGATGCCGCTAAATTTGTATTTTTTTGTAGTTGGCGCTTCTATTGAGTATAGAAATTTTCTACCTCGCTCAATATGCTGTACAAACAAAAATCTAGCTTCTTGTTCACTTACTCTTCTTTTTCCATCTCGTTTTATTGGAAAAACAAGCCTGCTTTCTATTCCCGCTTTTGAGTCTGTTATACATGTCAAATCCAAAAGCTCTATTAATGAATCTATAATTAGTTCTTCTACCTTATTCATAAGATTAGTTTTAAATTATTCTAGAAAGAAAGTTGCGCCACTATTCAAGTAAAGAGATAGTAACGCATCTCCTGCGTCGTTTTGCCGAAATATGGTTTTCAGCTCTGCCTAAATCCGCTTTTTAGTTAGAAGTTTATTTGGAATTTTTCGTCTCTTGAAAAAGAATAAGGGAAGTCAGCCTCTTTAATACCTCTTTGGGTATTGGGTACCGGTGCCATTTCAAAATCAATCTTTACCCCTTTCAGCAAGTCTTCGTGGTTCAACCAGTTTTTCGTATATTCTTTTCCGTTCATTTTCATGGAAGATATATAACGATTTTGTTTGCTATTTGAAGGTGCATTGATTTCGATCTTATGACCATTTTCCAGTTTAATCGTCATGTTCCGGAACAACGGAGTTCCTAACACATATTGGCCGGAACCAGGACAAACCGGATAAAATCCCAGTGCCGAAAATACATACCAGGCTGATGTTTGTCCATTGTCTTCGTCTCCACAATAACCGTCGGGAGCTGAAAAGTACAACTTATCCATCACTTCCCGAAGATGATACTGTGCTTTCCAGGGTTCACCGGCGTAGTTATAGAGATAGATCATGTGTTGTATGGGTTGGTTGCCATGTGCATACTGTCCCATGTTCATGATTTGCATCTCCCGTATTTCGTGGATCACAGCCCGGTAATAGCTTTCATCAAAAAGCGGAGGCACAGTAAATACGGAGTCCATCATGGTAATAAACTCTTTCTTTCCCCCCATCAGGTCAATCAGTCCTTGTACATCATGAAATACCGACCATGTATAATGCCAGGAATTTCCTTCCGTAAAGGCATCGCCCCACTTCAACGGGTTGAAAGGGGCCTGGAACGTACCGTCCTGATTCTTACCCCTCATCAGCTTGGTTGACGGATCAAACAGGTTTCGGTAGTTCAGACAGCGCTTGGCATACAACTCAATCTCTTTTTTCGGGCGATTCAAGGCTTTAGCCAGTTTAAAGATCGTCCAGTCGTCGTACGCGTATTCCAACGTGCGTGCAGCGCTTTCATTGATATCTACATCATAAGGAACATATCCCAGCTTATTATAATAATCGTATCCTAAGCGTCCGGTAGAACGAACGTTCGGATGTACCTGATTGGTTCCGTTGAGTACTCCCTGATACAATGTTTGAATATCGTATCCACGCAATCCCTTGAGGTAGGCATCGGCCACCACAGAGGCGGAATTGTTTCCTACCATGCAATCACGGTGTCCCGGACTGGCCCATTCGGGCAGGAAGCCGCTTTCTTTATAGGTATTTACTAGTCCTTCCTGGATTTCCCTATTCACCGAGGGATAGACTAAGTTCAGGAATGGAAACAAGCAGCGGAATGTATCCCAGAATCCGGTGTCGGTATACATAAATCCGGGTAGAATTGTTCCATTATACGGACTGTAGTGAACCACTTTCCCACTGGCGTCTTTTTCATAAAACTTCCGGGGAAAAAGTACGGAACGGTACAGGCAGGAATAAAACGTCCGCAATTGTTCGTCGGTTCCTCCGTTTACTTCAATCTTGCCAAGCACTTCGTTCCAGACTTTCCGGCCGTTTTCACAAAGCGCATCAAAACCGGTAGTTCCCAATTCTTTCAGATTCTGTTCTGCCTGCTCGATGCTGATAAAGGAAGAAGCTACCCGGGCGTGTACTTTTTCTCCTTTGGTGGTAGAGAACCCGATTACGGCCCCCACATGGTTTTGCTGAGCTTCCAGTATTTCATTCTGCAATGCATCACCGGCGAACGTAGCCTGGTAGGTAAAGGGCTTGTCAAAGACTACGACAAAATAGTTTTTGAAGTTCTCAGGAACCCCTCCGCTGTTGCGGGTTGTATAGCCTACAATTTTGTTCTGGCCGGGAATCACTTTGACATAGGATCCCCTGTCGAAGGCATCAATCACTACATATGAATGTTCCTCCTGAGGGAATGTGAAGCGGAACAGAGCGGCACGTTCCGTGGGGGTAATCTCGGTCACTACATCGTGATCTGCCAAGTAGACTTTGTAATAGTAGGGTTTGGAGATCTCCGCCTTGTGGGAAAACCAGCTTGCCCGTTCATCCTGATTGAAGAGAGGTTTGCCCGTTACCGGCATAATCGCAAACTGTCCGTAATCATTCATCCAGGGGCTGGGTTGATGTGTCTGTTTGAAGCCACGGAGCTTGTCCGAATCATATGTATAGGCCCAACCATCTCCCATCGCACCCGTTTGAGGAATCCAAAAGTTCATTCCCCATGGAAGCGCTATGGCTGGATATGTATTCCCGTTTGACAATGAGTGTTTTGATTGAGTACCCATCAATGGATTCACGTAATCTACTGCAGTAAGATTCTCTGGAATTGCTTGTTGAGCCAAAAGCATCTTACATGAGAAGAGCACAAGGCTTAGGATAATATTTTTCTTCATGGATATGTTCGTAAAATAATTCAATACGCTTTGCTTAACACCCACTTACGCCCCTTCAGCATACATTCCTTTTGGAGGGCTTGTTGGTTTTGCAACGCTTCTTTTCCAGGTTGGCAGCCACCCACGGAAAGCATCAGCTTGCCCGGAATAATGCTGCGTTGAGCCAAAGCATCGATCACCGAGAAATTCTCAGGAAGTAAAGTGAATTCCACTTCGCGGGTTTCTCCCGGTTGAATAGCAACGCGTTGAAATCCCTGTAACGAACGAATGGGAGTCTCTGTTTTAGAATCGGGATGAGAGAGGTAAAGCTGTACCACTTCTTCTCCTTTGATCTTACTTTTGTTCGTTACTTTTACACTAACTTTGACACTGTCTCCGATATTAATACCATCAGGGGCCTGTAAGTCAGAATATTCAAAGCGGCTGTAGCTCAACCCATAACCAAATTCGTAAAGTGGTTTCCCCGTAAAATAACGATAGGTACGCCCCTTCATGCTATAGTCTTCATACGGAGGAAGGTCCTTATCACTGGTATAGAAAGTGATAGGAAGTCGTCCGGACGGATTACAATCTCCGAAAAGAACGTCAGCCAATGCGGTTCCTGCATCTTGTCCCCCGTACCAGGTATTCAGGATAGCCGGCAGATTCCGGTTCTCCCAGTCAATAGCCAGCGCGCTTCCCGTACACAGTACAAAGATAATGGGTTTGCCCGTTTCTTTCAGGGACTTCAGCATCTCCGTTTGTACAGCCGGCAGATTGATAGTGGTACGATCTCCTTTATTAAACCCTTCCACAAAAACTGGCATCTCTTCTCCTTCCAATGAAGGAGAGATTCCCCCTACAAATACAATTACGTCGGCTGATTTGATTTTCTCTTTCAGAACCTCCGGATTACTCTCCCGGCGGGTTGCAGTCTTCATGCAGGCACCTCCACCTGCATTATTAGGATATGTTTCGAAGCGCAGGTCGTATTTCTCGCCGGCTTTGACCTCAAAGGGGTACAACTCTGTACGAGTTTCCTGATACGTAATGCAGCTTTTTACTTTCTCGCCGTTTATAAACAAACGAGAGAAACTGTCGTCGCTGGTGATCTCTAAGTAAAGAGTTTCATTATTTCGAGAAGTATAGGTCGCCGTCCAGCGAATACCCACTTTGCCTGGTTTCAATCCGGCAGGCAGTTGTTTGCTTTTGAAGAAATCCACTTCTTTCACAAAGCGGGTGGTCAGTGGATTCCCTTCGAAGTCGTTATTCTCAAAGAAATCCATTTTATATCCGCTTTGACCATTGGATTTCAACATTCCGGAAATATCAACCGGCTCAGAAATCGTCTTATCAGTGAGTCCCGTTGCCTGGTCGTAAATGACCTTGATTTTATTCCCCGCTTTCTTCCGGATCCCATCTAAGGGTGTCACTATATAAGAGGGCGAACCGTTGTAATTTCCCAACAGACAGGTGGGGTTGTCTGCATTCGGCCCCAATACGGCAATTGTTTTGACGGTCTTCTTCAACGGCAGAGTTTGTGCATTGTTCTTTAACAAGACAATTGATTTCTCCGCCATTTCCAGGGCTTGTTTCCTGCTTTCGGGAGAACACACCACAGAGTAGGGTATTTTGCTGTAGATTACTTTATCGTCGGGATCAAACATTCCCAGTCGCATTCGGGCGATAAACAATCTTTTTACAGCTACGTCAATTTGGTATTCACTGATCTCTCCGCGTTTTACAGCTTCAATAAGCGCATCATAACTTCTTCCGCATTCAAGATCTGTTCCGGCCAGTACGGCTTGAGAGGATGCTTCGGCTGCATCTTTGGAAGTCTTGTGCTCTTTGTAGAAGTCATCAATCGCACCGCAATCCGAGACGACATACCCTTCGAACTTCCATTTATTACGGAGGATATCCACCAGGAGTTCGTCGCTTCCACAACAAGGTTCTCCTTCAAAGCGGTTGTACGCGCACATGACGGAATACACATCTCCCGATTTAATCAGTTTCTCAAAGGCAGGTAAGTACGTATCCCAAAGATCATACAGGTCGGTTCGGGAATCAAACGTGTGACGATTATATTCCGGCCCGCTGTGCACCGCATAATGCTTGGCTGTAGCGATAGTTTTGAAATAGGTCTTGTCGTTGCCTTGCAATCCTTTGACAAATGCAACACCCATTTCCCCGGTAAGGAAAGGATCCTCTCCATACGTTTCCTGTCCGCGTCCCCAGCGGGGATCTCTGAAAATATTGATATTGGGCGTCCAGAAAGTCAATCCGTAGTATTGGGGGATCGCTTTCTTATTTGCAGATAGAGCATGGTGGTATTTGGCCCGCGCTTCATCCGAGATTATCTGAGCGGTTTTATGCATCGCGTTCCGGTCGAACGTAGCCGCCATTCCGATAGCTTGTGGAAATACGGTGGCCTTGCCAGCCCTGCCTACCCCGTGCAAACATTCATTCCACCAATCGTAGGAAGGGATTCCTAAACGGTCGATTGCAGGGGCGCTGTTGACCATCTGGCCGATTTTTTCCTCCAACGTCATTCGTTCAACAAGATCATTGACCCGTTCCTCTACCGGTAGGTTTGAGTTTTGATAGGGATACGACTGACCGAGAACTGTGGCTGAGAAAAGAGTCAACAACAGGTAATAGGATAAAACGTTCTTCTTCATTCTTACCTCTTATTTTTTAATTTACTACTTGATTTCGTTATAAGGTCGGTTTTCAACTGCTGCTCCAAATAGCTTATTAGGTTTATTCCCCATTATAAACTTCAGATGCCCACCCGCTACAATATCGTCATATTTAACATAGGCCTTCTGATAAGGAGCGCCATTCAACTGTACGGATTGTATATAGAAATTCTCTTTGCTACGGTTCTCGGTTTCAATCACGAAATGTTTCCCGTTAGGCATATTAAGAGTCACTTTTTCAAACAAAGGACTACCAAATGTATACACGCCACAGGAAGGATTTACCTGATAGAATCCCAATGCAGAAAGGATGTGCCAAGCCGACATTTGCCCGCAATCCTCATTTCCGATCATACCGTCCGGATTATCCGTATAGAAATTCTCCTGTATGTAATGCACCTTTTCGGCTGTTTTCCATTGTTGTCCCGCATAAGGGTATAAATAGGCCACATGATGGCTGGGCTCATTTCCGTGCGCATACTGTCCGATCAATCCTGTAATATCTGCGGAAGCATTCGGCCCCATATCTCCGGTTACGTGAAAAAGAGAATCCAATTTCTCGACAAACGCCTGGTCTCCGCCCATAAATTCGATCAGACCATACGGATCCTGCGGCACAAAGAAAGTATATTGCCAACCGGTTCCTTCTGCAAAATATCCAATGCCTCCATGCACCGATTCAAACGGGTTGTAAGGGGTCAGCCAGCTTCCATCCGCTAATTTGGGGCGCACAAAATGAATGGTCGGATCCATATAGTAGCGGTAATATTTGCTGCGTTTATCAAACGTGCTCGCCTCGTTCCGCTTTCCCATCTTCTTTGCCATTGCAGCAATTCCCCAGTCTCCCACCGCATATTCCATAGCGATGGAAGTAGCTTCGAATACCTTGTCGCAGGGGATATATTCGTTATCGAGCACCCAGGGTACACCATTCTGTTCGCGGTTGGTGGCGGATTTTACGACCGCATTGAATGCACGTTCTGTATCAAATCCTTTCAATCCTTTCAGGTAGGCATCGCAGACCACAGGAATTGCGCTGTAGCCCGGCATCTGATTGGTTTCTCCACCAACCAGCGGCCAAATGGGCAATTTCCCCTGTTGGTCGAATATACTCAGCATCGAATTGACCATATCTCCCACACGGTCGCTTTGGATGATTGTGAACCAAGGATGTAAGGCACGGTAGGTATCCCACAAGGAGAATGTGGAGTAGTTGAGCCAATCCGCTTTATACACTTTCTTATCATGTCCGAGGAATTCACCGTTTACATCACAATACGTAGTGGGAGCTATCAGGGTATGATACATGCCCGTATAGAAGATCTTCTTCGCTCTTTCATCTTTGTCCTGTACCACAACGCGTTCCAATTCGCTGTTCCATGCTTTTTGGGCCTCTTTCCGCACTTTGTCGAAGTTCCAATGGGGTATTTCCACCTTCATATTCTCAAGGGCGTTTCTGGTGCTCACTGAAGAGATCGAGACTTTCAGGTTCAATACCTTCAGTGATTTGCTGAAAGTCATCACTCCTTTTACACCTACCCCTTTCAAAGAACCTTTTCCTGCAGGCTCGTCGTCATTAAACACCAGCAAGTCTTTAATGGGTGTATCACTTTTGAGGGCAAAATAAACCCGGTGCTCGGGAGACCATCCCTGTACGATGCGATAGCCGGTAATGGTATACTCATCTTCGAGTTTGATAGAACTCTCCACAACCCGTGAGCCATTGCCTTCCTTTAGATTGATCAAGACCCGATCCTCTTCTCCTTTCGGGAAATGATACCGGTGGATAGCCACTCGCCGGGTAGCCGAGAGTTCCACCTTTACCCCATTATCCATCAACAGGGAATAATAATCGGGTGTAACCTGTTCGTTTTTGTGGCTGTAATAGGAGGAGCAACTCCCGGAGATATCATGCTGTTCTCCTCTTTTCGTTCTGATCTCCCCGGTGTAAGGCATCAGTTGCACATCACCCAAGTCTGTACATCCCGTACCACTGAGGTGTGTATGCGCAAACCCAATTATTATACTGTCGGAATAATGATACCCGGAACACCAGTCCCATCCTTTGTGAATATTCTGGGGCCCAATCTGAACCATTCCGAAAGGAACCGTGGCTCCTACAAACACATGCCCGTGTCCGCCGGATCCGATGTACGGATCCACATACCGGAGGTAGTCTTCCTTTGAGGAGGAACCCTGTGCAGAGTTGCACAGGGCTGCCACCACAAAGCATGCAATTATACTTGAAATCCGCCTCATTTTACTTTTATTCTCATAATGTTGAATGACCAAGGTTCGAAGGTATAAGCAAATGACGAACTGAACCCATTATACATTTTCTCTACCGGAACGACTTTATTGGGATGGTCCAGATCATTTTCATCCAGTTCGGAGGTCGATGAAAGAGTAGTGATCTTTCCGGAAGACTCTACCTGTACATTCTTCAGATTGATTGTAGTCTTGAAAGGTTTCCCTTCACCATTAACCACTTTAACGATCAGCTCATTGGTAGCTTTATCAAATCCGGCGATCGAATAGCGTTGCTGGTGACTTACAGGTGTTTCCAACATCTTTTCTCCATCGCAATAGTAAGAGAACAGCGAGTCGGTTATGACCACACGGAAATCAAACCAACGGCCATTCTCGATATGCTGAGCCACTTCTCCTGCCATTTGGGACAATCCGCCATTGTTCATTCGCTCGAAAGCGGTTTTTCGATTCTCCCAGCCCCCTATATTGAGTGCATATCCAGTCTCGTTTTCCACTCCGAAGTATAACATGAATCCTTCGCTACCGTTTGTTTTCCGGGCTTTAAATTCGATCGTACAGCCATCAAATTTCATTTTCTCCCAAGTGCTCCAACGGTGCTCTCCGCTTGCGGCCTGGATATACATTCCGTCTTTCGCAGACCATTCGCCTGCTTTAGGAGCCCATTCCGAAGCGGATTTTGTAAAATCAACCTTGGTGGTACTTTCATTTTCAGAGGTAATCTTCAGGTCTTTGAACTCTGCCTGGGTATTCCAGGTTCCCAGCCCTATCTTTCCATTCACCTCTACTGGCATGAGGGGCTGTGTGATAACGGTATTCAGGTTATAGGAAGGCCTGTTATCGGCATACATTTTCTGCACATGATACGAAGTACGTCCCATGACACGGTATGAATCGAGCCAGATCAGGTTGACCGGCCACACGCGATCGTTCACATTCTCAAGCAAAGGAGCGTAGGACGCCATCTTTACCAGGTCGGAATTTCGCTCCATCCCGGTCAGGAAGGCAGCTTCTGAAAGAGCACCCAGCAGATTACCGCCGCCCACGGCTACGTTACATGCATATTCACCTACATACACTTCATAGTTGCTACGGGGCTGCTGGTCGAACAATTTGTCGCTCATAAAGAACATGTCAGGAGCCACGTACCAGTGCGGGTCAATCATATCTACTTTCTCATGTTCCTTCTGGCCGCCTAATCCCAATGTAGAGATTAAGGTCAGATTAGGATATTTGGCTTTAATCGCTTTGTAGAACTTATCGTACCTTTTGGCATATACATCGCCCCAGTTCTCATTTCCGATTTCTACGTATTTGAGGGGGAAGGGTTTCGGGTGTCCGTTTTCCACGCGCTTCTTACCCCATTTCGTAGTGGCATCTCCCAAGGCATATTCAATGGCATCCAGCGCTTCGTCAATGAAAGGCTGGAGTTCATCTTCAGGACAAGCATCTCCAACTCGTGCTTGGCAACCGATCCCGACGTTACACACAAACATACCGTCCGCGTGAATATCTTCACAATACTGAAGGAATTCGTGGTATCCGAATCCCATGGTGCTGCGGTATCCCCAGGTATCATAGATTCCCGGGCGGGTCATAGGATCACCGATTGTCTTTTTCCATTCGATTCTGTTGTTCAGGGTAATACCTTCTACAATACACCCTCCTGGCCAGCGGATAAATGCGGGCTTCATATCTTGCAGCACCTTGGCTACATCGTTGCGAAGCCCGTTCGGACGATTCATAAAGGTATGCTCAGGGAAAAGGGACACGTAATCCAACCAAACCTGTCCTCCCCCTTCAAAGGTAAACTTCAATTTACCGGTATGAGAGGTTTCTATCGGCCGGATTGTCAGTTTGTACTCTTTCCAGTCCTTACCACTGCGTACGGTCAAGCGGTTTTCCGAGAGTATTTTCCCTTTGTCAGAAACGAGGTTGACCGTGACGTTGCCAGAATATTTCGCATCTTTACGAGCATAAAAACGCAGCAAATAACTCTCTCCTTGTACGATATTCATCCCCCAGTAACCGCTATTGGTCAAGGTAGCCCGACTGTCCGCTCCGGACAGACTGATTGCCAATGAGGTTGGTGTGGCCGGATGCAAAGGCTGCTCTTGGGTGAGCTCCATTGTAGCTCCTGCTCCCTTTATCTGTTTCAACTCCCAAGCCGGAATTTTTTCTGCCGGCCAGCGGTAGTTATGTCCGCCGTTCGGTTTGTGTCCTGTTAGATGATTGGGTACTTCGGGTGGATAGAGACGCCCGTTTTTCACGGTATACCCTTCTGGGATGGAAGTATCCTCAAATCCCCGGTTCTGCACCAACTCCGCATACAATCCTCCATCGCCGGAGTGATTGATTTCTTCGAAGAACACACCATACATACTTGTAGGTATATCTGCACCTTTGGCGTTATAATCCACCGTGATCGTACCATCGGAATTTCCAAATGCGTACGGACTTGCTAACAATACTGCTAATAAAGGCAAGCGTTTCATTGTTTTTTGTATCATAGTTGAATGATTTAGAATTCGTATAGTTGCCAAACTTAATAAAAATCTTTCTTAACCGGGCGTTCAGATGGGTTTTTCTTATAATACTTGCTTGCTGTAGCCACCAAATCTTTGGGCAACATAAACACAAATACACCCGGATAGTCTTTCTCCAAACGTTCTACTTCCCGTTGCATGCGGGAGAAACCCTTATTCCCCCATGCTGCAGCGATAGGATAGGTGTTGATAAATAGCGGTTTTGTTAAATCGGCCTCTTTATATCGTCTGACTAAGTTGTTGTATAGATCGCCTTCCTCTGCCAGATGATCGCCCTGATTCATCACAATAACCCCCTCGCAATAGTCCATAACCACACGATCGTCACCATCGAAAATCCCTTTAAGACCGGAGGTTTTTACATATCGTTTGAAGCGATTGGTGCCATACGTGGTGTGCCAGAAACAACCGGTTTCGAAACCTGCACTTGCAATCCATCTCCGATTGAGCTCCAACCAGGTTTCATAGCCCTCCTCGGAGTAGTCGCGCCCATAGATAAACTGGTAACCGGAGGGGCCGGCCATGAGTTCATCGTTATCCGTCCTGTTCTTATAAAACCATTCGAGCAGGAAAGGATTCAATTCCTGAAGACCGGCACACATTGTGGTTCCCATCGGAACTTTGCCCTTTGCCGGATCCTCCCGCCATAGCACATACAATGCGTTCTGGTCAAATTGTACATTATCCCCATCGCTCAGTGTGACGCTTACATAAACTTTCCCCGGTTCGACTTTGCGGGCTTTTCCCGGAGGCTGTCTGAAAGATTGATTGGGGTACGAGCACCAAAAACTTCCATTCGCATAGTAATCGCTTACCACGTATCCTATTCCGTACTTATTGACGGTAATCAGCAGGTCGTCTCCGCTTTTGGCATAACCCATTACGATGGATCCGGGTTTGTATCCTCCCGTCCGGCAAATCTCTTCGATGATAGCTTGTTCGTCTTTATTGGCATCGTCCAACCAGAAAGCAAAACCGCCGGAAGCTACAGCATAATCGTAGAGCGACCACGGGCCGTGTTCCCAGTCACTTCTCAGACCCACCGAAAAGAGGACCGTACGGTTGCTGTGTGGCATCAATTCGTGGATGGCCCATTCGTAGGCCTCTTTTTTGCTCTTCCATTTCCCGGAAAGCCGGATGATTTCTCCGTCCCATCCGGAACCGTCTACCAATTCGTTTTTTTGCTCTTCTATCAGGGCAATTCCATTGTTTCGACCGGAAAGCATGACCGCCATGTTCCACGTCCAGTCTTCTTCCGGATTCCATACGTAGATGCGTTGTACGCGGTTACTGTACACAGAGAAAAGCGCTTTTAGGCCGGGGTTGTTTCCCTGTTTCTTGTTTTTCAATACCCGGAAGGATCTTTTTGTGTCGGCGAGTTGGTCGACATGGTGATTCGCCAGATACAGATAAAGCGAGGCTGTATCCCGGTTGATCAGTCCCTGAAAAGCGGTGGCCACCATCTTCCCCGGAGGGGTGTCAAACCGGCAATCGGCTACCACGACAGGCTCATCCGAGTGGATGTTTTTATAAAACTGACCAGACTGGGGCTCCAACTTTCCTTTATACCCTTCGCCACTGTACGTGAGTAACGAAAAGTAGTATATAAAAAATACCGTTAACAGCGGTCGGAAAAAAGTCTTTTTCATGCGATTTTAGTTCTTGAGTTTTAATCGTAATACAGTCATTGACTGAGGCTTGAAAGTGAGTTGCATTTCCGGAGCTACCTGGCCGATCACTTCTTCTACCGGAAATACTTTATGCCGGTTTTCGAATGTGTTTTCATCGAATTTTGACTCAGCAGCTAATGTGATCCTCTTTCCCTTGGGCATAAACTCCGCATTTTTGAAACTTAAAGTCGTATGCATGGGGGTATCTTCCGCATTGATTACTTTTACGATGACTTCATTGTTTGCTTTGTCAAAACCTGCGATGGCATACTGTCGTTGCACATATGCATTATTCCATGTCAGGTTCAACTCTCCATTGATCCAACATTCGAAAATATCGCCTTTAACAACTAATTTGAAGTGATACGGTGTATTCGTTTGTATGGGGAAAGTAGGACGTTTCTCATTCAATACAAAAGCATTACCTTCTCTTACGGTTTGGAAAATGGTCCATGCATTTCCAAAGCTACCCAAGGTCATTTGATAGCAATTCGCCCGGTCTTTGGCTCCGAAATGCAGGACAAACCCCTCCCTGCCTCCGGTTTTGATCGCATCAAATTCCACCGTCATATCCTTCGAATCGAAATAGTGATCGGAAAGTAGAATCGTTTCCGTGCCCTGAGGATTATCCTGTATCAATTTACCGTCTTTGATTTTCCATTTGCCTCCGGCATTGTTCCATTCTCCCGGGTTGTTAACGAAATCAGATTGATACACTTCTTTCCCATCGACTGTGATCTTCACATTGGAGAATTCGGCGCTGGTTTCATATGTTCCTAAGCCGATTCCTCCTTTAGGGGAGGTTTTATCGGGAAGCATCCCCAGCTTCACCTCTGTTGAAAGGTTCACGTTCGGACGGTTATCCGTAAACAATTTCTCTACATAGTATGACGTTCGCCCGATCACATCATCATTTTGTACAAGGAAAAGATTCACCCCCATTCGGCATTTTGTGTTTTCCAGTAAAGGAGCGTACGAGGTCATGGTCACCAAGTCGGAATTGCGTTCCATCCCCATCATAAAAGCACCTTCGCTCAGTGCACCTTCCATATTTCCGCTGCCTACGCCCATATTGCAGGCGTATTCTCCGACATATACTTTGTAATTCTCCCGTGGGAAGTGGTCGAAATAGTCTGTGTTCTTATAATACCATACCGGGAAATTGTAAAAATGGGGATCGTTCATATCGAATCCTTTGAGCGTCTGAAGCTGGTCACACATCGGCAGGCAGGTAATAATAGTGAGATCCGGATACTTTGCCCGGATACGGTCGTAAAACAGGTTGTAGTATTTGGTATACATCGCGCTGTGGTTCTCGTTTCCCACTTCTATGTAATCCAATCCAAACGGTTTCTTATGACCGTTTTTAGCACGTTCAGCACCCCATTTGGTGTCCGTTCCGCCGACTGCATATTCGATGGCGTCCAAGGCTTCCTGTATCAATTCTTCGATGCGATCGTCCTCATAAAAATCTCCGTTGCGTCCATCGCACGACATTCCGGCATTGCATACAAACATTGTTTTGGCACCTATATCTTCACAATATTGCAAGAACTCATGGTATCCAAAGCCATTAGTGGAGTGATATCCCCAGAGGTTGTACTCGCCTTTGCGCTTTTCTGGTGGCCCGATGGTGTTTTTCCATTGAACACGGTTTTCCATGGTAAGACCTTCTACAATACAACCGCCCGGCCAGCGCATAAAGGCGGGTTTGAGATCGGCTATAAATTCGGCCACATCTTTACGAAGTCCATTTTTCCGGTTGTGGAACGTTTCCTGCGGGAAGAGCGACACATAGTCTATAACGACGCGACCGGAGGAGTTGAATTTTAAGGCAAATTTACCGTCGTTCACCGTCTGAACCGGTACAAGCGTGCAGGAATATTTTGTCCACTTCCCATCCGGTTTGACCGCAAATTTCTTTGAGGCTAATATCTTGTTGTCTTTGGTGAGGATTTCGGCAACTACTTCTCCTTTATAATCATTATGGCCCTGCAGGTAAAACACCAGATCGTATTTCTTACCCGTTTGAACGGCCAGGCCGTAAAAACCACTGTTGACCAGTCGTAATTCTCCAGGGGTTGAGATAGTGAGATACATGGATTTGGAAGCCTCAGGCTCCTGGGATTTGGTGTCTTCGATTGTAGCTGTATACTGTATACCGGGAGCTGCCTGGATCATCCACCCTGGGTATGCGTCCTCTATATCCCAGGGAATACTCCAGCTCCTTTTATGTTCCGGACTGGAATAAACTGCTTTGTGAGGAGCATATACCCGCTTTGTTTCTGGGGCGTATGTGCATCCTGAAGGTAGATTCATCTCTTCAAAACCGCGATTAAATATCATTTCGGCGTAGAGGCCTCCATCTGCCGAACGGTTGATGTCTTCGAAGAAAACGCCATACATCGTAGGTGCTATTTCTGCCTTTTTTGAGGCAACATCAATAGTGATATACGACTGAGGAGTGCGGTCACTATTTGCCGCATATGCCTCTGTCATTACAACGGTCAAAACTGCAGTTGTAAAAAGTGAATTCAATACATTGCGTAGCCTCATGCTTTTTTGATATCAGATACGATTTTTGCAAATATAATAGAAAAAGGCTGGCGAGGTACTAATATCCTGATATGTTTTACTAATTGGAAGTTCTGTTCTATTTTGAGAGGTTCGTAGCCGTTTTTCGTGGCATGATATCATATGATTGTGAACGGCTGAATATTTAGAGTTGAGGGGCTCAACCGGCGAGTTGACGCCGCCGACTCGCCAGTCGAGCCCCTCAACTCGCCAGTCGGCGTCGCCGACTCAGAATCACTCCAGCTCTCTTTTCAACCGGTTAATTATGTATGCAGTAAAAAAGTTGCTGCATAGTTGCTGCATACCTTGCTGCATAGTTCTTGTTGTTTGATTGTCAGTCTTGTAAACCACGATTATGCAGCAATGCAGTAAAATCAAGAAAAAAACATTTTTGAGAGAAAAAGTCTGAAAAACGATCTTAGTTAACAAGTTTTTGCAGCTTTCCGGGTTACAGTAAATACACACGCAGAGCAGGCTACCGATGGGGCAGCCTGCTCTGTGTGGTTTCTACTCCCTGTAGAAAGGGGAGGTCTCGTTTAACTTGCTAGTATTCTTCCTCGTCAAAGAAGAAATCTTCTTTACTCGGATAGTCAGGCCATATATCTTCGATGCTTTCGTATATTTCGCCTTCATCTTCCATTTCTTGCAGGTTTTCGATTACTTCGAGGGGAGATCCCGAACGAATGGCGTAATCAATCAGCTCGTCCTTCGTGGCCGGCCATGGAGCATCCTCCAGTTTTGAAGCTAATTCCAAAGTCCAGTACATAGTATTCGTCTTTTAATTTTGCGCAAAAATAGAATATTTATATTACTTGCAAGCATTATTCCAATATATTTCTGCGATTTTTTTTGAATGATTTAATTTTCGGGCTAGTACGAAGAGGTAATCCGAGAGGCGGTTCATATAAGCCAGCAGAGTGGTATCTACTTGTATGTCAGGTTGCAAGGATAGTATTCTTCGCTCGGTTCTGCGGCATACGGTGCGGCAGATGTGACAGGTGGCAGCCTCCCTGCTTCCGCCGGGGAGGATGAATGCGTGCAGCTCCGGAAGTGCGGCATCTGTTTCGTCAATCCACTTTTCTAATTCTGTGACACTGGTATCGGACAGTATGCTTTGTGGACGCAGAGCGGTATACTCCTGGTCTGTGGCTAAATAGGAACCGATGCGAAACAGGTTGTGCTGTATGCTCAACAATCTGGTCGATTCAACACATGCTTCATCAAGATAGGTGCGCAACAGGCCCAGAGTGGAACTTAATTCGTCGGTGTCGCCATAGGCTTCAAGGCGTGGGTTGGATTTGGACACCCGGCTTCCGCCCACAAGGCTTGTGGTGCCAGAGTCTCCTCCCTTAGTATAAATCAAACTTTTCTTCATTGTTGAGCAGGTCTTGAGGTTAATAATTTATGAGATAACACTTGGTGTGTAGCGAATGTTCAACGAGCAAGATCCCCGCCTCGTATAGATCGAAAGAGATTCCTGTCCGGCAGCCGTGTTCCTTCCAGCTGTTTCGTAGTGCTTTGGAACATTGCAGGCCGCTGATCATCACACAATCACCCGGTCGCAGATGTTCTGTGAGAATGGAAAAAGAATGCATGCTTTCTTCCGGGGAGAACAATTCGCAGTTGAAGATTACCATCCTGTTCTTGCCGGAATATGCGCACAGCGTTTCTTGGAGCAAATCGGCAACCGACCCTTTTTTTAATACGGCAGGCGGAAGCTGGGAATTGTGAAGACTGGAAGTATCCTTGTTCAGGATATAACAGGTAGCTTCCTTGCGGGCGGCTGAGGCGTAGGTTATACCCATTCCGGTGTGAGTGCCCGCTTCAATGATCTCGTCGGCCATGCAATAGTTGGCAAGACGGAATATGAGCTCGTACCTCCGCTTTGGGAGCAGGTGCTTCCGGTGCCGGCTTCGGGCTTGCTTGTATAATCCGGACAGCCATTCGTAGCTGTAGTAGGGGGTGGTTTCGTGGATTACGGTATTCACAAACTGAAAAGCAGAGGGCGACTGTATCCCGTGTCCTCTGCGATAACGGAAACGTGTTAACCAAATGTAGCCATGGCTAAATATGCTTCTGTGGTAAATCATCTGCGTCTTTTGGGGTGGTAAAAGTCTGTTTATTGCCCGTTTTGGTCTAAAGCCGTGCAAATATACAATATAAAAAACAGGATATTGAAAATATGTACCTATATTTGTCGGATGTTTAAGCGCCTGCTTAATGATAAACCAAATTAAGAAAATAGATTTATTTCCATGAAAAAAGTATCTTACCTGTGTTGCCTGTTAGGCATCCTGCTATTTGCTCAAACAAAGGTAGCAGGGCAGCAGCAGTATACGAACCTCCCCACTATTTATATAAATACGGAAAGAAATGCGCCGGTAAACAGCAAAACGACGTATATCTATTCTACCCTGAAGTATATTGATGGGGATAGTGTGGCAGTGTACGATTCTGTGAGCATCCGCGGACGCGGCAATTCAACTTGGGGGCTGGAAAAGAAACCTTATCGCATCAAGTTCTTGAAAAAAGAAAAGTTTCTGGGAAAGGGATATGCCAATGCCAAGAGCTGGACGCTGATGGCTAATTATGCGGATAAAACATTGATAAGGAATGCGCTGGCTGCTGAAATAGGCAATTTTGTAAAGCTGCCTTTTAATCCCGCTGCGCGTTTTGTAGACTTTAATCTGAATGGAACCTTCTTGGGTAACTATCAGATCTCCGATCAGGTGGAGGTGCGTAAGAAACGTGTGGATGTAAAAGAACAAGATTTCCCATTGGCCGATACCTCTAATATTACCGGAGGATATCTAGTGGAAGTGGATGGTTTCGGTAGCTCAGAGCCAGTAAACTTTCGTACAGGAAAGAACCTGATTATCACCGTAAAGTATCCGGATAGTGATGAAATAGCGGATGTGCAAAAGAATTATATAAAGAGTTACATTCAGAAGTTTGAGGATGCTCTTTTCTCAAGAGACTATAGAGATCCGGTAAAAGGATATCGTGCGTATGTAGACTCTGCCACATTGATAAACTGGTATATTGCGACTGAGCTGACCGGCAATGTGGACGGTTTCTGGAGCACCTATTTGTACAAAGAACAGGATGACCCTAAGTTGTATTTTGGTCCTTTATGGGATTATGATATCGCGTTTAACAACTGTAACCGAACCGGAGAAGTAACTAATAGCCTGATGATGGAAAAAGGCTTTGGTAGTGACCTTACCAAGGTATGGATGAAGCAAATGTGGGGAGATGACTGGTTTCTGAAAGCAGTGGGTAATCGCTGGAAAAAGATAGAAGATTCAGGAGTGAAGGAACATCTACTGGCGTATATTGATCAGCAGGCACAAGAACTGGATCGCTCTCAAACACTGAACTTTCAGAAATGGGCTATAAACAGGCGTGCATACAATGAAATTCAGCTCTTTTCTACCTATCAGGGTGGGATCGATTATTTGAAGAACTTTGTAGATAAGCATGTGGATTTCTTATCTAAAACATTTACTCCGTATGCAGACATCGTGATAGATCCTGATCCGGATCCCGATCCCGATCCTGATCCTAAGGACACCCTGATCACATTTGTGGTAGATACTACATTTTATTACCGTATAGGCAACAAGGGTACCGGTAACGTGTTCGAAGTAGCAGACCAATCCTTGGAAAGCGGAGCACGTATAGTAATGTGGAGCCCTATTTTTGAAAGTATGGGACAATACTGGGAAGCGAAAGTAGTGGGAGACCACGTACAGTTTATAAACCGCTTGAATGGTATGGCTCTTACAGATAATGCTGCTCTGAATAATGGCTCTTACCAGACAGGGTTTCAGTTGACAGTTACCGCCCCTGATGTTACAAATACCAGGCAGTTGTGGAAGATGGTTCCACTCTTCCCCGGCGAAGAGTACTATGCCATGGTGAATGCATGCAGTAACCTGGCGGTAAATAATGCCGGTGGTAATGCGGCGAATGGAAACTCGATCATTTCGTATAATAATGACGCTACGAATTATACGAGTACGAAACGCCAGTGGTGGTTGGAGAAGACCGAGGTGATTGAAAGAAAAGAACCTGATCCTGATCCCGATCCGGATGATCCAAACTCGGTTTCAGAAACTCCGGATGCACAATACTTTGTGTACTACGATCCGATTAACCAGATTGTTCATTTTGTGGCTGAGGATCTGAGTAAGATAGATACCGAAGTATATCTGTACAATATGGATGGTGTGAAAGCGCGTCAGTTCCGCTCTACTGCAGAATTAAATGTGTCTGATCTGCCGGCAGGTGTGTATATGTTGCAATGGATGGATGGCAACCAGTTGCGCAGTGTAAGATTTGTAAAATAATAAATAGGAATAATTTTCCTGCAAACAATGTTGGGCTGATAAGAAACCTCTTGTCAGCCCGACTCTTTTAGTACCCTTTAAGCAAAAAAAGGAGACTTAAAGAATCCTATATAAAAAAGATGAGCTATATTTGCGGGATGAAACGTGGAAAAGATGTATGCTTTTCTTGTTTCAGAAAAGGAAGATACAATAATGAGCGAAGATTCTGTTTTGCAAATCAATATAGATGAAATACTCCGTACCAAAGCGCCGGACAAATATCGTTACATCCCTCGTTTTGTGGTGAATTATCTGACACGAGTTATTCATCAAGATGCACTGAATGGATTTATTCTTAGCGCCCAGCATCTTCAGGGCGTGGATTATCTGCATGCAATTCTTAAGTTTGTAGATGCGAAGATTATTATTCAGGGCGAAGAAAACCTTCCATCAAAGGATGCTTCTCCTTGTATCTTTGTCAGCAACCATCCTCTTGGAGCAATTGATGGTGTAGGCGTAGGTGCCATGCTGGGTGATTATTATGACGGCCGTATTCGCTACATGGTGAATGACTTGTTGATGAATGTGCCAGGCCTTGCTCCGCTATGTATCCCTATTAATAAAGTAGGCTCACAGTCCCGAAATCTCCCCCAACAGGTTGCCGCAGGGCTTTCCGGGAATAATCACCTGATTATGTTCCCTGCCGGAATATGTTCCCGCAGGAAGAATGGGCTGGTACGCGATTTGGACTGGGGAAAGCAATTCGTAGTACAAAGCGTAAAGAACCAAAGAGATGTAGTACCCATGTTTTTTAGTGGCTGTAATTCGGATTTCTTCTACCGCCTGGCCAACCTGCGTGCTTCTCTGGGTATAAAGCTAAATGTAGAAATGCTGTATCTGCCGGATGAGATGTTTAAGAACGCTCATAAAACCTTTACTTTGACAATCGGTAAACCTATTCCCTGGCAAGTCTTTGATAAGACTAAGCGTCCTCAGGAATGGAGCCGTTATGTGAGAGATATAGTATATAAATTAGAACCAACCAAGTAATAGATATATGTTAGAAGAGATCGTACTTCCCGTGGAACGGGATATTCTAAAATCGGAACTAACAGCAGACAAGTGTTTGCGTATCACGAATAAAAGCAACAATGAGATTTATATAGTGACTGCCCAGGATTCTCCGAATGTAATGACGGAGATAGGCCGCTTACGTGAAATAGCATTTCGTGAAGCAGGAGGTGGTACAGGAAAATCCATGGATATTGATGAGTATGATACAATGGAAGTACCCTATAAACAACTGTTGGTATGGGATAGGGATGCGGAAGAAATACTTGGTGGATACCGTTATCTGGCTGGACGTGATGTGAAACTGGATGAGTGCGGACAACCGATACTGGCCACTTCGCACATGTTTCATTTCTCTGATAAATTCATTGAAGAATACCTTCCTTATACCATTGAATTGGGACGTTCATTCGTTACTTGGGAGTATCAAAGCAGTCGTATGGGAGCTAAGAGCCTTTTTGCCTTGGATAACCTGTGGGATGGTTTAGGCGCTCTGACAGTGGTGATCCCTGAAAGCCGTTACTTCCTGGGGAAGTTTACGATGTATCCCAGCTATATCCGCAAAGGTCGTGACATGATTCTCTATTTCCTGAAGAAGCATTTCCCGGATCATGAGAAATTGGTTGCTCCCGTGCAAGGCATTGAGATAGAAAGTGATATGGAGGAACTTGGGAATATATTTGAGAAGGAATGCTTTAAAGAAGATTACAGGGTTCTGAATGCGAAGATCCGTGAGATGGGGTACAACATTCCTCCTTTGGTAAATGCATATATGGGACTCTCGCCTACGATGAAGGTGTTTGGAACTGCTATCAATGATGAATTTGGTGATGTAGAAGAAACCGGCATATTGATTGCCGTGGATGAAATTCTGGAGGAAAAGCGGGTACGCCATATTGAAACCTTCTTCCGTGATAATACCTCTTCGGGCAAAGATCATGTGCGTCTGGGGAATAGCCCTATTATTTATAAAGTATAAAGCAAGCAGACATCGCTATGAAGATAGAAATCATAAACCGTTCTCATCATCCTCTTCCCCAGTATGCAACAGTGTTATCGGCAGGGGTGGACCTACGTGCTAACCTGACAGAATCCGTAACCCTGGAACCCATGCAGCGGGGGCTGATACCCACCGGGCTTTTTATGGCTCTTCCTGCGGGGTATGAAGCACAAGTCAGGCCTCGTAGCGGACTGGCGTTGAAGCATGGTATCACCGTGTTGAACTCTCCGGGGACAATCGATGCCGACTACCGGGGTGAAATTTGTGTGATTGTAGTGAACCTCTCCTCTGTTCCGTTTGTTATTGAGGATGGTGAGCGTATAGCTCAAATGGTGATTGCCCGCCACGAACAGGCTGAATGGGCGGAAACCGAAGAATTGAGTCTAACAGATCGTGGTGCCGGTGGATTCGGGCATACGGGAAAACAATAAGAATGCAATATATATATCGCTATACAGTATCTTGTCTTTGTTTCTCTATCTTAATAGGGCTCATCGCAGGGTGCTCTTCTTCTCTTTCTACGAAGAAGGGAGTGCCGGAGGTGCGTAAGCACGTGTTGAGTGAAGAAGCGCAAAATAAGTTTGACTACTACTTCTTAGAAGCCGAACGCCTGAAGGCGAAAGAAGATTATGCAGCAGCGTTTGAGATGTTTCGTCATTGTGAAGCTCTGGATCCGTATTCGGCAGAGGTGAAGGCGGCGCTTGCACCTTTTTATTTCTCGTTGGGGAATGATTCGTTGGGTATAATTTACCAGAAGGAGGCTTTGAGGTTAAGTCCGGACAATTATTGGTACGGAGTAGAACTGGCTGAGATTTATCAGGGGCGTAAGGACTTTGTGCAGGCTATCGCCGTATATGAGGCATTGGCTAAACGTTTCCCGGAAAAGGATGATCCCACATTTGCTCTGCTTGAATTGTATCCCCAGAATGGTGACTACGGTAAAGCAGTAGTTCTGCTGAATGAGTTGGAGAAGAAGCTGGGAAAGAGTGAAGAGCTTAGCATGCGGAAATTTCAACTTTACTTGTACCAGAATAAAAATAAAGAAGCTTTTCAGGAGATGGAAAGTCTGGTGAAGGAATACCCTGATGATTCCCGCTATCGTTGCATCCTGGGTGATATGTACTTGTCGTATAAGAAGTATCCGGAGGCGTATGAAACATATCAGGAGATTCTCGCTGAGGATCCCTCCAATGAAGCTGCCATGCTTTCTATGGCTGAATATTACGAAGCCTTGCTGGATACTACCGCATATTACAACCAGGTTGATTCCATCTTGTTTAGTTCTAATGTGAGTGAAGAGTCCAAGGGGCGCCTGATGCGGCAGATGATTATGAAGAGTGACGAGAGTAGCTTGATAGATAGCACACAGATCCTTGTGTTGTTTGACCGCGTTAACGCTATTGACAGTACGAACTTTGATATGTTGATGCTCAATGCGCAGTACCTTCTTGCTATGAATATGACTGAAAGGGCTACTCCTGTGTTGGAGCGATTGTTGAAGGTAGACCCCTCCAATGACTTGGTGCGTAAGCAACTCCTGTCCAATGCGATTCGGAAGGATAACTATTCCCAGGTGGTGGATCTTTGTCTTCCCTTTGTAGAATCGGCGCCGGAATCACCGGAAGATTTGATGTACTTTTACTATCTTGCTGCCAGTTATCATCAGTTGAAAGAGTATGACCCGGCACTGGCCACACTGAAAAAGGCGTTAGGCTATATCACGGATGAGGTGAAACCTGTGGTTGTTTCCGACTTCTATTCCATGATGGGAGAAGTCTACCACCAGCAGAAGAAGACAAAGGAAGCCTATGCCGCGTATGATTCGGCTCTGGTATATAACCCGTTGAATATTGGGGTACTGAATAATTACGCATATTACATCAGTGAAGATCCTCATGGCGACTGGGCTAAAGCGGAACAGATGAGTCTTAAAACCATTGAGACAGAACCCGAAAATGAGACCTACCTGGATACTTATGCGTGGATTCTATATAAGTTGAAAAGGTATGAAGACGCAAAGATGTATATCGATCGTGCTTTGCAGAATGGCGGAGCGGAGAATGCGGTGGAGCTGGACCATGCCGGTGATATTTACTTTGAACTAAAACTGAAGCGCGAAGCGATAGAATTCTGGAACAAAGCTCTTGAAAAAGAGATTGAAGAACCGGAAAAGGTAAGACAAAAAATTAAGCGAGCGGAATAATGCGGAGCGAAATCAACAGGCGAATTCTGAATGTGCTGTGCGTGCTGATGGTGGCTGTATGCCTTGCATCATGTGGCACGAAGAAGGCGGCGACTTCTGAGAAGAAGTTGTCTGCTTACAATGTAGAGCGTGTCGTGGAGAATACTGCCTGGAAGGGGGGCTTTTCGTCAAAGATTAAGGTCAATATCCAGTTCGCTTCGGGAACGTATGCCTTGAGTGGTACTTTGCGCATAAAGAAGGATGAGGCATTGCAGTTATCTTTGCAGGTGCCTCTTTTGGGTATGGAAGCGGTCCGTATAGAGGCTACTCCCCAAAAGATAGTGGTGATCGACCGCTTGCATAAGAAGTATGTGGAAGAATCAGTAGCAGAGCTTTCGGAACTCAGTGGTGCAGGGCTCAACTATTATGCTTTGCAGGCTCTCTTTACCGGGATGGTTTTCCGGCCGGGGGTAAAGACTCTTACATCGGAGGATGCGGAACGGATGGTGTTGACTAAAAATGCGCTGGAGGGTATACTCTGTTTGATGAATTCCGAAAAGGGATTAGAATACGCGTTTAATATACAATCTCTGAGCAATTGCGCTTCGCAAACAACGATTCGCAAGGCAGAGGCTCCCTATAAATGTACATGGCAATATATAGGATCTCAGAAATTTGCCGGTAGTGACTTTCCTCTTACGGTCAAGGCTTCTTTTGAGGGAATCTCCAAGCCTGTAGCTTTTGAAATAGAGTTGTCGCGTTTTTCTTCTTCTTCCGATTGGACAGCCGGTGCTCCTTTGTCTACCCGCTATGAAAGAATCCAATTAAAGGATGTCATGAAATTGTTTTCTACACTATGAAGCATTTCTTTTTTGTCTGTTTGATGCTATGCTCTTTGTCGTTGTCGGCCCAGAAATCGACAGCCCCGAAGACCTCCGCTATCCGTAAACTGGAAACGCGGCAGGACTCTATTCGGAAAGCTCTCTCCAAGACTTCTCAGATCGTAGCCAATAACGACAAGACTATGCGTAGCGAGCTGGGGAATCTGGGTACACTGAACGGACAGATCAATGCAAATAAGATGTACATTGAAACAATAGGTAACGAGGTAAAACTGGTAGATGGAGAACTCAGTCAGCTAAACGACAGTTTAGGAAGGCTGCAGCGGCAACTGGAGCTTCGTAAGAAGAACTATGCCAAATCGCTTCAAACTCTTTACCGGGCGAAGTCTTTTCATGAGAAACTGTTGTTCATCTTTTCTTCCTCCACCCTGCAACAGGCTTACCGGCGTGCGCGCTACTTGCAGGATTATGCCAAATATCAACGTGTCATGGCGGGAGCTGTTCAGCAGCAACAGGAAAAGGTAAACCTGAAGAAGCAGGAAATGGAAACCGTGCGTAGCCTGAAAGCCGGTTTGCTGAAAGAAGGCGAAGCAAAGAAGCAGGAACTGGTTAAGCAGGAGCAGCAGAAGCGCGGACTTATTGCCAAACTTGAAAAACAGAAAAAGGAGCTGAACAAAGAAGTATCTCGCTTGCGCCAACAGGCCAATGATCTGAATAAACAAATAGACCGTCTGGTGGCGATCGAGGTGGAAAAGGCCCGTCAGCGTGCGCTTGAGGAAGCCCGTCAAAAAGCGGCTGCAGATAAAAAGAAAACGCAGAGTACATCTTCTACTACCGCTAGTAAGGGTACAAAAGATACAACGCCAAAGATGCCTACGCCTCAATATAGTTCGGAAGATGTCCGACTGTCGGGCAACTTCCAGTCTAATCGCGGCCGTTTCCCTTTCCCCATAACAGGGCCCTATCTTGTGGTTGAACACTATGGAGTACATTCAGGAAAAGGTGAGCTGGGACGACTCAAGATTGATAACCAAGGTATCAACATTCAAGGGCAGCCGGGGGCACAGGCACGTGCCATCTTTGATGGAAAGGTGCTTGCGGTCTTTACAGTGCATGGCTATTTGAATGTGGTGGTGAGCCATGGCTCCTACTTATCCATGTATTGCAAGCTTTCATCGGTGAGTGTCAGCAACGGACAGGAGGTGTCTGCCCGGCAGGTTTTGGGGCAGGTATATTCAGATCCTCTGGACGGAGGGCGTACCATTCTTCACTTCCAATTGCGCAAGGGTAGTGCTACCCTGAATCCGGAGCAATGGCTGGCACGATAAAAGGAAACTTGTGGTAAGAAAATGGATATATGAACTTTGGCAGAGGGAGTTTATGCGGAACAGTGCAAAACTCTTATCGGCAAATGTGCTTAGTCAGATAATCGCTTTCTTATTATTGTCATTCATTACGCGTATATATTCAGTATATGATATAGGCGTTTTGGGGTTGTTCCTTACTGTGAGTGGCTTTTTATCTTTGTTTGCCGGGGCTAAATATGAGTTTGCTATTTTGTTGGAGAATGAGAGAAAGCGTGCGGCGGCAGTCTTTGATTTATGTTTCCTGCTAAACTTGGTCTTCTCTTTGGTAGTGGCCATGACTCTTTGGGTAGGTGATGATTGGTTTTTCTCGTTGTTGGGTTATGAGGCGCTATTGCCTTACTCGCAGATGATTCCATTGTTGGTCTTTTTGTCGTCTTTAGGGCTTTCATTAACCTATTGGTTTAATTATAACAAACAGTTTACCCGTACCGCTACTTATAATTTTGTACAGGTAGTGAGTAACAACCTCATGAAACTGGGGTTTGGAATACTGTCGGCCGGGTCACTTTCTCTCATCCTGGCCAATCAGATGAGTTATGTCTTGGCATTAGCAGCATCGGCATTCCGGAAGGGAAAGAAGGAGTTATTTCATTTCCCCTGGGTGTTGATGAAAGAGCTTTCCGGGATGCACCGGAAATTCCCTAAATACTATTTACCTCATACCGTCGTAAATTATTTCTCGGCCAACTTAGTGGTATTGCTGCTTTCAGGGCCTTTTGGATTGGATAAAATCGGGGTGTTTACGGTTGCCATTATGTTGGGGTTGCGTCCTGTTACGTTGATCAGTTCGTCATTGGAACAAGTGTTGTCTCAAAATATAGCGCAGAAAGTAAGTAACAGGGAACCTATCCAGACGGTGATACGTAAACTGTCATTGCGTACTCTGGGCCTCTCTCTCTTGGGGCTGATATTTGTGTACCTGCTGCTTCCTTGGGTTGTAGGCTGGTTTTTGGATGAAAGGTGGAGCTCTGTTACATTGTATCTGCGTATTCTGTTGCCGTTCTTCCTGCTAACTTTGTTGTGTGGGCCTATATCCTCTATCCCCAGTATTGTCGGTTCGCAAGGGCGTGCCTTAATGATTGAAATAGGTATGCTTGTTATGCGTGTGCTGGTGTTGCTGGCTGGTGTCTGGGTGGGGTCATTTGAAGTGGCTATCGCACTCTTTTCCGGAGTGTCTGCATTAATGCTTATAGGTCAGTATTACTGGTATTCTTCTTTGATCAGTCGTTATGAACGTTCGCTTTGATTCAGCTGATGGAAACAGCTCTGCAGAGGTATTACTCCTTCCTTCCTGGTATCTGCCTTTCGGAGGAGAGTTTTGCCGTGAACAGGCATGGCATCTGAACCGTGCCGGTGTAAGGGCGGATCTGTTGGTGAATAACTCTTTTCCGTGGAGGCAATCTTCTATTACCAGCCTTTTATCCTGCGGTGACAAGGCAGAGGATGATGAGGGGATTTATACCTATAGCCGTATTCATCACCCTTATCCGTTTCCTGCTATGGAGGAAGCCAATATACGGTATTGGACGCGTGGGGTTTGTGCACTCTTTAAGCGGTATGTATCCCATCGTGGCATTCCTCGCCTGATTCATGCCCATAGCAGCACATGGGCGGGATATGCAGCTTCCGTACTTAGCAAGGAATATGCTATTCCATATGTAATTACGGAACATCGCGGTATCTTTGGGTTGCGTTCCCAGCTGGCCGAGCATAGCTTTAAGCCTTTTTATACCCCTTATCTTGAGAAGGCGTTTAATGGAGCTTCGCGTATTCTTACGGTATCTGATCAGCAGGTGGCAAAGATAAAGACCTATCTTCATACGGATGTACCGCTTGAGGTGCTTTCAAATATCGTGGATACGGATTTCTTTGTTCCCTCACAGACTGGAGGTGAGGCGAAAACTCCCGGTTTGTTTCGTTTCATTGCGGTGAATGCATACCGGGATGTGAAGGGATATGATATTCTGCTTCCAGCTTTCGATAAGGTATGTGCGGCATTTCCGGAAGTAAGGCTTACCATAGTGGGAGGAGGTTTTGATCATCCGGATTTCCAAAGCATGCTTCAGCAGTGCCGGCATCGGGAGTTTATCCATTTTACGGGGGAATTGGGTCGTGAGGGGGTGCATAGCCATCTCCAGAGAAGTGATGCTTTTGTTATCTCCAGCAGGATAGAGGCACAGTCTATTTCTGTGTTGGAGGCATTGAGCGTAGGTATACCGGTGGTTTGTACAGATCCTATTCCTGAGTATGTAGTAGGTGGGTCGGAAGGAATCCGTGTTCCGGTAGAGGATATAGAGGCCTTGGCAGAGGCAATGTGCCGGATGGTACGTACTGCAGCATCGTATGTACCGGAAAGCTTATCTGCTCATGTACAAAGAATTGCTTCTCCTGCGTATGTGACCAAAAGGTTGATGGAGATCTATTCGGAGATTCTTTTGGCAAAAGACTAACTTTCTCTCACTCCTCTTTTGTAAGGAGACTTTCCAATGCTTCAGCGTTAAGGCGCAGGTAGAATTGCCCGCGGTGTGCTACTGAGATACTTCCAGTCTCTTCACTTACGATAATAGCTAATGCGTCTGATTCCTGCGAGATGCCAAGAGCCGAGCGGTGGCGAAGCCCTAGTTCTTTGGGGATATTAAGATCGTGGCTGACAGGCAAAATGCATCCGGCCGCATAGATGCGCTGGTCGCGTATTACCATAGCGCCATCATGCAAGGGGCTGTTCTTGAAAAAGACGTTTTCAATCAGGCGCTGACTGATACGTGCATCAATGGTTTCGCCTGTACGTATGATTTTCTCCAGTGACTCTCCACGTTCCATGACAATGAGTGCTCCGATCTTTTGTTTGCTCATGTTCAGACAGGCCATTACGATGGAGAGATACTTTCCTTTGTCATCACTTTCTGCTTTATCTTTCTTAAAGAAACGCATAATTCCGCGGCTGCGTTGATGCTGGCCAATTGAGAAGAGGAATCGACGAATTTCTTCCTGAAACAGCACAATGAGGGCAATGGTACCCACACTGACCAGTTTGTCGAGGATGGACCCTAATAGGCGCATCTCCACCACCTGGGTGACAATCAGCCACATGGCTATGAATACAAAGACGCCGACGAAGATATTGATAGAGCCGGACGATTTCATCAACTTGTAAATGTAGTAGATGATTACCGTAACCAGCAGGATGTCTAAAAAGTCTTTTACACCAAAATCGAAAAACATGACAGGAAATGATTAGAGGTTAATATCAGGTGACTGTGGTTCGAATGCCTTCACTTTTTGGCATATCTCTACTGCTTCTACCGCCTGCTTTACGTCGTGTACACGCAATATATCCGCACCTTTCATCAGGGCTATGGTATGTAAGGCAGTGGTCCCGTTCAGCGCTTCTTCGCTAGGCACATTTAGCATATTGGTGATCATGGATTTACGTGAAACACCTGCTAATAGAGGCCTTTTAAATAATGAAAACTCCTGTAGGGAAGCCAGTAGCTCGTAGTTGTGATCCAGTGTTTTTCCAAAACCAAATCCCGGATCCAGTATTACATCATTCACTCCCAGGGCATATAGGCGTTGTAACTTTTCCTCCATGTACAGGAATATCTCTTTTATGAGATCTTCGTAATGAGGTGCTTGCTGCATGGTGAGGGGAGTGCCTTGGATGTGTGTCAGGATATAGGGCACTTGTAGTCGGGCTACGGTTTCGAACATGCGGCTATCCAGTTCGCCGCCGGATATATCATTGATGATGGCTACTCCATATTCCTCTACGCAGATCTCAGCCACACGGGCACGAAAGGTGTCTATTGATACTATGGCTTCGGGATGATGCGAAAATAGAAGCTCCAGGGCAGGACGGAGGCGGGCTATTTCTTCTTCCTCGCTTACGTCGGCGGCGCCGGGGCGTGAAGAGTACGCGCCGATATCCAGTATGCTTGCTCCCTCTTCAAGAAATTGCGAGGCCCGGAGCAATAGGGCATCGGGAGTCCCTGTACGACTTTCGCCATAAAACGAATCAGGCGTTACGTTCAGGATTCCCATTACCTGAGGGGTGGAAAGGTCCATCAGATGGCCGTTTACGTTGATTAACTTTGAGAATAAACTGCTCACTGTAGAGTGGTTTTATTGATATTGTCAGACGCAAAAATACACAAATAAATCAGTTCTTCACGCAATTAGCTTTATCTTTGCATGGTTTTTTCTTAAGAAAGTATAGATATGGTATCTCTTCCCCGCCTGTATCAGGCGTTTTTACAATGTTCCGGAGTTACTACCGACAGTCGTAACTGCCCGAAAGGCTCTTTGTTTATCGCCCTGAAAGGGGAGAATTTCAATGGTAATCGTTTTGCCTGCCAGGCCTTGGAGCAAGGGTGTGCATACGCGGTGGTAGATGAGCCGGAGTATGCCTTGTCAGAAGAGGATCGTATCTTACTTGTGCTGGATGGATTGCAGGCTTTGCAGCAACTGGCACAGTATCATCGCAGGCAGTTGGGGACACGCATAATCGGGATTACCGGTACCAATGGTAAAACCACCACTAAGGAGCTTATAGCTGCTGCTTTGTCTGCGAAGTACAACTTGTTGTATACGCAAGGTAACCTTAATAACCAGATCGGTGTGCCCCTTACTTTGCTACGTCTTCGGTCCGACCATGAGTTGGCGGTCATAGAAATGGGGGCCAGCCATCCCGGGGATATCAAGGAACTGGTAGATATCGCAGAGCCGGATTTTGGGATTATCACCAACGTAGCACCTGCTCATTTGGAGGGCTTTGGCTCCTTTGAAGGCGTAATTCGTACGAAGGGTGAGCTGTATGAGTATCTGCGTCCACAGCACAGTACAGTATTCGTAAATGCATCTAATCCTTTTTTGAAACCTATGTTGCAAGGTCTGAATGCTGTGTATTACAGTGCTCTTCCTGCTGCAGAAGGAGTTGCCAGTCCATTGGCAGTCAGTGGACATGTAACTGCCTGCGACCCTTTCCTCTCCTTGGAGTGGGGCCGCGAAGGCGATCCGCAAACTTACTCTGTGACCACTCTCCTGATTGGCGATTACAATATTGAAAATGTATTGGCAGCAGTAACCATTGCTACTTATTTTGAGGTAGAGCCAGCCGCCATCTGCCGGGCACTTGCAGAATATACCCCCAGCAACAATCGTTCGCAACTGAAAGTAACCGCTCACAATCGCCTTGTCATTGACGCCTATAATGCCAATCCTACCAGTATGCGCGCAGCAGTAGAGAATTTCTTGCGCATCGATGCTCCCCGTAAGGCTGTGATTTTGGGAGATATGAAGGAGCTGGGTGCCGTTTCTGTGGATGAGCACCGTGCTATTATGCAGTTGGTGACGGAAGGGAAGCTGGATCGTGCAGTCTTTGTAGGCCCTGAATTTGCTGCGGCTTTCCGTGAGTTGGGCGTTTCGGTCACAGTATCTCCACCGCATCCGGCAGTGGAACTTTATGCTGATGTGCACGAATTTATAACCCATCTTCATGCCTCCATTCTGATGGAAGATTACACCATCCTTATTAAAGGCTCCAATAGCATGAAACTGGCCTTGTTGGCGAAAGAACTTTAGCTTCTGATAAGCGAAAAACACAGGCCTGGTTTTTGAAATCTCAGGCCTGACTTGCCTGAACTTCAGGCCTGCGTTCGGCTGAAACTCGTGCCCATCAGTCGAAAAACTGGTGGGCATCAGTTTTAAACTGGTGGGCACTGGTTGCCAGACTCTTGCGCATGACTTTCAGGGCTTTACTATTCACAGCCTTCACCTCTTCTGAAAGCCTCTCCCACAAAGGGTTTGCGGGTGAAGGGCGAGTGTGAACCCTGTGAAGGGTACTCTTCACATGTTTAAAACTGCACATATGGAGTAAGCCTTTCCAGATCGGAAGGCGAGAACTCTTCATACAGCGAAAGTTCTTTCAGACTGTGCAGGTTTCCATGTTTACGGCGGTATTCGACTATTACTTTGGCCTGGTAGAAATTTAAATAGGGATGAGCGGCCAGCTGCTCTGCGTTGAAACGATTGATGAGCAGAACTCTCTGGGGAGTCTCGATGATCTGAAACCATTTGAGCAGAGAGTCCGGCAACTGACGAATCTCCTCCAGTTGGGCTGTGGTATAATACCCTCCCAACCGGGTACGGTACGCTATAATCTTCCGGGCGGTAGCACTGCCGATACCGGGGATCATCTTTAGAGAGGTGGTATCTGCGGTATTAAGATCGACTACTGTTCCGGGCGGATATTTAGGCTGGCGGGGATAGATATGAGTATAGGGTGTGGTAGCTTCTTTCGGTTTGGAAAGAGGGTGTGTAGTAGTCTTTCGCTCATATTCCCTACTTATCTGGATGTAGGGGCGAACGGCGGTGAATTGGGCTTCGGACAATCCGTATATACGTGCCAATGCATCCGCCTCATGAAATACACCTCCTTTGGAGCGGTAGCGCATAATGTTGCGTGCAGTAAACGGAGAGAATCCCATGCGGACAAAGTCGGTAGAGTCGGTACGGTTAGGGTCAAAGAAGAAATATTCCGGCTCGCGGTGTGGAAGACGATCGCTGCTTTGGTATCCCTGCCTGTTTTTATTGTAAGAGGGTGTGGGTTGAAGAGAATCGTTGGCTGCTTTTCGTGCGGAATCGTTCTCCAACAGGTACTTCCGCTCTTGCCGTTCACAATAGGAGAGGATGCTTAGTGTTCCTAAACCAAAGGTTATCAGGATGAGGAGCACGATGATCCCTATTCGCTCTTTGCGCGAGTAATAGTAAAAATCCTTCCAGTTCATAGCTCATAGTATGGTAGGTTTTTGTATCTTTGCGGCTCAATCATTGGTTAGATGAAAAAGATTCTTGCAAAGTCCTTCCCCTTTTCTTATCTTATAGTGGCTGTGGTGCTCTATTTGTCGTTTTTTAATCCGCCTTCCACAGATTTGGACGAGATTCCTAATATAGACAAAGTTGTGCACATCTTGATGTATGCCGGAGTGGCCGGAGTGGTGTGGTTGGAGTATTTGTTCCATTATCGTTCACAGTTTAATTTAAGGTTGATCGTAGTGCTGGGCTGGTTATTGCCCATTCTGATGAGCGGATGCATTGAGTTAGGGCAGGAGTATCTTACTACCAATCGCAGTGGCGACTGGTTTGATTTCCTCTCCAATGCTACCGGAGCTACTCTTGCAGCTCTGTTTGCGTATTACGTAGTGCGTCCCCGGATGAAGTAATCAATCCGTCAATAATGTGGATGGTACGGTCGGTAGTAGCTGCCAATCCTTCGTCATGCGTTACAATTACAAAAGTCTGATTCAACTGTTTCCGCAGGTCGAAGAATAACTGGTGCAGTTCTTCCTTATTGTGTGTATCCAGACTGCCCGAAGGTTCGTCGGCCAGAATCACTGAAGGACGGTTCACCAAGGCACGGGCTACCGCTACGCGTTGGCATTCTCCTCCCGACAGTTCATTGGGTTTGTGGTATTTCCTGTCGGAAAGTCCCATAAATTGTAAGATTTCCTCTGCTTGTTCACGTGCTTTCTGTGAAGAAACCTTGGCAATGAATGCCGGTATCATCACGTTCTCAAGCGCTGTAAACTCCGGAAGGAGTTGGTGAAACTGGAATACGAAGCCTATCTCTTTGTTACGGAAAGCAGAGAGTTCTTTCTCTTTGAGCTTTTCCACAGACGTATTGTTGAACCGGATCTGTCCGGAATCGGGCCTGTCCAGGGTACCCATAATCTGTAACAGGGTGGTTTTACCAGCACCGCTGGGGCCTACGATACTTACTACTTCTCCTTTTTCTATGGAGAGATCAATACCTTTCAGTACTTGTAAAGAGCCGAAGCTTTTGGTAATGCCTTCTAACTGTATCATTGTTGTATGAGTTTTTGTATGACGTATGAGGATAGGTAGCACCCGAAGATGGCCGGAAGGTGGCTTACTGTGCCGCAGGTAGATTTCTTGTTGCGCTCTTCCACCAGTATCACTGCTTTCGGGTTGGCTTGTTCGGAACTGAATACTACAGGCAGCTGATAACGTATGCCCATCTTTTGCAGGCGTTTGCGCACTGCTTTGCTGAGCCCACAGTGGTAGGTGTCCCAGATGGAGGCGTATTGCACTTTTGTTACGTCCTGCTTGGCTCCGGCTCCCATGCTGCTGATGATCTTGATTTTTCTTCGGATGCATTCACGGATGAGTTCGCACTTAGGCGCAATGGTGTCGATGGCGTCTACCACAAAATCGTAAGAATATTCATTCAGTACCCCTGGTATGCTTTCCGGGGTTAGGAATTCGGTTCGTATGTGTAACGAAAGGGTGGGGTTGATGTCTTGCAGGCGTTCGGCCATTATCTGGCATTTGGCCTTCCCGATGGTGGAGTGCAGTGCCGGAAGTTGCCGGTTGATGTTGCTGGCCTGTACGCTATCTGCGTCAATCAGGGTCATTTCTCCTATCCCTGCCCGGCATAGCATCTCGGCGGCATAAGCGCCTACTCCCCCTACGCCCACTACTAATACATGGGCCTGGTGCAGGCGTTCTGTCTTTTCTTCGCCATACAAGAGTGCAGTTCGTTCTTGCCACTCGTATTCCATCAGTTCTTCTTAAACCATTTATAGAACCATCCGCCCACGGTATCGTAGATCTTTGATTCGCTGTTTAACTTGCGCGGGTCTGAGAATGACATGGTTTCTTCAACCTCGCCCTGTTGTTCCGGGTATAGCATTATCAGGCTGGTGTTGGAGAAGTGTTTGCTTAACAGGGCCGGCACGCTTTCAATACCGGGGTCATAAGAGATGGTGCCCCGGCGTGCGCTTACCACCACCAGGAGGTGGTCGTGATTCACAAGCTTTTCCAGCATGGGCAGGTCGTTACTGTCGTCCAGTATGGAGAACTCGGTGGCTATCCCTTTGTGTCTGTTTTCGATGAGTTGTTGGAGAGAGGCAAGTGTCTGCTCGGTGGAGAAGAAATGGATGCGGCACGCTAGGGTGCGACTCATCCGGCAGAGTTGTTCCACCCATTTGCAGAACCCTGTCTCGTACTCGGCCTTAGGGGGGACAGTTACCACGAATCGCCGCAGTGTATTTACCGGCATCAGGATTCTGGCCATCATTACTTCGCGGTAGGTGCCTTTGAGCAGCTCTTCCGCCAGATGTCCAAAGAAGGTGTCCATCAGGCTCGCTTTGCGATGCAGGCCTATCACTACGTCTGTTACATTGTATTCTTTCAATGTGTGGATAATGCCGGAGGCTATGTTTTGGTCGTATCGGCTTATCATGTTTACCTTTACATCCACTGCAGAGGCGATCTTTGCGGTGGTTTCCAGATTCTTTTTGCCTTGTTGTTCTTTAAGGTCGGATCCGCTCTGGGCGTTAATCACGCTGAGTGCAATCAGGTCGTTCTTCTGTTTCTCATCCTTGATAACCAAAGCTAGGTTAACCAGATTCTCTATGGTATGTGGGTTGGCTATGGGGATCAGGATCTGTTCTCTTTCCTTTTCCTCTTCGTCCTCTTTTTGCCGGATGTCATTGGTGGCAAAATAGCGGGCGGCATGTTCTGTTACGAAAGAACTGATAATACAGGTAAACAGTATCATTACAATAGTGCCGTTCAGTACATTGTCATTGAGTAGCCTCTCTCCATTTTCTAAAATTATTTCATGCCCGATGAGCACGGCAGCCAGGGTAGCAGCGGCCTGTGCATTGCTGAGGCCGAATATCATTTTTCGCTCTTGGGGCTGCATGCCGTATATCTTTTGGGTGATCCAGGCTGCAATCCATTTGCTGGCGGTGGCTACAATGGTCATAACAAGGGCTACTTTCAATGCCTCGCCGCTTTTGAAAAGGGTCTTTACGTCGATAATCATTCCTACCCCTATCAGGAAGTAGGGAATGAAGAGGGCGTTTCCTACAAACTCCAGTCGGTTCATCAGAGGGGATACGTTGGGCACAAAACGGTTCAATACCAGCCCAGCCAGGAAAGCACCAAGGATTCCTTCCATGCCCACGATCTCCATGAGCCCGGCGCCCAAAAACACCATGGCCAGTACAAAGATGAATTGCATTACATTATCGTCGTACCTGCGGAAGAACCAGCGTGAAATGCGGGGAAAGAGGAAGACGATAGCTATCCCGATGGCAAGTACCTTAAAAACCAGGAAAAGCCAGAATAGGTTGTTGCTTTCTTCTTTGAATAACCCACTTACCACCGCCAGTATCAGCAGGGCGAGTGCCACAGTAATTGCGGTACCGCCAATGGTGATGCTTACACTACGAAGGCGGGATAGCCCGTATCGGCTCACGATGGGGTATGCAATCAGGGTGTGCGATGCGTACATGCTGGCCAGCAAAATAGAAGTGATGCACGTATATCCCAGAATAGACATGCTACTCCAGATGCCCAATATCATAGGTATGGAAAATGTGAAAAGACCGAATACAATGGTTTTGGTGCGATTCTTCTTGAAGTCCTCCATATCCATCTCCAGCCCGGCAAGAAACATGATGTAGTATAGTCCTACTCGTCCGAAAAGCTGTATGCTGCTGTCGCGTTCCAGTATGTTGAACCCGTGTTCTCCTATTAGTACCCCTGCCAGGATCATCCCGATGATGTGCGGGATTCGCAGACGCCCCAGTATCATGGGGGCAAACAGGATAATAATTAATACCACCAGGAATACCCAGGTGGGCTCTTTGATTGGGAGCTGTATAGCGAGATCGGATAAAATCATCGAAAATACTTGGTGTTTCTAAGCCACAAAGATACAAACGAAATCCTACTTTTGAAAGGAATGGACGAAAAAAGGCTCTTACCGTGTGAGTGCCACAGCCATTTTGTTCCGGATGGTAGGTAGCGTGGGATGTGTGCCTTCTACCAGGAGGATGTAGATTCCAAGGGGCGACAAGGCGTCGTTGTCATCTTTTCCATCCCACTTGATCGGGGTGGAGGAACGGTCTGAACTCTCGCTCTCTAAAGTACTCTCAGGCATTTCGCGGACTTTTCGGCCGGATGCGTCATATACACAGAGCTGCACTTTATATCCTTTTCCGGGTAGCTGATAGGATAGGGCCGCTTCGTCATTGATGCCATCTCCGTTTGGGGTGAAGGAGGGGCTCTCAAGAAAGAAGCTTCCATTTATTGTGATGGAGTCATTTTGCGATGATCCTTCCGGTTTTGGCTCTGGTTCTTCCGGTTCGGGTATATGATCTTCTTCCAGGTGCCCGGCAGAAATATATCCGAAGGCGAAGTTTTGACAGTTTGTGAGAGTATATGTACAGCAGAAACCTAAGTATGCGGAGGTGATGTATGTGTTATCGTGTGCTGTACCCCAGTGCACATACCCATTGTCGAAATCGGTAAAAAAGTCCCATCTCCCGTTGTCGGAACGGGTTATTCGTATGCGCAGGGAAGAAACCCGGCTTAACTTCATTTCTGCCTGGCTGCTGATTAGGATGGTGGTGTCTTTTAGGTTCCCGTCCTGGCGAACCAAGTTTACTAATCCATTCTGTGAACCGAGGTCCACGAAATACCCTTTCACTTCGCCTCGCAAATCGGGTGAGTGGGATGTCAGGTAAAATCGAGCGTATGATCCGGTGTTTAATGCTTTTCCATTGACTTGAAAGTGAAACTGCCATTCTGTGCTTCGTGCCAATGTGGAAGGAGTGGTTAATGCGGCATTTCCTTTCTGGGTATCATTTAGGTAGAGTAACTGGTAGTCAGGTGTGTACTGATGTACTGTAAACTTGTCCACATCCCCCGTCCATGTGGGGTTGTGGAGTAACTCGCCATCAGAGAAGTCCTCTTTTACCTGTGCAAGGAGAGGTAAAGCGGTGAAAATGGGCATTATTAACTGAAATAGTGCAAAGAATCTAAGGTTCATAATTCTTTTTATAGTATTTTTGCAGCCAAATTTAAGGAGCTGTAAATGTACAGCTTTGTTTTGTAATAAACAATTTATTCAGAAAGAAAAAATGAAAGTAGCAATTGTTGGCGCCAGCGGCGCGGTGGGACAAGAGTTCCTGAGAGTGCTGGATGAAAGAAGTTTCCCAATCGATGAATTAGTGTTGTTCGGTTCTAAACGTAGCGCCGGAAGTAAATGCACCTTCCGCGGTAAGGAAATCGAAGTCAAACTTTTGCAACATGGTGACGACTTTAAAGGTGTGGACATCGCCTTTACATCAGCGGGAGCAAGTATCTCCAAAGAATTTGCGGCTGATATTACAAAGTTCGGTACCGTGATGATAGATAACTCCAGTGCATTCCGTATGGATGAAGATATTCCTTTGGTAGTACCCGAGGTAAATGCGGAAGATGCACTGACTCGTCCCCGTGGTATTATTGCTAATCCCAACTGTACTACTATTCAAATGGTGGTGGCGCTGAAGGTAATTGAACAGCTGAGCCACATCAAGCGTGTGCGTGTGTCCACCTACCAGGCTGCCAGTGGTGCAGGTGCTGCAGCGATGGACGAATTACATGAACAGTACCGTCAGATTGTGAATAATGAAGCGGTGATTGTGGAGAAGTTTGCCTATCAGCTGGCTTACAACGTGATTCCCCACATCGATGTGTTTACCGAGAATGGCTACACCAAGGAAGAGATGAAAATGTTCTACGAAACCCGTAAGATCATGCACTCTGACGTGAAGGTAAGCGCTACCTGTGTGCGTGTACCGGCGTTACGTTCGCACTCTGAAAGCATCTGGGTGGAGACGGAGGCTCCTATCAGTGTGGAAGAAGCTCGCAAGGCATTTGCCGAAGGCGAAGGATTGGTTCTCATGGATGCTCCCGAGAAGAAAGAGTACCCTATGCCCCTCTTCCTGGCTGGAAAAGACGATGTGTATGTAGGCCGTGTACGCAAGGACTTGTCTGATGACAATGGCTTGAGCTTCTGGGTAGTAGGCGATCAAATTAAGAAAGGTGCTGCTCTGAATGCTGTGCAGATTGCCGAATACCTGATTAAGGTAGGTAACGTGAAGTAACGAGTCTTGTGGGGAGATGTCAGATACATCTCCCTGCATGACAAACAAATAATAGCCATAAAACAGATGCTATGGTTAAAGAACGTATTTTAAAGCTGAGAGAGTGGATGAAACTCCACCAACTCTCAGCTTTTATTATTCCCAGCGCTGATCCCCATCAGGGGGAGTATATTGCTGCGGCATGGAAGTCCCGCGAATGGATTTCAGGTTTTACCGGTTCAGCCGGTACGGTAGTTGTCACCTTGGAAGAGGCCGGATTGTGGACGGACTCCCGGTATTTCATCCAGGCCGAGGCGCAGTTGCAGGGTTCTGGAATTCGGTTTTATAAGTCGTTCCAGCAGGAGCTGACTCAGGATATTCCCACCTGGCTGCTGCAAACACTTGCACCCGGCAGCCGGGTAGGTGTGGACGGGAATGTATGTACCTGCGCACAGGCTGAGATACTTCAGGCTGCACTGGCCGTTAAAGGCATGACCCTTGCCACAGGGTATGATCCAATGCCTGCCATTTGGACGGACCGCCCCACCTTACCTATGAGTCGGGCTGTGCAGTATGAGGTGAAATACGCCGGACGGAGCGCGGCGGATAAGCTTACCCAACTTCGTGAGGAACTCAATAAGCAGGGTGCAGATACCTTGCTTGTGACTCCGCTTGAGGAAATAGCCTGGGTGTTGAATATTCGTGGTAACGATGTGGAATACAATCCGGTACTCATCAGCTACCTGTTGGTGGAAAGAGAGAACGCTACTTTGTTTGTAGATCCGGCTAAGTGTCCGGAGCCTGTGGTTGTCTACCTGAAAGGTGAGGGAGTGGAGGTACAGCCCTATACCAGTCTGCATGGCGCCCTTTCCGCTTTGAAGGATTGCTGCATTCTTCTGCCTCCCACCAAAACAAGTATTGCTTCCCGGCAGGCTGTGAATGCGGATACCTGTACCGTTCTTTCTGCCGTTTCTCCTCTCATCTGGATGAAGTGCATTCGTACGAAGACAGAGATCGAAGGTCTGCGCCGCTGTATGGAACGTGACGGTGCCGCATTGGTTAACTTCCAGTATTGGTTGCTGAATGCCCTCCGCCAGGGTGAAACGGTAACAGAACTCAGCCTGAGCCGCCGACTTCGTGAGTTTCGTGCAGGGCAGGATTTGTTCCGGGGCGAAAGCTTTAATACAATTGCCGGCTACGGAGCCCATGCGGCCAGTCCGCATTACAGCGCTACACCGGAGAGTGACGCAGCGCTGGAACCACACGGCTATATCTTGCTTGACAGTGGTGGTCAGTATCTGGACGGAACTACAGACATTACCCGCACCCTCGTACTGGGTCCCTTGACGGAGGAAGAAAAGATAGACTATACCTGCGTGCTGAAAGGAAACATCGGACTTTCCTCCGTGCACTTCCCGAAAGGAACCAACGGAACTCAGCTGGACGTACTGGCCCGCGCCCCGCTTTGGGCGCAGGGACTGCAGTTCCTGCACGGAACCGGACACGGAGTAGGCTGTTACCTTTGTGTACATGAGGCTACCGACCTCTATCAGTTCCGGATGAACAGTATGCCTCATCCTTTGATGCTGGATTCTGTAATCACCAATGAACCTGCTGTGTATAAACCGGGTAGCCACGGAGCGCGAATTGAGAACATACTGCTTGTGAGCCCTTCGCAAACCACACAGTTTGGCGATTTCTACAGCTTTGAGACGCTCACCTTATGCCCCATTGATACGGAAGCGATTATTCCTTCCATGCTCACTTTGCAAGAAGTGTGTTGGCTGAATGAATACCATGCACAGGTATATGTCCGCCTTTTTCCGCTTCTGGAAACTGCGGAACGGGAGTGGTTGCAGGAACGTTGCAAACCACTTGCTAAGTAATGTCTCACGAAAAGTGTTCAGATATGTACAGGGTGTTCGTTAGCGGACACCCTGTTTTTTGTGTATGATCCTTGTAACTAGATAGTTGTGGTTTTGGCACGAAATTTGAATATATTCATACTCCAGCATATTTGCTGAGATATATTCTTTTACCTTTTAAATAATAGCAGAATGAAGAAAACAGTATTGCTTACATTGCTTGGCGTATGTTCCTTACCTTTGTTTGTACAGGGACAAAATAGTAATAACCGCGAATTAACCGACACGGAGAAAATAGTAGGCCTGTCCAGATTGTGGGAGGGAGTTAAGAACAACTTTGTCTTTTATGATAAGCTTACATTTAGTTGGGACAGTTTGTATGTGGCGTCAATTCCAAAAGTGCTCGAGACTAAAGACACATATTCTTATATCAAAGAGCTGGAAAGGATAGTTGCTACAGTTAAGGATGGCCATACCTACATAATTAGCAATAATGTAAATATTGCTTGGGAAGACCGGACTACTCCTGCACCGTTTACCACGAAATTAGTGGATGGAAAAGTGTTTGTAGATAAGGTGTGGAGCTCTGATTTGCTGAAGAGAGGAGTAAAACAAGGTGTTGAAGTAGTGAGTATATATGGGGTTGATGTGATGAAGTATGGAGAAGAGGTCTTAGGGCAATATGTACCGTCTTCTACTCCTCAGTGGTTGAACTACAGAATATTCAATGGATATGAACTAACTAAAGGCAGAAGAACCGTTCCGGTGGATGTGGAATTTTATGATGGGAAGACAAAGATTGCAGTATCTTTTAACCGCAATGATGACTGGGATATACAACTACGGGAGGGGCAAGAAGAGAATGACTTTTCCACATTTAAATATACTATTTTGAAAAATAATGTAGGTCTTCTAAAAGTTCGCAATTTTATGAATAGCTCTTTTAACAGCCTTTTTGATAGCATATACACAGAGATTCAGAAATCAGACTGTTTGATTATTGATTTGCGAGACAATGGCGGAGGTAATTCTGGCTATGCGGATTATATCTTGCGGCACTTGAGTTCTACTCCTATTAAAACCAGTTCATGGAGCAGCAGGATGTATATCCCTGCCCATGCTTCGTGGAATTATCCTGCAGAATGGTACCAGTCCCCATCAGGGTATTTAAATCCGGTAAATAAGGAAATCTATAATAAGCCTGTGGCAGTCCTTATCAATGCCGGCACATTTTCCTCTTCCGAAGACTTCTGTGTGAAGTTCAGGGGGATGAAGCGTGGAAATATAATAGGTGAGACAAGTGGAGGAAGCACTGGAAATGCTGTGGCGATATCGCTGATTGAAGGAGTGGCTGGGGCAAAAATCTGTTCGAAGAACGATATATCACCTGATGGAGTTGCGTATGTGGGCATTGGTGTGATTCCTGACATAGAAGTAAAAGAAACAAAGAAAAGCTTCATGGAGCAGAAAGATATTGTATTGGAAAGAGCCTTGTTGGAGCTGAAGAAGAAATGAACTAAAAAACAGCTCGTGCGCACGAATTTCAGAGACTGCATATACGCAGAAAGGGACTGAAATTTATTCTTCTTCCAGAGGTTGCAGTTTTGTAACTCACGCCCTCGCACCTTCTGAAAGCCTTTCCATAAAGGGTTTGTGGGTGAAAGGAGGATGTGAAGGGTAATAGGAATTTTTAGAAAAATAGAGAGGAAATCATTGTAAAATCTAGTAAACCCTTGGTTTCTTGTAAATAATTGTATAAGTTTGCAGACTTATTAACGAATTCAAAGTGTCGTATTATGAAGAAAATTCTATTTGTAATGTTGGCAATGTTGCCAATATTGTTATTCACAGGGTGTTCATCAGATGATGATGATGAAATTAATGGCTATGAAAAAAACCTTGTGGGCTCTTGGGAGTCGGATGATAGTGAGGATGAAATTCTCTATCTTGTGTTGAAATCAGATAAGACAGGGACGTTTAGAGTTACTTATCAAGGAGAGCCGGAAGGGGAAGATAATTTAGTATGGTCGGCTACAAAGAATCAATTGACTTTTATTATTAAAGGAGCGGGAGAGTCTTATACATATACTTATGTATTAAGTGGCAATCATCTCTATTACGACGATGTTTCTTACGTGAGGAAGTGATATTGTTGTGATTTAACAAGAAGGCCGGAGTACCAAGCTCCGGCTTTCTGTGTTTTGAAACATTCTTCCACTTCGAAACCCTCTTGTACAAAAGGTGAAGGGATTAGTGGAAGGTGGAATGCTTTTGTGTGTTGTATAAAATTAACGGTATGAACATGTAAAAAGCATAAAACAGAGGACGCTTCTTGCGCACTGTGATTTTATCTTTATATATTGCAGCCGTTATTAAAACATTTTATAGAAACAACCATTAACAGGAAAATCCGATGAAAATAGCACTTGCATTCTCGGGAGGCGGGTACAGAGCCTCTGCTTTCAATCTGGGTACATTAACTTATCTGAGTGAGGTTCGTATGGACGACGGGCCTTTGTTGCGACATGTAGTGGCTTTATCTACCGTTTCCGGAGGTACCATTACCGGTGCGCGTTATGCAGTGGGCCTAAAAAGGGGCGAAACGGTGGAAGAGGTCTTTCGGGCGCTTTATGCTTTTTTTCTGAATGCCGACCTTATCACAGATAGTATCCGGCACCTGAGTTCGGATAAAGACTGGAACAAAAAACGGGTGAAGAGTCTTATAAATTCATTTGCCGACTTGTATGATGTTTTCCTTTTTCATCGGGAAAAATTCGGGTTGTTACTCGATGGGGACAAGCCAATTCATTTGAAACATATCTCGTTCAATGCTACGGAGTTTACCACTGGACTTCAATTTCGTTTTCAGGTGTCTGAACAAATTCGGTCTACCCCCAAGGGTGCCCCTGGGAAGGGGTTGATAGGTAATTACTACAACAATCTGCCGGAGGAGATAGCACGCCATGTTCGCATGGCGGATATATTGGCCGCATCGTCCTGCTTCCCGGGTGGTTTTGAGCCGATTAACTTCCCGCAGGATTTTGTGCTCCCGGAACTAAATGAGATTCGTAATTATATGCAGGATAGTAAGTTCCCCATCGGATTGATGGATGGCGGAATTGTAGACAACCAAGGCATTGAACCCTTGCTTTTGGCCGAGGAACGGATGAAGCTGAATGATCCGGATTGTAAAGATTGCGTGTTGGATCTAATTATCGTATCCGATGTGTCCAGTCCCTACATGGAGAAATTCACTGCCAGCGTGCAGGAGCCGGAAAAAGGATGGAGGAAGCTTACCTTGTGCCATGTGCGTATGTATGCCATTGGTGCGTGTGCTTTTTCGGTGGCAGCCCTGGTGGGTGGTATTCTTTGCTCGTCCATGCTCACGGCGGTGTTATCCACTGTGGTGTTGACCCTCTCCGCATTGGTGTGTCTGCTGATTGCAGCTTTTCACAAAGCGTTGCGGGATGTGGATTTGATAGATACCCGGAAGTTGAAAAAACTGTCGCACGTCAAGCTGCTCGTGTTTGAATCCTTCCTCAAAAACCGTGTGATGTCTGTAATGAAGCTTACCGGAAGCGTGTTTATGAAGCACATCCGTCGGCTGAACTTCCGATCCATCTATGACCATGAAGAATGGAAGAACCGACGCATAACAAATGCCATTTACGAGCTTCGACCAGGCGAGAAGACTATGGCGGACAAGCTGGCTTCCGGCCGGCTACCCGAATACATGAAGCCCTCCCCCGCCATTGGGGAGACTTCGGCCCTGGCGGCTTCCATGCCTACCACCCTCTGGTTCAAGGAGGGGGAGGAAGGCAGTCGGATGTTGGATGCTGTATTGGCCTGTGGACAGTATACCGTGTGTTGGAACCTGCTGGAGTATATTCAAAAGCTGAAGAAGGATGCCTCCAATACAAATAAGGAACACCAACGCCTCGTGGCTTGCGAAACTCAGATTAAGGAAGACTGGCTACACTTCTGCAAAGATCCTTATTGGATGGTGCGCGAACTGAAGGGATAAGATCCTGGAAGAATATAATCCGGCCTCAAACCTGGAAGACATCCACCGGGAAGATCCGTTGATCCACAATTATCTGGTGAGCCGTACTATCGTTTTTACCCTTGCTTGTGGATTGGGGGTTCTGATAAAAAAACCCCAGCCTCACGGCTAAGGTTTCTCTGGGTGACGAAAAGGCTTAACTTCCCTATGCATTATTCAATGCAACCTTTTCGCATTTCTTCATCTTTTTTGAAAGGTAGATTTTGATGAAGTTAGTGTATTACTACGTGTTATAATATATTTCTTTTATTGGGAGAGTGGCAAATAAATATTTTCTTTATTCTTTTTCACTTTTTATCTTTGGTAGGAGAACGAATCGGTAGGGAATCCCGCTTTCTTGTTCTGTACCTTAATTTAATTCACTTAACTAGTGTTAAAGAGATCTCGATTGCTACTCTTCTTTGTAATAGGTGATGTATGATATATTTGTATTCCCGATACAGATTCACTCCACCTCTTTGTCAGAGGTGGAATACAATCTAAGAACACGTTGCAAATATAGCACTTATTTTATTAAGAACAAGCGTTATACAACTTTTTTTATTTACATTCACAAACATACACAAACACTATTTACCGGATAATAATAGCGTTCCCCAATACAATATCCCATAATTAAAAGGCGACAACACGCTAATTATCAGTAGGATAAACTCGTTTAAACAATCCTTTGAACCTCTGACAAAGAGGTGATCTTTCCTATGGTTTTTTGTGTGTATATTGCGTTCTTTATACTTATAACGCATAAAATAGTGCCTTTTCTCTTTCGGGAAGAGAAAAAGGTGTTCTATTTGTTTAACATCAAATGCATATAGGGCATTCCTTCGGGGAAGCACTGTAGAGGTGGGGGAAGTTGTTCCGGGTGATAGCCTAGAAGGGCGCGGGTGAGTTCTTCAATAGTGACGGTGGTGGAAGGTTTGAGCAGGTAGGATAGCCTGCCTTTACCCTGAAGGATGAAGGTGCGATTGTTCTCGGGGATGAGAGGATCGGTGAGGGTGAAAGAGGTGTGAACCTCGGGATGCAAACGGGCGTACTCCTGAAGTGCGCGTCTTGCATGTATCACACGAGCCATGCCGAGGGGGAGTATGCCGGTTTCTGCATCAGGTTCTGTGTCGATGCGCAGTAGAGGCTGATGATAGTGGGCGCTGAGCCGGCGGGTTATAGCGCGGGATATCCGGTCGTTGTCGGCCGTAAGGGCAGGGATGTACAGATGATCCTCCTGCGGGTAGCAGATGGCCACTCCTACCAGTATATTCTCCGGGGTGGTAACGAGCCACATTTCTCCGCCATACAGGTGCATATCTTCTTGTACCAGTTGCCAGAAGTTGCCGAATACGGATTGGTAACCGTGGTAATCCCTCCGCTCTTGCAGGTAGTGTAGCGGGTACATGATGTGCTCTTTCCGGCACAGGGTGTAGTGTAGCTTCTGCGGGAGGTTGTCTTCTGTTTCTCTTCTCCATCGGGGAGCTTCAGGGAGGGAGAGGGGCCTGATCCGGCGCGAAGGCAAGTCGGGAAGCTGTAGTTCCTTCACGGAATGGTCGAAGCATGGCGTAAAGCCCGATCGGGCATACAAATCAAACAAACTCTCACTGGCTGGTATTAAGGTGGCAAATCCTTGTTGCATCTTATAAAGACGCCTGAAGGTGTTCTTTAACAGGTTGTGCATGAGGCCCTTCCCCCGGTGATCCGGACGTGTACATATACCAGACAGGTAGCCGGAAGGAATTCCTTCCGGGGCGTGGTTGCTCAAGCGTATTTCCGTGGGTACGATCTGAAGAGCGCTGACTACCTCGCTTCCCTGCCGGATTATCATGGTATGTCGCGGCAGACTGAGGTGCCTGAAATAGGCCTCAGTAAACGCTTCGTCATCCTCAAAGCAGAGGCTGTACAGGCGGCGGGTTTGTAATTCGGTGAGCGTTATCATTGCTTTTCTACGGGTGGATCACAGAGTATTATTTATGAACGTTCATGCGGGAATGTTTGTTTATTCTTTCAAGGTGGCCGAATATTTAGGAAGGAGCTGTGTGGGCTGGTAGGACAGTTTGGCTTTGCGTAGGCCTTCTATACCGAGGTCTTCTTCGCGGTTCACGTAGGTGTAGCGCTCCGGCAGATGGCTGGCAAACTGCTGATTGATGACCGCATACGCTCCTTTGATGCTTGAATCGGCCTTTTCCACTTGTACGCCAAAGGTATCTCCATTGATAGGCATGCCGAAGGTAAAGCCCACAATTTTCCCCTCTACAAACAGGATACCTCCTGTGAGGCCCAGTTCATCAATGTGCATCAGGGCGTGTACGATGGCTTGCCGCTCTTCACCCAGTCCTTCGTGGTCTTCGCAGTCGTTGGCGATGCACCATCTGCGTTCCATCTCCAGGCATTCGTTGATGCGGTCGGGAGTGATGGGGGTGTAGCTCCAGTGGGGGTAGGCGTTCATAAACTGGTTGATGTGGTTTCGCTTGGGCTGGTAACGTTTCCCTTTCAGTTGGCTCAGGTCGCTACGCAGGTAGATGTAATCGCAGTAATCCCGGTCGGTGGATATATCGAACCTGCCGGGCATCAGTTTTTCAAGCAGGGCTGCATTCTTCTCGCTGATGCTGTCCATGACGAAGGGGTGTCCCTCGGCGTGGCATTCATCTATCATGGCTTGCAGGATGGGGAGCAGGTTGCCTTCACCCATGGGCATCATGTAATGAGGTTGGCCCTCCATGTTGTATTTCAGAACGAGGATATCATCTATGATACAGAATAGCGGGTCGTACAGGAAATGCCAACTGTAAAGGTTGGAAAAGGAGTAGTCGCAATCTTGGTTATCGCTTTTGAGAGTGATGGCGCTGATGGCTTCCTGATCGGCCAGTGTGAGGGGCTTATAATGAAGATACATTAGGTGTAAGGTGTTAGAGTATTCCTAGTAATTCGAGGATGGTGGGTGTAAACAGTGCGGTAAAGATACCGTTGAGGATAAGCCCCAATCCTGCATACGCTCCATATTTTCCACTGATGCTCATGGCGGTAGAGGTGCCCACTGCATGTGAGGCTGTGCCCATGGATAGCCCTTGGGCGATGGGGCTTGCCACCTGGAAGATCTGAAGTATCTTAAATCCAAATACGGCCCCGAACAATCCTACACACACCACCACGGCCGAGGTGAGCGAGGGGATGCCTCCCACTACCTTTGTAATTTCCATAGCGATGGGGGTGGTCACGGATTTGGAGGCCAGGGATAGGATCACTTCCTGCGAAGCGCCCAGCACCTTGGCGATGAGCACTACGGAGAGGACCCCGATGAAACACCCAGCCAGCTGCGAGAGCAGGATGGGGAGGAGTTGTTTCTTTATAGCTTCCAGTTGCAGGTATAGCGGTACGCCGAGTGCTACCACGGCGGGCTTCAGCCAAAATTTGATAGGGGCGCTTCCTTCTTTATAGCTTTCATAAGTTACTCCCGTCATCTTCAGAAAGAGGATGAGTATGGCGATGGTGAGCAGGATGGGGTTCAGCAGGATCCATCCGGTGCGCTTCTGCAGGTAACCGGCCAGGAAATAGAAGGCAAAGGTGATGGCCAGCAGAAAGAATTGATTGTCCAGGAAACTCATTTCAGCTTGCGTGTGAGTTGGTGCACCCATCCGGTTACCACCAATACAAGTATGGTGCTGGCGATTGTAGCCACCATGATGGGAATGAATTCTGCCCGGATCAGATCGTAGTACAACATCAATGCTACGCCGGGAGGCACGAAAAAGAACCCCAGATTGGCTACCAGAAAGTTGGACAATCCCTGTACCCATTCCAGCTTTACCCACCCCAGTTTCAGGAACAGGGTGAGCAGGAGCATCCCGATTATGCTGCCCGGAAGCTTGACATCTGTGAGGTAAATGGTGAGTTCACCCAACGCCAGGCAGCCAAACAGAATCATACATTGCCGTATCATATCCGAATCACTTTTTAAGCAGTGCAAAGGTATTGCTTTTTATTTTGAACAGGACGGAAATTAGCTTATAAATTCAGCTTTTCATTGCCAGAAGTGGAACGGGAGTGGCAAAAAGTCCTGTTTGTGTGCTTTTTTCGCAATAAGGGTGCAAACAGGCGTATCCTCTCTTGTTACAGTGAGGTGTGCTGTATGTGGCTTATAACTAGGCGTTTATTGGTGATTTAATCTCAGGCCTGCGTTTTATAAATCTCAGGCTTGAGATTTGAGGACTTCAGGCCTGAGATTTTTCAAACGCAGGCCTGAAGTTTCGAGACCCTTCGCCTGAGTGAGGAAAACCCTGGAAAACAGTTTTTTTCGCCCTGCCCTTTGTTAATATCGCTGAAAAGGGGAAATAATAGGGCTCAGACGAAAAAAACCTTCAATTTGCAATGTGGATATTGCAAATTTGACTACTTTTGCATCAAATTAAGCGGAATAGAATTTTAACGATATATAAATATGTGTTTCGTAAGTAACATTGCAGAGCGGGCAAAAGCAAACCCCCAGCGTATCGTCCTTCCCGAAGGAACGGAGGAACGCACCTTGAGAGCAGCCGACAGGATATTGGCCGAAGGCGTGGCTCAACTGATAATCCTTGGCAACAAGGAAGCGATAATGGCGGAAGCCGGGAAACTTGGATTGACCAATATTGACAAGGCTACCCTCATAGACCCCGCCCTTTGCCCCCGAAGAGAGGAATATGCACAGTTACTTTATGAACTCCGCAAAACAAAAGGACTGAGCCTGGAACAAGCCCGTGAAAAGGCTGCCGACCCCCTGTATTATGGCTGCCTCATGATAAAAACAGGCGATGCCGACGGGCAACTGGCCGGCGCACGTAACACCACTGGAAACGTGTTGCGCCCCGCCCTGCAGATTATCAAAACAGAACCCGGTATCACCTGTGTATCCGGAGCCCTTGTGCTGCTTACTAAAACCCCTAAGTACGGCCGTGACGGTGTACTTGTAGTAGGCGACGTAGCCGTGACTCCCGTACCCGATGCCGATCAGTTGGCCCAGATTGCCGTATGCACTGCCCGTACCGCTCGCGCAGTGGCCGGCTTTGAAGATCCCAAGGTAGCTCTCTTGAGCTTCTCTACCAAGGGTTCTGCCAGTCATGAAGTTGTGGATAAGGTAGTGGCTGCCGTAAGCAAGGCCCGTGCCATTGATCCGCTGATCGAGGTAGACGGCGAATTGCAGGCTGATGCCGCCCTGGTACCCCGTATTGGTGCTGCCAAGGCTCCCGGATCGAAAATTGCCGGACATGCTGATACTCTCATCTTCCCCAACCTGGAAGTGGGAAACATCGCCTACAAACTGGTGCAACGCCTGGGTGAAGCCGAAGCCATTGGCCCCATCCTACAGGGAATTGCTCGTCCGGTGAACGACCTCTCTCGCGGTTGCTCCGTAGAAGATGTGTATGCCATGATCGCCATCACCGCCAACCAGGCCATCGCCGCTAAGAAAAGAACGAATTAGAATCCGTAAGTATAGTAATGAAAATTTTGGTATTGAATTGCGGAAGCTCCTCCATTAAGTACAAACTTTTTGAGATGGCTTCCAAAGAAGTGCTTGCACAAGGCGGCATTGAACGTATTGGTCTGGAAGACTCATTCCTGAAGATTACGCTCCCTTCAGGTGAAAAGAAAATCCTGGAGCGCTACATCGAAGAACACACTGCCGGGGTAGAATTTATACTCCAGACGCTGACCGACAAGGAGTTTGGCGCCATTGCTTCTCTGGATGAAATAGATGCAGTAGGTCACCGCCTGGTACATGGCGGCGAGAAGTTCAGCAAGTCCATGCTCATTACGCAGGAAGTAATTGATATGGTAGTGGAGTGCAATGACTTGGCTCCTCTGCACAACCCCGCCAACCTAAAGGGGGTGAACGCCATCTCGAAGATATTCCCCAAGATGCCGCAGATTGCAGTATTCGATACCGCATTCCATCAGACCATGCCGAAGCATGCCTTCCTCTATGCCGTTCCTTATGATCTGTATAAGAAGTATGGTGTACGTCGGTACGGATTCCACGGAACCAGCCATCGCTACGTATCGCAACGTGTGTGCGAATTCCTGGATATGCCGGCTGAAGGCTCTAAGATCATCACCTGCCACGTAGGTAACGGAGGTTCTATCACCGCCGTAATGGATGGCAAGTCTGTGGATACTACCATGGGACTTACCCCCCTTGAGGGCCTGATGATGGGTACCCGTTGTGGTGATATCGACGCCGGCGCCGTGATGTATATCATGGAGAAAGAGGGACTGGATAACACGGGTATCAGTGACCTGCTCAATAAAGAATCCGGTGTATTGGGTGTCTTTGGTAAGACTTCCGATATGCGCGACCTTAATAATGCGGCCCGCGAAGGCGATGCCCAGGCCATCCTTACCGAGACTATGTACTACTACCGCATCCGCAAATACATCGGCGCATACGCCGCCGCAATGGGTGGAGTAGATGCCATCGTCTTTACCGGAGGTGTAGGCGAGAACCAGGCTAACTGTCGCGAACTGTCGTGTCAGGGGCTGGAATACATGGGTGTAAAGCTGGATCTTGACATAAACAGCAAGATCCGTGGCGAAGAGATGCTGATCTCTGCCCCCGATTCCAAAGTGAAGGTGTGCATCATTCCTACTGATGAGGAGTTGATGATCGCCTCAGATACAATGGCTATTTTAGGTAAATAAATAGATTACCGACTTATTTATGCAGCACAGGAGCTGTCTCTTACGAGGCAGCTCCTGTGTTTTTAACCTTCTTCTCCGAATAATTCCAGTTGTCCGTTTCCCAGCAGATTATAGCTTTTCCGGTGATACGGGGTAATTCCGTGTTTGCGGATGGCGTCCCGGTGCTTGCAGGTGGGATAGCCTTTGTTCTTGTTCCAGTCGTAATGGGGGTGTTCCTGGTGTAATGCCAGCATGTAATCATCCCGGTAGGTCTTGGCCAGGATGGAAGCCGCAGCAATAGACAGGTATTTGCCATCTCCCTTTATCACTGTGGTGTGGGGGATGCCAGGGTAGGGCTTAAAGCGGTTGCCGTCAATGATCAGATGTTCTGGTACCTGCGACAATTGCTGTACTGCCCGGTGCATGGCCAGGAACGAGGCGTTCAGGATGTTGATGGAGTCAATTTCTTCCGGCGATACAATACCTACTGCGTAGGCTGTGGCTTCGCGTTCGATGACTTCCCGAAGGGTATAGCGTTGCTTCTCGGTAAGCTGCTTGGAGTCGTTCAGTAATTCATTTCGGAAGTTGGGAGGCAGGATTACTGCGGCAGCGTACACCGCTCCGGAGAGGCATCCGCGTCCGGCTTCATCGCAGCCGGCCTCAAGACAATCAGGATTTAGAAAAGGAAGGAGCATATTGAATTGGAATAAGATAAGGAGTCAGGCTCTCAGGCTTGACTCCTTATGGGGTTTGTTGTCAGAATAGGCTCCACGCCACGGTGAGGCCTGCCATTACAATGGATACCATGCTCATTAGTTTGATGAGTATGTTGAGGCTGGGGCCGGAGGTATCTTTAAATGGATCGCCCACAGTGTCGCCTACTATGGTTGCTTTGTGGTTTTCGGATCCTTTTCCGCCCAGGTTGCCTTCCTCGATATACTTTTTGGCATTGTCCCAGGCACCGCCTGCATTGGCCATGAAGATGGCCAGTACGAAACCGGTAGAGAGGCCACCGATCAATACACCCAGCACTCCGGCTACTCCCAACAGGATGCCCATTACCACGGGTACGATAATGGCAAGCAGGGAGGGAAGCAGCATTTCACGCTGTGCACCTTTGGTGGAGATGGATACGCAGCGGGCATAGTCGGGTTCCGTAGTACCTTTCAGAATACCGGGCATTTCGCGGAACTGGCGGCGTACTTCTTCTACCATCTTTTGTGCGGCGCGGCCTACGGCATTCATGGTGAGTCCGCAGAATAGGAAGGACATCATGGATCCTGTAAATATGCCTGCAAGTACCATTGGGTTCATCAGGTTTACGTGATAATAATCCATGAAATCCACCAGTGTGGCGGCGTGTATCTGTTCGGCGGTGAGGCTTACACTATCGGTTACACGTGCCAAACCGTTCTCCGCATTCTCAGCAAGGCGTACCAGTGCAATCTTGATCTCTTCTACATAGGAGGCCAGCAATGCCAGTGCGGTCAGTGCGGCAGAACCAATGGCAAAGCCCTTACCTGTAGCAGCGGTGGTATTGCCTAGTGCATCCAGTGCATCAGTGCGTTGGCGTACTTCCTTTGGCAGTCCGCTCATTTCGGCGTTACCTCCGGCATTGTCGGCAATGGGGCCGTATGCATCCGTAGCCAGTGTAATGCCCAGTGTAGAGAGCATTCCCACAGCGGCGATACCGATGCCGTACAATCCCATGCTCAGGTTTTTTGCAGTAAACTCTATCTGGAATCCGTTAGCGCAGAGGTAGGCCATGATGATGGCAATGCCGATGGTGATCACGGGGATGGCTGTAGAAATCATGCCCAGCCCCATACCGCTGATGATTACCGTGGCGGGACCTGTGTGGGAACTCTCGGCTACGGCTTTTGTGGGTTTATACGATTGTGAGGTATAGTATTCGGTAACCTGTCCGATGATGACACCGGCCACAAGTCCGGAGATTACCGAGAAGGATATACCGTGCCAGTTTTCCAGTCCTAGTCCGTGCAGTATTATAAAGGTAAAGACGGCAATCAGGATGGCGCTGGCATTGGTACCGCGTCCAAGGGCACCAAGCAGGTTTTTCATGGAGGCGCCTTCCTTCGTTCGTACCAGAAAGATGCCCAGGATGGAGAGACCTATTCCCACAGCGGCAATCAGCATCGGAGCAAACACAGCCTTTTCCTGCATGGCGGGATTGGCAATGAAGGCAGCGGCGCCCAGGGCGGCGGTGGAGAGGATAGAACCGGCGTACGATTCGTACAGGTCGGCACCCATTCCGGCTACGTCGCCTACATTATCACCTACATTGTCGGCTATGGTAGCGGGGTTGCGCGGGTCATCCTCAGGGATCCCGGCTTCTACCTTTCCTACAAGGTCGGCACCTACATCGGCAGCCTTGGTATAAATACCTCCTCCTACACGGGCAAACAAAGCCTGACAGGATGCTCCCATTCCAAAGGTCAGCATGGTGGTGGTAATAAGGATCAGCTTTTGTCCAGGTGCAGCATCCATGAAATAGTCAAGGATCAGATACCATGCTGCGATGTCAAGCAGGGCAAGGCCTACTACGGTAAGCCCCATCACAGCTCCTGATCGGAAGGCTACAGTTAGCCCGCGATTCAGTGAGTGCTGGGCGGCATACGCCGTTCTGGCCGAGGCATAAGTAGCTGTTTTCATGCCGAAGAAACCGGCTAGTCCCGAGAAGAATCCCCCGGTAAGGAACGCAAAAGGAACCCAGTTGTTTTGAAGACCATAGTAGGCCATTAACGCAAATAAGCAGGCAAGTACAATGAAGACAATGCTTACTACCTTGTATTGCTGACGAAGGTACGACATGGCCCCGGAGCGCACCGAAGCTGCAATCTTAACCATTTGAGGGGTACCCTCACTCTCCTTCATCATTGACTTAAAGAAATACCACGCGAATCCCAGCGCTAGAATAGATGAAATAGGTATCATCCAAAATAAACTGTTTACCATATGGATCTATAAATTAAAGGGTTAATGGAATAAAACTGGTCAAATATAAAGGTTAATCTTTTTATGACCAACGCTACAAGCGTTTTTCTTCAAACAATAAATGTGAAGTATGAGGTATATTTTCTAAAAGAGAAAAGGCTAGTAATCCTCTGGGTACCAGCCTTTATGTAATGCCTGACTTTGGTATTTGGTAAGTAATCAGAACATCTTTCGTACTCGTTCAATGCCTTGTACCAAGCTGTCCACCTCTTCCTTCGTATTGTAGAAAGCAAAGGAGGCTCGTACTGTACCAGGAATGCCAAAGCGCTCCATGAGCGGTTGTGCGCAGTGATGCCCCGTACGTACGGCAATGCCCAGCCTGTCGAGTAACGTGCCCATATCAAAAGGATGGATGTCGCCTACGAGGAACGAAATAACACTACTCTTTTGCGAAGCCTGCCCGTAGATACGTAAACCGGGAATCGTAAGAAGTTGTGCAGTGGCATATTCGGTTAACTGGTGCTCGTAAGCGGCAATTTCTTCCAACCCGATGGCGCTGACGTACTCAATGGCCTGTGCCAGGCCGGTGGTGCCGATGTAATCCGGCGTACCGGCCTCAAACTTGAAAGGCAGCTCATTGAAGGTAGTACCGGAGAAGCTGACACTCTGTATCATTTCGCCGCCACCTTGGTAGGGAGGCAGCTTCTCCAGCCATTCTTCTTTTCCGTACAGCACGCCTACCCCGGTAGGTGCATAGATCTTGTGACCGGAGAAAGCGTAGAAATCGGCATCCAACTCCTGTACATCCACCGCAAGGTGGGGTATTGACTGTGCGCCATCAATCAGGACGGGGATGTCGTGACGATGCGCCTCCTCAATCATTTCCTTTACAGGGTTGATCGTGCCTAATACGTTGGATACATGGGTGATGCTGACTAGCTTAGTACGTTCATTAAGCAGTGCGCGGAACGCGTCCATCTGCAGCTCTCCCGCATCGGTGATTGGGATGACGCGCAGGCGGATGCCTTTTCGTTGTTCCAGCAATTGCCAGGGCACGATATTGCTATGGTGTTCCATCTCGCTGACAATCACTTCATCGCCTTCCTTGAGGAAGGCTTCTCCAAAGCAGGAGGCAATCAGGTTGATGCTTTCCGTTGTGCCACGGGTAAAGATAATCTCGCGGATGGAGCGGGCGTTCAGGAACTTCCGCACCGTTTCACGGGAACCTTCATGTAACTCTGTGGCTTGTTGCGAAAGGAAATGCACCCCCCGGTGCACATTGGCATTTACCGAGTAGTACTCATTGGTAATGGCATCCACCACGCAACGTGGCTTTTGTGTAGTGGCTGCATTGTCAAAATACACGAGCGGTTTTCCGTATACCGTACGTTCCAGTATGGGGAAGTCTTTGCGAAGCGCTTGTATGTCCATTACAAAAGTTTGTCAGAATGAGTGGTTACTTACACATGGCGCATCCTACACAGCGGTTCAACTCACCGCGGAAGCGCTTTTCCACAAGGTGATGCAAGCGGTCGCGTAGTACGTCGATGCGTACATGATCAATTACCTCGCCCACGAATGCAAACATAAGCATGAGGCGGGCCTCGCGCTCATTGATGCCTCTGGATCTCATGTAGAACAAGGCACTTTCGTCCAGTTGTCCTACTGTAGAACCATGTCCGCACTTCACATCATCGGCATAAATCTCAAGCTGTGGCTGGGTATACGCATGGGCACTGCGTGTCATGCAGAGGTTCTTATTGCTTTGTTGCGAGTTTGTCTTTTGCGCATTGGGACGAACCAATACCTTTCCGGAAAATGCACCCACAGCCTCTTCATCCAATACGTACTTGTACAATTCATGACTGGTACAGCGGGGTACCGCATGGTCTATATGGGTAAAGTTGTCAATATGCTGCTGTTTGTCGCAGATGGCCATTCCCAACATCTTCACTTCTGCTCCTTCACCGGAGAAGGTTACACAGGTTTGATTCCGGGTAATGCCATTGTGCAGAGTCATGCCATTCAGTAGTACATTGCTGTTTGCAGCCTGTTCTACGTATAAGTTGGCAAAACGTGTCGTCTGCTCATGCGCCTCTTCCAGTTCATACAAGTCGAAGAAGGAGTTTTCGCCCACATGTACCTCCGTCACCTGAGTGGTGAGAAAGCGTACCTGATCCATGGAATGGTCGCATATCAGCAGGCGTAACTCGGTGTTTTCCTCCATGATGATAAGTGCACGGCGGTTCGACATAAGGTCTACCTCCGAGTGGTTGATATTCACCACCTGCAACGTCTTCTCCATTTTCACCCCTTTCGGAATGTAGATGAACAGGCCGTCCTGGGCGTACATGGTATTCAGGGCGGTAATACTGTCCTTATCAGCCGGAGCCAGTTTGGAGTAGTACCGGCTCACCAGTTCAGGGTGTTCCTTAGCTGCCTGGCACAGGCTACTGATGATGACGCCTTCGGGAAGGGTTACTTTGGGGAGTTCGGCATTGTAAAATTGGTCGTTCACCACATAATATAGCAAGGTACTCATATTGGGTACTTCGCATTTGAATACATTGTGCGGGTTTGTGGGGATGTCCAGCCGGTTAATGTTCATGCCATAATCCGGAGCAAAGAGCGCATCCACACGGGTGTAGCGATACTCCTCGGCCTTGGTGGTGGGGAATCCCATCCGGGCGAAGTGTTCCTTTGCTTCCCTTCGGGGGGCATTCAGGGCTTCTGCGCTATGCCGGCAAAGGGAAGCTTCAACCTGCGTAAAGAGATCTATATATTGCTGTTCGGCTGCCATAGTGTTATTCTCCCAATTCTTCTTTGATCCAGTCGTATCCGGCTTCTTCCAGTTTCAGGGCCAGCTCCGGTCCGGCTGTTTTTACGATGCGCCCTTTGTAAAGCACATGTACCACATCTGGCTTGATGTAATCCAGCAAACGCTGGTAGTGAGTGATCACGATAGTGCTGGTGTCTGGTTTCTTCAACTTGTTAACCCCTTCGGCTACGATACGCAAGGCGTCGATATCGAGGCCTGAATCCGTTTCGTCCAGGATGCTGAGACGGGGTTCCAGCATGGCCATCTGGAAGATCTCGTTGCGTTTCTTCTCTCCACCGCTGAAGCCCTCGTTTACGGAACGGCTGGCTAGCTTATTATCCAGCTCTACGATGCTGCGCTTTTCCCGCATGAGTTTCAGGAACTCAGCGGCAGTGAGAGCGGGTAACCCGTTGTATTTACGGTGTTCGTTAACGGCAGTACGCATGAAGTTGGTCATGCTCACGCCGGGTATCTCTACCGGATATTGAAAGCTGAGGAAAATGCCTTCGTGGCTGCGATCTTCCGGAGAAAGCTCCAATAGGTCTTTTCCGCAGAACTGTACGCTTCCTTTTGTAACCTCAAACATGGGGTTTCCTACCAACACAGAGGAGAGGGTGCTTTTTCCGGAACCGTTAGGTCCCATGATGGCATGTATCTCGCCGGGTTTCACGCTGAGGTTGATGCCTTTTAATATCTCTTTGCCATTGACGCTGGCATGTAAGTCTTTTATAGTTAACATCTTGCGATCGGTATATTGTTTTCTTTTATTTATCCTACGCTTCCTTCCAGGGAGAGGGAAAGCAGTTTTTGTGCTTCCACGGCAAATTCCATGGGCAGCTTGTTGAGTACTTCCTTGGCATAGCCGTTGACGATAAGTCCTACGGCATCCTCTGTGCTTATTCCACGTTGATTGCAGTAAAAGAGCTGGTCTTCATTGATCTTTGAGGTAGTAGCCTCATGTTCTACCACTGCCGTTTCATTGTGGATGTCCATATAGGGGAAGGTATGAGCGCCACATTTGTCGCCCATCAGCAGACTGTCACACTGGCTGTAGTTGCGGGCATTGTCGGCCTTGGGAGCTACACGTACCAGTCCGCGATATGAGTTTTGACTCCGACCGGATGAGATTCCCTTGGAGACAATGGTACTGCGGGTGTTCTTACCCAGATGGATCATCTTGGTACCCGTATCGGCCTGTTGGCAGTTATTAGTCACTGCCACAGAGTAAAACTCACCAATGGAGTCATCTCCGGCCAGGATGCAACTGGGGTATTTCCAGGTGATGGCCGATCCGGTTTCGACCTGCGTCCATGAAAGTTTAGAGCCGCGTCCTTTACACAGTCCGCGTTTGGTTACGAAGTTGTATACGCCTCCTTTTCCTTGTGCATCGCCCGGATACCAGTTTTGTACGGTAGAGTATTTTACTTCGGCATGATCGTGCACATAAATCTCCACAATGGCGGCATGAAGCTGGTTCTCGTCGCGCATGGGGGCGGTACATCCTTCCAGATAACTCACGTATGAGTCGCTGTCGGCAATGATAAGGGTGCGTTCAAACTGTCCGGTATTACGGGCATTTATGCGGAAATAGGTAGAGAGTTCCATGGGGCAGCGAATGCCTTTCGGGATGTATACAAAGGATCCGTCGGAGAACACTGCGGAGTTGAGTGCTGCAAAGTAGTTGTCCCGGTAGGGTACTACTGACCCGAGATATTCCTTTACCAGGTCGGCATGTTCCCGTACTGCTTCGCTGATGGAGCAAAAGATTATGCCTTTTTCATATAGGGTTTCCTTGAAGGTGGTTTTTACGGATACGGAGTCCATAACCGCATCTACGGCTACACCGCTCAGCGCCATTCGCTCCTCAAGGGGGATGCCCAGTTTATTAAATGTATTGATAAGTTCAGGATCTACTTCCTCCAGGCTCTTGGGTGCATTCTCCTTTTTTTTGGTAGGGTCGGCATAGTAGGAAATAGCCTGATAATCGATCTCGGGGATGGTGAGATGTGCCCATTGGGGCATTTTCATTGTGAGCCAGTGGCGGTATGCGTTCAAGCGGAACTCAAGCAGCCATTCCGGCTCATTCTTCTTTTGAGAAATGAGGCGTACTACGTCTTCATTAAGCCCCTTCTCAATCACCTCTGTGTCTACCTCTGTGGTGAAGCCGTATTTGTATTTCTCCTTGGTGAACTCGTGGAGATATTGGTTCTTTTCTTCTGGTTCTTTCATACTCTTTTCGCCTATATAAACAAGTGAGCAGCCAACTCTTTCAGGGCAGGCCGCTCACTTGAGAACTATGTGTAACTCTTAGAGTGTCTGCTTTACTTCTATTTCTTCGAATGATTCAATGATATCGCCTACCTGTATGTCATGATAGTTGACAAGGCTGATACCACACTCGAAGTTAGTAGCTACATCTTTTACATCATCTTTGAAACGCTTCAGGGCGTTGATCTGTCCGGTGAACACTACGATACCGTCACGAATGAGGCGTGCTTTATCGCTACGTTTCACCTTACCTTCTTTCACCAAGGCTCCGGCTACGGTACCTACCTTCGTGATGTGGAACACTTCACGCACTTCGATAGAAGCAGTTACCTGTTCTTTCACTACCGGTGCAAGCATACCTTCCATTGCAGATGTAATTTCCTCAATCGCATCATAGATGATAGAATACATACGTATATCTACCCCTTCTTGTTCGGCCAGCCTGCGGGCTGCGGCAGAAGGACGTACCTGGAAACCGATCATGATAGCGTCTGAGGCAGCAGCAAGGCTCACATCCGATTCGGTAATCTGGCCTACTGCTTTGTGGATCACATTTACCTGGATACGTTCTGTAGAAAGCTTGATAAGCGAGTCGCTCAACGCTTCGATAGAACCGTCCACGTCACCCTTCACGATGACATTGAGTTCCTTGAAGTCGCCCAGTGCAATACGACGCCCAAGTTCGTCGAGGGTAAGTATCTTCTGAGTACGGAGGCCCTGTTCACGTTGCAGCTGTTCGCGCTTGTTGGCAATCTCGCGGGCTTCCTGGTCGCTGCCCATTACATGGAAGGAGTCACCTGCCTGAGGAGCACCGTTGAGTCCCAGTATCAATACCGGTTCTGAGGGGCCCGCCTGCTGGATGCGTTGGTTACGCTCGTTGAACATCGCCTTGATGCGTCCGTAGTTGGTACCGGCCAATACCACATCACCCATCTTCAGGGTTCCGTTGGATACCAGTACAGTGGCTACATATCCGCGTCCTTTATCCAGTGTCGACTCAATCACAGATCCGGTAGCATTACGGCTCGGGTTTGCTTTCAGGTCTAACATTTCAGCTTCAAGGAGTACCTTTTCCATCAATTCCTTTACACCCATACCTTGCTTGGCAGAGATGTCTTGCGACTGATACTTACCACCCCATGCTTCTACAAGGTAGTTCATGTTGGCCAGTGTCTCTTTTATCTTTTCGGGGTTTGCCGCGGGTTTATCCACCTTGTTGATAGCAAATATCATGGGAACGCCCGCTGCGGCTGCGTGGTTTATAGCCTCTTTGGTTTGAGGCATCACGTCATCATCCGCTGCAATGATAATGATGGCGATGTCCGTAGCTTTTGCACCACGGGCACGCATAGCGGTAAATGCCTCATGACCGGGGGTATCCAGGAAGGTGATACGGCGTCCGTCTTCCAGCTTTACATTGTAGGCTCCGATGTGCTGGGTAATACCTCCGGCCTCGCCGGCTATTACGTTCGCTTTACGGATGTAGTCAAGCAGTGAAGTTTTACCGTGGTCTACGTGTCCCATTACGGTTACGATAGGAGCGCGCGGCAGGAGGTCTTCCTCTTTATCTTCTTCTTCCACAATGGCTTGCGAAACTTCGGCACTGATATACTCAGTCTGGAATCCGAATTCTTCAGCTACCAGGTTGATTGCTTCTGCGTCCAGACGCTGGTTGATGGATACCATCATACCGATGCTCATACAGGTACCAATAACCTTGGTCACAGGTATGTTCATCATGTTGGCCAGCTCGTTGGCAGTTACAAACTCGGTGATCTTCAGTGTTCTGCTGTCCTCCATCTCCTGGTTTTCCAGTTCCTGCTGACGGTTGTATGCAGAATCGCGTTTTTCCTTACGATACTTAGAAGACTTCGTTTTTCCTTTGTTGGTAAGACGAGCCAGGGTTTCTTTTACCTGTTTTGCTACGTCTTCATCATTCACATCAGGCTTGCTGACGGGAGAGCGTCTTTGCTGTCCTCTTCCGGCTCCACCTCCGGCTCCGGCAGGGCCGCCGCCGGGTCTGTTGGGTCTTCTGTCCCTGTCGCCACGGTTGGCATTGTTGCCTTGGTTGTTGTTACTTGGGGCATTGGTGCCTTGTACGGTAGATATGTCTACGCGGCCTTTGTTGATACGGCTACGTTTTTTCTTGGGGTCATCGCTCCTCTCGGCAGGATTGGTTGTTCCTCCTCCTGCGGGTGCATCTTTACGGATTTCGCGGATGATGGCATCCTTCATTTGTTTACGCTGCTCTACACGTACACGATCCTTCTCTTCCCGTTCCTTTTTCTTCTCCTCTTTGGATTTCTTCTTGGGGCGGGTGCTTTGGTTTAGCAGCGCCAAGTCTATTCTGCCTACTACATTGATCTTGTTAGTGATAGGCTCTGAGGAACGTAGAGTGAATATTTCTGCACTTTCTTCCTTATTTTCTATCGCAACTTCTGCTACAGGAGCAGGTGTCACTTCTGCAACGGGAGCAGATACGGGTTCCGGAGCTTTCTCTACAACGGGCTCTTTTGCCACTACCGGTTCTGCCTTTGGCTGAACCTCAGGTTGTGCTGCTGCCGGTTGTGCGGTCGGTTGAACTTCCGGTTGTTTCTCTACAACCTCTGCTTTAACCTCCACGATGGCGGGCGCTACGGGTGCTGTTTCTTTCACCTTCTGTATCGGTGCGGCTTCCTTTATGGGCTCCGCTTCGGTGCGGCGGGGCTTGTTCAGACTGTCCAGATCAATCTTACCTACAGGCTTGAACTTAGGCATTGCATCTTTGGGAATTGCGGTTTTGATCTCATTCTCCTGGATAGGCGAGGTCTTTTTTTCTTCCTTGTTCGTAACCTTGTTACGTTCTTTGGCTGAAATGCGTTCTTGCATCAGCTTTTCAGTTTTGATGCGTTGGTCTTTGTCGGTGCTGAATTCCGTAACAAGGATATTGAACTGCTCGTTCGATATCTTGAAGTTAGGATTTGTCTCGATTTCATACCCTTTCTTTTGCAGAAATTCGACTACCGTCTTGATTCCCACATTTAAATCTCTTGCTACTTTACTTAATCGTATATCCATTTAAAGTATCTTCAATTAACAATTCACAATTTGCAATTTGAATATTGCTTTTTTTATTTGTGCGACTTACAGCAAATCGTCGCCAGGAGTTCTCCCTTTTTCATCTCTCATTTTCAACAATCCTGTTGCGAGTTCTTGCTGTGAAAGCCGATTGCTTTATTCTTCTAAATCTTCAAATTCCTGTTTGAGGATGCGAAGTACTTCATCCACAGTGTCTTCCTCCAAGTCGGCTTTCTCAATCAGCATTTCACGTGGAGCGGTGAGTACGGCTTTTGCAGTATCAATGCCGATTGCTTTAATGGCGTCAATTACCCATTCGTCAATTTCATCTTTGAACTCATCGAGGTAGATGTCTTCGTCCTCAAGCTGTCCTTCGGGCAGATCGCGGAATACGTCGATGGTGTATTCGGTAAGCATGCTGGCAAGCTTGATGTTCAAACCGCTTTTTCCGATGGCCAGTGACACTTCTTCGGGTTTCAGGTGTACTTCCGCTTTTCGTTCTTCCTCGTTCAGAATGATGTTGGTAACCTTAGCCGGGCTCAGGGCGCGCTGTACAAAGAGAGGAGTGTTTTGAGTGTAGTTGATTACGTCAATGTTTTCATTTCTCAGTTCGCGTACAATGCCGTGGATGCGGCTTCCTTTTACACCTACGCAGGCACCTACCGGGTCAATGCGTTCATCATAGCTTTCTACGGCTATCTTGGCGCGTTCACCCGGGATACGGGCTACTTTCTTTATGGTAATAAGGCCATCGGCAATTTCCGGCACTTCCATTTCCAGGAGGCGTTCCAGAAAGAGGGGCGAAGTGCGGCTCAGGATGATCTTGGGGTTGTTGTTTTTATTGTCCACGCGGGCTACTACGGCGCGTACGGTTTCACCTTTGCGGTAGAAGTCGCTGGGTATTTGTTCTGATTTGGGCAGAAGCAACTCGTTGCCTTCATCGTCGAGCATCAGAATTTCTTTTTTCCATACCTGGTATACCTCGGCGGCTATAATAGTACCTACCTGATCGATGTATTTGGTGTAAATACTGTCTTTTTCCAGCTCCAGAATCTTGGAAGCCAGTGCTTGTCGCAAGTTCAGGATGGCGCGGCGGCCAAAGTCGGCAAAGTGTACCTCATCCGTCACCTCTTCACCTGCTTCATATGAAGAATCGATCTTTCGTGCTTCGGAAAGAGAAATTTCCATGTTGGGATTCTCCAACTCCTCATCTTCTACTACGGTGCGGTTGCGCCAGATCTCAAAGTCGCCTTTGTCGGGGTTCACAATCACGTCATAGTTCTCATCCGTACCAAACATTTTGGCAATCACACTGCGGAACGACTCTTCGAGTACGCTCACCATGGTGGTGCGGTCAATGTTCTTTAGTTCTTTAAATTCTTTGAAAGTATCTATCAAACTGATGGTTTCCTCTTTCTTAGCCATAATTATTTAAAGCTTATTAGGTATTTGGTATATTTTATATCGTTATAATTCAAAGTTAGGTCTACTTCGGTCATTTTGGGGCGTTTGGCGCCTTCTTCTTTGACTTTCTGCATCGTTGAGAGGGTAAAATGGCTTTCATTGGCTGCTTTGAGCACCCCTTGCATCTTTTTACCTTCCTTGGTGAGCACCTCTACATCGTGACCGATGTGGATGGTGTATTGGCGTTGTACTTTGAAGGGTTGCCCGATTCCGGCTGATCCTACTTCCAGTTCAAAGTCTTCCTCATCACGGTTCAGGTGTGATTCTATGTGTCGGCTCAGTTCCACACAATCGTCAATCCATACCCCTTGGGCGTGGTCAATTTCCACTACGATTTTGTTATCCGGATGGATAATAATGTCTGCGACAAAGTAGTCCTTGCCTTCAATCCACTCTTCAACAATCTGATTAACAGTGTTTTTTTCTATCATTTCCTTTTATACAGATACAAAAAAAGGGCTCACATCGCCCTCACAATTCATCTTTCACGCTGCAAAAATAGCTATTATATTATTCCTGTGCAAAGAATAGGGCGAAAAAGTTTATAAAACAAAAGGTTCATCATTCTTTGTGAATGGGGATTGGGGTGCGAAGAATGGACTTATTTCATCCACTCTTCTTTCCAGACGTGTAAGTTTTCCGGATTTTCTATTCCATAAGACAATACTAATGAGCTTACCATTTCGGCAATCTTCTTTTTAAGATCATTCATTACATTTCCTCCTGCTATAATAGAAACGACCGTTCCCCCTGTTCCGGTTCCAAGTGGTTCTAATATGATTTTGTTCCAAAGAGAACTTTCTGAGATGACTCCATCGAAATATTTTTCGGGAGTCAGGTTGTTGAAATGTCCTTTGGGGTAGAATGCGGACAGCTTTATCAATACTTCCTTGTAATAATCTATCATTTCCTGATTGCCTTGATTCATGGTGGAGGTAACACCTGTATCCCATTTTGCCTGAGCGATCGCTAATTGTGCTTTATGCGTAATTAGTATTGTATCCAGACAAGTTTTAAGCAGATGGGGGTTGTTACAGGTTGCGTAATCCAGTTGATCTTTCGTATCTGTCAGGGCAGGGAGTATAGCCTCTTTTGTATTCGAGAGGGCGTACATGTTGTTACAACACAGGCATATTGTTATGACTGTCAGCGCTTTTGTGTGCCAAAATGTTTTCTTCATAATGAGAGAGGTTTAGTGAGTATTGGTATTCAGAGTACTGTATGATAGTGCTTCAGCGTATCCCGCAGCTTCAGCGAGCGATTTTCGGTGTGGCGGTCGAGTAACGCCCAGAAGGCGGCGCTGTGGTTCATTTCCACGGTGTGGCACAGTTCGTGCAGAAGTACATAGTGCACCAGTTCCTCCGGCAGGAGCATGAGGTAGAGGCTAAGGCTGATATTTTTTCTGCCTGAGCAACTTCCCCAGCGGGAATGACTGTCGTGAATGCTGACTTTGGCGTACTGGAATCCGTGGGCCTTTGCCAATTTGTGGAGTAGGGGTGGGAGTACTTCTTTCGCTCTGCGGCGCAGAATTTCGACAAGGAGTTTTCGTAACATCTCCTGGGTGGCGGGCGTGTGGAACTCTGTTCCTTCGGGTACGAGGAGGGTGGCGGTGTAGGTATCTGAGTCCTTTTGTTGCCGCAAAGCAAAGTGACTGCCGGTTGTACGCATCAGGGAAAGAGAGATCCAGGGAGAGTCCAGGCGGTAGCTTTCGTCGATGGGGGTGGATTCTTTTGCTTTTTCTTTGTTTTTTAGCAGGCGGGGCCGCAGCTCCTGGAGCACTTTCTCAAGTTCGGTGCGGGTAATATAAGGTGGAATGGTGACATGTAACTCACCACCTTCCTTGTACCGGCAAATAATGTGACGGGCACGCGGATTGGGATGTAGGTGGATAGGCCCCAGCTCGGGGTCGGAGAAGTTGTTCCAGTTCATTGACTGCAAAGATACACTTTTTATGGGAGATATAGTACAACTTTTGGGATGCGTTGCACAACCCTCCACGTTCCACTAACCTCTGAAACCCTTTGTACGAAGGGGCTTTGGAGTGGAGGGGCGCTTTTGGGGTGCTTCCACGCTTCTCTGTTGTGGGAATATAGTGCAGTTTGGAAACAGTTTTGTTTGGAATAGTGCAGTCTAAAAATGAAAAACAGCGGGAATAGTGCAGTTTGGACGCTTAATAAGCGTGAGAAGTTAACGCTGATTACCATGAATGAAGATAGGATTGTTGAAGCAGAAGGTCACACAATAAGGATTAGATCAATCATTGACTGGTTGTTGCAGGAATGATGCGTTCAGGCAAAATACAATCTCCCTCCACGTTCCACTTTCCACTTTTTTGATTCATCCTTCCACAAAAAACGCCTTGAGTGGAACGTGTAAAAAACAACCCTCCACCTCGAAAACCTTTGTGGTAAGGCGTTTCAGAAGGTAGTGGAACGTGGAGGATTGAAGCGTGTTTCTGTTTTATTACAGCAGAAATTCGAATGCCTCCACCAGTTATCCTTGGTTTTTCAATGTGAAAACGCAAGCCAGCACTTCGGTAATCTCAGCCTTGCGTTTTGAAATCTCAGGCCTGTCTTTTCAAATCTCAGGCCTGAGATGTCTTGAACTCAGGCCTGGATTGGGGGCGGATTGGTGCGCACCAATTTAAAAACTCGTGCCCATCAATTTTTCGATTGGTGGGCACGAGTTTTTAAAAGCACGAGTCTCCTTAGGAATCCTTTGTGTCAGGGAATTATTACTTTCTGTCCGGAAATAAAGTAAATACCAGAGGGGAGCCCTGTGATCAGGTTGTCACCTTGCTGCAAGTGAAGTTGCATAACCGGTACACCGGAGGTGTTGCAGACTGGGAGTATTTGCTCTATAACAGAATAAATACTCAATCTTTCCTCGCTGAGTGTTGACAGAAGAATTAGAGGGGTATCTTCTGTAGCCGATTCTACATCATAAGGATAGGGCTCGGAACCGATGTTGTAACAATTCCAGAAGGCATCCTCACCGATAGATACTCCGTTTTCGGGCATATTGATCCAAACTAATTCGCGTGCATTATAAAATGCCTGCTTGCCAATACTGGTCAAGCTATTTTTCGGAAGCACCACAGAAACAATGTAGTGACAATCGTAGAAAGCCTTCTCGCCGATACTTGTAATTCCCTCAGGAATCACAATTGAAATCAACTCTTTGCAGTATGCAAATGCGCAATTACCGATACGGGTCACTTGGTATGTCACCCCTTTGTATGTCACACTTGCAGGTATAGAATATTCACCTTTATAGTCTATAGGGAATCCGATGAGTTCTGCTTCATTGTTTCCAATAGACCGGTATGCAACATTGCCTACAATAAATTCCTCATTCAACATGGTTGCCGTGTTGTATTCAATGATTTCCTTGAAAGACTTCCAATGATCCGAACTGGAGAAGGCGGATAATGATCCTACTGGAACGAAGAGGGTGGTAGTACTTTTTGAAAATATGCTTGAAGAAACAGAAGAGGCCTCCGGATCCGGATTAGATAATTTGATAGATGACAACCTATTGCAATTGTTGAACACATAGGTGTCATAAAACGTAATTGAGCTGGGGATGGTTACATGAATCAGGTTGAAGCAATCTGCAAATGCAGCATGCCCTACTGAAGTGACACCTTCAGAAATAGCCACGTAAAACAGATTATGACAATATGCAAATGCGTAGTCTTTGATTTCTTTTATATCTCCCAGAATGGTCACATCAAGAAGATTGTTACAGTACGCAAATGCATGGGAACCCAATGTCTCCACGGTTTTCGGTATTGTGACAGAGGATAGACTGCTGCAATTCTCAAAAGCTCTTTTTCCGATAGTCTCCAAGCCTTCGGAAAGATCAACAGAGATAAGGTTGAAACTGCCTGCAAATGCGTAATCTCCTATACTCTTTACATTTTTAGGTATTGTGATGGAGGATAGACTGCTGCATCCGCAGAAAGCCCAGTTCTCTATCGATTCGACTGTTTCCGGAATAGTTATCGAGGTCAAGGATGTGCATCCATAAAACAGATCATTACCAATCTTCTTTATCCCCAAAGGTATGGAAACGGACTCTAAGGAAGCACACCCTTGAAAAACAGCTTCTCCCAGTTCTTTTAATTGAGTTGGCAGGGTAACTTTGCGAAGTACCCAGCACGCCTGGAATGCATTCTTTTCGATGATATTTAGTGTTTGTGGAATGGATACTTCGGTCAACGCAATACATCTATTGAAAGCTCCACTTTCAATATACTTCACACCTTCTGGGATTGATACTGAATTCAAATTTTCGCACTCATCGAAAGCGGAACTGGCAATAGAAGTTACATGAAATGTTTTTCCTCCCTCAACTACTTTATCGGGAATTACAAGGGAACCTTTGTACTTGGAGGGCTTGCTTTGTACGCTTACCTCGTTTTGCCCTGTCATCCGGTAGGCGATTCCCTCTTTCTCGAATTTAAACTCGGAAGGAACAGTGCCGTACCCAATAATTCCCTGAAAATATTTCTTCCAATTATTATCAGTCATGTAATTGTCATATGCTTCGAATGGTACATAGAGGGTGGCAAGTAAAGAACTAAATGGCCTATAATTGCTGCTGCTATTAATTGTAGCTGGAGTAATAGCGGTAACCGTAACGGATCGCAGGTTGGAACTCCCTGCAAAAGCTTCGTATTCAATACTTTTCACTGTGGATGGTATTACTGCTTCCACCAGAGACTCGCAAAAATAAAACGCACGAGTTTCCACAGCAGGCACCCCTTCAGGAATTATGATTGAAGTAAGATTCTTAGCCGCATAGAATGCGCTTGCTCCAAGGCGTGTCATGTTCTCTGGAAGTGTAATGGTTTTTAGGATTACATAGGAATGGAACGCATCCTCACCTATTTGAGTGACCTGATATACATGGCCTTTATGGGTTATTTCCTTCGGAACCACTCTGTTTTCCATTTCGCGTCCTTCACGGGTAACTCCTGAAACTTCTACTTCATCGCTATTGAGGATCGAATAAACTAGCCCATCTATCTCAAAACGAGTTTCTGTGCCATATTCCACTATTTCTTGGAGAGTATAATAGCGTGCGTACCTATAATAGGTTCCCAGAGGAATATAAAGAGTGAGATCTCGTCTCTTTAATACGTTAGAGAAAAAAGCGGAAGGTGGAGATATATGTGATAACTTTACCGAAGTAAGTTGGTCACATTTATTCAACAGGCTGTCTCCCCAATCAGTAACACTTGCCGGGAGTTCAAGCGCAGTTAGCGAACTGCACCCATAGAATGCAAATTCTTTTATACTCTTTACCCCTTCCGGGATAGTGAGAGAAGTGAGACTGGAACAATCATAAAACACTTTCTTTTCAATACTCTCTAAACGATTGCCCAAGAAGGTGACTGAAGTAAGTCCCGAGCATTTAAAGAAAGCACTACCCCCTATGCTTTTCAGGCTTTTGGGGAGAATTAGTATTTTCAGCTTGGCACATCCGGTAAAAGCCAATTCACCAAGCTCTTCCAGCTCCTCCGGAAGTACGACCGATACCATCTGACTGCAACTCTTAAACGCATTCGCCCCAATTGTTTTAACCCCTTGCGAAAGAGTTAGTGAAGTAAGTTTATAACAACTGTAGAATACATATGCACCAATACTTGTAAGGCTTTGAGGGAAATCTACTGAGTTCAGGAGATAGCAATCATAGAACACAGAATCCTTAATGCACGTAACTCCTTCAGGAATGGTGACAGTAGTGAGGTTGGCACACCCTTTGAAAGCTGAATTTCCAATAGCCGTTACCTGATAGGTTGTTTTTCCATTGCTTACATTTTGAGGAATCACCACGTGTCCTTCATACTTTGAGGGCCGGCTTACCACCTCTACCTCGTTTTCGTTGATCGTGGAATACGCAATATCATTTGTCTCAAACCGTGTCTGAGCCTGGAGAAAAGTCGGGAGTATACATACTACTACCAAAAATATTCGCCGTAAAGAGGAGAGTAAAAGTGATCTCATAATTTGACTTTTTAAGTGTTACACTACAGATTTCTACTTTATTAAAAGCCAAAGGTAAACTTAATTCCTTATTCTTCAAATAAAGTGTTAGAATTATTCTATTGAATGATAATTTTGTGGCTTATTTTCCCTCTCTGTGATTGGAAGGCTATTTCTGGATCAAGCCGAAATTTCGGTGCTAATAAACTATCTTCAAACCGCGGATGCGGTGTGTCCTAGGTAGCCATGGACGCAAGTCCATGGTATAGAAGTATCTATAACCAGAGCTGCAGTGCAGCGACATCTAGGTTATGGATGACTTTCTAAGGCATGCACCGGAATTACGGTTTGAGCCCTATTTCTTGTAGGGGCGGATTGCATCCGCCCGAATAAAGGAACACCTATATAGCGGGCGGATGCAATCCGCCCTTACAAGAAATAGCCTTCGTTCAAGAAAAGTTTGAAGGGGGAATCATGCGGATAATCATTTAAAAAGATAATTCAAAGCACCTTCTAAGGTACTCTCACTTTCTCTTTACCAACGAAGTAGATCCCAGGAATGAGACCGGAAACAGTGTTTTCCCCTTGCAGCAGGTGCACTTGCCTGAGGAATATTCCTGCATCGTTGTAGATGTTCAGGGTTTGTTCTGTTGCAGACTGGATCACAAGTGTGCCGGACATAAGAAAGTCAACACTTATGCTGATATCAAGAGGATCTTCAGCAGTCTCCGGAACAGAGACTAGATCAAGCTCAATGATATATTTGAACTTACCCCATTCAGGGTCTTCTTTGTATGCAAGATAAGATCCTACAGGGACATAAAGGGTGTCATACCTTGAAAATATGCCATCGTTGGGCGCGTCTTTCTCTGTAATAAGAGGGGGCGTTAAAGAATAAATGGTTACGGAAGCGAGTTGTTCGCATCCGGCAAAGGGGTGTCCTTCAATCACTTTCAGATTCTTTGAAAACACAATGGAAGTAAGTTGTTCGCAAGCTTCAAAGGCATTCCTTCCTATGAGCTCTAAAGTGCTAGGAAAGTTGATTGTATTCATCTTGATGCAACCTAAAAAAGCAACTCCCTCAATCTTAGTTAACCCTTCTGAAAGGATGACCTCAGTCAGATTTTCACAGCGGGTAAAGGCATTCGCACCAATATCTATTACGCTTTTGGGAACCATAATAGTGGTTAGTGAAGTACAATTACCGAAAGCCCAGCCTTCGATACTTGTGATAGACTCCGGAAGCGAAATCGTTGCTAATTTTGTGCAACCTGCAAAAAGCCCATATACAGCTTTGGTTAGACCTTCTGGAAGGGAAACCGAAGTAAGCCCCTTGCAGTCGCAAAAAGCAAATTCTCCAATGACAGCCACTCCTTTAGGAATGGTAAGAGACGTAAGTTTTGGAGAAGAACTAAAAGCTGAATATCCAATACTTTTGAGGGTACTTGGCATTATCACAGATGTCAATTCATTGCATTCTGAAAATGTTCGATCTCCAACCTCAGTAACAGTATAAGTAATTCCATTATATGTGGCAGATTCCGGAATTATAATCTCGCCCTTGTAATCCGGGTATCTTCTTACTACTTTTACTTCCGAGTCAGAAAGGCTTTCATATAGCAATCCTTCTGATTCAAATAGAATGGAAGTCAGATTAAGTTCAATAATATATTTGAACTTACCCCATATCGGGTCTTCTTTGTATGCGAGATAAGATCCTATAGGAATATAAAGGGTGTCATGTCTTGAAAATGGGCTATCGTTGGGTGGGTATCTCTTTGCTGTAAGAGGAGGTACTGAAGAACAAATGGTTACGGCAGTAAGTTTAGTGCAATTCAGAAAAGCATCCCCTTCTATTTCTTTGATGCTCCCAGGAAGAACAATTGAGGCAAGATCTTCGCACCAGTTGAAAGCGTAACAAGCAATCGTTTCCACACCTTCCGAAATCATGATTGAGGATAGTTTATGGCACCCTCCAAAGGTGTCATCTTTAATGTTCTTAACACTACGGGGGATAGTTATAGAGATCAAATTGCGACAAAGCCTAAAAGCCGAAAGCCCAATGTTTTCAACACTTTCCGGAATAACAATCGAGACTAAACTTGTACAATTTTCAAAAGCTTTGTTTTCAATGTTTTTCACTTTTTCTGGGAGGGTTACAGAAGATAAATAGTGGCATTCTTGAAAAGTACCTTGCCGGATATTTGTAATCTTGGCAGGAATGGATATTGAGGATATGCCGGATTTATAAAAAGCATATTCATCAATAGTTGTCATGTTTTCTGGAAGAGTAATAGAATGTAAGCTCGTACAACCCGAAAATGCCCAGGAACCGACTTCTTCAACTCCCTCCGGAATTGTAATAGAACGTAAGTTCGTACAACCCGAAAACACCGAGGAACCGATTGTCTCAACTCCTTTTGGAATGATAATAGAAGAGATTTGTATGCAATTTGAAAAAGCAGAACTACCAATATTGGTTACGCTTTCAGGTATGTCAATATGGGCAATCCCTCTAGAGTCTTGAAAAAGTTGAGGGCTAATGCGTTTTAATTTCTTAGGAAGCGAAACAGAACCAAGATTCTGACAGTTTCCGAATGCATATGTTCCAATAGTGGTCTCCTCTCCAAGGAAAATGACAGTTCTTTTCTCATAAGAATTGGAAAAGGCACTCCCCCCTACTCTTATCACACTTTGAGGGATAATTATAGTATCAAGACGATGGCAGTATGTAAAAGCACCATTCCCAATTTCAATTAGACCTTCAGGGAAATCTATATGTCTAAGTAAAATGCAGTCATAAAAAGCAGCATTTCCAATGCTTTTCAAACCTTCTGAAAGCGAAACGGAAATCAGATTCTTACATCCAGAGAAGGCAATAGCCCCAATACTGTCAACGCTATGCGGTACAACAACCGAAGTTAATCCGGTGCAATAATAAAATGCCTCTCGGGCTATTTTTGTAACTTCATATTTGTTTCCGCTATACTCGATAGTGTCAGGAATTGAAATATTGCCTTCGTACTTCGGTTCTTTGCATACCACTTCCACATTATTCTTATTGATAATGGAATACGCAATATTGTTCACCTCAAATGTTGTTTGAGCACTGATAAGTGTGCAAAGCATAATCAACCCTGTTAGAAGGATATTACGTAGGGGTAAATAAAATCTTTGTTTCATGATCGTAGGGATAAGGTCTTCATTTGGTACTTATTGGGAAACCTAATTTTCCTTTGCCTCAGGGAATTATCACTTTCTGTCCGGAGATAAAGTAGATGCCGGGAGAAAGATCTGTGATCAGGTTTTCACCCTGCTGTAAATGAATCTGTTTGGCCAATATTCCGGAGGAATTATAGAGCGGAATGATTTGATCTGTGGCGGAATGGATGGTGAATGTACCGTCTGAACCAATAGGGGAAATGGCTATACCTTCTGACTTGTCAGCAGCAGTCTCCGGAACAGAGACTGGAGAAAGTTCAATGATATATTTGAACTTACCCCATTCTGGGTCTTCTTTGTATGCAAGATAAGATCCTACGGGGACATAAAGGGTGTCATATCTTGAAAATATGCCATCGTTGGACGCGTTTTTCTCTGTAACAAGAGGAGGTGTTAAAGAATAAATAGTTACGGAAGTGAGTTCGGTACAATATTGAAATGCGCCCCTCTCAATACTTTTCATCTCTTCAGGGATAAAAATAGAAGCCAATTCGCGACAATTACTAAAAGCCAGTGTTTCTATTTTCTTCACTCCATTGGGAATCTTATAGGAGGTTGCCGTATTTCCGGGCGGAAATAAAATCAGTGATGTCGCATCCGTATTAAATAATACTCCATCAAGAACAGTATATATCAGATTATCCTTATCTACATTAAATGCTGTCAGTCTTTCGCATCCGGCAAAGGCATATTCTTCAATTACTTTCAGACTTTTTGGAAGTACAACCGAAGCCAATTCCGAACAATTCTCAAAAGCGTTACTTCTTATGAATCCTAAAGAGTTTGGGAGGTTGATTGTATTCATCTTTATACAACTAGCAAAGGCATAGGCATTTATACTAGCTATTCCTTCTGAAAGAAAAACGTTAGTTAGGTTTCCACAGCGCGTAAAAGCATTTGCACCAATGTTTGCTACACTCTTGGGAATCGTAACAGTAGTAAGTGCAGTGCATTCAGCGAAAGCCCAGTCTTCAATACTTGTGATTGCTTCTGGAAGCGAAGTCATTACCAATTTTGGGCAACCTGCAAAAAGTCCATATGCAACTTTGGTTAGACCTTCTGGAAGGGAAATAGAAGCAAGTTCTTTGCAGGAGCTAAAAACAAATTCACCAATGTCGGTTACTTCTTTAGGAATGGTAAGAGACGTAAGGTTTGGAGAAGAACTAAAAGCTGAATGTCCAATACTTTTGAGGGTACTTGGCATTATCACGGATGTCAACTCTGTGCAATCTGAAAATGTTCGAGCTCCAACCTCAGTAACTGTATAAGTAACTCCATTATATGTGGCAGATTCCGGAATTATAATCTCGCCCTTGTAATCCGGGTATCGTCTTACTACTTTTGCTTCCGAGCCAGAAAGGCTTTCATATAGCAATCCTTCTGATTCAAATAGAATGGAAGTGGAATCGCTTGGCAGGAGACATTTAAAATCTTTCCATACATCAGCTTGGCTATAAGTAGTAATGGCTTCCTCCGGCACATAAAGAACAGACATTATAGCTGTTTCAAATGCAGAAGGAGATAGGATAGGGGGAAGTAGGGTACAAGCCTTGACATATGCCAATTTAGTGCATCCGGAAAAAGCAGAACCTGAAATAGACTCTAAGCTCCTTGGAATAGTAATGGCGGTAAGCTTTTCACAGTCTTTGAAAGCATTCTGTTCAATTCTTGTTATTCCTTCAGATAAATTGAGAGATGTTAGATTGTGACACTCTTCAAAAGCAGACTCCGAAATAACCTTGACAGATCCGGGAATGGTAATAGAAGTAAGACTATCACATGCATAGAAAGCATGGTCTCCTATTTCTGTTAAGTTTCTCGGTAGTGTTATGTTAAGTGCACTGCAAGCCGCGAAAGCCCCACTTTTAATAGCAGTGATTCCTTCTGGTAATGTAATATTGATTAGAGCATAACAACCTTGAAAAGCCCTAGCTTCAATCGTTTTAACACCTTTAGGAATGCTTACGGAGATCAGTTTTGGTGAATATGAAAAAGCATATTCAGGAATCGTCGTTATCTTTTTAGGTATATTCACCGAAGTAAGATTCCAACAATCATCGAAAACTGCTCTTCCCAAACTTTCCAGACTTTCTGGTAGCTTTATATCAATTAGTCCGAAACAGCCTATAAACGCTGCTTCTTCAAGATGTAGTACCCCCTCGGGAATGGTAAGGGAGTGAAGGCTGAGACAATTTGCGAAAGCTTTTTCAGGGATTATCTTTAAATTTTTGGAAATAGTTACTGAAACAAGGTTTTTACAATATTCGAAAGTGGCTTTTCCCATACCCTCCAGATTGCCTGGTAATATGAATGTGTCTATATTGTTACAACCATAGAATGCAGAATCTTTGATCTGAGTTATTCCGTCAGGCAAAGTAACTGAAAGCAATTCATAACAATTTTTGAAAGCCGATGTGCCAATAGCTGTCACTTTATAATTTGTTTCATTATAGTAAACGCTATCGGGAATAATGATTGTATCAGTGTATCTATCTTTACTGTTGTTTACCACTTCTACTTTATTCGCAGTAATTATATGATAAGTAATATTATCTACACTAAATATCATTTGGGAGTGCAGTAGCAATGCTGGAAACATTAATAATATTGCCAATGCTACCCTTCTAAAAAGAAAATGTAATGATTGTAGTGTCATAATCTTAGGATTTAGTGTATTATGTATTTGACTTTTGATATTATAGATATCAAAGATAAGTTATATTATTCTTTGTACAAAGAAAAAGGTGAAATTATTAAAAATGGCATGATATTGTAGCCATAATTTATTTGTTTTAGTACATTGAAAACTAAACCAGGGTATAGGAACGTACAGTTACTACACCTCCCGGTAATGCCCACCAGTCCACAAGGGATATGCTTCCTGCTGTAGAGGGCACAGTGAGAGTGCCTTGCAGAGTAGCACCACTGGCGCCGTTTATTCCCGTCTTTCCACGGTTAAGCGTAACTCCGCCGGGCTGGAAGAAAAGGATTCTTCCACAATCGCCGTTTTCTACTCCATGGATATTCAGATACTGAGTCAGTGATGCGGTTTTATCCAAATATACTTTTGCATAAGGAAAGTCTTTTCCTGCAATATTGACCTGAGTACCGGTATAACCTACCGTGGCGTATTTCTGATTTCCGGCCAAAGACCCGTTTGTTCCTAACAGCTTTGTCCACACACTATCCTTATATATATAAGGAGTATCTTCTGACTGCACGTAACATACGGATCCGTTGCGCAAACGGTCTGCCGGAATAGCATCACGCTCTGCAAGGGTGGTTACCTCACGCCAGCCACCACGGCCGTATTGCGCATCGTGCGTGGGGTGGGTGTCCTGATCACTGAAAGGCACTACCGGTGCCGAAATGTTTGTTCCTTCTAAAGTTTCCATAATTGAAATTCTTTATAAATTAATACTGTATTAGGTTTCGTGCTTTGGATTTCAACCAAATGGGGGAGGCGTATCCTTCCAAAAGCCAGTGTGCAAATATCATGTGTGTGGATGGGTATTGCAAAAAGAGTGTAAACGATGTACACTATTTCTTTGAAAGGCGATCTGTATGTGAAACTGATTTTTGTATAGATACGAAGTTTATAAGGTGGATTTTGATGGTTTTATGGAAACCACGGAGTGGCGAAGAACCTCTTTTTTATAGATTGCGATAATAGACAATCTCCCTCCACGTTCCACTTTTTTGAATTGTCCTTCCACAAAAACGCCTTGAGTGGAACGTGCGAAAAACAACCCTCCACCGCGAAAGCCTTTGTGATAAGTCGTTTCAGAAGATAGTGGAACGTGGAGGCTTGAAGCATGTTTCTGTTTTATTACAGCAGAAATCCGAATGCCTCCACCGGTTATCCTTGGCCTTTCAATATGAAAACGCAAGCTTGCACTTCGCTAATCTCAGCCTTGCGTTTTGAAATCTCAGGCCTGTTTTTTGAAATCTCAGGCCTGAGATTACGGAAGTGCAAGCCTGTGTCTTGGGGCTAAACTGGTGCCCACCAGTTGGTGGGCTGGTGCGCACCAATTGATAAACTGGTGCCCACCAACTTTTCGGTTGATGGGCACGAGTTTTTAGGGGCACGAGTTGACTTAGGATGACTTTGTTAGGCTGGCGTTTACTGAACTCCCTATAAAGTAGTTACTTTCCGTAACGAGGTACCCCGTATTCTCGTGCGGTGATGGAGTGGGGCAGGATCTTCCAGATTACCACGTTCTGTACCGAAGGATCGGCGTATTTGACTGGATGGGTGGTGTAGTGTGCCATGAAGATGTCTAGCGCTTTGCGTTTCTCGTCTATCTCCTCGGGGAAGGTAACGGTGCCGCGTACAAGGATGCTTTCGGCCTTCATGCGGTAGCTGCATCCTACGTCACGATGTTGGTGTATCAGCTCATTGCGGTTGCTGAGAGTAAGACAGATGCGTGGATCTTTGCGGAGTTGTGCCAAGGCACTGTTTTCCGGGCCGGAGTGCAGGTAGAAGAATTTTCCATCGTAACCGAAGTTCATGGGGAGAACGTAGGGTGCACCATCGGCATCGGTAATACCGGCATAACAGATGGGGGCTTGGGATAGGATGGCTTCAATGCGCTCCTGGTCTTCAATAGGGAATGTTTTCATATCGGTAGGGGCGGACCTGTGTGTCCGCCCTCGAATTTTAATGCAATTAGCCTAAACGTCAATCGGCCAGAGTGAAATCAAGTTGTTTCTTCTCCAGGTTAGTACGTGCTACCTTAATAGTGATGGGATCACCCAAGGCATAGATGTGGCGACGACTGCGGCCTATGAGGCGGAAGTTCTTCTCGTCAAACTCGTAGTAGTCATCATCCAGATCGCGCATGGGGATGAGGCCTTCACACTTGTTGTCATTCAGTTCCACGAAGAGTCCCCATTCGGTGACTCCGGAGATGACTCCGTCATAGATCTGTCCCAGGTGCTGACTCATGAACTCTACCTGTTTGTACTTAATGGAGGCGCGTTCGGCCGAGGCTGCCAGCTGCTCCATGTTGGAACTGTGGTCGCAGAGTTCTTCGTACTTGTCTTTCATGGCGCTACGTCCTCCGTCCAGATAGCGGGTCAGAAGGCGGTGTACCAAGGTGTCCGGATAGCGGCGAATGGGAGAGGTGAAGTGGGTGTAGTATTCAAAGGCCAGTCCGTAGTGACCGATATTCTCTGTGGAGTAGCGGGCTTTCTGCATGGCACGGATGGATACGGTTTCTACTAGGTTCTGCTCCGGGCGGCCGTTAACCTCGTCCATCAGGTGGTTGAGGGATTTGGATACATCCTTATTACGCCCGGTGGTGCGGATCTTATATCCGAAGCGGGCGATGAGCTGGGAGAGGTTCTCCAGTTTCTGCGGATCCGGTTGGTCGTGGATGCGGTAAGGCAGTACTTTGGCCTTCTTCCCTCGGGGCACTTTCCCTATGAACTCTGCTACGGTACGGTTGGCCAGCAGCATGAATTCTTCTACCAGCTTATGGGCATCTTTGGATTCTTTGAAGTATACGCTGAGAGGTTTCCCGTGCTCGTCGATCTCGAATTTTACCTCGGCACGGTCGAATTTGATGGCACCGTTCTCAAAACGTTGCTCACGCAGCTTCTTGGCCAGGGTGTCCAGTGTGAGGATTTCCTGGGCATAATCGCCCTGTCCGCCCTCAATGCGTTCCTGTGCTTCTTCGTAAGTGAAGCGGCGGTTGCTGCGGATTACGGTATGTACTATGCGGGAGTCTTTGATCTCTCCTTCGGGGGTGAGATTAAAGATGACGGAGTAGGCCAGTTTGTCCTCGTCGGGACGGAGGGAGCAGATGAAGTTGCACAACCGCTCGGGGAGCATGGGTATGGTGCGGTCTACTAGGTATACGGAGGTGGCACGTTGGGCGGCTTCTTTGTCGATAAGGCTGCCTTCGGTTACATAATGACTCACGTCGGCAATGTGTACGCCCACTTCCCACAATCCTCCGTCGAGGGCACGGATAGAGAGCGCATCATCAAAGTCTTTGGCATCGCGCGGGTCGATGGTAAAGGTGGTGGTTTGGCGGAAGTCCTCGCGCTGTGCGATTTCCTCTTTGGTGATCTCCGCCGGAATCTTCTCGGCTGCCTTTTCTACGGCGAGGGGGTAGGAGTAGGGCAGGCCGAACTCGGCGAGGATGGCATGCATCTCGGTGGTGTTGTCGCCACTCTTGCCTAGGATGTCAATGACTTCGCCGATAGGGTTCTTGGCCTTGTCGGGCCATTCAATGACCTTCACCACAGCTTTGTCGCCGCTTGTTCCATTCTTCAGGTATTTATGCGGGATAAAGATGTCGTTGGCCAGTGTACGGTTTTCGGTTACCAGGAAGGCATAGCTGTCGCCCACTTCAAGGGTGCCCACAAAGGTGTCGTTGGCGCGTTCCAAGATCTCGATGACTTCGCCTTCGGCCATCCGGTTCTTTCGTTTGGCAAAGAAGGCGATCCGCACTTTGTCGTTGTTCATGGCGTGTGCCGAGTTGCGCTCGGCCACAAATACGGGTTCGCCACCGTCATCGGGGAGGAAGGAATTCTTTCCGTTACTTTTCCGTTGGAAGGTACCGGTCATTTCCACTCCGTGGTAGTGAAGTTTGAAGTGGTTGGGCACAGGTTCGCTGAGGTATTCCTCTTCGCGCATCTCACGGAGGATGTCTACGCAGAGCATTTTTTGCGGATGGGTGGTAAGCTGAAGCTCGCGCACAATCTTCTTAATGCTCAGAATTTCAGTGGGGTATTCCTTGAAAAGGGCCATTAGCAAATCTGCCAGTTCCCTTTCTTTCATTCGTTTACCGGCTTTCTTACCCTTCTTCTCTTTTTTCTCTTTCGTCTTTTTTGCCATAAATCGTGGTGGACTTCTCCCGTTTTAATTTATTCACAAAAGTAACGGAAAAATGTGGATCCCGTGCGTGATGCATGATAAAGTTCTTATAAAATTGCGAAAAAAGCTATATCTTTGCCGGATATTTATAAGATATTCACGTCGCGTATTTGCTTTTAGGCTTTTACCAAAGAATCAAGAAAATAGAGGTTTAGTGACAAAGGAAAAAAAAGTACTGGTGACAGGTGCCAGCGGATTCATAGGCTATTACTTGGTGCACTACCTGAAAAGTGCGGGTTACGAGGTGTATGCCGGAGTGCGCTCGGGTAGTGATACCCGTGAGTTGCACCAGATGGGGGCTCGCTTGGTGGTGTTGGATATGAACCGTACAGATGCTTTGCGGGGCGATTTGCGCCAATGGCGTGGAGAGATTGGCCGCTGGGATTACATCATACATACTGCCGGAGTAACTAAATGCTATGATAAGAACGATTTTGACCGGGTGAACAACCTCAACACCCGTCGTTTCCTGGATTTGCTCCGGGAGGAGGGAATGATTCCCGCCAAGTTTGTCTTTCTGAGCTCACTGAGCGTGTACGGCCCTATTCATGAGTACGATGCGCAGCCCATCAGTGGAGGAGATACTCCCCGCCCCAATACGGTATACGGATGGAGTAAGCTCAGGGCGGAGGAATACCTGTGTGCCCAAAAAGATATGCCTTATATAATATTACGCCCCACGGGAGTGTATGGCCCCCGGGAGAAGGATTATTTTATGATGGTGCAGAGTGTACAGAAGCATTTTGACTTGTCGGTCGGCTATCGTCCGCAGGTACTTACTTTTATCTATGTGGCGGATGTAGCTCAGGCGGTGCTTCGCAGCATGGAAAGCGAGGTGGTAAATCGGGCCTATTTTTTGTCGGATGGACAAGAATACAGCACTTGCGATTTCTCTGAGCTGATCCAAAAGGAACTGGAAGTAAAGCAGGTGTTTCGCATCACCCTGCCGCTGTGGATGTTGAAGATGGTATCTTTTCTTTCTCAAACTATCGCAGCATTACTGAAGCGGAGCAGTACGTTGAATCTGGATAAATACAAGATTATGAAGCAGCGCAACTGGCGTTGTGACATACAGCCTGCCCGTGCGGATCTGGGCTATGCACCGCAATATACTCTTTCACGCGGGGTGAAGGAAACAATTAACTGGTATAAAAAAGAAGAATGGCTTTAGATTTACTAAAAAGAATAGATGCACCGCGCGGGCTTTTTGCGGTGGAGAAGGTGACAATGATTTATAACCTTCTGACAACCTTTATCATCATCCTATTATTTCCCCACTTGGCAGAACCTTGGACCATGCTGGGGCAACGCAGTCTGATTGTGTTGATGACCGTGGGGCTTATGTACTTGTATCGCATCTATCCCTGTCCGCTTACTACCTTCATCCGTGTTCTGGTGCAATTAGGTCTTTTGTCATACTGGTATCCGGATACTTATGAACTGAACCGGCACTTCCCCAATCTGGATCATCTCTTTGCACAGGCAGAGCAAGCCTTATTTGGCGGGCAACCTTCCGTGTCATTCTCAGAGATTTTTTCTTCCAAATGGGTGAGTGAGGCTATGAACCTAGGCTATTTTTCCTATTATCCTATGATGCTGATAGTGGGTACGTATTATTTTATACGGCGGTTCGACTTGTTTGAAAAATGGTCGTTCGTACTGGCTGCCTCCTTCTATATATATTATCTGATTTATGTGTTTGTGCCGGTTGCCGGACCGCAGTTTTATTTTCCGGCGATCGGGTATGAAAGTGTGGATCTGGGCATCTTCCCTCCGTTGGGCCACTATTTTAATCTGCATCCGGAGTTGCATCCGGGGTTGCATGATCAGCCAGGCTTCTTCTATGGATTGGTAGAGAGTTCCCAGGCGGCAGGCGAACGTCCTACAGCGGCTTTTCCCAGTTCGCACGTGGCTGTTTCTACTATTCTGATGATTATGTCGGCACGTATAAATCGTAAGTTATTCTGTTTCCTATTGCCTTTCTACCTGTTGCTTTGCATGGCTACGGTATATATCCAGGCACATTATCTGATCGACTCCATTGCAGGCTTCGTATCGGCCTTCTTCGTGTACTCGCTTTGTAGCTTTATGTACCGCAAATGGTTTGCCACTCCTTATTTTAAAAATTGATGTATGGGGGAAAAGCAATGCTGTTTATGGAAGAAATGTGGATGGGAATTCATACTGTTTGTACTACTTTTTCTTCCTGACTTGATAGCCTTGTTCCTCTCCTTGGAGATGGAAGAATCTTGGGTGATGAAGGGAGAGTATCTCTTCTTCGCTTTCTTGTTATGGCTTTTGCCCTTTTTTGTATTGAAAACAAGAGTGGCATTTCTGTTTTGTGGAGTAGGTTTGTTCTTTGCTCCACTGGAGATAGGGTATTTCTGGTATATTGGGATTCCTGTGAATCCCAATATATTACGTACCGTCTTGATTACGGATTGGAGGGAAGCTGCTGAATTTATAGGAGATACATGGTATCTTCTGATACTACATCTGATTCTCTGCGCTGTATATATATATGGTACATTGCGAATTACCAACCGTTTCCTTTTTGGGATAAGATGGCGGAAGAAGCTTCTTCTGGCTTATGTATGCTTTAATCTGGCTCTGTATGGAATCTTATGGAAAGGCCATTCCTCAGAGCAAGGTGCAGCAAGGTGGATTGCTGCCAAGGATTCGTTTCTGGAGAAGTATTATAAAGTATATCCGTTTTCCTTTTGGTATGCGGTTCAAAATGTGCTGAGAGAACGTGTGTTTATTTATGTCTCAGCGGAGAAGCTACGGAATTTTCGCTTTGGGGTTGAGAAAAAGGACAGTCCACAACGCCATATTGTGATATGGGTGATGGGTGAGTCATCCCGCTATGATCATTATTCTATAAATGGATACAGCAGGGCTACCTCGCCCAGATTAATGGCTCTTCCGGGTTTGTTGTCTTTCAAACAGATGTATTCAGAGGCTAACATGACGGCAATATCGCTTCCTCTCTTCTTTACAAGAGCCACTCCGCAGAACCCGGAATTGGCTTTGAAGGAAAAATCACTTGTAGATCTTTTTTCTGAGGCGGGTTTTCGTACTGCATGGATCGGAAATCAATCATCTGAAAACGCACTTGTGTCTCGTATAGCAGGAGATGCCGATTATGCTTATTTCACAGTTGTGGATTATAAGAATGATAAGAACTACGATGGTATCTTATTGGAAAAGCTGAAGGAACAACTGAAGGAAGAGGGGAATCTTTTTATCCTGCTACACTGTTCGGGTAGTCATTTTCAGTACGAATTTCGATATCCTTCTTCCTTTAAACGTTTTTCTCCAGTGTTTGAAAAGAGTATATCTTATGATGACCTGCGCAGAGAAGCGAAGGAGAAAATAGTAAATGCGTATGACAATACAATCCTCTATACGGATTATGTGTTGGATTCTCTGATCCGCATAGTGAAGCAGCAACACGCAGTAAGTGTAGTTGTATATACTTCTGATCACGGGGAATCTTTGTTTGATGATGCAAATACGGAAGGCGGGCATTCCCATGCAGAACCACCAGTCTGTGAGTTGCATGTCCCCTTGTTTGTCTGGACCTCTGAGGCTTATAATAATCTTTATCCGGAAAAACGCCGGCAGATGGAACAACATCGCGAGGCTCCGCTCAACTCATCGAACCTGTTTTATTCCATTGCAGATCTTGCTGCATTGAAATTCCCCGGGCAAAAACTCCAAAAAAGCTTCGCCTCACCCTTGTTCTTACCGGATAGTGCTACCTATGTGCAAACGGTGGATGAGAGGGTGATCCGTGTGCGTTGATTGTAGTAGGCTTAGTACCCGAACCGCTCCTCTACCTCCTCAAAAAGAAGGAATAATTCCTCACGTGTGGCAGCACGAAGCAGGGCGATGCGCATCTGCTTGAAATCGGGAATGCCTTTGAAAAGGGTAGATGAGGCGATGTGGCGACGGATGTGAATGATGCCGCGGCGCTCGTCAAGCTGGGCGATACTGTCATTCACCTGTTGGCGCAGAATGTCTAAGTACCAGGCAAAGGGTTTGCGTTCCGGAAGAGATCCGGTAGCAAGGTATTGCTTGATTTCTTCGAAGATCCAGGGGCGACCGAAGGTGGCACGACCCACCATAATGGCATCTACGCCGTAGCGGTCGAAATATTCTTTGGCTTTCTCGGCAGAGGTGATATCTCCGTTTCCGATGATGGGGATGTGCATGCGAGGGTTGTTCTTTACTTCGCCGATGAGTGACCAATCGGCCTCGCCGGTATACATTTGAGCACGGGTACGGCCGTGGATGGTGAGGGCTTGAATGCCACAGTCCTGCAACTGCTCGGCGAGCTCTACGATAATCTTATTGTCGGCATCCCAGCCCAAGCGGGTCTTTACGGTGACGGGGATCTTTACGGCATCCACCACGGCACGGGTAATCTCCAGCATCTTGGGGATGTTACGCAACATGCCTGCTCCGGCACCTTTTCCAGCCACCTTTTTGACGGGACAGCCAAAGTTGATGTCTAACACATCGGGTGCAGCGGCTTCCACCATGCGGGCGGCTTCCACCATCGGTTCGGTTTCGCGGCCGTAGATCTGCATGGCTACGGGACGCTCTTCCTCATGGATGGTCAGCTTTTGGGCGGTGCGGGCAATGTTTCGTACCAGGGCATCGCAAGAGATAAACTCAGTGTACACCATGTCGGCGCCGAATCGTTTGCACATCAGCCGAAAAGCCGGATCCGTCACATCTTCCATCGGTGCAAGGAATATGGGGCGTTCGCCCAAGTCTATCGAACCTATTCTCATGATTATCTTTTGTTTTCGGGCTGCAAAAGTACTCATTTTTCCGGCTGTTTCTGCACTTTTTACCAGAGAAGTGCGGCAGAGAAAGGAGAAAAGCTTTATCTTAGCGCATTGTTCATGGAAAATGAAACAAAGTCGAGTCTGTACAATGAAAAGTATATACCTGCTTTTGCAGAATAAGTGGAATGAGGGGCGAGAGGACAGCCTTTTCCTGAAGATGCGGAAGAATTTGGCCGTGGCATTTCTTGTGGTATTACTGGCAGGAGGCTATTTCCCAGTCTCTGCCCAGCAGTTTCTGGCAAGGCGGATGCCTTTCCTGAATCAGCTTCCATCCAAAGAGGTTTCTACACTATATCAGGATAAGAAAGGATTTATCTGGGTGGGTACTACGCAGGGACTGGGGCGTTATGACGGGTACGATCTGCAGATGTTCCGTTCCGACTATCGCACTCCGGAGTTATTGCTGAATAACTACGTCAGATGTATCACGGAAAGTGAGGAGTATATTTGTGTAGGTACCCGAAATGGATTGAACTTGTTAGACAAGTCCTCGTTTCGCGTAATCCCATCGCCTCGTAAAGAGTTTCTTCATACGGATATTAAACACCTTTTTACAGACCGTTCCGGTTTTGTGTGGATTGCTACTCAAAAAAGCTTGTATCGGTGTGATGCTAAGCTATCTCCGCTTCAATCTTACCCACTGGGATCTCCCGGTGATTGCCAGGTGGTATCGTTGTATCAGGATCAAAAAGATGATATCTGGGTGATGACTTGGGGAAGTGGCTTGTTTAAGTATGATAAAAACAAAGATACCTTTACCAGCTTCCCTCAAATAGGAACACAGAATATTCCATTTGCCATGTATCAAGATCGGCAAGGCAGGTATTGGCTTGGCACCTGGGGGGAGGGCTTGTATCGGTTTTATCCGGAGGCCCCGGCAGGTAAATGTTACGTGCGGCAGCGGATTAGCACTTCTTCGCAGGACTTTGATGCCTCTATTTTCTTTGACTTTGTGCAGGATGATTTCCAAGGGTATTTATGGACTATGACCTATCACGAGCTCTGTGCACTCAAGCCTTCGGCCGAAGGGGTATTGGAGAAGGTAGACGTCAGTACCTTGGTTGATGTCAGAAGGATGTATTCCAAGATACTGAAAGATCGCGACGGCACTCTGTGGCTGGGGGCTTATGATGCGGGGTTTAACTTGCTCACCGAGAAAGCCAAGATACAGAACTACCCTTTGCAACTCATCAAAAAGCAGACAGGGCTGGATCCGAATATCAGTTGCATTCAAGAGGATGAAGACGGCATAATCTGGTTGAATCAGGAGAGAGGAGGACTGGCCTTTTACGATAGGAAGTCAGGCGAGGTAGGCATCAATCAAACCCGGGTAGGAGGTTTTATGGAAATCGACCGTATTGTAGAATCACGCGAGAGAAACCAGATGTGGATCTCTTCGAGTTTCCAGCCCTTGGTGCTCAGGGCTTTCAGGCAAGGCATGAACCTGTATGTCAAGGATTCGGTGATATTGACTGATTACTGTCGTCAGCCCGGGCTTGTCACAGAATTGCTGGAAGATCGGAAAGGGAATGTATGGATTGCTACTACCGAACAGTTCTTCTTGAGGCCGGCTGGTAGAGATACGCTTTTTACGCTGTCCTCTTCCTTTTCCCGTATCTCAGGGATTGCGGAAGATACAGCCGGAAGGATCTGGGTCACAAGCGCGAAGGGCTTGTTCGGGATTTGTTTTAATGGTACGGTAAAGAAGGAAGTGCATTATCCATTGCCTCCTTTTTGCGCGGCTCTTGATAAAATGGAACATCTCTGTGTAGACCCCAATAATGCGCTCTGGATCAGTACCTCGTTAGGTATGCTTCTGAAATTTGATCCGGTAGAAAAGGAGATGTGCAATTATACTGCAGACTGCTCTCTGAGTGGAGATGTGATCTTAAATCTCTTTTCCGGTCCGAAGGAACTCTGGGTGGTGACTCCCCGCAGCATTGTCTTGTATCGCCCGGATCACGGAAATACTGTTCGTTATTCTACTTCAGATGAGGAGATAGGTGTTTCGGCATTCCGAAACAGGGGAGCTTTTCTTAGTCGTTCCGGCATCTTATATGCCGGAGGTCATGGAGGGTTTCTTTCAGTGGGTAGGGAAGGGGATCAAAAAACACCGGTTCACGAAAAAAAGGTGGAGATTACGGATGTGAAGGTGAATAGCTGGAGTCTTTTCTTTGCCGACTCCTTGCGTGAAGGTTTCGCAAATAGCGTCACACAAGTGTATCTGTCTTCTGGCGACCGAAATCTTGAAATTAGTTTCTCCGGTTTGGATTTCTTTGTGGGCAAGAATCGGAGATATGCCTACAAACTGGAAGGGGTAGACCAGGAGTGGGTGATTCCCGAGAAGGACAGACATACAGCCTTTTATAACCAGTTGGGTAAAGGAGAATATATCTTCAAGGTGCGGATGAGTAATGAGGCAGGAGAGTGGGGCAATGAATTTACAGCGCTTCACATTACAAAAGCACCGGCCTGGTTTGAAACCTGGTATGCGTATCTGGCCTATACCGTCTTGGGGCTAGGAGTAGCGGTGCTGATCTTTTGGTACTCCCTCTACCGTATGAAACGAAAGAATGCGATCCGCTTCCAGGAAGAACTGACCCGTACAAAGTTGGATTACTTTACCAATGTTTCCCATGAACTACTCACTCCGTTAACCATCCTTTCCTGTCTGACGGATGAGTTAGAGCGCGAAGAGCCCCCTTCTCGAAATTTTGTGGTATCTATGCGTGATAATGTAAATCGCCTGAAGAAACTTATACGTCAGGTACTGGATTTCCGGAAAACCGAAAGCGGAAAGATGGAGCTGAAGGTTCAATACGGTGCGCTCTCCGGCTTTATACGGACTGTCGGTGACTCTAACTTCTCTGCGTTGGCTCAGCAGAAGCAGATTCAGTTTACCACCCACTTGCAACCGGATGAGTTTTCCGGTTACTTTGATGCAGATAAGTTAGATGCCATTCTTTTCAATTTATTATCCAATGCGATCAAGTATACACCCGAAGGCGGAAAAGCCGGATTAGATGCTTCTGTGGAAGAGGGGGCTTCGGGACGTTTTGTGCAGATCCGTGTGTGGGATAAAGGTGTGGGCATTTCTCCACAGGAGCAAGAGCAGATCTTTACCCGCTTCTATACCGGTAGTAACCACCGACCTGGCGAATCAAACGGTATCGGCCTTTCATTGACCAAAGAGCTGATCCGCCTGCACCACGGTACAATCAGTGTGGAAAGCCAACCGGGAGAAGGATCTTGTTTTATTGTTTCGTTACCCATTGACCGGGCGAATTATACAGAAGAAGAATGTGGCGAAGGCGTGCTTTCCGGGTATGAAGCTGAAATAGATTTGCTGGGTTCTTCTACAGAAATATCGCAGGACGTACCTCTTGTATTGATCGTAGATGATAATCCGGAATTGTTGGAGTTGATCCGGAAAATGTTCTCGCGCAGCTATCGTGTACTCACTGCCCGGGATGGCATGCAGGCATTGGAGGCGCTTCGTGCTCATCCGGTGGATCTTGTGGTTTGTGATGTGATGATGCCGGGAATGAATGGGCTGGAGTTTTGTACACAGGTGAAGAACGACCTGACCATCAGCCATATCCCCGTGCTGATGCTTACTGCAAAGAATACCGATGAGGACCGGGTGGCCTGTTACGAGGCCGGAGCAGACGGGTATGTAGCCAAACCGTTTGAGGTCAAAGTACTACAGGCCCGGGTGAACAACCTGCTTCAATTGCACAAACAACGCCAGCAAAAGTTCAGGGGAGAGCCGGAACTTCACGTCTCCGAACTGGAATATCGCTTTGCCGACGAGCGGTTTCTGAACGATCTTGTGGCGTGTGTAGAAATGCATCTGGAAGAACCTGATTTTGATCTGGAGCAGCTGGCTGCCGAATTGAACGTGTCGAAATCAACCATGAACCGGAAGATAAAAGCGATGGTAGGCCTGACCCCAATGGACTTTGTGAAGAACATCAAACTGAAATGTGCCTGCAAGATGTTGCATAACCCTTCAATCACAGTTTCGGAAGTGGCGTATGCGATGGGCTTTAGTACTCCCAAGTATTTCACGAAATGCTTTAAGGATGAGTTTGGAATGACACCCTCCCACTACCAGCAATCTCTCCCCGCCCCAGAAAACTCCCTTTGACAGGAGGGGTATCGCAAAGCCCTTCCGGTTGGGAGGCAGGATAAAAAAGTGTCAGAATAGGGATAAAAAAATGTCAAGGCGGTATTTTCCCTTTTAGGAATTCGGTAACTGATTCAGCGGCTCGTACATTTGTACAGAATATTATTTAGAACCTGATGAATCGATATGTAAACCGAATGAACATCCGGCTGGCCTATAGGGTGGTTGGATTGTGTGTGGCTTTGCTCTGTTTTGCTCAGACCGCATCTGCCGCACTGGATGTGAACCGCCTCCGGGTGGAAGCCTTGAAGAACCCGATGGGGATTGACGTGGAAAAACCTTCTTTCGGCTGGACGCTGAAAGCGGAAGGAAGGGGTGTGAAACAGACTGCATATGCCATTAAGGTATGCGCAGATGCGAAAGACGGGCAAGAAGTGTGGAGTACCGGACGCGTAGAATCCGCACAAACCCATGCCATCCGCTATGCGGGTACCGCCTTGCTTCCTTCTACACGCTATTACTGGGAAGTTACCGTATGGGACAACCAGGGAAATAGCGTCACCTCCCTTGAAACGGCTTATTTTGAAACCGGCCTGATGGGTACCGGGTGGAGTGGAGCGAAATGGATCAAAGCCACTACCAACCTAAAGGATGACGCATTAGCTCCCGCGGTGACGAATTATACCCTTTCTGTCGACTTTGAGATCAAAAACATCTCGGCCGGCATTTGCTTTGGTCAGAAGAATGCCAATACATACTTTATGTGGCAGATCAATCTGGAGAGCGGATTTCCCCGTTTCCGTCCGCATTCCTGGAATGGAGGACAAGCAGCCTGCCATGCAAATATCGACTTGCGCAGCCTCATTAATATACAAAAGGATGTAGTATACCACATGCGTATCGAGGTGGATGGCGCTGTGGCTAAAACCTATATTAACGACATCCTGATTGATACACGTACCAACCCGCTGGGTGGTGATTATGGATACGGCGGGGCAGGTATCCGTCAGGACTTTGCAGAGTTCGACAGCCGGAACCCGGAACAGGCATATTACGATAATTACAAGATCATAGATCGTACAGGGGCTGAGAAAGTGCTTTTTGAAGAAGATTTCTCGGATGCTTCAACCCTTCCGTTTACCGCAGGTACAGTGGTGGATGGGCGCCTGTTTGTGACAGGTGTGTATTCCTGGATAACTACCAGCAAGAAGACCTCGTACGATATCGACCTGAATCTGCTCATGATGAAGGATGATGCGGGTATTATCTTTTCAGCAACGAATCCTCAGAATATGCACTTATGGTCCATTGTGACCCATAACAAAACCATCCCGCTTCTGAGAAGGCATATTTTCACAAACGGAAAGTACATATCCAGTGACGTAAACCTGGGAACTTTCATCACCATGAAGGAGTTACTAGGTAAGCTTCACCGTATAAAGATCACGGTTCGGAACAGCACCATCTGTACCTATCTTGATGATCAGTTGGTGGATACCTACCAGGATGCTTCGGCGGGTTTGCACAATGGCCTCGTAGGTTTTCGTGCATACCGTGGCGACGGTATTGATGAATTGGTGTATTACGATCAGATAAAGGTAACCACGTATGAGGCCGGTCAGGAAGAAGGACGAGTTACACTCTCAGAAGACTTCGAAGGAGCCTCCAGTCTGTTTGTAGACGGCGAGATCGTGGAAGTGGATGGAAAGCGAATGCTGAAAGTATATTCCCGCTATCTGGAAAACTGCATCTTCCAGGATGTGGCGATGGGAATCCCCATCTTCCGGAAGGACTTTAAGGCTATAGCTGCAGTTAAATCCGCTAAGTTATACGCTACTGCACTGGGTGTATATGAAGTGTTCCTGAACGGAGCCCGTGTAGGAAACCTGCTTCCCGACGGAACCACTCGCTATGACGAGATGAAACCGGGATGGACAGATTATTTCAAAGAGGTGTTTTACCAGTCGTATGATGTAACTTCCCTGATCCGCGAAGGCGACAATGCCATCGGGGCGCACCTGGGAACCGGCTGGTGGGGCGGTGCCATTGCGAAAGGTATTTACGGAACTCCTTCATTGGGCTTCATGGCCAAACTGGTGATAGAGTATACAGACGGCACGAAGGAAACGGTGATTACTGATACCAGTTGGTCGGTATCCACTACTGGTCCGGTGCTTCGGGGTGATATTTACGATGGAGAAACGTATGATGCACGCAGAGAATCCGGTTGGGCTGCGCCCGGTTTTGACGAATTGGGCTGGTATAAGACCGATTTAAATACCGAGTTTAAAGGGAAGATCTCTGCCATGACCGGCCCTCCCGTACAGATCCGCGAAGAGTTGCAACGCATGCCTCAAACGATCACTGTGTATGAAGGCTCGCAAAATACGGGTACTGCCTACGGTATGATTAAGGTAGTGGATACTCATTCCGGCGCAGGAAAACTGATGCTGAAGAAGGGCCAGTCTGCCGTGTATGATATGGGCCAGAACATGGCCGGTTGGGTGAAGTTTACCGCAACGGGCGTGTCGGGAACTACATTGAAGTTCCGCTTTGGCGAAATGCTGAACGACAAAGGTGATACTGGTCGTGGCGATGATGGCCCCGGTGGCAGTGTGTATGTATACAACCTTCGTACAGCCAAGGCTACGCTCAACTATATCCTGAAAGGCGATCCGGAGGGTGAAATCTACCAGCCCTCTACCACCTTCTTTGGTTTCCGCTATTGCGAAGTAACCGCCTCGGAAGATGTGGAGATTAGCGGTTTGACCGGAGAGGTTGTGGGCTCAGTGATTGAAGAAGGTTCCTCCTTTGCCACCAGTCATGCCGATGTGAACCAACTGTACAGCAACGTGATGTGGAGCCAGCGTGGCAACTTCCTGAGTGTGCCTACCGACTGCCCGCAACGTGACGAACGCCTGGGATGGACCGGAGATACGCAGATCTTCTCCCGTGCCGCGATTTACAATGCGGATGTGAAGGCCTTCTACCACAAATGGATGGGAGACCTGCGCAACAGCCAGCGTGCCGACGGAGCCTACCCGGACATTGCACCCTACTGCTGGTTTAACTTCGGTAACGCAGCCTGGGGAGATGCTGGGGTAATTGTGCCCTGGACGGTATATCTCATGTATGGCGATCGCTCGATCCTGGAAGAGAACTATACCTCCATGACTCGCTACATGAGCTTCCTGGCTGCCCAAAGTGGAGGCGGTTATCAATACAACGGAGCCGGAACAAGCTTCGGCGACTGGATTGCCTATGAAGATACGGATGCCCGCTTTGTAAGTGTATGTTATTATGCATACGTAGCGCAGCTCATGGAAAAGATAGCCCGTGCCATGAGTACCGGTACAGATACCTATGCTTCGGATGCAACCAAGTATGCTACATTGTATACAAACATCAAGAAAGAATTCAATACCCGTTATATGAATACGGATGGTTCGCTGAAGGTAAGTACGCAGACATCGTACCTGCTGGCTCTGAAAATGGATCTTTTCCTGGATGAAGCGAAACGTACCAAGGCAATTACTACATTGCGTTCCAAACTTACTAATAACGGCTACAAGCTCAGTACTGGGTTTGTGGGAACCGGAATTCTGAACCAGACTCTCAGCATGTACGGGCAGGATGATATGGCATACAACCTGTTGCTGCAACGCAATAACCCGTCTTGGTTGTACAGCATCGACCAGGGAGCTACCACCATCTGGGAGCGTTGGGATTCGTATACAAAAGAAAAAGGATTCAATGATCACCCCTGGATTATGAACTCTTTCAATCATTATTCCTATGGAGTTGTGTCGGAGTGGATGTTCCGCTATATAGGTGGTATTGAGGCAGACGAAACAATGCCCGGTTTCGGTCACTTCATTCTGCAACCCACACCGGATGACCGGAAAACCCTTCCGCAGAATCAGGCTCGTATAACCTGGGCTAAGGCGGTGTTCAATTCGTATCATGGAGATATTGTCAGTCATTGGAATCGTAAGGACGATGGGCGGATCGACTATACGGCTACCGTGCCGGTCAATACGACTGCCACGTTGTACCTGCCTCTGAAGTTGGAAACCGATGCTGTCTATGAAGGCGATAAGCTTGCCTCCGCCTCGGAAGGAGTGGAATACAAGGGAGTGCAAAACGGTTGCGCGGTGTTCGAACTCCAATCGGGTACCTATCATTTTGATGTGAATCTTCCTCTGCCCGACGATGTGGTTCGCCCAACCGCTGGTCTTGAGCTGCATCCTAATCCTATCACAGACCGTCTGAATGTAGCTTGTGACGAAGAGGTGCGCGCCATCTCTGTGCTTAATGCCGACGGGCAAGCTGTGCACCGTCAGGAGGGAAATGCTTCTATTGAAACCTCGTTATGGCCTGCCGGATTGTACTTGGTTGAGATCGAAACAGGCACACAGGTATATGTGGCTAAAGTGATGAAAAAATAGCTGGATGTAGGACTGCTCAGGAAAACGAATTAATATCTATATCCGGGAAAGCCCGCTCGAAGTTTGTGCTTTGAGCGGGCTTTTTTTGAACACCGCACAGCATGAACGGAGAAAAAACCGTACCTTCGCACTTTGAGTGAGCCGGTAAGGCCTCTTATCTATAAAAAGCTATATAGACTGTATGACGAAACAGGATTTTGAGATCATGGCGCCGGTAGGTTCCCGCGAGTCGCTGGCAGCAGCCATCCAGGCGGGGGCGGATTCCATTTATTTCGGTATCGCTACGCTGAATATGCGTGCCCATTCGGCCAATACTTTTACCATGGATGATCTGCACGAGATAGCCGAAACGTGTAATGTACACGGAATAAAAAGTTATCTCACGGTGAATACGATTATCTATGACGGCGATCTGGAATTGATGCATACCATCGTAGATGCGGCACATGCCGCCGGGATTTCTGCGGTAATAGCTGCGGATGTGGCGGTGTTGATGTATGCACGCCGGATAGGGCAGGAGGTGCACCTGTCTACACAGCTGAATATAAGCAATGCCGAGGCGTTGAGGTTTTATGCCCAGTTTGCCGATGTGGTAGTGCTGGCGCGTGAACTGAACCTGATGCAGGTTCGTGTTATTTATGATACGATCCGGCAGGAACGGATCTGCGGCCCGAAAGGGGAGCTTATCCGCATAGAGATGTTCTGCCATGGTGCACTGTGCATGGCGGTATCAGGTAAATGTTATCTTTCCCTCCATGAACAAAATCTTTCGGCCAACCGGGGTGCCTGTGTGCAGATCTGCCGGCGTGGCTATCTGGTGAAGGATAAGGATACGGATATTGAGCTGGAGGTGGATAACCAATACATCATGTCGCCCAAAGACCTGAAGACCATTCATTTCATGGATGAAATGATAGAAGCTGGTGTGCGGGTGTTTAAAATAGAAGGGCGTGCCCGTGGCCCTGAATATGTGCGTACCGTAGTGGAATGCTACAAAGAGGCGGTTTCTGCCACCCTGGACGGATCGTTCACGGAGGGAAAAAAGGAGGATTGGGATACCCGTCTGCGCACCGTCTTTAACCGGGGCTTCTGGAATGGGTATTATTTGGGGCAACGTCTGGGCGAGTGGAGCGAGCATTATGGCTCCTCGGCTACCGAACGAAAGGTGTATGTGGGGAAAGCGGTGAAGTACTTCGGAAACCTGCATGTAGCGGAGTTCCTTATGGAAGCGGGCGACTTGGAAGTAGGCGATAAACTCCTGATCACAGGCCCCACCACCGGCGCGCTTTATTATACCCTGGAAGAGGCCCGGGTGGAACTGAAACCCGTACAACACGTAGCGAAAGGTGTGCATTTCTCAATGAAAACAGAGGAGAAGATCCGCCCCAATGACAAACTTTATAAACTCGTAACTACTGAGGAGCTTAAGAAGAGAAACCCTAAATCCATGCGGATTTAAGGCGAGGAATAGATGTGTGATACCTAAATCTGATTATAATATGGAAAAGTATGTGTTTGAACTGGAAATGAAAGTGCGTGATTACGAGTGCGACTTGCAAGGCATCGTAAACAATGCGAATTATCAACATTATATTGAGCACACGCGGCACGAGTTCCTGGAATCTCTGGGTCTTAGCTTTGCCCGCTTGCATGAGATGGGCGTAGATCCGGTGGTGGCCCGCCTTACTATGGCATTTAAAACCCCATTGCGAAGTGGGGACGTGTTTATTAGTAAACTGGCTTTACACAAGGAGGGGATAAAGTACGTATTTATGCAAAATATCTATCGAAAGGCCGATCAGAAACTGGTGATTAAAGCTACGGTAGAAGCTGTTTGCGTAATCAATGGCCGCCTAGGTGTTTCTGAGATCTTTGATGAGGCTTTTCGCCCCTATCTTGAGCATTGATCATGGATGCCCAAGAAGTAATAGCAGCCATCGCCCTGACAAAGATCCCGGGCGTGGGACTGCTGACTGCACATGCCCTGCTCAAAGAACTGGGTAGTGCACGGGAGGTATTTGCCAATATCTCCCTGTTGGCTGAACGTGTACCGGCTGTAAGCTCTCGCCTGACAGATGCTTTGAAGAACTCTTCCGAGGCTTTCCGCATGGCTGAGTCAGAGTATGCTTTTGCCGAGAAGAACAGGATCCACTGCCTTTCTTATTATGATGAAGCATATCCCTCCCGCATGCGTGAATGTTCAGATGCCCCATTGGTGTTGTTTTGTAAGGGGGTGGCAAACCTGAATTCCTTGCGTATGGTGAGCATGGTGGGTACCCGCAGGGCTACTCCTTATGGTCAGGAACTGTGCGAAGCCTTTGTGCGCGAACTGGCTGCGCTCTCCCCGGAAATAGTCATCGTAAGCGGTCTTGCCTATGGCATCGATATATTCTCTCACCGTGCTGCATTGGCAAATACACTTTCTACGGTAGGCGTGTTGGCGCATGGGCTGGATCGTATTTATCCCCATAGCCATCGCCAAACGGCTGTCGAAATGCTTGAAAACGGTGCGTTGCTCACGGAGTTTCCCTCCGGCACAAACCCCGACCGGCAAAACTTTGTACAGCGCAACCGTATCGTGGCCGGTATCTGCGATGCAACGGTGGTGGTAGAATCGGCTGCAAAAGGCGGCTCGCTCATTACTGCCGAGCTTGCCCAAGGGTATGGGCGCGACTGTTTTGCCTTCCCCGGACGGGTAGGAGATGAGAATTCTGCCGGATGCAACCGTCTTATAGCTACGGATGCCGCCCAACTGATTACCTCCGCCAAAGACTTTGTCGAAGCAATGGGCTGGGGCGGAAAAGCCCCAAAGAAAGCTGTACAGCAGGAGCTTTTTATTGAACTGACCCCGGAAGAACGGCATGTAACGGATATCTTATCCTCCGCAGGCGAAATGCAGATAAATGCCCTGGTGGTTGCAGCCAACCTTCCGGTACACCGCTTAAGCGCCCTCTTGTTTGAACTGGAAATGAAGGGCGTGGTACGCGCCTTGCAGGGAGCGGTCTACAAAATGAGGTGAGTCAACTGCAGCGCACTAGATTTCGTGCGCATGAGACAACTATCTGGTGCGCACGAATTGTTCAACTCGTGCGTGCCAATCGTTCAACTCGTGCGCGCCAGTTTGGAGGCGGGTTGCACCTTAGGAAGTCACTGTTTCCCTCCACTATTCTAGATGATCTTTTTTTCGCTAATGATTGCATTTCCAAAGAAAAATCCGTTACTTTGCCCAGCACAAAGAAAATATCCGGCAAGAAAGTCTCTTCTCTATCTAAAATAATCCCCATCTATAGATTATATAAAAAAAGAAACAACAGCAAAATTGGCATATATGTTTTTATTTTTGTTCCTTCTTTCTTCTTTATGCGGGGCGAGGCGAGGTACAACTAACGAGTCGAGCATGGATATAACCGGTTATCTCTCAGCTGTTTAATCGTTAAAATCGAGTTGCATTTCAAGGGGCGCCTCTTGAATGTTTAAGAATAAAATGCTGAAGCGTGGTAAGTGGTTGTATATTAGTATTTTACATGAAACAGTGTGCGATATGGCGAATAAAGATCTGGTGAGTCATGATTATCGGGTGATCCGAGAAGAAGACGAAGGTAAAGGGCAAAAAAAATGGAGTCTCGCTAGACTCCAACCTTTGTTAACCTTAAATCTAATACTATGAAAAAAATCACATTGCAAATATAAAGCTTTATTGGACTTCTTCCAAATATTCTGTGGAAATTGTCTGTGATTTAACTTTTATTCGCTTTACCTCTTGTACCAAGAGGCATATTCTAAATAGTTATGCGCGATCTTTAGATTTAGTTCTTTGGCTTGTTCCGGGTCTACATTCTTGATGAAGCGGGCTGGTGTGCCACCCCACAGCTCGTGAGGGGGAATGATGGTGTTGGATAGTACAACCGATCCGGCAGCTACAATGGAGCCTTCGCCAACCACGGCATGATCCAGCACCACGGAACCCATTCCGACAAGGGCGTAATCATGAATCGTGCAGCCATGCAAGGTTACATTGTGCCCCACGGATACATAATTGCCAATCTCAATGACTGATTTTTCATAAAGGGTATGTACCACGGAGCCGTCTTGTATGTTTACTCCATTACCCATACGGATGGAGTTTACATCCCCTCGCAAAACCACACTGTACCAAATGCTGCAATCACGCCCCATCTTTACATCTCCCACAATAGCAGCCGTTTCTGCCAAAAAACAGTTTTCGCCCATCTCAGGAACGAAACCGCGAATAGTACGTATTAACGCCATTTAAATAGATCTCATTTGTTTAATTCGCCTGCAAAAGTACACAAGGAAATGAAACAAGAGAAAGACAAACGAAAATAAATCGCAAATATTTTGCAGTTCAAGAAACTATGAGTACTTTTGCAGCCACTTTTTAGCTTAATGCAATAATTAAACAACTATCATAATTAAATTAGAAAAAATGATTGTAGTACCCGTAAAAGAAGGCGAGAACATTGAAAGATCGCTGAAGAAATTTAAAAGAAAATTCGAGAAAACAGGTGTAGTGAAGGAATTGAGACGTCGTCAGCAGTTCGACAAGCCTTCTGTATTGAAGCGCCTGAAGAAAGAGCGTGCAGTATATGTACAGCAGCTCCAGCAGATAGAAGATTAAATAAAAAAAAAGATAAAATCTTTTGGGATATCGAATTCTTTTCCATAAATTCGCTTCAGAATTTATAAACAAGAATTCCGATGTGGATACGCTCCTTTATTGATTATTTGAAGTACGAGAAGTGTTGTTCCGATTATACTGTAACTAGTTATCGGACCGATCTTCTTGAGTTCAAAGAATTTATAAAGGAGAATTTTTGCAGGTGTTCGCCAGAAGAAGCCGAGAGTACCGAGATCCGGGAATGGGTAATCCATTTGATGGAACAGGGCTTAAAAGCAACTTCTGTGAAAAGAAAGCTTAGTGCACTAAGAAGTTTCTTTAAATTTCTTCGATCCAGGGGTGTGGTGTCTCATAACCCAACCTCGCGCATCAAAGGCCCGGGAGCGGGAAAACCGTTGCCGGTGTTTGTGAGGGAAGAAGAAATGGAAAAAGTGCTGAGTGGGGGTTCGGAAGAGGAAGACGGATTTTGCGGTGTAAGGGACCGGTTGATTATAGAGGTTTTTTATACTACAGGTATACGCCTTTCCGAGCTGATCGCGCTAAAGGATAAAGATGTGGATCTATATTCGTGTACAGTTAAAGTGCTCGGAAAAAGGAATAAACAACGAATAATACCCTTTGGTGAGGAACTGAAAGAACATTTGAGAGATTATCTTCGTATTCGGAGTTGTGAATTCGGGTCGGAATGCAGTGAATCCTTTTTTGTATTGCAAAATGGAAAACAAATGTATCCGTTCGCTGTTTATAGGTTAGTGAAACGTGAATTATCAAAAGTAGTAACGTTAAAAAAACGGAGCCCACACGTGCTGAGGCATACTTTTGCCACGACAATGCTGAATAATGAAGCGAGTCTTAATGCGGTGAAAGAAATACTGGGGCACGAAAGTTTGGAGACCACGGAGATTTATACCCATACTACTTTTGAGGAACTCAAAAAAGTGTATAACCAAGCTCATCCTCGAGCTTAAAAAAACAAGGAGGTTACTATGGACGTAAGAATTCAATCCATTCATTTCGATGCTACGGAGAAATTGCAAGACTTTATCGGAAAGAAGGCTTTAAAGCTTGAAAAATTCTATGATAATATAAAGGCTGTGGAAGTCACATTAAAGGTGGTGAAGCCCGAAACTGTGATGAACAAAGAGGCCGGGGTAAAAGTGTTAATCCCCAACGCAGAGTTTTATGCCGAGAAAGTGAAGGACTCGTTTGAAGAGGCAGTTGTGGAGGCTTTGGAGGCTCTGGAAAAGCAATTGCAGAAATTCAAAGAAAAGCAGTCTGGAAAATAAAAAAAAGAACACGAATCATTTGTGGATTCAAAAATAACATCTATCTTTGCAGCCGTTTCGATACAGCTACCGCTTTAACGAGCGGCTGCAAGAATGGAAATGCCTCTTTAGCTCAGTTGGCCAGAGCACGTGATTTGTAATCTCGGGGTCGTTGGTTCGAATCCGACAAGAGGCTCAAGCGTAATTTGAAATTGCAAAATATAGCAAATATATCGGGGTAGTTACCAGAGTGGCCAAATGGGGCAGACTGTAAATCTGCTGGCTTACGCCTACGGTGGTTCGAATCCATCACTACCCACAGAAAGAACCATTCGGTGCTTTCTAAAAAGCGGAAGTAGCTCAGTTGATAGAGCATTAGCCTTCCAAGCTGAGGGTCGCGGGTTTGAGCCCCGTCTTCCGCTCTAAACATTGCTGTTTTTGCTCAGTGGTAGAGCAGTTCCTTGGTAAGGAAGAGGTCTCGGGTTCAAGTCCCGATAACAGCTCAGGAATAAAGAGTTTTGAATAACTAAATTATAATAAAATAAATAAGTAAAGCTATGGCTAAAGAGAAATTCGAGCGTTCCAAACCGCACGTAAACATTGGAACAATTGGTCACGTTGACCACGGTAAGACTACTCTTACCGCAGCCATCACAACTGTATTGGCTAAGAAGGGTCTTTCGGAAATGAAGTCTTTCGATCAGATCGACAATGCTCCCGAAGAAAAAGAACGTGGTATCACAATCAACACTTCACACGTGGAGTATCAGACTGCGAACCGTCACTATGCACACGTAGACTGTCCGGGTCACGCCGACTACGTAAAGAACATGGTAACTGGTGCTGCGCAGATGGACGGTGCTATCATCGTGGTTGCTGCTACAGACGGTCCTATGCCTCAGACTCGTGAGCACATCCTGCTTGCTCGTCAGGTAAACGTTCCTCAGCTGGTTGTGTTTATGAACAAATGCGACATGGTAGACGACGAAGAAATGCTCGAACTCGTTGAAATGGAAATGAGAGAACTTCTTTCTTTCTACAACTTTGATGGTGACAATACTCCTGTAATTCGTGGTTCTGCTCTTGGTGGCTTGAATGGCGTTGAAAAATGGGAAGATAAGATCATGGAGTTGATGGATGCCGTAGATACTTGGATCCCCCTTCCTCCGCGTGATATCGATAAGCCTTTCTTGATGCCTGTTGAAGACGTGTTCTCTATTACTGGTCGTGGTACTGTAGCTACCGGTCGTATTGAAACAGGTGTAGTAAAAGTAGGTGATGAAATCGAAATCCTTGGTTTGGGTGAGAATAAAAAATGCGTTGTAACCGGTGTGGAAATGTTCCGCAAACTTCTTGATCGTGGTGAAGCTGGTGATAACGTAGGTCTCCTCCTCCGTGGTGTAGATAAGAACGAAATCAAACGTGGTATGGTTCTTTGTCACCCAGGTAAAATTAAACCTCACTCAAAATTCAAAGCTGAGGTGTATATCCTGAAGAAAGAAGAAGGTGGTCGTCACACTCCGTTCCACAACAGATACCGTCCTCAGTTCTACCTCCGTACAATGGACTGTACAGGTGAGATCACTCTTCCTGAAGGAACTGAAATGGTAATGCCTGGTGATAACGTAACGATCAATGTGGAATTGATCTATGATGTAGCTCTGAACATTGGTCTTCGTTTCGCTATCCGCGAAGGTGGACGCACAGTAGGTGCTGGTCAGATCACTGAAATTGTTGACTAATACAATATCAATAAAACTGTTCCCCGATTAAAAGGGGAACAGTATACACGGAAGTAGCTCAGTCGGTAGAGCACTGGTCTCCAAAACCAGGTGTCGGGAGTTCGAGCCTCTCCTTCCGTGCCAATAAAGAAGAAAATGAAAGATATAGCACAACGGTTGGTTAACTATTGTAAAGAGTCTTATGACGAGCTTGTTCATAAAGTCTCATGGCCTTCATATAAAGAATTGACAGGCAGTGCCTTAATTGTATTGAAAGCTTCCATTTTGATCGCAATTATTGTATTTGCCATGGATTCGCTCTTCAAAGCTTTTATGGAAGGAGTCATTTATCCTCATTAATCTCACGTAAAAATGTCTGAGACAGATAAGAAATGGTATGTTCTTCGCGCTATTAGTGGAAAAGAAGCTAAGGTGAAAGAATATTTAGAGATCGATATTAAAAATAGCGGTCTCAGCGACTATGTCTCTCAGGTATTGATTCCTACAGAAAAGGTATATCAGGTTCGTAACGGAAAGAAAATCATTAAAGAAAGAAGTTACTTGCCTGGATACGTGTTGATTGAAGCGAAGTTGGTAGGTGAGGTAATTCATCATTTGGTGAATGTGCCTAACGTGATCAATTTTCTTGGAGGATCAGAGAATCCTGTTCCATTGCGTCAGTCGGAAGTGAACCGAATACTCGGTACAGTTGACGACTTACAAGAGAACGAAGCTGAAATCACAGTTCCTTATCTGGAAGGAGAGACCGTAAAAGTAAATTATGGTCCCTTCACCGGATTTAGCGGAATTATTGAAGAAGTCAATAACGAGAAGAAAAAACTGAAAGTCATGGTGAAGATCTTTGGACGTAAAACATCCTTAGAGTTGGGCTTTATGCAAGTTGAAAAGGAATAGGAGTGTTGGTTACGAAACACAGGATTCCTTTATTTTATATATTCTAAATTAAAATCAAAACAAATGGCTAAAGAAGTTGCTGGATTAATCAAATTACAGATTAAAGGAGGCGCTGCAAATCCATCTCCCCCCGTGGGCCCCGCTTTGGGTTCTAAGGGTCTTAATATCATGGACTTTTGCAAGCAATTCAACGCCAGAACCCAGGACAAGGCAGGTAAAGTATTACCTGTTGTTATTACGTATTACTCAGACAAATCTTTTGATTTTGTAATCAAAACTCCTCCTGTAGCAATACAGCTGATGGAGATCTGCAAACTCAAGAGTGGTTCTGCAGAGCCTAATCGTAAGAAGGTAGCCGAGATTACTTGGGACCAGGTTCAGACGATTGCTCAAGACAAAATGGTAGACCTTAACTGCTTCACACTGGATAGCGCTATGAAGCAAGTAGCAGGTACAGCCAGAAGTATGGGTATCACAGTGAAAGGTGAATTCCCTGGTAATAACTAATAATCTTCAATTGTAATGGGAAAACTGACAAAAAATCAAAAGTTAGCTGCCGCAAAAATTGAAGCAGGAAAAACCTATACTCTGAAAGAAGCTGCTACATTGGTGAAGGAGATTACCTTCTCTAAGTTTGATGCTTCTGTGGATATTGACGTACGTTTGGGTGTAGATCCCCGTAAGGCAAACCAGATGGTTAGAGGTGTGGTAACACTTCCTCACGGAACAGGTAAGATGGTGCGTGTTCTAGCACTTTGTACTCCTGACCAGGAAGCTGCTGCAAAAGAAGCTGGTGCAGACTATGTTGGTCTTGACGAATATATTGAAAAGATCAAAGGTGGATGGACGGATATTGATGTGATCATCACTATGCCTTCTGTCATGGGTAAAATAGGTGCCCTCGGTCGTGTGCTCGGTCCTCGCGGATTGATGCCTAACCCCAAGAGTGGTACTGTAACTATGGATGTGGCCAATGCGGTTAAGGAAGTGAAACAAGGCAAGATCGATTTTAAAGTTGATAAAGTTGGTATTGTACACACCTCAATCGGTAAAGTATCATTTGATGCTGATAAGATCCGTGAGAATGCAAAAGAATTTATTGCTACACTGATCAAGTTGAAGCCGACTGCCGCTAAAGGTACTTATGTAAAGAGCATTTATCTTTCCAGTACCATGAGTATGGGTATTAAGATTGATCTTAAATCTGTAGATGAAATCTAATAATTAGGACAATGAGAAAGGAAGATAAAGTATTAGCAATAGAGAAGATTGTTTCTACCGTTAATGAGTATGCTCACTTCTACCTTGTAGATGTGGAAGCTATGAATGCGGGAGCTACCAGTGCTCTTCGTCGCAAATGTTTTGAGAAAGAAATCAAACTGATGGTGGTGAAGAATAACCTTCTGGAGAAGGCATTGGAAAGCATGGAAGTGGATTTCTCTCCTCTTTATGTAAGCCTGAAAGGTTCTACAGCAATGATGTTCAGCAGCACAGGTAATCTGCCTGCAAAGTTGTTGAAAGATCTATCCAAAGAAGGAAAGCCCAGTCTGAAAGCTGCATATGTAGAAGAAAGTTTCTATGTAGGTGCAGATCAGTTGGACGCTCTTTGCGCTATCAAGAGCAAGAACGAAGTTATTGCCGATGTTATTGCACTGTTGCAATCTCCGGCCAAGAACGTGGTTTCAGCTCTTCAGTCTGGCGGAAATACACTCCACGGACTCCTCAAAACTCTTGGAGAAAGAGAGTAACAATTTTATCAAATTAAGTAGTAATAAAACAATTAAAATTATACAAAAATGGCAGATTTGAAAGCTTTTGCAGAACAATTAGTTAACTTGACAGTGAAAGAAGTTAATGAACTTGCAACTATCCTTAAAGAAGAATACGGTATCGAACCCGCTGCTGCAGCTGTAGCAGTTGCTGCTGGTCCTGCTGCTGCAGGTCCCGTTGAAGAAGAAAAAACATCTTTCGACGTAGTATTGAAGAGCGCTGGTGCTAACAAATTGCAAGTAGTTAAGGCTGTAAAAGAACAGTGCGGTTTGGGCTTGAAAGAAGCTAAAGATCTTGTTGACGCTGCTCCTAGTGCAGTAAAAGAAGGTGTATCTAAGGCTGATGCTGAAGCATTGAAGAAAGCTTTGGAAGAAGCTGGAGCTGAAGTTGAACTTAAGTAACAACAGCCTGTTTATCAGGTAATTCGGTTAAGAATCCCCTCTTATGAGGGGTTCTTAGCCTTTTTGTGTCTATATTAAAAAAGGTTCACTTAATCCATTCACAGATGTCTTCAGCAACCCAAAATCAAAGAATAAATTTCGCAACTGCCAAGAACCCGATGCAATATCCGGATTTCTTGGAAGTACAATTGAAGTCATTTCAAGACTTTTTACAACTTGACACTCCCCCGGAACAACGTAGAAACGAGGGATTGTATAAAGTGTTTGCCGAAAACTTTCCTATTGCAGACACTAGAAATAATTTCGTGTTAGAGTTTTTGGATTACTATATTGATCCACCCAGATATTCTATAGAGGAATGTCTGGAAAGAGGTCTTACATATAGTGTTCCCTTAAAGGCAAAACTCAAGTTGTATTGTACCGACCCGGAACATGAGGACTTTGATACTGTGATTCAGGACGTGTTCCTCGGCCCTATCCCGTATATGACCGATAAGGCCACTTTTATTATCAATGGTGCGGAGCGTGTGATCGTATCTCAGCTGCACCGTTCGCCGGGTGTGTTCTTCGGACAGAGCATTCACGCCAACGGCACCAAACTTTATTCCGCACGTATTATCCCATTTAAGGGATCGTGGATTGAATTTGCTACAGACATTAATAATGTAATGTATGCATATATCGATCGTAAAAAGAAATTGCCCGTGACCACTCTTTTGCGCGCTATCGGTTTTGAGAATGATAAGGATATCCTTGAGATCTTTAATCTGGCCGAAGAAGTGAAAGTGAATAAGACCAACATGAAAAAGATGGTGGGTCGCAAACTGGCTGCAAGGGTTCTGAAAGCATGGGTTGAAGACTTTGTGGACGAAGATACCGGTGAAGTGGTATCTATTGAACGTAACGAGGTTATTATTGACCGTGAAACGATTATTGAAGAATCGCATGTAGACGAAATCCTGGATTCGGGTATTCAAAACATTTTGGTACATAAGGAAGAGCCTAACCAAAGTGATTATTCAATTATTTATAATACCCTGCAAAAGGATCCCAGTAATTCGGAGAAAGAAGCGGTACTTTTCATCTATCGCCAATTAAGAAATGCTGACCCTGCGGATGATGCCAGTGCCCGTGAAGTGATCAATAACCTTTTCTTCTCTGAAAAGCGTTATGACTTGGGTGAGGTAGGACGATACAGAATCAACAAGAAGCTCAATCTGAGCACTGGAATGGATGTATGTGTCCTTACAAAAGAAGACATTATTGAAATTATCAAATATCTGATCGAACTCATCAACTCCAATGCGGTAGTGGATGATATCGACCACTTGAGTAACCGACGTGTTCGTACCGTGGGTGAACAATTATCTAACCAGTTTGCAATAGGTCTGGCTCGTATGTCGAGAACTATTCGCGAACGTATGAATGTACGCGACAATGAGGTGTTTACTCCCATTGATCTTATCAATGCCAAAACAATCTCATCTGTTATTAATACATTCTTTGGAACCAATGCCTTGTCGCAGTTCATGGACCAGACTAATCCACTGGCGGAGATTACGCACAAACGTCGTATGTCTGCCCTTGGACCTGGTGGTTTGAGCCGTGAGCGTGCAGGATTTGAGGTTCGTGACGTACACTATACGCACTATGGTCGCTTGTGTCCGATTGAAACTCCGGAAGGTCCAAACATTGGTTTGATCTCTTCACTTTGTATCTATGCTAAGATTAACGATCTTGGGTTTATAGAAACCCCTTACCGTAAGGTGCAGAACGGAAAGGCGGATATACTGGAAGAGGATATCGTATACCTTACAGCGGAAGAAGAAGAGGATAAGATTATTGCACAGGGAAATACAGAACTTGATAAGAACGGTACTATCATACCTACTCGTATCAAAGCCAGACAGGATGCCGACTTCCCCGTAGTAGATCCTACCGAGGTGGAATATATGGACATTGCCCCCCAGCAGATAGCTTCGATTGCAGCTGCATTGATTCCGTTCCTTGAGCATGATGACGCCAACCGTGCATTAATGGGATCGAACATGATGCGCCAGGCTGTTCCTTTGCTTCGTACCGAAGCTCCTATTGTAGGAACAGGTATTGAAAAGCAGTTGGTTCGCGACTCTCGTACACAAATTGTGGCAGAGGGAGAGGGATCAGTAGAATTTGTGGATGCAACAACTATCCGTATCAAATACGACCGTACAGAAGATGAAGAGTTTGTACACTTTGAAAGTGCGGTAAAAGAATATAATATTCCAAAGTTCCGTAAGACTAACCAGAACATGACTATTGACCTTCGCCCTGTTTGCGAAAAAGGTCAGCGTGTAAAAGCGGGTGATATTCTTACCGAAGGATATTCTACTCAGGATGGCGAATTGGCGCTGGGTAAGAATCTGTTGGTAGCTTATATGCCTTGGAAGGGTTACAACTACGAGGATGCTATTGTGCTGAACGAACGCGTGGTTCGTGAAGACCTCCTGACTTCTATTCACGTGGAAGAGTTCTCTTTGGAAGTACGCGAAACAAAACGCGGTATGGAAGAGTTGACTGCTGATATTCCTAACGTGAGTGAAGAGGCTACCAAGGATTTGGATGCAAATGGTATCGTTCGTATTGGTGCACGTATTGAACCGGGTGATATCATGATTGGTAAGATTACTCCGAAGGGAGAATCTGATCCGTCTCCGGAAGAGAAACTGTTGCGTGCCATATTTGGAGATAAGGCCGGTGATGTGAAAGATGCTTCGTTGAAAGCTTCTCCTTCACTGAAAGGTGTGGTGATTGATCGCAAACTGTTCTCCCGTGTAGTAAAAAGCCGTAGCGGTAAGATGGCTGATAAAGCTCTTCTTCCCAAGATTGATGATGAATACCAGAATAAGGCTGATAAGCTGAAAGGTATCATGCTTGAGAAACTATTGAAACTGACTGAAGGTAAGGTTTCTCAGGGCGTGAAAGATTATATGGGAGTAGATATTATTGCGAAGGGGGCTGCTTTCGAAAGAAAAGATCTGGCCAACTTGGATTATGCTTCTATACAGGTTAGTAAATGGACCAATGACGATCATACCAACGAGTTGGTACATGCATTGATCATGAACTATCTGAAGAAATACAAAGAACTGGATGCCGAACTGAAGCGCAAGAAATTTGCCATCACAATCGGTGATGAGCTTCCTGCCGGTATTATTCAGATGGCGAAAGTATATATTGCCAAGAAACGTAAAATTGGTGTAGGTGATAAGATGGCCGGTCGCCACGGTAATAAGGGTATTGTATCCCGTATTGTCCGTCAGGAGGATATGCCGTTCCTGGCCGATGGTACTCCTGTAGATATCGTATTGAATCCTCTTGGTGTACCTTCGCGTATGAACCTTGGACAGATCTTTGAGGCTGTATTGGGCTCTGCCGGTAGGAAATTGGGTCTGAAGTTTGCGACTCCCATTTTTGACGGTGCTGTGTTGGAAGATATCAGTGAATGGACTGAGAAGGCTGGCTTGCCTCAATATGGAAAGACGTATCTTTATGACGGAGGTACCGGCGAACGTTTTGACCAGCCTGCCACTGTAGGTGTTACATATATGTTGAAGTTGGGCCACATGGTAGAAGATAAGATGCATGCTCGTTCTATCGGTCCATACTCACTTATTACACAGCAGCCTCTTGGAGGTAAAGCTCAGTTTGGTGGTCAGCGTTTCGGAGAGATGGAAGTTTGGGCGCTCGAAGCATTCGGCGCATCGCACATCCTTCAGGAAATTCTTACAATCAAGTCGGATGACGTAATAGGTCGCTCCAAGGCGTACGAAGCAATTGTGAAAGGCGAACCTATGCCTACTCCGGGTATCCCTGAGTCACTGAATGTATTGCTTCACGAACTTAGAGGTTTGGGACTTAGCATTCATCTTGAGTAATAATAAAGATATACGATAACTCTTTTCAATATATTATAAAATGGCTTTTAGAAAAGAATCAAAGATAAAGAGCAATTTCACGAAGATTTCCATTGGTCTTGCCTCTCCGGAGGAGATCTTGGAAAGTTCGAGTGGTGAGGTATTGAAGCCTGAGACCATCAACTACCGTACCTATAAGCCCGAACGTGATGGCTTGTTCTGTGAGCGAATTTTCGGCCCGGTGAAAGATTACGAATGCCATTGCGGAAAGTACAAACGTATCCGTTATAAAGGCATTGTGTGCGACCGCTGTGGTGTGGAAGTAACAGAAAAGAAAGTACGTCGCGAGCGTATGGGACACATCCAGTTGGTAGTGCCCGTGGCTCACATCTGGTATTTCCGCTCACTCCCCAACAAGATTGGTTATTTGCTTGGCTTGCCTACAAAGAAACTCGATTCTGTCATCTACTATGAAAGATACGTAGTTATACAGCCGGGTATTGTAGATACTGTGGCTACATACGATCTTCTTTCTGAGGATGAATATCTGGATATTATCGAGAAACCGGAAATGAAGAACAATTCATTCTTGGAAGATAATGACCCCAATAAGTTTATTGCCAAGATGGGTGCGGATGCAATCTACGAATTGCTCTGTCGCTTGGATCTTGATGCATTGTCATACGATCTTCGTCACAAGGCAAGCAACGATAACTCTCAGCAACGTAAGAATGATGCTTTGAAGCGTCTTCAGGTAGTTGAGTCGTTCCGTGCTTCGAAAGGACGCAACCGTCCGGAATGGATGATTGTACGTGTGGTTCCGGTGATTCCGCCCGAACTTCGCCCGTTGGTGCCGTTGGATGGTGGCCGTTTTGCTACGTCGGACTTGAATGACTTGTATCGTCGTGTAATTATCCGTAACAATCGTTTGAAGAGATTGATAGAGATCAAAGCTCCTGAGGTGATTCTCCGCAATGAGAAACGTATGCTTCAGGAATCTGTAGACTCACTTTTCGATAACTCTCGCAAGTCCAGCGCAGTGAAGACGGATGCGAATCGCCCGTTGAAATCACTGTCTGACAGTTTGAAAGGTAAGCAAGGACGTTTCCGTCAGAACCTTCTCGGTAAGCGCGTAGACTACTCTGCACGTTCCGTAATTGTGGTAGGTCCTGAACTGAAGATGGGCGAATGCGGTATTCCAAAACTGATGGCTGCCGAGCTTTTCAAGCCGTTTATTATCCGTAAACTGATCGAACGCGGTATTGTAAAGACTGTGAAGTCGGCCAAGAAAATTGTAGACCGAAAAGAGGCTGTGATCTGGGATATTCTGGAATATGTGATGAAGGGTCATCCTGTGTTGCTGAACCGTGCCCCGACTCTTCACCGTTTGGGTATCCAGGCGTTCCAACCTAAAATGATCGAAGGTAAGGCTATCCAGTTGCACCCGTTGGCATGTACGGCGTTCAATGCCGACTTTGACGGTGACCAGATGGCGGTGCATTTGCCTTTGAGCAACGAGGCTGTTCTTGAAGCTCAGCTGTTGATGCTTAATTCACATAACATTCTGAACCCTGCAAATGGTGCTCCTATCACCGTTCCTTCACAGGACATGGTGCTCGGTTTATACTATATCACCAAACTTCGTCAGGGAGCAAAAGGAGAAGGTTCCACCTTCTACGGCCCTGAAGAAGCGCTTATTGCATACAACGAAGGCCGGGTAGACATCCATGCCATCGTGAATGTGAAGGTGCGCGACTTGAATGAGAATGGTGAACTTGCAGAAGTGATGATGAAAGAAACCTCTGTAGGACGTATCATTGTAAACCAGATTGTACCCGAAGAGGTAGGCTATATAAACCGTGTGATCTCTAAGAAATCACTTCGTGATATCATTAGCGATGTAATTAAGGTATGCGGTGTGTCAAAGGCTGCCGACTTCCTGGACGGTATCAAGAACCTGGGTTACTACATGGCCTTCAAGGGAGGATTGTCCTTCAACCTTGACGATATCATCATTCCGAAAGAAAAGGAAGACCTGGTAAAGAAAGGCTATGAGAAAGTAGAAGAGGTTATCAATAACTATAACATGGGTTTCATTACCAACAACGAGCGTTACAACCAGGTGATCGACATCTGGACACATGTAAACTCCGAGCTGGCTAATATTCTGATGAAAACCATTTCCAGCGACGACCAGGGCTTCAACTCAGTATATATGATGCTTGACTCTGGTGCCCGTGGTTCGAAAGAACAGATCCGTCAGCTTTCAGGTATGCGTGGTTTGATGGCTAAGCCCCAGAAGGCTGGTGCGGAAGGTGCGCAGATCATCGAGAACCCGATTCTTTCTAACTTTAAGGAAGGTCTTTCCGTGTTGGAGTACTTTATCTCTACCCACGGTGCCCGTAAGGGTCTTGCGGATACGGCCTTGAAGACGGCTGACGCCGGATACCTGACTCGTCGTCTAGTAGACGTATCTCATGACGTGATTATCACGGAAGAGGACTGCGGAACTTTGCGTGGTTTGGTTTGTACCGAACTGAAGAATGACGAAGACGTGATCGCATCGCTCTACGAACGTATCTTGGGACGTGTGTCCGTACATGATATTATCCACCCCATCGAAGGTCGCTTGATTGTAGCCGGTGGTGAAGAAATCACAGAAGCTATTGCAAAGGATATCGAAGCATCTCCTATAGAGAGTGTCGAGATTCGTTCTGTGCTTACCTGTGAATCCAAGCATGGTGTGTGTGCAAAATGTTACGGCCGTAACCTTGCTACCAGTCAGATGGTACACAAGGGTGAGGCTGTCGGCGTAATTGCAGCACAATCGATTGGTGAACCTGGTACTCAGCTTACACTCCGTACGTTCCATGCCGGTGGTATTGCTGGTAATGCTACCGCCAATGCCAACATTACGGCTCACTATGACGGGCGTCTTGAGTTCGACGAGCTTCGTACGGTGGATTATGTAGACGAGAACGGCGAACCGGTAAAGATCGTAGTAGGTCGTCTGGCAGAACTCCATATCGTAGACGAAAATACGAATATCGCAATATCGAATTACAACGTACCCTACGGTTCTACTCTGTATGCTTCCGATAAAGATAAGGTAATAAAAGGCAAGCTCATCTGTAAGTGGGACCCCTTTAATGCCGTTATTATCACAGAAGCCACTGGTAAGATCGAGTTCGAGAATATGATTGAGAACATAACTTATAAGGTAGAGTCTGATGAAACTACCGGTTTGCGCGAAATCATTATTATCGAATCTAAAGATAAGACCAAAGTGCCCTCTGCCCATATTATGGATGAAGGCGGTGAGATTATCCGTACCTATAACTTCCCCGTAGGAGGACACGTGGTAGCGGAAGACGGAGATCAGGTAAAATCCGGTGAAGTATTGGTGAAGATCCCGCGTGCCGTAGGTAAGGCTGGTGACATCACCGGTGGTCTTCCCCGTGTGACTGAGCTCTTTGAAGCGCGTAACCCGTCGAACCCTGCTGTCGTTTCCGAAATTGACGGTGAGATCACTATGGGTAAGATCAAACGCGGTAACCGTGAGATCATTGTGACTTCCAAGACTGGAGAGGTAAAGAAATATCTTGTGCCGCTGTCCAAGCAGATCCTGGTACAGGAGAACGACTATGTACGCGCCGGTACTCCTCTGTCCGACGGTGCCACTACGCCAGCTGACATTCTGGCCATCAAGGGCCCCACAGCTGTTCAGGAATACATCGTGAACGAAGTACAGGACGTATACCGCTTGCAGGGTGTGAAGATCAATGACAAGCATTTCGAAATCATTGTTCGTCAGATGATGCGTAAGGTGCAGATCAATGAACCGGGTGATACCCGCTTCCTTGAGCAGCAGACTGTGGATAAGCTCGACTTTATGGAAGAGAACGACCGCATCTGGGGCAAGAAGATTGTGGTAGACGGAGGCGACTCCCAGACACTGCATCCCGGACAGGTTGTAACTGCGCGTAAGTTGAGAGACGAGAACAGTATGTTGAAACGTCGTGACCTGAAACCCGTAGAAACCCGTGACGCTGTTCCGGCTACTTCTACTCAGATCCTTCAGGGTATCACACGTGCGGCACTGGCTACCTCCAGCTTCATGTCGGCAGCTTCCTTCCAGGAAACTACCAAGGTGCTGAATGAAGCTGCTATCAACGGTAAGATCGACAGATTGGAAGGTATGAAGGAGAACGTGATCTGCGGTCACCTGATCCCTGCCGGTACCGGTCTGCGTGATTTTGACAAGCTGATCGTAGGTTCGAAAGAAGAGTACGACCGTATTCTTGCCAACCGTAAGAACGTACTCGACTACAGCGACGTAAAATAATACCTGAAGAAAAGAATCATTCTTCAGATTGAATAGAAGAGAGGCGTGTTCCAGATGGGATACGCCTCTTTTTATAGCGCTATTTATTTGGTCAGGGGATACCTGCTCCCAGAAAAATTTTCCTGACTTCATCACTTTTTTGCGCCATCACATAGCGCCTATTGATTATCAGTTTATTAGGTTTGAAAAGTGGGTGATTTTGGGTGACGCAACCCGAAAATATGTACCTTTGTGGTATGTTTGTACGCAAGAAAAAGA
>JAVBMN010000045.1:0-126116 GCA_031552405.1 Bacteroidaceae bacterium | reverse complement strand
GCAGTAGCGCACCCGTTCCTACCTCGGAAAAGAAGCTCTACTACCAACTTCCCGGTGAAGAGGAGGAACCCTATGCCATATCCGTACCTGTAGGAACAGCAGAATGGATCGACTTTATCCTGCGTGATACGGACGGAACCATACTTGACAAGGAGAGAGTGCTTGTAGTGGCAGACGGGAAGGATGGAGATCCGGGAAATGATGCCGTACTTCCTGAGTGGCTCGACCTGTGGGATGGTGAAAAAACCGAAATCGCAGGCAGATATGTGATATCCCCAAAAATATTTGCCGGGATTAAGAATGCGGATGATACCCTGACAGGTGTAGCGCTGGGCCATGAGATCGTGTACGAACTGGATGATAATGGAAATACTATCGAAGAGAACGGAATCCCGAAGTACCGTTCCGGATTGTACGGTTATCAGGATGGCACAGAGATTTTTTCGCTTGACAAGAAAGGCTTGTTTGTGCGTGGGTCTATTGCGGAGATGTTCCACAAAATAACCTATGCAGAGTATTTCTATTTGGGTAGCGGGCAATCCGTACACCTTGATTTTGACAGGGGCTTTAATTGGGAAGCAGTAGGGGCAAGTGACGGGCCTATGTTCTTTGTACTGCCCCATGAGGCTAAATATAATGGAGTACGCTGTAATATAGTCAACTTAAGATGGGGCTCAGGGGTAGGAGAAAACGACATCGTGTTCATAAATTCTGATTCTACCATACTGACGAACAGAAAACTCAAGGTTCCACCGTATACCGGCGACCTGGATATCTTAAGCGTAAAGCTTTGTGCTTATGGAATGGCCACGTTTTACGCTGTGCCTGATCCCGACCGTCCCGACAGCGTTATATGGTATCTGGTGAACTCTCCCGACTTCTTCTGCTCATCACTGAATACAACTATTGGCGCTGTTACACTGGCTACAGGAGGGGATTTGGTACTTGAACATAAACCTTCTTAATTGATACAATACATGAATGAGACTAACGTAGCAAAAAGCACCTCCCTGATTTTCTTTGGTGGGGAGATGGTAGGAATGTTTTGGGACTTGCGTTGGATGGTGGCACTTTCTATTGTGCTGGTAGTGGTTGATTTCTGGTTTGGTATCAAAGCCAGCCTTCACCGGAGTGATAAGATTCGCAAGAGCCGGGCGGGGAGGCGTACCATGAGTAAAATCATCGACTATATGTGCTACCTTGCTTTGGGTGGTATATTGGGGCAGGCTATCGGAGAACCACTTGGGATCCCCCGTGATGTAGTAGCAGCCGTTTGCATCGGAATAGCCTGCCTGTTTGAAATGGACAGCATTATCCATAATGTATGCGAGTGCCATGATGTGAAAGTGTCTTTTAGCTTGCGAAGACTTATTATCTTCTTTATTAAGAGGAAAAATAAAGATATGGGGGATGCTTTGGAAGATAGTATCAACGAAAAAACAGATGAAGATGAAAATAAATAGAGAGCACATCAAGGCGATATATCCGTACAAAAAAACGGGCATGACAGATGCATCAATAAATCAGATGATAGACAAATATATTGCTCCCCTCAATGCCCAAATGTCGAAATACGGAATTGACACTCCTCTCAGGGTTGCACATTTCCTTACTCAGATTCTTCATGAATCAGGCGGATTCCGCTGGCCCAGGGAACTTGCGAGTGGTTCTGCGTATGAAGGAAGAAGGGATCTTGGCAACATTAAAACAGGAGATGGGATAAGGTACAAAGGACGAGGCCTGATTCAGTTGACAGGCAGAGCGAATTATAAAGCCCTCTGCGACTGGTTGGGGGGCGCCCCTGATGTATTGAACAATCCTGGTTTAGTAGAGCAACCCAATCTCGCCGTACTGGCATCCGTATTCTTTTGGGTTACAAAGGGAATAAATGTTTTGGCAGACAGAGATGATATACTGGCTGTCACCAAGAGAATAAACGGCGGTACAAATGGATATGCGGAACGTAAAGAACTGCTTCAGAAGGCAAAGGAAGTGATTGTATGAGAAGGATTCTGTTTGCCTTGATCTTGATCGGGATACTGGTTGGATGCAGCAAAACGATACATGTCCCAGTGGAAACGATAAGTACCAGAATAGAATACTGTGACCGTTTTGAACGAGATAGCATCTACATACACGATTCAGTTTCCTTTGTTCAGAAAGGAGATACTGTATGGCTGGAGAAATGGCATACTCGATACAGAGATAAGCTGTTTAGGGATACCACATATATCAATAAAGTGGATTCTGTAGCTATACCTTATCTGGTAGAGAAGCAACTTTCCAGATGGAATCAGTTTAAGATAGACTATGGAGGCTGGGCTATTATTGTTGTTTTTGTAACTGTGCTAATTATATTTGGAATGATGGTATACAAGTTGAAGAAATAATTTGTGTAAATTATGTGCAAACGATTTTATACAAGACTTTAACTGTTTGATTACAAGAAGTTTGAAAATTAGAAAACCACGCTTTGGGAGCAGGGGGTCGTGGGTTCGAATCCCGCTAGTTTGACGAAGGTAAGAGGTTTGATACTAAGTATCAAGCCTCTTTTGTTGGTTCGCCCAGCATGGGTGTAACGGCTTCTTACTCATTTCCCTGCGGCGGTTTACCCCTGGGGCTTCAGTTTTGATTTAACCCTCCACGTTCCACTGCCCTGACACTATGCAATACTTATTGCCTGTATTCAGCCTGATGCGCGGTATACCCATATCCACTAATAGTTTTCCGAAACCGCCTGCTTTACGGCCACGCATGGCTACGGGATTGTAATCTCTTAGCTGGCGGAAGATCTCTTCGGCGGAGAGGAGCATGGAATCCTCTGCGTCACGCTCGGCATCCTTGAAGAGCTCTCAGAAGAAGTTTTCTTCTACGGAGGTTTTGTAGAAGGAGAGATTGTGTTGCTCGATGGCGGCCTTTTCTTCTTCGGTGGGCCAGTATTGCTCGGCGGCGGTGGTGACGAGGTATTTCAGTTGGGCGTAGAGCTGGGCGTATTCCAAGGGGGTATCGGTGTCGATCATGTGGGTCACTTCCACGCAGAGGAAGCGGCGGGAACCGGTTTTGTCGGTGAGCAGCTCCTTGCAGTTGCTGGTGCCGATGAAAGAGGCAATGCGGGGCAGGGTGGTTTCGTACTGTTGGCGGGCACGACGCAGGTGCAGGGTGGTGGCTTGCATGAGGTTCTTCAGGTCGGCTTGGTGGCGAGAGGAATGGCGGTCGAACTTATCCAGAGAGATAAGGCCGTACTCGCTCAGGCGGCGCTCGGCTAGGGGGATATTGGTGAGGGGGAAGCTGTCGGTGTAGAAGCGTTCCAGTTCGGGCGGGAGGAGCATACGGCAGAAGGTGCTCTTGTGAAGGCCCTGCTCCCGGCTGACGAGCAGCGGGGCGAGGGAGTTGGCGTATTGAGGGTTGACACCCAGCCATCCGGCGGCCATGCCCAGCATCCAGCGACGGAAGCCGGTGCGCCACAGGGGATCAGTGCTCACGCGGGTAGCGAGGGCGTTAATGCGGTCTGTTCCGTCCCAGACGGGCAGGTTGTCGAGGTACTCGCGGAAGGGGTGGTAGGGCTGGATGAGGAAGGAGTTCAGTACGCATTGTATCTGGCTTTCGTAGCAGAAGATGCCGGCGACCTGTACCTCATAATAAAAGGTGCTTTTGGCGCGCGGGCATACAGGTAAGAAAGGGGAGGAGGTTTCGGAGAGGGCGGTGCGTGCCCGGTATTCCGTTTGCCCGGTCAGCTGGTTGTAGCGGAATTCGTAGCGCTGCTGCAGGAATTCGCTGACCTGCACCACCGGCAGGGGTGGATTGAATCCGCCCGCATCCACAGGCGATGTTTCCGCCTGCCGTGGGGTGGTGGTTTCCGGGCGGACACACAGGTCCGCCCCTACGGGTGGCGCAGGGGCTACCGTTGGTGTGGGCGGCGTTGAGGAATCGGTTGTTTCTGCAATGTGGAAAATCGTACTTCGCAATTCTCCCATCATCTCGGCCAATAAATGGAACATGCTCTCTATGCGTTCAAGCTGATGGGACAGGCTGACGTGTACGTTGTCTTCTTTCATAAAATGCTCTTTCATAACTTTGTTATCTGATTGGTTTTCAGCAAAGTTACAATATCAGATATCCCATTCCAGCCTCTTACAAACGCATTCCCCGCGTGCATCCTTATCTGGTGAACAGCACTCTGAAAACCAGCGACTATCTGGCTAATGAGATCCAGTCGCGCTGTAGTCTTAACCGCTCTGATGTGGTGTCTGCCCTTGATGCGTTGAGTGCCATCCTCTATGAAACCCTTGCCGAGGGCAACCGCGCGGAGCTTGCCGGAATAGGCAATTTCAGCATTTCTCTGACTTGCCCGCCTACCATGGTCGGCGAGGAGATCCACGCCCAAAGCGTCACTGTACGCCGCATAAATTTCACTCCCAGTGCCACCCTTGCAAAAAGGCTCCGGCAAATCCCGCTTCAACGTGCTCCCCAACGCATCCAACAGGCCGACATCTCCCTTGAACAGCAACTCCAGACCTTGGGCAAATGGTTTGCCTCATGCCCGGCACTCAGTAGGATGCAGTACCAGCAACTCTTTTCCTGCTCACGCAAAACTGCTTACAGCAATTTGCAATATTTTGTAGAGGGCGGCTATCTTCACAAGATCGGCACCGCCTCGCACCCTAATTACATCCCGGTACTCGGAAAGTTTTCCACAGAGTAGCGAAAGATTCTTTGGAGTGTAGCGGAGGTGCGTGATAGTGAGGCATTTCATAGCGTAGATGTTTTATGCCGTATTATAAATATTTCATTATGAGGCGTTTTATGCTGTAGTGGAACGTGAAAGGAGTTTTATTTATTGCAAATCGGTTCTTCGTTATTTTTGGTGTAGCTTTTGGTACTGCAGTCTATATGGAAACCACGGAGTGGTTCGTCCTTGGTAGCCTAGGACGCGAGTCCTGGGTATATAAGATTATATCTTTTCAGAGCTGCAGCGCAGCGACATTTGGGTTATGGAAAAAGAATCGGGCCAACCGTAATGGCTGGCCCGATTGTCAGGGTTATCGCACTTGCGTGCTTAGGCAGGGGAGAGCTTATTCTCCGCTGTCGAGGATGTTATTTTCACTTCCTTTGAAGAAGGAGTCAGTAGAAATGTTAGGAGTCTTACCCGCAGTTGGAGCAACGCCTGATGTGGCTACTATACTCACATCTCCTTCTGTCTCGATCAGAATCACACAGGATTCCGGTTTCTGATACATCTGTTTATTGTTCATAATTTCAATCTTTCTTTTTAATCAGTTTGCATTATTTTACAATCGCAGTAATTCCATTGATTACGTACTCTCCAGCGGGAAGGGCTACGAAGTTAGAACCTTCTTGCAGGCTTACGCTCTTCACTTTCTTACCGTCCATAGTGTAGATCATGATTCTACCAGCCTTTTCGCTTTCGATGGTTACACCATTATCGGTTACCACAATTACCACATTCTGGTTGCTCATTCCCTTTGCAGAGATCTCCTTCATGCCAGTAGTTTCACCGAAGATGGGGAGGTACTGAGAAGTCACATTAGCAGGATCAGTCACATATCCAAAGAAGCTGTTTACGCTGGAATTCTTCTTCCACATAGAGCCTTCTGCATTGAGTGCATATACATCGCTTACCAGTCCGTTGAAGTTAGGATTCAATGTATAAGAGCCTTGCAACGTTTCAGGAGTAAGACCTGTAGTAGCCACGATTTCCTCACCATAGAAAGTAACCGGTCCGTTTACGTTGAACACTGCATTGTAAGAAAGATCATTCGGGAACGAGATCAGGTAAGTCACATTTGCTTCAATAGCGTCAGCAGCTACGTAGTTGCCATTCTCCAAACGGAACAACCAGAAAGGACGACGGTTTTCATTGTCGTTGTCATATTTATCTCCAAACGGTACAAGTTCAATCGGATCATTATTACCGTCTATTGAGGCAATACGAATTACGTCAAACGGCAATACAATACTCTGCCATCCATTGTCACCATTGTCATTGGAAGTTCCGGTGAATTTAGCACGCTGGTAAGATACATTTGCATCCAGGGCAGCAGGAGCATTGAAAGGATGAGCTTCACTCAGTAGAGCGGTGCTGCCTTCGGTAATACCGTTGGTGGTCACGCCTGCGGGTACATTGTATACTACGGTGTTGGGGTTAGCAAATACGATATTCGCTGTTCCGGTAGCGTTAGTAAGGTCGGCAGAGGTAATACCGGCAGCTTCGAGTTCGTCAATAGCATCATCGGTAAGTTCGCCGGTTACGGTAGCGGCGCCATCAACAATCTCCACAGAAGTGGTGTTCAGCATATAAAGTTTGAAGTCTGCCACACTGTACCATGATCCGGTCCAAGCAGATCCACCTGTATAAGTTGGGTTGTTAGAAAGACCGATAGTTACTGTAGCAGGTGCATTTAAGGTAAATGCAACAGGAGTTGTACTCCAACCGTTACCAATGCCACCACCTACACTTCCGTTTTTGTAGATCTCTTTTTTGAAGGTAGTTGTTCCATCATTTGCATAAATGAAGGCTCCATTTCCATCCCCACGGGCAATAGCACTTAATGCATAGGTACCTGCGTCTAATGTAATTACCTGATTTACGGTGAATTTTAAGTTGGATCCAGCCCAAGAGTCAAAATAGCGTTTGCTGTTGTTTTCTGGGAATTGTCCAGTGGTTGTCCAAGTGTTTCCTTTTTCAACCAGATTCCAACCTGTTTCATCTACAGGGATTGGGTTGACAATCGTAGAGGTAAGGTCGGTGGTTCCAGTGGCCAAGTCAGCAGTTAATGCAGTTTCAATCAACGGGAAGAATGTGGCTATATCCGTAGAAGCAAGAGTACCATTATTATATCCCTCGAGCAAACTGTTTTTAAGCGCCTCAAGACTTGTTACCGTCAAACTGTTCTCACTAAGTGGGCTGATGAGTCCTGACAAATGGCCATCGATAAATGTGTTAACAAGGGTATATGCAGCTATAGATGTTTCAGCTGTGCTAATAGCACTTCTCAACGAGGTCAGAGCTGTCTGGAAATCAGCAACAGAGAAATTACTCCAATCTGCATTTATAGCAGCGCTCAAAGCATCTTTTACAGTAGCGTCCATCTTGCTGTTCAATAGCGCATTAGCAGCATTCACGAGTTCACCTTTTGCAACACCTAAGAAATCTACTTCAGTAGCATAATAGAATAACTGGAAAGCGTCTGCACTTTGCCAACGGCCTGTTCCCCCATTATCTAAGCGCATTCCTAATGTAATATTCTCACCTTCAGAAATATTAATACCACTTGTAGTGTAACGTGCAAAACCATAGTTGAGAGCCCCTCCTGTATCGCCGATGCGCTCTACAGTAGCAGTGCCTTCTACAGTTCCTGTGTTTTCATAGCTGGTACCATTGTTTATAAAGAAGAACAAATTGCTTGGAGTTAATGCTTGTCCACGAGCTACCGCCTTGATAAGATAATATCCGACTGGCATTTTTGGGAAGCTTTGATATCCATAGCTTATGCCTGCAGCACCACCGTCTAATACAATATTAGTGCCAGGTGCAGAAGCATAATCAGTATCCCATCCTGTCCATTTTGTATTAGCTCCATTAAATGTACCCATATTGGTAGTCCATCCGGCTGTCTCATTATCAAAGTTGGGGTTTGTAATCACAAATGTGATATCGGCATCAGAATTGCCGTGAATCAAATCGTTACGCGATTTTGCTGCAATAGAAATATCTGCATTCGTAATGGCGTTCTGCAGAGATGCAGCAGCTGCTGTCAGTTCGTTAGCTGTGTGGCCAACCTTATTATATATAGTCTGTGCATTGGTATAAGCAGACTGGAAACTTGAATAATCAGCAGCGGCATAATAATCGGCTTGCACACTATATTTCGCATCTGAGGCTGTAGTAAGCTGAGTGCTAAGGGCATCCTCAAAAGCACCTAAATCTACACCAAGGAATGCAAGACGGAAATCATCGAAAGGCAGGTAATGTGTTGTAGTCGGCAACTCTTGTTCACTATTAACTACTCTTACACCTAGATTCAATGATCCATCTGTAACGACCGTTTCTACAGAAAAGTCTGCTACATTGTTGTCGCTGTTAAATTGTGTTTTTGCTGCATTTGCAAAAACATATGCTCCTTTATCGCCGAATTTTCCATTTACAGTTACCTGATACTTTCCATTAGGCAATCCTGTTATGGTTTGCGAAATGCTTGCATCGGCCATTTTTGCACCAGCAGTATATTTCTCACAATAGTAAGTTCCAACCTTAGGGAAAGCGTCGTTGCCTTGCCTTTGCATACCATTGTTCACCCAACCATCAAGACTGCCGATTTCAAAACTTGGGTTGACAATTTTCGAAGTCATATCAATAGGATTAGAAGGAGATGCATTAGCGATTTTATAATCGCTAATGGCAGCATTCAGCGCAATAGCAGCAGCGGCAACTTGTTCAATTGTTGCACTGCTGTTGTTAGCCACTGCTTCGGCAGTAGCAATTGCTGTTGATAACGCATTGGCTTCATTGCCGTCTCCACTACCATAAAGGATAGTCGCAGCCGCAATCACACTATTTAACTCTGTTTTGTCAACAGTGGCGTCAAATTCCAATGTAACATAGTCAAAAAAGATTCGACCAGCGCCACCAGAACCAACACTCGATGGAGATGTTACACCTACGCGCACCTCTCCAGTAGTAGCTGTTGCGAGAGAAAATGTAAGAGACTCAGTAACCCAAGTGTTTAGGGTAAAAGATGTTTTTGCAGATGCGACTTTAGTCCCAGTGGCTGGATACCATCCTACCAAACTATTATCGTTTGCATTTGGGCCTGAATTATAAGCTACATAAGTAAGACGATACTTACCAGCAGGAAGTGTAATTGTTTGGCCGTAGTAAACACTTGCACCCCATGCGGCAGAAACTCCAAGCATACCTCCGGTTGAATTGCTACTTTGGTCTGTAGTAGGAACAGGTCCTGGGGCGTTTAAAGTCATTGGACAGCCAAAAGCAAAAGTGGCTGAGGCAGAGTTATCCCCAAATACTTTTATAGGCCACCCCTGCACATCTTTAATATTGGCTCCGCCATTGGCGGATGCCAAGTTACCAGTAGCACTGATGTCGTAAATGATATCAGAGTTAAATCCCGCATTTGCTAAATAGGTGTCAGTGACATCTACATACGTTTGTGCCTGCACCCCTATGGAGCCAGCACTTGCGACTAATGTCGCAATGAACATAAGTAATTTACTTTTCATTTTGTAAATAGTTAGAGTTAGTAAATAAGTTTTTAAAGGAAATGTATTTATAGCTGTTTAATCTACCTCCTGTGAAGAGGTGGAGCAGAGAAAACACATCTCTTAATGCAAAAATACACTCTTTTTTAGACAATAAGGCAGTTATTCAGAGTCTGTAAAGAAATAAATTTATGATTCAGGAGCAGCGTGTCCAAAAATACAAAAAACAAGAAGTCTTTAATGATAATGTTATGTAAGATCTAATTGATGCTATAACAGAGGCATAGATATACTGTTACTGTTGCTACTCTTACCTGCTGCTCCACCTCTTCACAGGAGGTGGGGTAAAAAAGCGGATAACAAATCTCTAATTATTTATTTACTAACTCTAACTATTTACAAAATGAAAAGTAAATTACTTATGTTCATTGCGACATTAGTCGCAAGTGCTGGCTCCATAGGGGTGCAAGCACAAACAGATGTGACAAGTCTGTATTTAGTCAATGCCAGTTTTGAAGATGAAGGCGCTAAGGTTACTCCTGCTTCAGTCACTGGATGGACCCTTCCAACGGGGATGGGCAATCTGAATATAGAAAAAACTTCAGTATTCGTCACAGGATCTTCCTCCACTTTCGGAATTTCCAGCTCCAGCGATGGAGATTATTATTTTTATAATCGAAAAGGTTGGGGCAATCTGGTAGGTACGCTTTCACAGGTCAGCAAGTCAATGCCCGCAGGAACCTACTATCTTTGTTTTGATTATAAAGCAGCGGACTATTCAAACAATAATAATGACACTCCCAATGGGTCCACTTTAAAATTAAGTGTAAGCCAGGGAGGAACAACACTCGCCACCACAGCAGAAAACAAAGTTGCTTTTTCACACAAAAATAACGGATCTGCCCCTGATGGTACAGCCACCAGTTATTTCACCCGAACCAACTGGTGTAAGATGGGACTCTTTTTTACGGTAAGCACAGAAGGCACTGTAACCATTTCCGTAGTAGAATCATTAAAAAACAGTGGACGTTCCGATATGCTCTTCGACAATTTTAGATTATATTCTATTGGAGATGAGATACAAAACTTTGACCTCACTGGCTTAGTTGTGAATCAAAATGGTGATCATATAACAGGATGGGCCCGCGAGTTCACATCTGCCATTGGTGGATTGGGTACTCAGGAAAATGGTTCAGTGACAACTGCAACTGCCCGCTTTCTTGAAGTCTGGGGCAAAGATTCCGACGCTGGTGTAATACCAGCCAACGGAAAACTATATCAAAAAATCACCAACCTCCCCAATGGTAGATATCAGGTAGATGCAGCCTGTATGTCAAAACACCAAGGACAAAATGAAGATTATGCTATAAGTGGCGCATATCTATATGCAAACACCGTGACTACTCCTATTACAGAGAATGTTGCTACTACAAAAAGAGTGATCTGTACTGTTGTGGATGGATCTTTGGAACTTGGATTAAAATTAGACAACGCAACGGCCAACTGGCATATGATTGATAATGTTAGATTGACCTACCTTAATTTTGATCCGGCTGCATTGAAGAACCAACTTCAGGACATGATAGACAATGCTCCTACAGGTAAGATGAGTACTATAGTAGCTCAAGAACTGGAAGCAGCTATTGGAGCAGCAGAAGTAGAAATTTTAAATGCCTCTTCTACAAAACAATCTTTAAATATTGCTGCAGAAGGCCTTTCTACGGCCATAGAAAATGCAAATTCTTCCACTAGTGCTTATGCTGCATTAAGTACTGCACTCGCAAATGCAGAAACTGTTGCAGGAGAGTACGACAATGCCGGATCAGTTATTTTAGCTGGTTATATTGCACAAGCTACCATGGTTTATGCGGCAGCAACCACTTCAACGGCAGATGTAGAGGCATTGACCACTGTGCTAGTTATTGCAACTAAGGGGATGCCTACTTACCGTACCTTATTAACTACAGGTGAAACCTTTACTGAGAATGGAAAGGAATATACGATCACTGGTACAAATCTGATTTCAAATAATGGGTTTGAGGGAGGATTTGCAAATTGGTACGATGGAACTTGGACAGGAAGTACTCGTAACCAGACCGAGTTAATTAGCCCAGCATTCGAAGTTGTATCCACCGGTGGTATCAATAACTCTTCTTACCTAAAGGGAACTAAAAATGAGGGTTATGGTGGAGCCGGTTCTATTGGAACAACTTGGGGAGTAGAAGCAGGAAAAACGTATGTATTCTACTATTATATGAAAAATCTGGTCAATGCTAATGCTGCAACTAGCGAAGATGATGGCAAATATCTCAAAACTTCCTGGGGAGCTACTGCCAGTAATACAGATGATGGCGCTACTTTTATAATATCTAAAGCAAATTGGGATGCAAACAACGCTTGGACAAGAAATCTGGCCGTATTTACTGCTACAGAAAATACGACGGTAAATACTTGCTTCCGTTGGTTGAACTCACAGTTTGCTTTCGACGAATTCTTCCTTGCAGAAGTGGTTGAATCTTTTATCTCTGTGGATGCCGACAATATTATGACCATTTCAGGAAATCCAAGCCTAAGTGAAATTAACAGCCAGTTAACGACTAATATTACTGCTGTGAACTTTGAGAATTCGACTCTTGCAGGAGAGCTTGTTGTTAACAATCCGAATACTATTTTGTATAATCTACCTGTAGGTCTTACCTTTACACAAGGTATTGACGCTTCCGATGAAAGTGTGGATGCAGTCTTGGATGAGAACTATCCTTTCAACGCCCCCATCGGTTTTGGAATAAATAGCGTGTCTTACGAACGTGCTGAATTTACCGGAATATCTAACGAGTCTGGTGACAACGGCTGGCAGAGTATCGTATTGCCGTTCAACGTAACAAGCATTACCTCGGTAGACGGTAATGGAACAGCTATTGAACTTAAGCCGTTTGGAATAAATTATGACGAGAACACTGACGACCGTCCTTTCTGGTTATATGAATTAGTAAATGGTAACTACGTGGCAGCTGACGGTATTGAAGCAAATGTGCCTTACCTGATCTCGTTCCCGAACGATCCTTCTTTCAATAATGTATTTAATGTAAGCGGACCGGTTACTTTCTCGGGTGCAATTGTTACAGCTACAGATTTTATTCCTCAGCTGTTTGCAGATACGTATATCTTGAATCCTAACTTCAACGGACCTACACCAAACAATGTATATGCACTCGATGCAGCAGGTAGTCTGTGGGTGAATAATTCCAGTGTAAACAGTTTCTTCGGATATGTGACTAAACCTTCTGGCGCTTTTACCGCTCAGTACCTCCCCATCTTTGGTGAAACTACTGGCGTGAAGGAGATCTCTGCAAAGAGAATGATCAACCAGGATGTGGTAATTGTGGTAACCGATAACGGTGTGACCATCGAAAGCGAGAAGGCTGGTAGAATCATGATCTACACTATGGACGGTAAGAAGGTGAAGAGCATAAGCCTGCAAGAAGGTTCTAACTTCGTAGCCCTTCCCGCCGGAGAGTATGTAATCAATGGAATTACTGCGATTGTAAAATAATGCAAACTGATTAAAAAGAAAGATTGAAATTATGAACAATAAACAGATGTATCAGAAACCGGAATCCTGTGTGATTCTGATCGAGACAGAAGGAGATATGAGTATTATAGCAACGTCTGGTATACCCAGCTCTACTAAAACTCCTTCAATAGGTACTACAGATTCCTTCTTCAAAGGAAGCGAAAACAGCATCCTCGACAGCGGAGAATAACCTCTTCCCTGTGTAAGCACGCAAGTGCTATAACCCTGACAATCGGGCCAGCCATTACGGTTGGCCCGATTCTTTTAGTATACATAAAACTATCCCCTATCAGGTATAATCTCATTTCTAGATAGAAATAGATACCCGATTTGATATAATATAAGGAATAATCATTATATTTACACCCGAAAAGGTATAATATGGAAGACAATTCATTATCAGCTTTTGTAAAAGCCAAACGGAAGTTGGCCGGCTTGAATCAGGTTGAACTGGCTGAAAAGGCAGGCGTGGGATTACGCTTTATCCGGGATTTGGAGCAAGGAAAATCAACTCTCCGAATGGATAAAGTGAATCAGGTATTGAGCTTATTTGGAAGCGAATTAGGTGCAGTGCCGTTAAATAGAAACATTTTATAGATATCATGAAACGAGTACAACGTATCTTCTTAGCAACTTTTCTAACTGCTTTGTGTGCAGTGCAGGCGTATCCTGCGAAGAAGTCGGATTCCGGCGAGTTGAAGTTGTGGTATGCCCAGCCTGCGGCGCAGTGGATTGAGGCATTGCCTTTGGGTAATGGCCACATCGGGGCAATGGTTTTTGGGGGGATAGGGCAGGAGTTGATTCAGTTGAACGAAGGTTCGCTATGGTCGGGAGGCCCTGTGCCGCAGAGTGTAAACCCGGAATCAGCCACCTATCTGGCGCCTTTGCGCGAAGCCTTATTTAAGGGAGAATATGCGGCTGCTGCACAGCTTACGAAGAAGATGCAGGGATATTATACGGAGAGCTTTATGCCGATGGGGGATCTGGTGATCGACCAGCAATTGCCCTTTGTGGCACCAACGGCGTACTACCGTGACTTGAACCTGGAACGGGCTACTTCTGTAACCCGCTTTACAGTGGATGGGGTGGAGTACACCCGTGAGGTATTTACCTCGGCACCGGACGGTGTGATGGTGATGCGGATTACGTCCGGCAAGGCCGGGATGCTTACGATGGACCTTTCGCTGAGAAGTTTGCTTAGGAGTAATAAGGTAAGGGTAGCTAATGACGAGTTGCTGTTACAGGGTGAAGCGCCTGCCCGCGTAGATCCCAATTATTACAATCCGGGAAAGGGGCGACAAAGTGTGGTGTATGGGGATGCAAACAACTGTCGCGGTATGCGTTTTCAATGCAACCTGAAGGTAATGGCTAACGGCGGAACGCTGCATACCGATACTGCCGGAGTGCATGTAAAGGGGGCCTCGCAGGTGGTGGTGCTACTGGCTGCGGCTACCAGCTTCAATGGTTCTGATAAGTGTCCGGTTACGCAGGGGAAAGACGAAAAAGCTCTTGCCAATCGTTATATCCGCGAGGCCTCGCGGAAAACATACGATAAGCTCCTGGCGGCCCATCTGGCAGATTACCAGTTGCTCTTTCAGCGTGTATCATTGGAACTGGGCGCTGATGACCTCGGTAAAAAGGCTGCTTCTCTGCCCTCGGATCAGCGACTCAAGGCACACTCACAGGGTGCGACAGATCCGGCTCTGGAGGTGTTGTATTTCCAGTATGGCAGGTATTTACTTATTGCTTCGTCGCGCCTGGGTGGTACACCTGCCAATCTGCAGGGGATTTGGAACAAGGAGTTTCGTGCACCCTGGAGTTCCAACTTTACCATCAATATAAATACGGAGATGAATTACTGGCCTGCAGAGGTGTGCAATCTTTCGGAGCTGCACCGGCCGCTGCTCGACTTTATCTCCGGTACACTCTCAGTCACAGGCAAACGCACCGCTCGCGAGTTTTACAATACGCGCGGCTGGATGGCCCATCATAACAGCGATGTGTGGGGGCTCAGTAACCCTGTGGGTGATAAGGGGGCCGGCGATCCCTCCTGGGCTACCTGGCAGATGGGTGGCAACTGGCTTTGCCAGCACTTGTGGGAGCATTATGCCTTTACAGGGGATAAGGAATACCTTCGCCTTCAGGCCTATCCGGTAATGAAGGATGCGGCTCTCTTCTGCCTTGACTGGCTGGTGGAAAAGGATGGGTATCTGGTGACTGCTCCCTCTACCTCGCCCGAGAATGAGTTTCTTGTAGAGGGGAAACGTTACTCGGTGGGAATCGCTTCCACGATGGATATGTCCATCATCTGGGATCTTTTTACCAATCTTATTGAAGCTTCTACAGTATTGGGTATGGATGCAGATTTCCGTAACACTCTGACGGAGGCCCGCAGTAAACTCTACCCCCTGAAGGTGGGTGCAAAAGGGCAGCTGCAGGAGTGGAGCGAGGATTATGCAGAGGCTGACCCACATCATCGTCATCTCTCACACCTGTTCGGGCTGCACCCGGGGCGACAGATCTCTCCGTTGGAAACGCCCCAGTTTGCTGCGGCCTGTAAGCGCACCCTCGAACTGCGTGGCAACGAAGGCACGGGATGGAGCAAAGGATGGAAGATCAACTTCTGGGCACGCCTCCTTGAAGGTGATATGGCATATACCCTGATACGGCAGGCTATGAACTATACGCCCACTCCGGGTGGCGGAGTAACGGGTGGCGGCACGTATCCCAACTTCTTTGGGGCGCATCCTCCCTTTCAGATCGACAGTAACTTTGGCTCAACCGCAGGTTTTGCCGAGATGCTGCTGCAGAGTCATACGGATGCCATACACCTGCTGCCGGCACTTCCTGCGGCATGGAGCTCGGGAAGTGTGAGCGGACTGAAAGCGCGCAAGGGCTTTGAAGTGGGGATGCAGTGGGGAGGCGGTATGCTAGCCTCTGCTACCATTAAATCCTTACTGGGAAATGAGTGTGTATTGCGTACCAAAATGCCGATATCTGTCAAGGGTGCTAAGGGCGTGACTTCTGTACAACAGAATGGGTATTACCTTACCCGGTTTGCCACAAAGAAGGGAGAAAGATATGTAGTTCAGGCTTTACGCCTGGCTACGATGTAGACAGGGTGATAGGTGAGGGGTACTTGCCCGTTCTCGGCGCCAAAGAGTTGTACGTACTCGGTAAAGAAGCGTGCCAGGCGGCCGTGTGTCCAGAGGGTACCTCCTGTGGCGGTAACGCCGGTACGTTTCAGATGACGCAGTACTTCCAGTGGGGAAGCGAAATAATGGGGGATGATATTCTCGCTGGCGTGTAGGATGTGATAGTGGGGGGAGAGCATTCTTTTCAGTTCTTCCAGCGTGGGGTAGGCAAGGCCTGCGCCAGTGGTTTCTTTGATTTCCCGGAAATTCTCAGGGCCGAAGGTGCTGAAGGCGAGTATGCCTCCCTCTGCAAGGCTTTGGTTGCACTTCTCGAAAAACCGATGCGGATGCTGAAACCATTGCAGCGTAGAGCAGGAGGTGACGAGTTGTTGCTCTTGCGGAAAAGCCATCTCCTCTGCATCGCCGGGATGGAAGGTGACGTGGGGTTGCAGTATGTTGTGCAGGCGGGGCTGCATGGCGGGGCACAGATCGTTGAGCCACAACTGTGCGGGTTGCAACTCCTGTAGTAACAGACGTGAATAGCTGCCTGTACCGCAGCCAAATTCAGTAACTTTCGCCAACGGGTGAGTAAAGAGAGGTTTTACCAGGTGCATCATCTGCTGGGCGATGCGTTGTTGTACGTATGCCTCGCGGTCATAGGTAGAGGCGGCCTTTTCAAAGCGCTTGGCGATGAGTTGTTTATCCATTCCGGGGTGGGGTGGGAGTATGCTTTTCTGTTAGTTAAAGAGTTGCTTGCTGTAATGCGCGACGTTCATTTCCGTGATCTTGGTAGTCCCTTGCCAGGCACGTATCTGGTTGTCGGGGAGGAAGATGCGGTCTTTCAGTCCTACGGCGGCCATGTTCCACTCAAATTTGGGTGTGGGCAGGGAGAAGGCGTTTTCGCCGATGGCGATGAGTTCTTCCCTCAGGCTCTCGATAGAGCGGCGCGGGGCACGTTGCAGGAATTCCTGATACTCTTCTTTTGTATCGCACATGCGGCGGTAAAACTTCAGGAGGGATTCCTCATTGAGATGGTCGAGGGTGGCCTGGAATACAGCGGGATCGATACCTTTTTGTTTATCAATAGGATACAAGGTACCGTTATAGGCAATACGCTGCCTGATAGGCAGTCTGCTGTTTTGTAGTACCTGCGAAGCAGCCCATACGCCCATCGACCAGCCAATGACGTAGATAGCCGAATAGCCCGTCAGGATGCCGGTGTTAAAGTCGAGCGTGCGGTAGTCATAACACAGCATAATATCCGCATCTGCCGGGATAGGAAACTCGAAGGGGCGCGAGTCCATGCCCCATCCCAGGAACACCAGAAACAACCCTTTTGCATCGTTTTTTACAATAAATTCTTGCTTCATTTCATTTCTTGTTTTTATAGTATAATTTGAAACAGAACAGGCTGCTTCAAGCTAGCGAGAGGATTTTCCATGGCAAGTGACGGATTAAAGTCTCTACTTCTTCATGAGTGACATCCGCTGTCATGGAAATGCGTAGACGCGAAGTACCTTCGGGTACTGTAGGGGGCCGTACAGGAAGTATATGGAATCCTTTCATTTTCAATGTTTCGGACAATCCTACAGCATGTTTACTTTTGCCCACTATGAGGGGTATGATATGGCTGGTGGAAGGACATGCCAGGCCTTTTTCTTTCAATGCTTCACGGAGCAGGAGGCTGTGTTTTGCCAGTTGTTCCCGGCGGGCTGTGTAATGTGGAAGACGTTCCAGCACAAAGCAGGTCCATCGTATCATAACCGGAGGAAGCGCGGTGGTAAAGATTAGTGTACGCATGCGATTCACCAGATAGGTACGTACCAGATGCTGACATATCACGAAGGCACCTGTGGAAGCCAGCGCCTTGCCAAAGGTGCCTACGAGGAAGTCGACAGACCCAATGCATCCTTGCTCCTCCGCACATCCTAGGCCTTTTGGGCCGCGCACTCCAAAGGAGTGGGCTTCGTCTACATATAGCAACACATTGGGATATCGGTTTTTAATCTGCACCATTCGGGTGAGGTCGGCTTCATCACCGTCCATACTGAAGATCGCTTCGGTGACGAGGATCACCTTCTCATACTGCTGATAATAAGTTTCCACGAGGCGTTCCAGCTGTTCGTAGTCATTGTGCCGGTAGCGAATACTTCGGGCAGTACTGAGCCGGATACCGTCAATAAGGCTGGCGTGCACCAGCTTATCGGCCAGGATCAGCGTACGGGCATTGGACACGGCCGGCAGGATGCCTATATTGGCGTGGTAGCCACTGTTGAAAACAAGGGCATCTGCGCCGTATAGTTTTCCCAAGTGTATTTCCAATGAATTAAACTCCCGGAAATTCCCAGTCAGCATGCGTGAAGAAGAGGCGGAAGGCAGGAAAGATTCAGGCGTCAGTGTAGAGAGAAATTCCTCACGGAGCGCTAAGTCTGAGGCCAGACCCAGGTAATCATTAGAAGCCAGGTTTAGCAGTTGCCGAGGATCGTTGTGCTCCTTGCGCACATAGCGTCCTTCATGGATGAGCAGTGGCACACATCGGAATGTGTACTGTTCATGTAGCTGCTCCAACTCTTGCTGCATTAATAAATAAGCCGGATGTGTATTCATTGTTTACAGTTCACGAACAATGCGGAGCAATCCGCTGGTTAAACAACTCAAATCCTCAACTCCGATAATAAAGGGAGGCATAATGTACACCAGTTTTCCGAAGGGGCGTACCCAAATGCCCTCTTCTACAAAGCGGCGTTGCAGGTAGGCCATATCTACCGGCTCTTTCATCTCGATGACCCCAATGGCACCCAATACACGTACATCTGCTACACTGTCCAGGCTGCGTGCCGGGGAAAGTTCCTCACAAAGCTGCGCTTCGATGCGTTGTACCTTTCCTTGCCAGTTGTACTCCTCAGAGAGCAACAAGCGGGTGGAGGCGCAGGCCACGGCACACGCCAGCGGGTTTCCCATAAATGTAGGGCCGTGCATGAACACTCCGGGAGCGTGGTTGGAGAGGGTGTCTGCCACCTGGTTGGTAGCTATGGTGGCGGCCAGAGTCATGTATCCTCCAGTGATGGCTTTGCCGATGCACATAATATCCGGAGTGACTCCGGCATGTTCTGTGGCAAAGAGCTTTCCTGTACGGCCAAACCCTGTGGCTATCTCATCAAAGATTAGCAGCACGCCGTATTCCTTACATAAGGCCTCGGCTTGGCACAGGTACTCCGGATGGTAGAAACGCATCCCTCCGGCACCTTGTACGATGGGTTCCAGGATAAGGGCAGCCAGCTCATGAGCGTGTTGCTCCAGAGTTTCTTTCAGCGGAAGTATATCCCGTTCATCCCACTCTCCCTCAAAAGGTGAGACAGGGGCGGGCACAAAGAAACGAACCGGCAGCGCACTGCCGAAGATACCGTGCATGCCGGTTACCGGGTCGCATACCGACATGGCATTCCATGTATCACCGTGGTATCCGGAGCGGATAGTTACGAAATTGCTTTTTTCACTCTTTCCCAAGGCGTACCAGTACTGTACAGCCATCTTCATGGCTACCTCTACGGCTACAGAACCGGAGTCGGCATAGAATATTTTCTGCATCCCTTCCGGGAGAATGGAGAGCAGCAGGCGTCCCAGTGCAATGGCGGGATCGTGTGTCAGTCCGCCAAACATAACGTGCGACATGCGTCCCAACTGCTCCTGTGCAGCCTGTGTCAATACAGGGTGATTATACCCGTGTACGGCGCACCACCATGAAGACATGCCGTCAATAAGTTCTCTGCCATCACTCAGTCGCAGGCGAACGCCTTGAGCGCTTTCCACCTTGTATACAGGCAGGGGGGCGGTAGTGGAAGTATAAGGATGCCACAGGTGGTTGCGGTCAAACTGTTCGTCGTTCAAACGATAGCCGGATTTGAGGACCATTGCTTTGTCACTGGCCACATTGGAACCTAGCGTAGTAAGTAAATCGCCCACAATGGCCGAGTTAATTCCCGTATGCAGTGCTGCCTCCATTGTTTCCTTTTTCAATTGAGCACGCCCTCCTGCAAAGCGCAGGTAGGCTGTGGGGTGGATGAAGCGGAACAAGGCAATAGTGGTGAGCACCTCTTCCTCTGTAAGGAGAGCTTGCCCTTGGAGTGGGGTGCCGGCTATGGGTTGCAGGATGTTCAAGGGAATGGATTGTACCTGCAGCTCTTTCAAAGCAAAAGCCAGCTCGATGCGCTGCTGCATGGTTTCGCCCATTCCGATAATACCTCCGCTGCAAATGTCCATACCCACGCGGCGGGCGGCACGCAGGGTGTCCATCTTTTGTTGAGGGGTGTGGGTGGTACAGAGGGTATGGAAGTAGGAAGGGGCGGTTTCCAAGTTGCAGTGATAACGGGTGATTCCGGCTTCGTACAGCTGGTGCAACTCTTCTTCATCGAGAAGCCCCAGCGAGGCGCAGAGGCGAATGGAGCTGTGTCGACGGATCAGCCGGGCTGTTTCGCAGAGTTGGTTCAGGTCTTTAGGGGAGAGTTTCTTTCCACTGGTTACAAAGGAGAAACGGTTGATACCTTGTGCCTCGTTGTATTGGGCTTGTCGCAGGCACTCTTCGGGGCTTACCAGGGGATATACATCGGTTTGAGTGTCGTAGTGGGAAGATTGTGCGCACCATTTGCAGTTTTCAGGGCAGCGGCCCGACTTGGCATTGATAATGGAGCACATGTCGAACTCTTCCGGGGCTTTGGCACGTGTCAGGGCGTGGGCCGCTTTGTACAGTTTGCCGCGATCGGCGGTTTCGGCCAGCCACACGGCGGCCTCTTCTGTGACTTCGTACCCCTTTTCATGCAGGATACGCTGGCACAGAGAGTCTATTGTTTCATTCATAAAGGATAGGGAAGATTGCGGGCTTTTGCCCTTTTGTTTGGAGAGGGAGCTGTTGGCGGTATCTACCCGCAAAGAACCTATCGTAACACATGCGCCCAGTGAGGCGAATACAGCATACGACTTCCGGCTCCATTGCCGGAAGCGTAGCATATGATGTGCTTTAGGATATTTCTTCACAGAGAGGATAGGGATATTACTGGATAACCCTTGCGATAGAGCTGAACAACTTGTCTTTTAAGTCGATGGTTTGCACACGGAATTTTGTACCGTTGCCACGTACCAGTTTGGTTCCGTTGCTGCGCAAGGCGTATTTGTCGGTAATCTGATCCTCGGCCGGGATACGTGACACTGCATCTTCTACAGTCGTATCGTTGTAATCGTACGTAATTTTCGTCATGGTTACCTCGCAACCTCCGTCCTTGTACTGGATAGTGAGTTGATAGCGTATCCGTGTCTGATCCAGCACAAGAGCTTTCTCTGTGAACACCATGTATTCATCACCAGCACAAACGATCTTTCCGTGTACCACATCCGTACTGACAACCCTGGCGGAAGTAGCCACTCTCGTAGAAGTGGACGAGGCGGATGTAAAACGCTTGGAAGCCCATGTTCTCAGGGCGGAGATCATTTCATCTTTGGGCATGTTGCTGGTGTATTCAGCATTAAATACCACACGTTTATCTACCTCGGGCACGGCGCCTGCCAGGTAATTGGCAGTGGGTGCGGCGGGCGTACCCGGCACAATGGCCGGGGTATCAGTTGCGGCACCAAAGGCGGCACGGCGAGAATCACTGTCGGTAGCGTCTTGAGCATACAAACCCATTGGGGCGAGTAAGCCCAATAGTAATAACTTTTTTATCTTCATACATCTTCTTTTTAATAAGTGGAGAGGCAAAGGTATATAAAAAAGCGGAATATGAAATCAATATTTTTTTTGTTTAAGAAAAAAAGGCCTACCTTTGCGGTCAAATAGTTATACAAAGTAATAGAATATGAAAAAGGCCTTAATTTCAGGAATCACCGGTCAGGATGGTTCCTTTCTTGCTGAGTTTTTACTGTCGAAGGGATACGAAGTGCATGGTATCCTGCGTCGTTCCTCTTCGTTTAACACCGGTCGCATCGAACATTTGTACTTCGATGAGTGGGTGCGTGATATGAAGCAACAACGCACTATCAACCTCCATTATGGAGATATGACCGACTCCAGTTCACTGATCCGCATTATCCAGCAGGTTCAGCCGGACGAGATCTACAACCTGGCTGCTCAGAGTCATGTAAAGGTAAGCTTCGATGTACCTGAATACACCGCTGAAGCGGATGCCATCGGTACACTTCGTATGCTGGAAGCCGTGCGTATCCTCGGTATGGAAAAGAAGACCAAAATCTATCAGGCTTCTACTTCTGAGCTTTATGGACTGGTACAGGAAGTACCTCAAAAGGAAACCACCCCTTTCTATCCCCGCTCTCCGTATGGTGTAGCTAAACAGTATGGTTTCTGGATTACCAAGAATTATCGCGAAAGCTACGGTATGTTTGCCGTAAACGGTATCCTCTTCAACCATGAAAGTGAGCGTCGTGGCGAAACTTTCGTAACTCGTAAGATCTCCCTCGCAGTAGCCCGTATCGCACAAGGCGAACAGGAAAAGCTGTATCTGGGTAACCTGAGCGCTCTGCGCGACTGGGGATATGCCAAGGATTATGTAGAGTGCATGTGGCTCATCCTACAGCATGATGTGCCGGAAGACTTCGTAATTGCCACCGGCGAGATGCACACCGTACGTGAATTCTGTACGCTGGCCTTCAAGGAAGTAGGCATCACCATGCGCTGGGAAGGCGAAGGCGCCGAAGAAAAGGGTATCGACGAAACTACCGGAAAGGTGCTTGTAGAGGTAGATCCCAAGTACTTCCGTCCTGCCGAAGTAGAGCAACTCCTGGGTGACCCCACCAAAGCAAAAACTCTCCTGGGATGGAATCCCTGTGCTACCCCTTTCGCGGAACTGGTAAGCATCATGGTGCGTCATGACGTGGAGAAGGTAAAACGCATGGTGGCGAACAAGAAGTAACAATGGAAAAAGACGCTAAAATATACATTGCCGGACATCGCGGCCTGGTGGGTTCTGCCATCCTGAAGAATCTTAAGGAGCGCGGATACTCCCACTTCGTGCTGCGTACACACAAGGAGCTGGACCTTTGCGATCAGGCTGCCGTAAACGCCTTTTTTGATCAGGAGAAGCCGGATTATGTATTCCTGGCCGCCGCCTTTGTAGGAGGCATTGTGGCCAACAGCACCTATCGTGCCGACTTTATCTACCGCAACCTGCAGATCCAGAACAATGTGATCCACAACGCCTGGCGTACGGGAGTGAAGAAGCTGCTCTTTCTGGGTAGTACCTGCATCTATCCCCGAGAGGCTCCGCAGCCCATGCCGGAGGATTGCCTGCTCACCTCACCGTTGGAGTACACCAATGAGCCTTACGCTCTGGCAAAGATTGCCGGACTGAATATGTGCGAGAGCTTCAACCTGCAATACGGTACCAACTTTATTGCCGTGATGCCCACTAACCTGTATGGCCCCAACGACAACTTCGATTTGGAGAAGAGCCATGTGCTCCCCGCCATTATCCGTAAGATGCATCTGGGAAAATGCCTTATGGCGGGCGACTGGACTGCGATTCGTGCCGACTTTACCCGCTACCCCGTAGAAGGTGTAGGTGGGGATGCCCCAGAGGCGGATATCCTTGCCAAGCTGGATAAGTATGGTGTACGTTCCGCTGCTGCACAATCTGCCAGTGTGGAAATATGGGGAACCGGAGCACCCCTGCGTGAGTTCCTCTGGAGCGAGGATATGGCAGATGCTTGCGTGTTCATCATGCAAAACGTAGACTTCAAAGATCTGCGTGGCGACAAGAAGGAAGTGCGCAACTGCCACATCAATATTGGCACCGGCAAGGAACTCTCCATCAAGGAACTGGTGCACCTCATTGCTTCTAAGGTAGGCTTTACGGGTGATATTGTATTCAATACCGATAAACCCGACGGTACCATGCGCAAGCTTACTGATCCCTCCAAACTGCACAGTCTGGGATGGACGCATAAAGTAGAGCTGCCCGAAGGAGTACAGACCATGTACGACTGGTATCTGAGTCTGTAAAGAGTATCATACACACTGTAAGCGGGAGATCAGCGATTTAGCTGTATCTCCCGCTTCTGTTTTTGCACTAGCAATAGATTCGCTTTCTTGTCTGTCTTCTCTTTTTGTGATCGTAATTATAAATAGGATAGAGTAATTTGAGTATATTTGCAATGGATTTTCGTAGTTAAGCTATATGAATAGAAACATATTCAGACATACCCTTATATGCATTCTGCTGTTGATGTGCCTTTGCGCACACTCCCGTCAGTATATATTTAGAGGGTTGTCGGCTACGGAAGGCATGCAAAGTCTGGCGGCAAGTGCCCTGTATAAGGACTCACTGGGTTATGTGTGGATCGGTACTGCCAGCTCACTGGAGCGTTTTGATGGGGTGTGTCTGAAGCATTATCCGGTATACGGTACCAATGAAAAACTGAAGTGGGTAAATGTTATAGCCGAAATGCCTGGAAATGAAATATGGATGGGCAATGACATGGGGCTTTGGCGTGTGAATAACGTGCAAGAGAAGCTGGAAGCAGTGGCCACTGATCAGATTAAAAGTGGAGTCCGTGCTTTGTTATATGACGGAACCGGCACGTTATACATAGGAAGTAAAACAGGCCTCTTCCTGTACAAAGAGGGTAGGATAGAACGAATCATGATTGATTCTAATATATCCTCTTCGGCCAATTCGGTGATGGGACTCAACATTGATCAAAACGGTATCCTTTGGATTCTTACTGAAAACGGACTGTATTCTATGTGTCTTTCCAACCGGAAGATCAATGCATATCCCTATATCCCTACAGATAAATCCATGTGTACTTATAAGAACATGACTCGCGTGGACACAAAGTTGTATCTTGGAACGATGGAGCAGGGTATTATCCGTTTTGATATCCGCTCCGGGAAATTCAGCAGTTATGTAGATGTGGGCAGCAATGTGATATCCTCACTTTCCGGCAATGGGAAAGATATCCTGTATGTCAGTACTGATGGAAATGGAGTACATTTTATTTCCACTACAAAGAATGAAATAATCCGCTCCTTCCGCCACGAACCCGGAGGAGAAGGAGGGATTCGCTCTAACTCCGTGTATTCTCTCCTGGTGGATCGTGATGGTCTGATCTGGGTAGGGTTCTATCAGATGGGGCTCGATTATACGCTCTCGCAAAGCGAGTTGTTCTCTACCTACAACTTTCCACCGTTCTTCGACAGCAAAGACCTTACCGTGCGTACCATTTCTATTATCAGTCCGCACGAGAAGCTTATCGGTTCACGTGATGGGTTGTTCTATATCGATGAAAGGAATCAGCGTTTCAAGAGTTTCCGAATGCCGCAATTGCGTTCTAACCTGATTATCTCCATGCACGCTTTTCAGCGTAAGCATTATATAGGGACCTATGGCGGTGGGATGTTTGTATTTGATCCGGCAGATGCATCTATTCACGACTTTGAGCCTACTGTATCAATGCCCTTTCAGCGGGGAAAGGTATTCTGCATACAATCAGACACACAAGAAAACCTTTGGATCTGTACCTCACAAGGACTTTATTGCTATAAGGACGGACGGCAAGTGGCATATTATACCAGCGCCAACTCCAAGTTACCGGAAGGAAATGTGTATTCCATCTTCTTTGATTCTACCCGTAAAGGCTGGATTTGCACTGAGAATGGGATGTGTATCTGGGACCCGTCTTCCGGTACACTGAAGACAGACGTGTTTCCCGAAGGCTTTATTGCCAAAGAAAAGATCAGGGGAGTGTATGAGGACTCGCGGCACGAACTGTATTTCCTACCCGACAGGGGGGCTATATTCGTGAGCGATCTGACGATGAACCGGTTCAGACGATTCTCATCCGGCACACTGCTGGAAGGAAAGGATGCCATGTTCATGATAGAAGACCGGGACAACTGGTTGTGGATAGGAACTAACAACGGTCTATACCGATACGATAAGAAGGAAACAATCATACCTTATAACTTTGCCGACGGTATTCTCAATCCCATCTTTACCAGTTGCCCGCCCGTGATAGATACAAACGGAACTATCTGGTTTGGCAACTCCAAAGGATTGCTGTACCTGAATGCCGGCATACTTAACCAAAAGGAACGCTATCATTATCCCATTTGTTTTACCGATTTATGTATAAATGGCAAGCAAACCGTATATCCTGTATATAATGCGACGACTAAGAATTATGAGGTTGTTCTCGAGGCTGCACAAAGAAACCTGACCCTCTTTTTCTCAGCCTTTACCTATACGGATCCAGCCTATATGTCATACGAATACAAACTGGAAGGCAGAGATGAAAGTTGGCAAACGCAGACGGGAAAGTCGGAGATCACGTATTACGATCTGCCCTCCGGAGTGCATATATTCAAGGTTCGGCATGTAGGGAGTCCAGACACGGAAGTAACCCTGACCATCTCTGTCGCATCGTTATTCAATGCTACTACATGGATGGTAATCCTCTTTGTAGTCATTGTATTGGCGCTGGCAGCATGGTTCTATTATCGCAGGATACAGAAAAATCCGGCAGAAACACTTATTCCCGAAAAAATAAAAGCCCCGGAAGAGAAGTATAAGAACAGCAACATGACACCCGAGGAATGCAAGCGTCTTACTGACAAACTGGAGGCAGCGATGCGCACCGAGAAGCCCTATACCAACCCTGAGTTAAAGATTACCGACCTAGCCCTTCTCCTGCAAGTATCTTCTTATACATTATCCTATCTGTTCAACCAGCACCTGAACCGCAACTACTACGATTATATCAACGACTACCGCATCGCCGAATTCAAACACCTCACCGAGAAAGGTGAACACAGCAAGTACAGCCTGAATGCCTTGGCTGAATTATGTGGTTTTGGTTCTCGCGCCACTTTCTTCCGCAACTTCAAAAAAGCCACCGGTATTACTCCGAGTGAGTATATCCAGCAGATGGATAAAACAGGCAAGTAAGCCCATTTTTCCCTTTTTGTAGTATCAAATCATGGAATGATACTGTTTTTGTTTGGTTTTCAAATTGCTAATAATCAAAAGATTACATCTCTTTTTATCTAATCCAACAGAGTAGGACATCTTAGAACTTCTAAACTCTTGTTTTCTCTTTTTTCGACTCTATATTTGCATCCGTATTGCAACCTAATAAAGTCAGAAAGATGGAAAATAATACCATGTCATCCATTCAACTCATCGCCGAATCATATCTTAATTATCGCCATTCGGTATACTCTTATATAATTCAAAAGATTAATAAGGAAGAGGACGCTGAAGACCTTTCCCAGGATGTATTCCTGCGTCTGATGGAATACAAGGAAATGCTTCGCCCTGAAACGGTAAAGAGTCTTGTGTTCACCATTGCACGCAATCTGGTATATGACTACCTGCGCCACCATTATAAGGTGCAGGAGGTAAACACCTATTTGTATGAGCGCGCCGTAACCTACAGCAATGAAACCGAAAGTCGCGTAATAGCCAATGATTTGATGACTTGCGAAATAGAAATAGTAAAGCGGCTCTCCCCCCAGCGTCAGAAAATCTATACCCTGAGCCGTTTTGAGGACAAATCGGTTTCGGATATTTCTATGGAGCTGAATTTGTCACAGCGCACGGTAGAAAATCATCTGTTTGTAGGGCGCAAGGAAGTGCGCGAGTACATAAGACAATGTTTGTAATATCATAAACCCGATTAATACTAATTATCAATGAAAAGTAAAACTCTATTTCTTTACCGGATCCTATTAATAAGTATAGCGTGGTGTGCAAGCATGGCTGTACAAGCCCAGTTTACACATCCGGGAGGTGTGCACAGTCTGGATGATCTCAACCGAATGAGAGAAAAAGTCCTGGCCAAAGAGTCTCCCTGGATTGACGGGTGGAACCTCATGATTCAGGATAATAAAGCACAGAGTACATATACCGCCAGTCCCTCTGTGACCGTGGGAGGCACGGACGGCACCCGCCAGCGTGCGCAGCGCGATGCCACGGCGGCCTATTACAACATTCTGCGTTGGTACATTACCGGAGATGAAAACCATGCCAAGTGTGCCGTAAGAATCCTTAATGCCTGGGCTAATACGGTGAATAAGGTGACCAACGAAGAGTTGTTCCAACTCTCCATTATGGTGATGGTACAGGCAGCGGAGATTACCCGCCTGTATTCAGGATGGGCACAAGAGGACATCGCAAAGTTCAAAAACATGTGTCTCAATTATTTTTATCCGGCCTGTCGTAACTTTATAGGAGGCTGCGGAAGCTGGTCGGGCTGGGATGGACCGGCAAATGCTTGTATCCTGTATATTTCTATTTTCTGCGAAGACCGGGATAAGTTCAATGATGCCATTGAATATTATAAGAATGGAGCAGGAGGCGGGGCCATCATGAACATGGTATGCCAGCCCTCAGGACAGGTAGCGGAGATGGGACGTGACATTCCTCATGCGGAGATTGGCCCCGGAAGTTCTGCTGAGTTCTGTCAGACAGCTTACAACCAAGGTATTGACTTGTTCAGCTATGCGGATAACCGTCTGCTTACCGGATATGAATACCTGTGCAAGTACAATCTGAACCATCCGGTGGAATGGGTTCCTTATAATGATTGTAGCAATGTCAACTTCTACTTTATTGCCACCAACGGTTCATACCGTCTTTCGGAGAGCCCGGCTTATGAACTTATATACAATCATTATGTAGTGCGTAAGGGTTTGCAAGCTCCCTATGTAAGCGCATTCCTGAAAGCAAGGGGAATCTCCGCCATAGGCGGTGAATATACCGGTTACAGCGGGTTGACTTTTACCTTGGATGCAGCAAAATCCCCCTATAAGGATGCACTTCCCGTGCCTCCTGTACCCACCAATGTACAGGCTGTTGCAGGAGTCACCAATGTAACGGTGAGTTGGACCCCACCTGCCGGAGACATGGTAAACGGTGCCATCATCCAGCGCGCCACAAGCAAAGACGGCGCTTATACTACTGTGGGGACATGGATCAATAATACCTCTACGGAATACACAGATTATACCGTAACCGGAGGTACCACTTATTACTACAGAATAGCCGTAAAGAACAATACCGGTACCAGCGAATACTCATCCGTAGTAACTGCTACGCCCCGGGTCGATGACCACACCCTGCCCACAGGCTGGAGCATGGCAGATATCGGTACCGTAGCTACTGCGGGCACCGCTACATACGGCGAGGGAAGCAACAGATCCTTTATGATGAAAGCTTCAGGCAATTCTTTTGGCTCCAGTGCAGATGCATGTGGTTACCTATGTACCCAGCTCACGGGCGACGGAAGTTTTACAATACGCCTGGCAGACACGAAACTTTCCGGTTCTGAGGCCGACCGTGTAGGAATCATTATGCGTGAAAGTCTGGCATCCGGATCCAAAATGGCCTCCATCGGATTGGCCGACAAAGGGTTCCGTATCGTATGGTTTGCCCCGCGCGCTTATACCAATGACAAGGTTTCATGGACAAAAGGTAACTCGCACACCTGGGCGCCCACCTGGTTCCGACTGACGCGTACCGGTAATGTATTCAAGGGATATCAGTCGCGTGACGGAGTCGCTTGGTCCGAAGTAAGCTCCACTACCATCAATATGGGTGCTACCTACTATGCCGGGATATATGCCGTGGCAGGATCATCCACCAGCGGAGTGGTAACCACGGTGTATGCAGACAGTGTCACAATTACCGGAGGCGGAATAAACCTCCCCGCCACCCCCGCCAATATAACCGCTACCCCTTTAAACAGCAGCAAGATAACCTTGGAATGGGAAGCTTCTCCGGAGGCGTTATCCTATATCATCCGCCGGGCTCTTTCTGCAGACGGAACTTATGTGACCCTTACGGATGCATGTAACACCACCTTCTTTACAGACAGTGGTTTGACTGAGAGTACCACCTATTACTACACTATTGAAGCAGTAAACTTTGTCGGAACCAGCGCATCCTCCGCGCCAATCGGTGTAACAACTCCCTCCCAGACTCTCCCGTCAGCCCCGAAAGGAGTACGACTTACTCCCGGAAATCGAAATATCGTGATTAGCTGGAACGCCATGGATGAAGTGGCCTCTTACTCCGTGAAGCGTGCCTCTGAAGAAACCGGTACATATACAGAAGTAGGTACAAGCACTTCTGCAAGCTATATCGATAAATCTGTTTCCGTAGGTACTACCTATTATTACAAAGTAGCAGGAATCAATGCGCTGGGTGAAGGAGCTTCCTCCGTAGCACAGAGTATCACCCTTGCAACTGCAGTCAAACTGCAAGGTAGCATAATCGGCACCGCAGGCTCCTACAACGACAACCCCTCTTTTGCGAAAGAAGCTGCCATGGACGGATTTATGAGTACCTATTTTGATGCCACAGAGGCCAACGGAGTATGGGTAGGCCTTGACCTGGGCGAGACCACACGCGCCACACTGGCACAGGTTCGCTACGCACCCCGCAGCGGATATGCCGCACGGATGCTGCACGGAAGGTTCCAGGTGGCTAACCAGCCCGACTTTAGTGATGCCATAACCGTGGGCAGCATCACTGCCTCTCCTGCCATAGGCTCACTGACTTCACTGACCACCACCTGTGAAAATTACCATCGCTATATGCGGTACGTAGCTCCTGACAATGGTTGGGGTAACGTAGCCGAAGTAGAATTCTGGGGACATACCCAGACCGTGCAACCGCCCAGCTCACTTTCGGAAAGCTTGTACTCAGCCCACATCAACGCATTTCCCAATCCTTTCAAAGAAGTGATCACACTGTCCTTTGAAAGTGAGGCTGCTGAGGTGACACTATTTAATAATCAAGGACAGAAGATGCATAGCGGCACGTATGTACCTAATGCCACTCTTAACCTGGGTCACCTCCCGGCCGGACTATACTTCCTTGAAGTAAAAGCCACTGAGGGAGTGGGAGTAATCAAGCTAATTAAAGAATAACAAACAAAGGGTGTTACCCTTTTTATATTAACTTAATACAACAAATATGAGAAACTTAACTCATCTGGCGACTTCGCTATTTATGGGCGCATGTCTATTGATAGCTCCCTCAGTACATGCTGAGGAAACTGAACCGGGTACTAGTTTTACCCACAAGATTGTGAATCCCGGTTTTGATAGCAACAATGGAAACGGATGGACCATTGAAGCAGAAAAGAATGTGAAATACGGTTTCACCTGTATGGAAGTGTACGAGGCCACCTTTAATGTGCGGCAAACCATTCGCGGCCTTGTGCCCGGCGTATACAGTCTTACAGTAAACGCATTTCAACGTCCGGCAAGTAATGATGCCGGAGCAGCGTATGCAGACGGTACGGAAGTAATTAACGCGTTTCTGTATGCCAAGACCAATCAAAAGAGCAAAGAAACGCCCCTCCAATCCTTGTATAGCGTACCCGATTTTCAACCGGCAGGAGGTGCCATGGACAAAGGCTATATCAACAATCTGCAATCCGGATCTGATGCCTTTTCTAAGGGACTTTACCTGAGCACTGTGAATGACATCCTTGTCATGAGTGACAGTACACTTATCATCGGCGTCAAAACAACAGGCTCAATTGCCAAAGGAAGTTGGAGCATGTGGGATAACTTCACCCTGACATACATGGGTGAAAGCAGTACCGGCGTGTACCAGGAGATTATCTATGACCTGGGAAACAATCTGGATGAACTGATTACTGAAAGTGCACTTCCTTCCGGAAACTACGAAGAGATTTTCTCCGTTTTCGAATACCAGAGTGAATATGGAAGCAGCAGCGATGTGACAGAATTGTTGGCCGTGATGGACTCCATGTCTAACGTGCTGAGCAGAGCGCAGATAGCTAAACAGGCACTTATTGACCTGACTGATCTGGTAGAGAAAGCCAAACCATTTCTGGAACTGGAATATCCTGGCAGTGCAGCTTATGAGGATGTAATAAATCGTTCGGAAGACCTGATACAGGAAGATGCCACTACCCCTGACGGCGGACTGGTATTTGAAAGACATCTCCTGGCTGCAATCGAAGAGTTGAACGTCGCCACCCGTACCTACCGTTTTACGCAGCCGATAGAAGATGCCGAAATAGGTATCAATATAAGCTGGTCCATGAAGGCACCCCACTTTACCAAGGAAGGTGGCAACAGCAGCCTGCTGGCCGATGCAAGTGCCGAAGGGTGGAAGACCAATAACAACCCGGTGGATGGCGACTACCGTCTGAACATGGTAAATACCAAAAACTGTTGGAATAACTGGCGCAAGGATGGTTTCATCAGTATGGATTTGTATCAGGAACTTGAAAGTATGCCCGAAGGTGTATACGCATTCTCTTGTTTCCAAACCAATGACGGTCCGGATCTTACTGATCAGCACGCCTATATTACGGCTGGCAGCGGAACCTCCAAATCAGCCGTAGCCACCTATTCCTTTGCACAGGATACCAATCCCAACAAGGGATCATTTACTCCGAACTCCCAATGGGAAGAACTCACCACAGGTAAGATCATTGTGGGTGCAGATGGTAAATTGCGCGTAGGTATGGCTTCTACAGGTAATGGCAATGGTACCAGCGGCTGGTTCTGCATGGCGGAGTGTACACTGACCTATTACGGCAAGCATGCCGCATCCTATGCCGAAGCTTTGCAGGCGCAGATTGAAATAGCCGAAGCGCTTCAGGATCAGGATATGCTGGGCACGGACATGAAGACTCTTACTGAGGGAATCACGGCTGCAAAGGCTGTAGACACAGCGGATGCGGATGCAATACAAGCAGGTATGGAAGTACTGAATACGGTGATCTCCAAGACCGATAATGCCATCAAAACGTTGCAAAACTTCAGATCTGTATATTTCATGCAGAGTGACTCTATCCTTGCCAATCAGGAAGGTATCTATCCCGCATCTATCGTAAGCTTCGTAGGTAATGGAGTAACTATCGTAAATGGTATTCTTGCTTCAGATACCACTACTACCGCCGCCTTTACATACCTGAAGGACATTCTGGGACAACATATCGCCTATTCCAGAACGTACATCAGCTATCAGCAGTACGCGGATACATTATCCAATGTTGATTTTAAGGCCATTTTCACCTCCATGCTGGCCGCTGAAACAGCAAATGTAACCAGTGATTACACAACGATCGGTGCCTCTCTTTTGATGTTCAAAGAAGTGAAATCATTCATTTTAAGCTATGACCGTCTCTTCAGCTTCACCACAAAAGAAGAGTATGCAGAGTCCAAACGCAACACACTGGCTCAAACTTGTGATGCACAACTGGCCGTGGTAAAGGGCGACTATACCAAGGTATACGCCGCTGACCGGGTGATATGTGCCATGTTGGGTGACATGATCTTTGCGGATCTTGGTATCGCGGCTGGTGAAAACACCGAAGTAACTGAGGTGGCGCTTGTCAACCCGACCATTGTGTCCGACAACAGAAAGTCAGCAACAGGCTGGCAGGTTGAAGCAAGCAATGCTCTGAACAATGACATCCTGACTGCTGGTCAGCACTGGACCGGCAAAGGACAATACTTTGATGCATATAACTCTGCAGCCGGACTGATGAAGCTCAATGCCTTCCAGGAAGTAAAAGGCATCCCTAACGGCACCTATAAATTGATGGCTACCAGCCGTGGTAACTCTGACGGTATATACCTGTATGCCAAAAATGGCAATGAAGTGAAATATACCCAAGTTCCCAACAACGGCAATTCTGGTGGTAGCATCTGGAAAACTACAGAAGTGGACTCTATCAAGAACGTAAATGGAGGCTCCGGATACGGATGGAACTGGGTAGAAGTAGCGGATATCAACGTATACGAAAATGCCATTACAATAGGTATTACCAATAAGAATGAAGTTGTGGGTGTAGCAAGCTCTGTATGGACTGGAACCTGGTTCTCAGGTGACGACTTCAAACTCTTCTGGATCAGTAGCAACTACAACGGTATCGAAGAAAATGAAGCTGAGCCTATTTCCGAACTCATCGCCTACGTACAGGATGGCCGCATCGTAGTAGAAGCAGAGGAATATACAATCTCCACCCTCAATGGTATGCTTGTATCTGCCGATGCACAGCTTCCTTCGGGCATTTACATCGTAACATCCGGCGAACAGACAGTAAAAGTGATAGTTAAATAGTATAGTTAGTTAGTATGTAGGTAAGTCTGATGAACAAAGCAAAAGACCAGAAATAACAGCTGTCCTTAGCTGCGTTCATCAGACTTTTTAGATGCTGAAAACCATGAGAAAACAAAAGAGAATCAATAAATAGAACTTTCAAAAAAAACAATTATGAGGAAAAAACTAACAGTATTTATTGCCACATTGCTTGTGACAATAGGCTCAATGAATGGGCAGGGAGTTGTGGATAAGACGTCAAAGATTAAGAATCCCAATTTCAGCACTGGTGACAAAGGGACCGGAGATTGGATGAATTGCACTACCAGTAATAAAAGTATGGCGCCATTTTCCGGATGGTTTATGGACTACTGGAGGAACTCTACCGGAGTACTTGACGATAAAGATATATATCAGTCCGTTAATGTAGATGCCGATCTGCCCAATGGATATTATACACTTTCAGCGGATGTGATGGCTTGTAATGAGGGTAACACTTCATTGAATGTGACAGGAGTGCGTTTGTATGCAAACAGTAACTACACTGAATGTTTTACACAGAAGGGATTACCAAAGTCTTTCAATGTGCTTTTCGCTTTGTCGGGTGAAACAAGCTTTCAGATAGGAGTGAAAACAGTCTCTACTACTGCAAACTGGATTGCGGCTGATAACTTCAAATTGTCATATTACGGAACACTCACGGATATGAAGGCAACAGCAGAAGCGTTATTACTAGAACCTAAGATGCATTCTGAGGAGCGTTCCAGTCTGACAGGTAAGCTAAATGCAGTAAACGGTATTGCTGACGGAGTCGTTTCCGAGGCTGTCGTCGAGCTAAATGCGGCGATCACAACCGCCCAAGCTTCTGCGGATGCGTATGTCTCAATCAAAAGAGCCCAGACTATCGCAAATAACCGCATGCTATATTTCATAAATGAGGCGGCCTATTCAGACTATCAACAGGCATACAATGTAATTGATGCATTGTATAATTCAGATGCGGATGTAGCAACTATTAATACTGCATTGACCACTTTTGCCTCTGCGTATTACCCTATTGAGAAAGCACTCCGCGCGCCTTCTATTGGTATTGACAGAACGAATCTCATCATCAATCCTAAATTTGATGTAAATCCCACAACTCCTGAAACCGGAGGGTGGAGCAGCTCATGGGCTGGAAAGCTTGATTATAACAATTATCAGCTATGGGCACCTACAGATGTGACAGGAGCGGATCAGACCTTCACTTTTAGCCAGTCTATAAATAATGTACCATCCGCCGTATATCAACTGTCGGTACAAGGCTTTATTCGTGTGGCCCCTACTAATTCCAATTATAATAAAGGATTAGAGGATGGCAAAACATATCTTTATGCCGAAGCTGGCGGACGTGAATATAAAATACCTTTGCTGTCTGTGTATGCAGAAGGTTTGGCAACTTTTACTCAGTCGGGTGCAAATACAGCCTTCAATACAAATAATTGGTATCTGAATAACGCGCTGAAGGGAATTGTAGTAAATGCCGGCGAAACACTGACGATTGGTATTAAGGGAGAAAGAGAATACAGTGAAACTTGGATGTGTTTTGACAATTTCAAACTTACAGCCATTGATGACATTGTGTTAAATGATGAGCAAGATTTGAATCTCACCGGAGATTTTGATGCAACCGTTTCTTATGTTCGTTCGTTCAGTGCGCAGGGTGTAAATACCGAGAGCAAAAACGGCTGGCAAACCATCTGCCTTCCCTATGCTGCTACTGTGAAGTTCGGAGAAAAGCCTCTTGCTCCCAATACGGATTTCTGGTTGTTTAAAGCTACTTCTGCGGGATATGAACTTACCAACACAATTGAGCCCAATACCATGTACCTTATTGCGATGCCTAATGATGAGGATGTATATGCAGAGGGTATGAATATCGAAGGTGATGTAACCTTCAGTGGTGATAGAATTATCAAACCCGCAGTAACTCCTATCGAGGTGGCTATAGGCAGTAGCTACAAACTGGTAGCCGATTATAAAGCATCGTATGCCATCGGAACTGATAAGTTTGGAATAACGGATTACAACACCAGTAGCGAAATGGTATCTGCCTTTGACAAGACTGTAAGTAATGGAGCATTTTGGCCGTATGCCATCCGTACGGGGATTGGAATGGATGCAAGTCGTTTCGGCATTTTCGACAACAACTCCGTTACAGGGATCCGCCAGATCAGCAATGCCGGAAAGGCACCCATTGTGGCAGTGGCTGTACAGGGTGGGGTAGAGATTACTACCACTCAATCACAGCGTGTACAAATAGGTACTATTGAGGGCCGCTCGATACAAACAATCCGTGTACCCGAAGGTACATCTATCATTCCTCTACCCGTAGGTACTTACCTGATAAATGGGACTAAAGTAATTATTAACTTCTAACACTCAATTGCAATGAATACCAAAAAAGAATATCAGAAGCCACAAACTGAGGTGATTGACCTGCAGATGGAAACCCCGGTCTTTACTGCATCCAATACAATTGAATTACGGTTCTAGTTCGAACCGAACCGAGGAAAAAGTAAACAATTACTGGAACACCACTAATCCTTTCAAGGAGGATTGATCTCACACACATAAATAGTTCCAGTAAACGGGAGGGCAGCCGACAGGTTGCCCTCCCGTGGTGTATGAAGTGCCCAACCCTCCACGTTCCACTGACTTCTGAAAGCCTTTACCACAAAGGCTTTTCGAGGTGGAACGTTATGCTTCCACAGATGGAGGTTGTGCTACAAAATGCGACATAGTCAAAAAATCCGCTGAGCCAAAAAAACTCATGCCCACCAGTTCAATAACTCGTGCCCACGAGTTCAGCGATTGGTGCGCTCCAATCTTTCGACTGGTGCGCACGAGAAATGCAGGCCTAAAGTTGCATGAAGCCAAGCCTGAGTTTTCAAATTTCAGGCCTGAGATTGCCAGAACTCACGCCTGTGTTTTCTTCGGGTGTAGCGCTGTTGAAACTTTCCTTTCGCACGTTTCATTTCCACCTCCAGAATCTCTTATGGAAACAGAATAAAATAACCCTCCACTTCGAAAGGCTTTGTGAGAAGGGGTTTCAGAAGTTGGTGGAACGTGGAAGCAAGATGTATTATTCGTAAAAAGCATTGAGAATCGTTCTCATACAGTCATTAGCGATTTCCCCAGAAGATGCAATGCTTCTTTAATCTGCTCCTTTCTTTGTTCGCTTGGTTTCTTAATTCCGTAGATGTATTTTGAGAGAAGGCTTTTGTTGATTCCCATACTACGCGCAATTTCCGAGACATTCAATTGCGGAAAACGTTTAAATATTAGGGCTATTTCATTTCCATTGTCTGGCTCTGATGTATCAAAAAAATTGGAAACATGGATATCTTCATCCAATGATTCCCAACGAACATCATCACTGAACTTACCAATTCTAAAATTCAGGCGTTCTTCTTCATTCGCCTCTTTCAGTACAGGAAACGCCTCTAATGGGCGACTATATACATTTCCCTCTCCAGTTCGCATGTAAATGCGGTTATTGGAAAACCAGATTTCTTTTATTGTATTCATACGCTTGTGTTTAAGAGGTTATTATCCATGAAATTCATTCCATTTCTCAATGATATCATCTTTGTATGTTTCAATAATTGTCAAAGCCTTTTTAATATCCTTGGGCTTTATTCCATTATTAGAAAGAACTTCTATCTCAGGTTCTATGCTTACCTTAGCTTTTCCGTCTCCATTTTCAATATGTACATGCATAGGTAAATGCTCATCTGAATAGAAGTAGAATCGAAGTCCAAAAATGATAAATAATGTAGGCATATCTGTATAATGTTACTTAATAACACAAATGTAGGGATAAAAGTTTGTACCCACAAGTAGGATTTCCTTTTTTTTCTATTCTTTTAACCTGTATTATTCATACTCTTTCGCAGTAGATAGAGTATGAATGATGCAGGTTAAAGTATACAAAAGCTTTGCGAAGCTAGTGAACAGATCTTCTTTCTTTCAAGATTAGCTGCAATTTCACAGAGGTAATAGGTGTTTTTCGTATCTTATTCGTATGTAATATACGTTATTAACGTACTTATATTCTGTCATGAAACGAGTTTTTCTTGTAGCAGCAATTGCTTTTTGTGCTGTGGTGACTGGTGGGGATCTCCAGGCACAGTCCGTATATCCGGGGCAACACTCCGGAAAATTTAAATTGCCCGTAAATATACCTTTGCAGGCCGAGGCGTTTGACCTGGACAGGGTGCGCCTGCTTGATTCACCGTTTAAGGAAAATATGAGGCGGGAATCCCGTTGGATCCTTTCATTGGATGTGAACCGCCTGTTGCACAGCTTCCGCACTCAGGCGGGTGTGTGGAGCGGGAGGGAAGGGGGGTACTTTACCCTCAGTAAGCTGGGCGGATGGGAATCACTGGACTGCGAGCTTCGCGGACACAGCACCGGACATATTCTTTCCGGACTGGCCATGTTGTATGCACAAACCGGAGATCTGGTTTACAAAGTAAAGGCCGACAGTATAGTCAGTGGCCTGGAGGCCGTACAGAAGACCATCGGTACCGGATACCTGAGCGCCTACAGCGAAGGGCTGATTGACCGCAACATCCGGGGCGAAAGCGTGTGGGCGCCGTGGTACACACTGCACAAGATTTTCTCCGGGCTGATAGACCAGTATCTTTATTGCGATAACCGGCAAGCTTTGCAGGTGGCCTGCGGAATGGCTGACTGGGCCTGGCGGAAACTTTCGCCCCTGAGCGAAGAAACCCGCACGAAGATGATCCACAATGAGTTTGGCGGAGTGAATGACTCTTTTTACAATCTATATTCCATTACCGGTAAAGAAGAGTACCGAAAGCTGGCGGAGTTCTTTTATCATACTGAGGTACTAAAGCCTCTGGAAGAGGGCAATACCAATCTGAACTTGAAGCATGCCAATACATTTATACCGAAGCTCATTGGCGAATCCCGTAACTACGAAATCACGGGCGATGCCCACGGGCGCACATTGTCAGAGTTCTTCTGGAATACCGTGATTACCCACCAAACCTTTGCTACAGGCAGTAACAGTGACAAGGAGAAGTTTATACAGACAGATTCCCTCAGCAAACACCTGACCGGATACACAGGTGAGAGTTGTAATGTATATAATATGCTGAAACTCACCCGCCACCTTTTCTGTTGGCAGGCTGATGCGCAGTATATGGATTATTACGAACGGGCGCTTTTTAATCACATCTTGGGGCAGCAGGATCCTGCCACCGGAATGATCTCTTACTTCCTGCCGCTGAAAGCGGGTACGCACAAGGTGTACAGCACTCCGGAGCATTCCTTCTGGTGTTGTGTGGGAAGCGGTTTTGAAAATCAGGCCAAGTATGGTGAAAGCGTATACTTCCATCAGGAAGGTAACCTGTTTGTAAACCTGTTTATTCCCACCACACTTAACTGGCAGGAGAGGGGGATGAGAGTTACACAGGAAACCTCATTCCCGGAGAGTGACCGTACCAGCCTGACATTTTCCATGCAAAACCCTCAAAAGATGACGGTGTACCTGCGGTATCCTTACTGGTCGGGCAAAGCCGAAGTGACCGTAAACGGTAAGAAGGTAGCCGTCAAAGGAAAACCAGGCAGCTACATCTCCCTGCAACGTACCTGGGCAGACGGCGACCGGATAGAGGCCCGTTTCCCCATGAGCCTGCACCTTCAGGCCACCAATGACAACCCCAATGTAGCCGCCATAATGTACGGCCCCCTCGTACTGGCAGGCCGTATGGGCACGGAAGGTATGACGGACGGAGCGCCGTACAGCGATCCGCATAAATACAATGACTATTATACATACGATTATCACATCCCTGCCGGAATGAAAGATCAGCTTACGCTGGATCGTAAGAACCTCTCGCACAGCATCAAACCTGTAGCAGGTGCTGACGGGTTGACCTTTCAGGTGGAAGGAATCCGCCTGGAGCCTCTCTACCGCATTCACCGTGAACGCTATGTAGTATATTGGAATTTATAATATGAAACATCTGATTTGTACCTTTCTTACTGCCTGCATCCTCCTGCCTTTGCATGCACAACCCACCAAATGCGGCCGTATCCCTGTAGGAAACGGCTCCCTGTATTATGAAGAAGCGGGTGAGGGGACTCCTCTCATCTTCATTCACGGTCATTCACTGGATCACCGTATGTGGAACGAACAGTTCCTTGTCTTTGCAGAAAAGTACCGCGCCATCCGTTATGACCTGCGCGGATATGGCGTATCTTCCCCACAGACGGAGGATTATCAGTTTACCCACGTGCAGGATCTTGTAGCCCTCATGGACTCCCTGCATATTGAGAAAGCGCATATCGTAGGCCTTTCACTGGGCGGATATATAGGTGCCGATATGCTGGGATGGTACCCAGAAAGAATGAGAGCTGCCTTTCTGGCCAGTGGAAATGTACGTGCCGGTAAAGGCCCCAGCCAGCCTATGACTTCGGAAGAAGCCGCCCGGCGCGACGAAGAAATTGCCGTCCTCAAAGTGAAAGGAGTGGAGGTCATGAAGCAGGAATGGTTCAACGGCCTGATGAACTCCGGCGGTACGCAACGGGAGCGTATGCGTGCTCCACTGTGGGAAATGATTGCTGCGTGGGATGCCTGGCAGCCTCTGCATAAAGAAGTACGAGTCACTGCCGGAAATGATGCTTATGAGGAACTCAAAAAGAACCGCCCTATTGTACCTACTTTAATTGTGGAAGGCCGGGCTCCCGGAAACCGTTTCCCCGCACACCCCGAGGTGCTGGATTACCTTCCCCACAGCCGGATGCTCATCATTGACGACTGCGGACACATGATGAACATGGAGCGTCCGGAGGAATTCAATGCTGCTTTGCAGGAATTTTTGAATGAGATTCAATAAAAACAGGTAGCTTTGGATGCCTACAAAGAACTATTTGTGTGTTTAGAGTAGGGGCGGATTGAATCCGCCCGCTGAAAACAGTTCCATTTTTAGATATCGGGCGGATTCAATCCGCCCCTACAAAATATAGATACCATAATGAGAAAAAGGAATATGAAGACACCATTTTTACACCATCAAGTATATGAAAAAGATCTTTAATATCATTTTAGGGCTTTCCAGCAGCATTCTGTTAAGTTCTTGCCATCCTGCAACCGAACAAGTGAAATATGATTTCACCCCGCTTGACTCGCTCATTAGCGGATGGATGGAGCGTGGCTATTATCCCGGATCGGCTGTATGTGTAGTAAAGAACAATATTATATTGTTTGAAAAGAGTTACGGTACATTTACCCCTGATACGAAAGTGTATGTAGCCTCCGCCGGGAAATGGGTGGCTGCGGCTGTAGTAGCTGCTGTAGTAGACCGCACGGCTCTGGGCTGGGACGATCCGGTAGAGAAATGGCTTCCTGAGTTCAAAGGCGATCCGAAGGGAAGGATTCCCCTGCGGAACCTGCTTTCCCATACCTCCGGAGTGCGTCCTTATCTTCCTGATCCGCGTGTGGATACCTACAACTACCTGGATTCTGCCGTGGCTGAGATCCTTCCTCTTGATACTGTTTTTGCCTATGGTACGCGTTTTGAATACGGTGGCCTGGGTATGCAGATTGCCGGGAGTATGGCAGAGAAAGCGGCAGGCCGGGAGTTTGAGGATCTTTTTCAGGAGCTTATTGCCCATCCATTGGGGATGACTCACTCGCATTTTACCCCGGTGAATACCGACGGTGGTCATGCTCCCATGCTGGGAGGCGGATTGTGTACCACACTGAATGATTTTATGCACTTCCTGAAAATGATTTATCACGAGGGTATGTATAACGGAACACAGATTCTGAAACCTGAAACCGTGCAGGAGATGCAAAAAGACCAGGTAGGTACTGCCACAGTGAAGCCCGATGAATATGTGGCACGCGCCCTGGGGCAGCACCACAACGGAGTATATGGGTTGGGCGAATGGCGTGAGCTGGTTGATGAAGAAACTGGCGAGGCTTACCAGATCAGTTCCCCCGGTTGGGCGGGAGCGTATCCCTGGATTAACAAGCGGGATGGGGTGTATGCTTTCTTCATTGCCCATGTGCAAGGTTCCTCGCAAAAGGAGGATGGCTTTTCCTCATTCTATGGGAGTCCGGTTCTCTCGCGTACGGTAACGGAAATAATAAGTAACGGAAAATAGCCTGAAATAGTCATTCCCATTAAGTAACCGGATGTAATGATCCGTATTACTATTTCAAAGGAGGAATCTTATGCTGATTCCTCCTTTGAAGTTGAATAATTGACGAATCATTGAAATATGGGAAAACGATTTTTTAGCTGGTGCATCCTCATGCACCTCTTAGGCGTGAACGTACTTTGCGCTCAACAGAACGAATGGGAAAACCCCGTGCGCTACGAGTGGAACAAGGAAAAACCACATGCCGACTTAATGCTGTACACAAACAACAAAGATGCCATTCAGGATGAATACACATGTTCACCCTGGTATCAGTCATTGAACGGGACGTGGAAGTTTACGTATGTACCCACCATTGAGAAGAGCCAAAAGGATTTTTACCGTACCGATCTTTCCGATCAGGACTGGGCCGATATAGACGTACCCTCCAACTGGGAATTCCAGGGCTTTGGTTCGCCCATCTTTGCCAACATCCGTTACCAGTGGACCCCCAACCCTCCCTATATTGATATTGACATCCCCGTAGGCACATACCGCAAGCGTTTCAAAGTAGAAAAGAACTGGAAGGATCAGGAAATTCTGCTTCACTTTGGGAGCATTGCAGGCTATGCCCGCATTTTTCTGAACGGGATACAGGTAGGAATGACCAAGGCTGCCAAGACCCCGGCGGAGTTCAATGTCACCAAGCACCTGAAGGACGGGGAAAACATCCTTGCCGTACAGGTGTACCGCTGGCACGATGGAAGCTACATGGAAGACCAGGATTTTTGGCGTTTCACAGGCATCGAGCGGGATGTATTCCTACAGGCATACCCTAAACTGACCATCTGGGATTTCTTTCTGAAGCCTGATCTGGACAGCCGTTATAAGGATGGAATCTTTCAGGCGACGGTGGATCTGCGCCAGTTTGAAGGCAATACTTTGAAAAAAGGCAGTGTACAGTTACAGATTCTCGACAAGAGCGGCAAGGAAGTCCTGACACAACAGAAACCGTTCAATATTGGCAAAGAACTCACAACGCTGACTTTCAGCGGTAACATTAAGAGTGTAAAAAGCTGGAATGCAGAAAATCCCAATCTGTACGACTGCGTACTAACTCTGCTGGATGCGGGTAAAGAGCCGGTAGGAATCACCTCTTATAAAATAGGCTTCCGTAAGGTGGAAATCAAAAATGCCAAGTTGCACATCAACGGAGTACCCACCTATATAAAAGGTGTAAACCGTCACGAACACAACGACTCTTTAGGTCATGTGCAGACCCGTGAAATCATGATGCACGACCTGAAAATGCTGAAACAGTATAATTTCAATGCCGTACGTTTGAGCCATTACCCCAACAATTCCTTGTGGTACAAGCTGTGCGACCAATACGGTATCTACCTGGTAGACGAAGCCAACATCGAAACCCACGGAATGGGATCAGTGCCTTATTTCAAAGACACCATACCCCATCCGGCTTACCGCCCCGAATGGGCACCTGCGCATATAGACCGTATCACCCGTATGGTGGAGCGCGATAAGAACCATGCCTCCATCATTGGCTGGTCCATGGGTAATGAATGTGGTAACGGCAAGGTGTTTCATGACGAATACCTGCGCCTGAAGAAATATAATCCCAGCCGTTTCGTACAGTTTGAACAGGCTTGGGAGGACTGGAACACAGACCTCGTATGCCCCATGTATCCTAATGTAGGGCGCATGAATGACTATCGAAACTCCGGTAAACAACGGCCCTATATCATGTGTGAATATGCCCACGCACAGGGTAACAGCAATGGTAACTTTAAGGATCTGTGGGACATGATCTATGACAGCCCTAACCTACAAGGCGGGTTCATCTGGGACTGGATGGACCAGGGTATCAAGATGCCTGTTGAAAACCAGGACGACCGCCAGTACTGGATGTACAACGGCAAGAAGGGCAGCTACGTGTGGCCTATCGAAGAGAATAGCGGTGCCGATGGGGTAGTAGCAGCCAACGGTACCCCGAAGCCTTCGCTCCACGAGGTGAAGAAGGTGTATCAATACGTCCAATTCAGCGCAAAAGACCTGAGCAAAGGACTGATCTCTGTATGCAACCGCTACGATTTTACGAATCTGGATGAGTATACATTTACATGGGAACTCCACAAGAATGGCGAGAAAACTACAAGCGGCCATTTTAGTGTCTCACTGCTTCCGCATGCCACAAAAGAGGTGAAACTGGATCTTCCTGTCATCTCGGAAGACGGAAACGAGTATTTCCTCAACATATACGCCTACCAGAAAACGGCAACCGAACTGATCCCCGCCGGGCATGAAGTGGCCAAAGAGCAGTTTATGCTAAGCCGTACTTCTTTCTTTGAACATCTTTCTGCCCCCGCCGGAGAACTGACTTATGAAACGGTAGATGATGTGTTTTCATTCTCCTCAGGTAGCATCACCGGAAAAATAGACTTAAAAAAAGGCGTTTTCACTGAATATGCCATCAATGGAAAGAAACCGGTTAAACAGTATCCGGAACCTGCCTTCTGGAGAGCGCCTATAGACAATGATTTCGGAAACAGGCTGCCCAATCTTTCCGGCGTATGGCGTTCGGCACAGGTCAACCGCAGTGTACAGAAAGCAGTGGTGGGGGATTTGACGGAAAACGGCCTTCCTGTAGAGATTGAATACCTACTGAATGACATACAGGTACCTTATACGGTGGAGTACCTGATCCGTAAGGACGGATCGGTAGCCGTTACCGCCTCTATTGACATGGAAGGAAAGAAACTGCCGGAACTACCTCGTTTCGGGATGCGTATGGAGCTATTTAAACAGTATGATAACCTGACGTATTACGGACGTGGCCCGGTGGAGAATTACATTGACCGCTGGTCAGGAGCATTTATTGGGCAATACGAGGATAAGGTGGCCAACCAACTTTACTGGTACATCCGTCCGCAGGAAACAGGTAATAAGATTGATGTACGCTGGCTGACATTGATGAGTAAAGAAGGAGTAGGCCTCAAGGTGACAGGTATGCAACCCATTGCATTCTCAGCCTTGCACGTGACCCCTGAAGACCTGGATCCGGGACTCACCCGCAAGATGCAGCATACTATTGATATCATCCCGCAGGAGAATGTATTTCTGCATGTGGATCTTAAACAACGCGGCCTGGGAGGTGACAATAGTTGGGGGATGTTCCCGCATAATGAATACCGCCTGTGGGACAAACAATACAGTTACAGTTATATTATACAACTGATACAGGAGTAATTTCCCGCTTTAATTGTACTTTTACACACTTATAAAGAGTATTATATTCCATGAGAAAGACAGTAATTTTTAGCATGCTAATGTCATTTATCGCGTTACATACTTTTGCGCAAACAAAACCCGTTGATGAAATAGTCTTCGGCAATCCCTCTTCTGAAAAGAGACATTCTTTGTCTCAAATCAGTAGCCAGATCATAAAGGGAGGACTTAATGAACCCGCCCGCCAGCTCCTGCCTGTAGAAGGCGAGCGGGTAGAAGGGGGAAACATGACCTTTAAAATGAAGGTAAATCCCGATATGCAGAATTACTTTACTGTCCGCTTTTGGGGATCGGATACAGGTAACAGCAATATACTGATCCTGTTTTGCGAGGGTAAACAGATAGGTTATCGTCATTTGGGTGACTATGATATGCTGGACATTGCCAATGAGGATGCTCCTTATCAGGGCAGGTTTACCTATACCACCTTGCCTCTGCCCCTCAGTATGACGAAAGGAAAGAAAGAGATAGAGCTGAGCATTCGCTCCACCGGCAGCATCTTCCGGTACGGCGAAACATTCGATAGTTATCAGAAACCGATGGTGAAACCCTCAAAAGCACTGTACAAAGGCTATACACATACCGGGACTTGTTTTATACCTTCTAAAAGCGAGAAACAAGGAAAAGAACCCCAAGCGACCGTACGTACTGCACCAGGAGAGGAAGTGCTGACAGAGGTGAAAAACTTGGTGAATACTGAGATAAACAAAATTCTTGCCAGAAAAAACAATTCGGAGGATGAGTTACTGCTTATTGCAGAGGCCTATTATGTGCCCTGGACAACCGCATATAAGAAAGACGTGGTCATACAAAAAGTAATTTCAGAAACAGATCGTTTCTACAATCAGTTCAAGGAAAAGCCCTCATTCATTGAGACATGGAGTACAGCGGGTAAGACCTGTAATGCCATTTATTTCTTTGTTCCTCAGATCAGAGAGGTGCTTGATGCAAAGATGGAGAATGGACGGACAAGACGCCAAAATTGGTCGGAACTCCTGACATCCTGCGTGGAATACGCCAAAACACACCGCCGGCAATACACCAACCAGAGTATGATTGTGGATTTATACCTCTATCATGTAAACCGTATACTGGCAGTGGTGGAGTACGAAAAGGCATTGCCTGTGTATCAGCCTTTAAGGTATTTGTATGAATCAATGGGTCTTGCTCCCTGGCTAGGCCGAGAAACAAATGAAGGCCCGGAAAAGCCTTTGGGAACGAACTACTTCCAGCTGACCGAAAAGGGCCTGACAAAAGAACTAGGCTTTGTGGGCGGTTACGGCGAGATACTCCACTGGATGAACCTGATTTACGATGTAACAGGCGAAAAGTGTCTGGGCGACTCAAGAGATGCAATCATCCGGGAGCAGATACTTAAGATGGCCAAGGCCCGTTCTTACTTTCGTTATCCGTCCCTAGATAACGATGGATACCGCGCCATGCGCGCCGAGGCTGTAATTGGCTGGCGTGACCACGGATATTACCCCGCCAACATCCTGTATGGAGAGAAAGGCTATACCCGGGAAACAGAGCCTTTCATGGTCACCGCTTCCACAATGAACCCCAATATGATTGCCCATGCGCAGCAGATGCTGGACGACAACCAATTCTTCTCAGTGGTAAAGGAACGAATGACCGACCGTGGTACCCAATCCATATACAACCTGCTGAGAGTGCCCCAAAACTACGAACTTATCAAGAATCAACCCCACAGAAATGCCAAGCTTCCTATGTCAAAGGGAATGCCCGATGTGGTGTTCAGTGACGAAGAGATAGGTGTGGTAGCCATTAAGAACGGCGAAGAGATATTCTATGCATCCCTGTACTGGCGCTCCAATTATGCGGTAAACTTCCTGGCCCGCATACATTATATGACTCCGGAGACTGATCATGTAGCCACCGTATTTGAGGATGTGAAATTTACCGACAGCGGTCTGAAGTACAAACGCCCGGGACGAGTAAACCTGCACTTCTCTGATGCCCGTGATTTCTATCCGGGAGTACAATCCGCACATACAGGCGAAGAACTCCCCATCGCAAAAGTACCCGATGGAATAAGCTGGAAACCCGGACAAGAGAATATCTACGCCGGAAGGGGCGACTTCTACACCCTGCGTTACGGAAACTACCTCATCGGCATGAACTGTACCCGCGACCGTAACTTTACCTTGGAAATACCCAAAGCAAAAGGGGTGGTAGAGCTTCCTTCCAAAAGCACCGTGAAGGTTCCTAGTTTGTCCGTAGCCCCCATGTCAACAGTGGTACTGTACATACCGGAATGAGCATAAAACAGTTTCGTGTGCTTATTCTCTGGGCACCCTTTTACTAACTCTTTTTAGAGGAATTTATACACTAAATATTAGGACGGAAAAAGAATATGCCGTACTTTTGTAGCAAAATATGATAACCAGTAAACTTGATTAATATGGCAAATAACGATGCGTTGTTGGTGGAAGTGAGTGCAAAAGCAGAGAAATGGCTTTCTCCGGCATACGATAAAGAAACTCAGGAAGAGGTGAAGAAGATGCTTGCTGCAGAGGATAAAACCGATCTGATTGAAGCATTTTACAGAGAATTGGAATTTGGAACAGGCGGGCTGCGCGGCATTATGGGCGTAGGTAGCAACCGCATGAATATATATACTGTAGGGGCGGCTACACAAGGCTTTGCCAACTACTTAAACAAGAACTTTAAGGATCTGCCGCAAATCAGCGTGGTGATAGGTCATGACTGTCGTAACAATAGTCGCAAGTTTGCCGAAATTTCTGCTGAAATATTCTCAGCAAACGGTATCAAAGTATACCTCTTTGACGACCTTCGTCCTACACCCGAGATAAGCTTCGCTATCCGCCATTTGGGATGCCAGAGTGGTATCAATATCACTGCCAGCCACAACCCGAAAGAATACAATGGCTACAAAGCGTATTGGGAAGACGGTGCACAGGTACTTGCCCCACATGATACCGGCATTATTGATGAAGTAAACAAAGTAGCTTCGGCGGAAGACATCAAGTTTCAGGGCAATCCTGATCTTATCCAGATCATCGGTGAAGATATAGACCAAGCCTATCTGGATGCCGTAAAAACGGTAAGCATTGACCCAGCTGTCATTGCACGGCACAAAGATCTGAAGATCGTATATACCCCCATCCACGGTACAGGCGTACACATCATCCCCAGAGGATTGAAAATGTGGGGCTTTGAAAATGTAATTGCCGTACCCGAGCAGAATGTGGTAAGCGGCGATTTTCCTACTGTGGTAAGTCCTAATCCCGAAGAACCCGCGGCCCTGAACTTGGCTATTGAGAAGGCCAAGGAAGTAGATGCCGACTTGGTAATGGCCAGTGATCCCGATGCAGACCGTGTAGGTATTGCTGCCAAGAATGACAAGGGCGAGTGGACACTTATCAACGGTAACCAGACCAGCCTTATGTTTCTGTATTACATCATCAGCAATATGAAGGCCCTCAATAAGCTTACCGGCAATGAGTACATCGTAAAAACCATCGTAACAACCGAGGTCATCAAGGTAATTGCCGACCGCAACAACTTGGAAATGATGGACTGCTACACTGGCTTTAAATGGATTGCCCGTGAAATCCGTCTGAATGAAGGCACCAAGAAATATATCGGCGGAGGTGAAGAGAGCTATGGTTTCTTAGCCGAAGATTTCGTACGCGACAAAGATGCTGTATCTGCCTGCTGCCTGATCTGCGAAATTGCAGCCTGGGCTAAGGATCAGGGCAAGTCGCTCTACGAACTTATGCAGGATATCTACGTAGAATATGGATTCTCCAAAGAAAAAGGTATCAGCGTAGTGAAGAAAGGAAAGAGTGGTGCGGAAGAAATTCAGCAGATGATGACTGATTTCCGTAACAACCCTCCCCGCGAACTGGCCGGAAGCAAGGTGGTACTTGTAAAAGACTTCCTCTCTCTGCAAGCTACTGATGGCGATGGCAAAGTGACTACACTTGATATGCCCGAAACAAGCGATGTATTGCAGTACTTTACCGAAGACGGATCTAAAGTTAGCGTACGCCCCTCAGGAACAGAACCTAAGATCAAGTTTTATGTGGAAGTGAAGGGAGAGATGAAATGCCGCGGTTGTTACGACCGGGCTGATCAGGAAGCAGATGTGAAGATTGAAAATGTAAAAAAATCATTAGGTATTTAATTATAAAAGAGAAGGGGCGGAGGTGATTCGCCCCTTTTACTACTCAAAACAACGCTCATGTTACTACCGGAATTAAAATCACGCCGCGATAAGATACGCGTCTTCATGGCAGCACAAGGTATCGAAGCTGCCCTTATTACCTGTAATGTAAATTTGTTATATACCTGCGGACGTATTGTTAGCGGATACCTGTATCTGCCACTTAATGCGCCAGCTCGTCTATTTGTAAAACGCCCCAACAATCTCTCGGGCGAGTTGCTTTTTTCCATCCGTAAGCCCGAAGATATTCCGGGCATCCTGCTAGAGGAAGGACTTCCTATGCCTACAAAGGTGATGCTGGAAGGTGACGAACTTCCTTATACCGCCTATACCCGTTTGGCTGCCTTATTTCCAGATGCGGAAGTGGTGAATGGTACCCCGCTCATCCGCCAGGCGCGTAGCATAAAAACCGACCTGGAAATTGAGATGTTTCGTCGTGCGGGCATTCTACATGAAAAGGCATACAGCCAGATTCCTGCTGCATACCGCTCCGGAATGACCGATAACGATCTGGCCATTGAGGTAGAACACCTTATGCGCCGGGAGGGATGCCTTGGTATTTTCAGAGTCTTCGGTCAGAGCATGGAGATCTTTATGGGCCATGTTCTTGCGGGCGACAATGCATCAGCCCCTTCGCCCTATGATTTTGCGCTGGGTGGCGAGGGGGTAGATCCTGCGCTTCCGGGAGGGATGAATGGCACCGTGCTGCAAGAAGGCCAAAGTGTCATGGTAGATATGGGGGGCAACTTCAATGGATATATGAGCGATATGAGTCGCGTGTTTTCCATTGGTAAGCTTACTCCCGAGGCCTATGCAGCGCACCAGGTTTGTATCGACATTCAGCAGGCTGTTATAGAGAAGGCCAAGCCTGGCATCCTATGTGAAGATCTATATAAAGTAGGCATATCCATAGCTGAAAAGGCTGGCTTTGCTGACCGTTTTATGGGAAGCACCCAGCAAGCACGTTTTATCGGCCACGGAGTAGGCATAGAGATCAATGAAGCACCAGTCTTTGCCCCAGGTATCCGACAGGAGCTGGAGCCCGGTATGGTCTTTGCCCTCGAGCCAAAAATAGTACTGCCCGGCATAGGTGCGGTAGGAGTAGAGAATACTTGGGCGCTGACCCGTGACGGGATCATGAAGCTCACTAATGCTCCGGAGGAGATTGTTGAATTGTAACCGCCCTGCTTTAGTCTGTTCTCCACATAAATTTAGCGCTAAAACCATGGGGTTACCCTTTTGGTTTTAGCGCTAATCTTATTCCCTTATGCAGGGGAGGATTGTTATAGTACCTTCTTATACAAGTCAAGTATAACCTCCTCTGTCACCTCGCGCGGATTACCGGGGGTACATACATCAGCAATGGCCGAGGCGGAAAGAATCGGCAGATCGCTTTCCTTAATACCCAGTTCGCTAAGGTGTTGCGGGATTCCTACCTTAATGGAAAGCGCTTTCACAGCTTCTACCGCAGCGCAGGCGGCTTCTTCGGTAGTCATACCGCAGGAGTATACGTTCATAGCTTTAGCGATGTCTACATATTTATCTAATGCGGCGGGCATGTTGTATTCCATGATAGTGGGCAGCAATACGGCATTTGCCACACCGTGGGGAATGTCAAAGATCGCACCCAGCGGATGGGCCATACCGTGTACTACTCCAAGACCTACATTAGAAAATGCCATACCGGCAATGTACTGTGCCACAGCCATACCGTCGCGGGCCTCGGCATTGTTGGGCTCGTTTACTGCAGTTTCCAGATAGCGAGTAATCATTTCGATAGCTTTGATCTCAAACATATCGCTCATTTCCCAAGCTCCTTTGGTAATAAGACCTTCTATGGCGTGAGTCAGGGCATCCATACCTGTAGCGGCTGTAAGACTTTTGGGAAGGGTGTACATCAATTCAGCATCCACAATAGCCAGTGCGGGGATGTCGTTAGGATCTACACATACCATCTTCTTCTTATTCTCTTCGTCGGTGATTACATAGTTAATGGTCACCTCGGCAGCTGTACCGGCAGTAGTAGGGAGAGCGATGATAGGCACTGTCTTTTTCTTGGTAGGAGCTACGCCTTCCAGAGAAACTACGTCACTAAACTCGGGGTTGTTTGTAATAATACCGATGGCTTTGGCAGTATCAATAGAAGAACCACCTCCGATAGCCAGGATAAAATCAGCTCCGGATGCAGCATATGCAGCTACTCCGGCTTTTACATTCGTAACGGTAGGGTTGGGTTTGATTTCGCTAAATATCTCGTAGGGAATACCTGCTTTGTCAAGTACCGTAAGTACTTTATCAGCTACTCCAAACTTAATTAAATCCTTGTCTGTAGCTACAAACGCTTTCTTCAAACCTAAACGGCCGATCTCTTCGGGTAACACCTGGCGTGCACCGGGTCCAAAATAGGACACTTCGTTTAAAATAAATCTACGAATCATGATGTTAAATGGTTTTATTATGAGGTAAATAAAAAGTGAACATTTAGCTAAACCAGAAGCAAATGTAGGCAAAGATTGTACTTAAAAGGTTTCAATAGTACATAATTTAAGGTGTTAAAAGTACAATCTTATTAAACTAGCATTATTTCTCCGGGTGCAGGATCTCATCAATGAAAGCAAGCTCTTCGGCAGTAAGGGGGGCATCCTCCAGAACTTTTAGGTTATTGGCCAATTGTGCTGTAGAGCTGGCGCCAATAATTAAGGAGGTAACCTCTTTGTAATGCAATACCCAGCTTAGGGCCAGCTCGGCAAGAGCCTGACCGCGATCGCGAGCCAAATCATTCAGAGCGTGAAGCTGCTCCAGCAACTCGTCTGTAAGATTTTCTTGTTTCAGGAATGCACCTCTTGCCATGCGAGAGTCGGAAGGCACGTTACCCTTCAAATAACGGTCGGTAAGCAAGCCTTGCGCTAAAGGGGAGAAGGCTACAAATCCGGCGCCTTGCTCGGCAGCTTGGCGCAGAATACCTTCTTGCACAGGCACCTGATGTAATAAGCTCAGTTTCCCTTGGTACGCTAAGCAGGGCACATCCCGTTCTCTAAGGTAGCGATAGGCACGCTCTGCCACCTCGTACGGGTATTTGGAAAGCCCTATGTAGAGAGCCTTACCTTGGCGAACGATATCCACAAGCGTTTGCATCGTTTCTTCCAAGGGAGTATCAGGGTCATAACGGTGTGTGTAAAATATATCCACATAATCCAGCTTCATGCGCCGCAAACTCTGATTGAGGCTTGCCATGAGGGACTTACGAGAGCCCCAATTGCCATAAGGACCAGGCCATATATCATGACCAGCCTTGGTGCTTATAAACAGTTCATCACGATAGGGGCGAAAGGAACGTTCCATTAATAAGCCGAACGTTTCTTCTGCCGATCCGTAAGGAGGACCATAATTATTGGCTAAATCAAAGTGGGTAATACCACGGTCAAAGGCGTAATGCGCCATTGACTGTGCATTGGAAAAAGTGTCTACTCCACCAAAATTATGCCAAAGACCTAAGGCAAGGGCAGGAAGTAACACACCGCTATTACCGCATCGGCGATAAGGCATCCCACCCTCATAGCGGTCGGGGGCGGGGGAGTAAGGAGGTTCTATCATGGCTTTACTGTTTTAATTCTATTTATTTGGATAACTTCTCTTCCAAACTGGCTTCGATGACATTTATTACATAGTCGCCTAATTTTTCGCATTCGTTAATGAAATCCATATAAATTACACTGATCGGATAATCGTACTTCTTCTCGCTTACATCGGCCAGATTCATGTTCTTTAATTGATTTCGATAGATGTTTATTTCATCTTCCAGCTTATAAGAAAGCTCCACATCGTGAGGGGTAAGGTCGTGTTTTTGTAATAATGCCAGCATCTGAATGATGGCTTTATCACACAGGTCGAGCATGGCAGCTATATGCTCCTTCTGTTTCTCAGTGAAGTGCAAGCCGTCATCCTTTTTCCGTTTGAGGGCACGAGCCAGATTCAGGCAGCTGTCGCCAATACTTTCTATCTCGGTTGTTTTACGAAGCATGGCACGGATTTCCGATTTACTATCCAGACTCAGATGTCCTCCTGATACAGAATTTAAATAATTGGCTATCTCGACTTCCATATTGTTGCTGATGTTTTCGTACTTCTTCACTCTGTTGTAGATCACATTTACTTCGTTGCTCTTATTTATTGCCTGCATCATATCACCAATCATATAGAACATCTTCTGAGTACGCTCTCCGTATACTATGATTTCTTTCTCGGCCTGAAGAATGGACAGTTCTGAGGTAGAGAGCAATCCGCCACCAATAAAACGGAGACGGTACTCGTCGTCTTCATCCTTTTTACCTCCGGGAATAAACCGGGTCACAGTCTTCTCGATAAGTGGAACGAACCAAATAAGCAAACACACATTACATATATTAAAACAAGTATGGAAGGCAGATAATTTATAGGAAACCGCCACGTCTTGATCAGTTGGGTTCAGAAATGTATCCACTCCCCACGAAACGGCATTGACAAAAGGATAAAACACAGCCAATACCCACAACACTCCAAAGACATTGAACACCAGATGCGCCAATGCGGCACGCTTTGATTGTGTGTTGGCCGTCAGTGCAGCCAGATTGGCCGTTATCGTGGTACCGATATTTTCGCCCAGCACCAGTGCGGCTCCGAGTGAATAATCAATCCAACCGTTTGCGCACATGATAAGCGTAATAGCCATGGTAGCTGCAGAGGCCTGCACAATCATCGTAAGGAGAGTACCTATCAGAAGGAACAGAATGATAGAGAAAAAGCCAAGGTCGGTATAGTTTTGTACAAAATCCAGCATCTCAGGATTTTGGCTGAGATCAGGTGCATTAGCCTTCAACAAAGCCAAGCCCATAAAGAGGAAGCAGAATCCGAATATAAACTCAGCCACGTACTTCCACGTGTTCTTTGCACAAATCAGCATAGGTAGCGCAATGGCAAACAAAGGGAAGCAATAGGTGGAGATATCTACTTTAAAACCAAAGACTGAAATAATCCAGGCTGTGACGGTAGTACCAATATTAGCTCCCATAATTACACCGATAGACTGGGTAAGAGTTAATAACCCGGCATTCACAAAGCTGACTACCATTACGGTAGTAGCTGAGGATGACTGAATTAATGCAGTAATAGCCACACCGGTTAATACTCCCATAACCCGGTTTGTAGTCATCGCGGTAAGAATTTTGCGCAGACCGTCGCCTGCTGTCTTCTGCAAACCTTCACTCATGATAATCATTCCATACAGGAAAAGTCCGAGTGACCCCATCAATTGCATGAAGTCGAAAAACGTATATTGCATCCTACTAAAATATGAATTCTGCACAAAGAAACGAAATATTTGTTGCATATCCATGACAAAAGGATGATTTCTCAGTCAGATTTCAGAGAAAATTTGGAATCAATTTAATTTCTTCATTGCCGATCACGGGAAAAGGTGCATATTTGTAATCAAGTAATTTAAAAAAGAAAAATATGAGTACAAGGAGTTATCGAATATTGGTTGTAGACGATGAAAACGACATTTGTGAAATCCTTAAATTCAATCTTGAGAATGAAGGATATGATGTAGATATAGCCAATTCTGCCGAAGAAGCTCTCCAAAAAGATTTAAGCCAGTATGATCTTGTCTTGTTGGATATCATGATGGGAGAGGTTTCGGGCTTCAGAATGGCCAGCCAGATGAAGAAGAAAAAGGAAACAGAAAAGATACCTATTATATTTATAACGGCTAAAGATACAGAGGATGATGCCATGACCGGCTTTAACCTCGGGGCGGATGATTACATCTCAAAGCCTTTCTCTCTCCGCGATGTGCTGGCGCGTGTCAAGGCCGTATTACGCAGAAGTGCTGTTTCTGCAGTACATAACGAGCAAAAGATCACGTATAAGGATCTACATCTGGACCTGGAAAGGAAAAGCGTTACGGTGAACGGACAGGAAACGGTCCTGACCAAAAAAGAATTTGAAATACTGGCCCTCTTGCTCCAGTCCAAGGGACGTGTTTTTTCACGTGATGAGATATTGTCAAAGGTCTGGACTGACGAGGTATGTGTGGTAGACCGCACTATCGACGTAAACATTACCCGCCTGCGCAAGAAGATCGGTGAATATGGAAAATGCATTATCACGCGTTTGGGATACGGGTACTTCTTTGAACAGGAATAGAAACTTGCTTATCAGAAAATGAAAAGGAAACAAACGTACCGTTCCTCCTTTGCACAGACACTGCTTTTGTCGGTCTTGTCACTCTTCTTCTTCTTCTTTCTGTGTATGATCAGCTACCAGTATAAGAGGGAAAGGGAGTATAAGGTCAGTCTGATGAATCAGAAACTGCAAGACTACAATCAACTGATAATAGAAACCCTTACACGGGAATTGCCCGTACGCATCCAGACTCCATCCCCACAACTGGAAAATCTTTTAGACCTCTTTCTGGAAGAACATCCTATTTCGCAATTGCGTATCACAATAATCAGCCTCTCGGGGAAGGTGCTTTATGACAGTAAAAAGAAAGATTATTCCGAATTGGAAGACCATCGGGCCCGCCCCGAGATAAGAAAGGCCCTGAAGGATGGTACGGGTTACAACGTACGGCGCTATTCGGGGACAATGCAGAAAGATTTTTTTTATGTAGCTACTCTCAAACCGGATAAGTATGTGGTACGAAGCGCCTTGCCTTATGGCGTTGCACTCAGCAATTCACTGGCGGTAGATTATGGCTTTATCGTCTTTGCGGTGCTTTTGCTGTTTGTGCTTGCAGTGATCTTCTATATTATAATTCGTAAAATCGATGTGTCCATTACCAGCTTGCGTGAGTTTGCCTTGAAAGTAGACCGAAATGATCCGATAGACGAAGAGGAAGAAGTGCGTTTTCCCAAGAATGAACTTGGAGATATCTCGCAGCATCTGATACGTATCTACAAAAGGATGATACATACCAAAGAGGAACTGCTGGATGGGCGAGAGAAATTACTAGAGCAGAAGGCCATCCAGGTACAGCAAAGAAGAGAGCTTACTCAAAATGTAGCCCATGAACTCAAAACGCCAGTAGCCAGTATTCAGGGTTATCTGGAAACAATAGTCAGTAATCCTGAGATTACTTCTGAGAAACGCGAGTTGTTTTTAGAAAAGTGCTATGCCCAAAGTAATCGTCTGGCGAGGTTGTTGAAAGATATTTCATTGCTAAACAGGATGGACGATGCTTCCGATATGTTAGAAATGGAGGCGTTTGACATCCAAGTAATGGTAAATACTATCCTGAATGAGCTTTCCCTGCAATTGGAAGAGCGACATATAACCGTATTTAATGAATTGAATACTCCCATCCCCATGAAGGGGAATATGTCGCTCATCTATTCCATATTCCGCAATTTGATGGATAATGCAATAGCGTATGCCGGCGAACATATTCACATTACAATTACCCTTAAGAACAACAAGGAAGGGTATTATGAATTTTCTTTCAGCGACGATGGGGCAGGGGTTGATTCCAAACATCTGGAGCGCATCTTTGAACGTTTCTACCGGGTAGATAAAGGTCGGTCACGAAAACTGGGGGGGACAGGTTTAGGTCTGGCCATTGTTAAAAACGCAATACTTCTGCATGCCGGTACCATCAAGGCTATCCCTGTATATCCACACGGCCTCTGTTTCAACTTTACCTTGTCAAAGAACTTATAGCTATATTGTATCAACCCTCCACGTTCCACTGTCTTCTGAAACCCTTTGCTGTAAGGGCTTTCGAAGTGGAAGGATGTTTTGTGAAGTGCCTCCTGAGAGAGATTAAAATGGTGATTAGTGGAAGGTGGAGGGTTATCAAAGACAAGCCTGCGCTTTAAGAAACTCAGGCCTGGGATTTAAAAACTCAGGCCTGTTTTTCTGCAGGCGTAAGCCTGTATTTTCGTGCGCATCAGGCAACTATCTCGTGCCCACCAGCTTTCCAGCTGATGCGCATCGGTTCAGCAATTCGTGCCCACCACTTTATAAAAAAAACTCCAGCAATTGATTCAATCATACAGCCTCTACGAAGAAATTGTATTTATATCCATTAATAAACTTTTTAAAAAGTAAAAAAAACTCAAACGGCAAAACACATACTGTTGACTTTGTGTTATTGGCATAAACATCGTAATCCACGAATTAAAACGAAGGATAATGAGATAAAAGCTGATAAATAAACGGTTGTTATTTGATAAGGGAACTGTAGTGGTTTCATAGCAAAATAGGACATAATTTGATAATAACAACAAGTTTTTTATTCCAAAAGTTTGTAATATAAAAAATGTTTGTACCTTTGCAACGGTAATATGTTTAATCAATTATTTAAAAGAGTATTATTATGAAAAGATTGTTTACTGTAATGGCTGCAGCCTTAGTGGTTGCATCCGCTTCTGCACAGAAGCAGCCAAATAATCCTAACTACACCGAAAAATGGAATGATAACATCTTCGTTTCAGTAGGTGGTGGTGGCCAGGTTAGCTTGAAAGATGCTAACTATAGCAATGGATTTTGGAGAGCTGTACAACCTAATGTATATGTAGGTTTGGGTAAGATGATCAACCCGCTGTGGTCTGGTCGTATTGAAGCTAGTGGTTGGAGAGCAATGGAGAGAACTCCTGCTGACAACCATATGACAAAGAACTACGTTGGTGCCAACTTAGACGCTATCTTCAATCTTACTAATTGGGTATTGGGTTACAACCCTGACAAAGTGTTTGAATTGTCTGTATTTGCCGGTCCTGGTGCTACATTCATCAAAAACAAGAAAGATGATATCACTGCAAGACCTGTTGTTTCTGCCGGTTTGCAAGCTAAGTTCAACTTCAACAAGTTTTTGTCTCTTGACATCGAAGGAAGAATGGCTGGACAGGAAGATATCGTAACTCAGAAAGGTCATGGCTGGTATGCAACTTTGACCGGAGGTCTTACTTACACTTTCGGTGGCAAGAAGTTTGCTAACTGCAACGAAAGACTGGAACTTTGCTTGGCTGAACAGAAGATGCTGAACGATCAGGTTAACGCTGATAAGGCTCAGATCTCTGATCTTGAAAACCAGCTGGCTGCTGCTAAGCGTGCTGCTGCTAACAAGCCTGCTCCTGTAGTTCAGACTGTAACTAAGGATTGTGATCCTACTGCTGGTCCTGTAGCTGTATTCTTCGAAATCGGTAAGTCTAATATCGACGCTCGCGGTAAGGCTAACATCCAGTTGGCTGCTAAGGCTGTCAAGGCTGATCCTAACGGTAAGTATTCTGTAACAGGTTATGCTGACAAGGCTACTGGTACTGCTAAGTTGAACCAGAAATTGTCTGAAAAACGTGCGAAAGCTGTATACGATGCACTCATCGCTGCTGGTGTTGACAAAGCTCAGCTCGAAGAAGTTGGTGCTGGCGCACAGCCCAACATGTTCAACAGCAACGCTCTGAACCGTGTGGTTATCGTAAAGAGAAAGTAATTCTGTTGAATTAGAATAACTGAAGCTGCCCCCTTATTTCAGGGGGCAGCTTTTTTTGCACATATAGGACTTGAGTATATGAAACTTCTTTGGTTAGATTTGAACAGCTCGTATGCGCATTCTTCGCTGGCACTTCCGGCATTGCATGCTCAGATCGGGACGAATAGGTCCATGCAATGGGAGGTAGTATCGGCAACTATCAACGAAAATGTGGGGATGATAGTGCAGAAAATGTATGCCCATCGCCCGGATATTCTGTTGGCAAGCTGCTGGCTGTTCAACCACGAGGTGCTGTTACATATTATTTCGCGAGTGAAAGCTTTGTTGCCATCTTGCTGTGTGATACTTGGAGGACCTGAATTTTTGGGAAATAATGCCGATTTTCTGAGGAGGAATGTCAGTGTAGACTGCGTATTTCGAGGCGAGGGAGAAGAAAGCTTCCCTGTCTGGTTACAAGTTTGGAATCAAAAGAAGGAATGGAAAGACATTCCGGGGCTGTGTTATCTGACTAAAGAAGAGGGCTATTGCGATAATGGTACAGCCAGAGTGAAGGGCTTTGCTTCACTGGTTTCCCCGCTGAAAAGTCAGTTCTTTAACTGGGACAAGCCATTTGTGCAACTTGAAACTACGCGTGGATGCTTCAATACATGTGCCTTTTGCGTGAGCGGCGGAGAAAAACCAGTGCGCACGCTTTCAATAGAGGAGGTTCGTGCGCGATTGGATGAAATACAGAAGAGAGGCATTAAGAATGTGCGGGTACTCGACCGCACCTTTAATTATAATCTACAGCATGCCAAGGAATTATTAATGCTTTTCCTTTCCTTCTCGCCCCATATATGCTTTCACCTGGAAATGCATCCTGCGCTTTTATCCAATGAGCTGCGAGAGATGTTAAGTGTTATGCCTGAGGACTTACTGCATCTAGAGGCAGGTATACAAAGTTTGCGCAAAAATGTGCTGGAAAAAAGCGGCCGAAAAGGAAAACTAGCAGACGCACTGGATGGGTTACAGTTTCTTTGTACCCTTGAAACAATGGAGACGCATGCCGATCTTATTGCGGGCTTACCTTTGTATAGTTTATCTGAGATCTTCGAGGATGTGCGGACACTTGCACACTATGGAGCCGGTGAGATTCAGCTGGAATTGCTAAAACTGCTGCCTGGAACGGCGATGCGGAGAGATGCCGAGATGCTTGGCATTCGATATTCACCGTTTCCACCTTATGAAGTGCTGGAAACAGGAGAAATTACTGTGGACGAACTCCAAACGGCCCGCCTGCTATCTCGTTTGCTGGATGGCTTTTACAACGCTCCAGTCTGGAGAAGCATTACGCAGATGTTGATTGTAGAGAATCCTGAATTCCTGCAAGACTTTCTCGCATTCCTGATAGAAGGTGATGTAATAGAAAACCCGTTAAGCATAGAAAAGAGAGGACTGCTGCTTTATGAATATTGCAAGAAACAATATCCTGAGTATCAGATGTATGCATCCGCAGCATGGATTGAGGCCGGCTTATCACTAAAGAAAATCCCGGCAGAGTGCGTGAAAGTCAAGAGAGAACTCCCCAGTCAGGAAGAGTGGAAAGTTGTATACGGCCAATACCGTGCGGACCTGCGATTCTGTTACCTGCCACTCAATGCGCAAGAGGGGTGCTGGTATGGCTTTGAACCGGAGATTCAGAAGCCAAAACCCAGCTTCAAAGCTATTTCGCCACTTCGATAAGCGTACGCTGTCCTTTTATCTTCTCACTATGTAGCAGCTGAAGAGTTTGCTTCATCTTGCGGCGGGGAATAGCCACATAGCTATGATGATCGCGGATTTCAATCAGGCCGATCTCGCTAGCCGTAAGTCCGCCTTTCTTGCATAAAAAACCTACAATATCTCCACGACTCATTTTCTCCTTCTTTCCACGACCAATGTAAAGTGCCGTTTTCTCGGGAGTCAGTGGTTTCTTCTTCGTGTCCGGAGCAGGAAGTTCATATTCAGGATACTCCTTTTCATTCAGATATTCGGGCAATTTCTCGCCTTCGCAACTGATCCAGTATGCAGCACCCAAGGCAGTCCATCGGGCTGTTCGGCCATTGCGATGGGTAAAGGCTTCCTCTTGGACAGGCAGGTGATAATGCACAATGGCACCTACTTCGGAGATATCCAGTCCTCTGGCTGCTAAATCGGTGGCTATGAGGAGGTAACTGCTTCCTGAACGAAACCGGTAAATGGCTCTTTCGCGCAGATTCTGATCCATGCCGCCATGGAAGGCATCGCACTCCAAGCCCTGTTTCTGGAGAAACTGGCGGATACGGTCTACTGCTTCCCGATGATTGACGAAGACCATTACAGGGATGCTCTCAAATGTAGAGAGTAGGGTATACAGGGTTTGCAACTTATCCCTTTCAGGGGAGGTTACATGCCATACTTTCAGGCGTTCGGAAAGGCCATCCTCACGATAATCAATCCGCAGCAGCTTGTTGTTCTCATTTTTCAATGAGAGAAAGCGGGGAATGTCTATGCAGTCGGTAGCTGAGATGAGCCATTTACCTTGCAAGGCAGGCAGCGCATTGATAATTTCCTCCATCACTTCGCAAAATCCCAGTTCAAGGGACTTGTCGAACTCATCAATAATAAGCAGGCTGATGTGGGTGGTATCCAGGTAACCCTTTGCTATTAAATCGGATACACGCCCCGGTGTCCCTATTACTACAGAAGGATGCTGCAGGTCGATCACCTTACGCTCTTCGGCCATGAGATGCCCTCCATAACTGCATACAGCGGGGTATTCACTGCCAAGCGAGCGCCATACGGTATTGGTTTGTATGGCCAGTTCGCGGCTTGGCGAAAGGATGAGAGTGCGTACGGGAGGCGTTGCCGCAGACGTTCCGGCAGGAGAGGAGGTCGTTTCTTTGCAAGAGTTGAGCCATTTCAACACCGGAAGCAGAAACGCCAATGTCTTACCACTCCCGGTAGGGGCGAGCAAAACCATATCGTTTTTTGAAGAGGCCGTTTCGAGTGCTTCCTCTTGCATAGGGATTAGGGCGTCAATGCCTAATCCGGATAGTATATCTTCCAGTTTGAACATGAATCAACAGTTTAGATGGGTGTTATATATAATCTTATTATCAGCGGGTTGTAATATGAAAACAACCTTGTTTTAGTTCGTATTTTACGTAGCAGCGTTTTTGGTCTTTCATATCGCGAAGCACCTCCGAGAGCACCAGCTTCAGCGTATCCCGTCCCACCTCTTGTTGGGGGCGGCCATCGGGATCGGGAATCATATTAAAGCGCTTCCAGCTTACGTCAAAAGTGGTTCCGTGCGAGTGAGCGGTTTGCTCTACAGCATTTCCGTTGCGCCGACGTAGCTTGGTCACGTCGTCCCTGGTACGAAGCACGGAAGTAATCACGATACGATAGGGGTTGAGCCCCTTGCTTGCCAGGGAATCTATAAAATGTGCACCGATGGTATCCAGACAATGTACCGCACGGGGTACAAGAAACGGAATGGAGTGAGTGAGTGAATCCACGTCGTAATAAGTATTGCTGATGAGTTCCTGCAGCCGGTCTTTCATGTGCTCCGCCTCATCCCGGTTGGCCAAGGGCGGGATACCCAGGCTTTGGGCCATAGGAAGCTGCACGTCGTTCCGATCGTTAAACACATCCTTAAAGCTCCATACTCCCTTGATATTCCGTGGGTTGTTCATCTTCATCGACATATCTTTCTCCTTGCATCCCCCCAGCAGCAAGGCTGTAAAAAGGAGCAGGCAGGAAACAGTTTTCTTCATACAGGAAAAGTTCTTTGTGAATAGGCTTTTGAGATTCTCTGCAAAGTTAGCACAAAAAGCCCCATCACAGGTAAAAAAGAGTATAGAAAAAGGAGTAATCTTAAGATGATTCACTATTTTTGTGGGCCAATTCGATAATATGATAGAAAAAATACTTATGCTTGAGATGGCCGACCCGCAGACGTTTTACGGAACCGGCAACGCCAATCTTCAGATGATAAAGGCCTTATATCCCAAGCTACGCATCGTGGCCCGCGACAATGTGATAAAGGTGCTAGGCGATGAAGAAGAGTTGTGCGCCTTTGAAGAAAATCTTACCAAGCTGGAAGAAACCTGTCTGGCATACAATCAGCTTACGGAAGAAATGATTCTGGAAGTAGTGAAGGGGCGAGGAATTCCAACCGAGAAAGATAAATCCGTCATCGTATACAGTATAACGGGAAAGCCCATCCAATCGCGCAGTGAGAATCAGCAAAAGATCGTGTCTTCGTTTGCCAAGCACGACCTGACTTTTGCCATTGGCCCTGCCGGAAGCGGCAAGACCTATATCAGCATAGCACTGGCCGTACGTGCATACAAGGAAAAGCTCATCAAACGCATCATCCTGTGCCGCCCTGCTGTGGAGGCAGGGGAGAAGCTCGGCTTCCTGCCTGGCGATATGAAAGAGAAGATTGATCCCTACTTACAACCCCTGTACGATGCCTTACAGGATATGCTCCCCGCCGCCAAGCTAAAAGAAATGATGGAAACCCACATCATCCAGATTGCCCCGCTGGCATTCATGCGCGGACGTACGCTGAACGATGCCGTGGTGATACTGGATGAAGCTCAAAACTGTACCGTGGCACAGATGAAGATGTTCCTAACCCGCATGGGTATGAATGCCAAGATGATTGTAACGGGCGACGTGACACAGATCGACCTTCCACGTGATACCCGCTCCGGTTTGTTGCACGCCCTTCATATTCTGAACGATGTGAAAGGAGTAGGCTTTATCGAGCTGCAAAAGAAAGACATTGTGCGCCACAAACTGGTACAGCGTATCGTAGAGGCCTACGAAAAGCAACAGGCAGAGCATATCAAGCCTGAACAAATAGCAAAATCAATAATAAAATAACAGATAGTATGAGTGCATTGACAAGAACCGACTTCGTTTTTGAAGGAATGAATAGTGTGTATCACGGAAAAGTACGCGATGTGTATGACATCAATGGCGACCTGCTTGTCATGGTGGCCAGCGATCGTATCTCGGCCTTCGACGTAATCCTGCCCAAAGGAATCCCTTACAAAGGACAGGTACTGAATCAGATCGCCTCCAAGTTCCTGGATGCCACGGCTGATATTGTGCCCAACTGGAAAATTGCCACTCCCGACCCCATGGTTACCGTGGGTCTGCGATGCGAAGGATTCCGCGTGGAAATGATTATCCGTGGATACCTCACCGGTAGCGCCTGGCGCGAATATAAAGCCGGATGCCGCTCCATCTGCGGCGTGCAACTGCCCGATGGTATGCGCGAAAACGAGCGCTTCCCCGAACCCATCCTGACTCCCACCACCAAAGCCGATGCCGGCCACGATGAAAACATCTCTCGGGAGGAAATCATTGCCCAAGGCATTGTGAGTAAGGAAGATTACGAGCAAATGGAAGACTATACCCGCCGCCTCTTCCAACGCGGTACGGAGATGGCTGCCGAAAAGGGGCTGATCCTGGTGGATACTAAGTATGAGTTTGGTAAACGTGACGGCAAAGTGTACCTCATCGATGAGATCCACACCCCCGATTCCTCCCGTTATTTCTACAGCGAAGGCTACCAGGAGAAGTTTGAAAAGGGTGAAGAGCAACGTCAGCTCTCTAAGGAATTTGTGCGCCAGTGGCTGATGGACAACGGATTCATGGGGCAGGAAGGGCAGCAAGTACCCGAAATGACGCCGGAATACGTGACCAGCGTCAGCGAACGTTACATCGAACTGTACGAACACATCGTGGGCGAGAAGTTTGTGAAAGCCGATGCAGCCGACATTACCGCACGTATCGAAAAGAACGTAAAGGCATTTATTGCCAGCTATAAGTAATGCATGAGGTACAGCCATTTATGCCCGCAGCATAAATGGCTGTACCTATATATACTCCCTTTTGGGCCTTCATTATTCATTTCCGGCGACCGCCGGATGCATTTCCGCCCATCGCCGGACGAGCATCCGCCCCGGGGCAGATTCATTTCCGCCCGTCGCCAGAAATAAAAGAACATACTAACAAAACCTCTTCTTCCATGCCCTACGCGCAAGAAAAGATAAAGCCTTACCACGAGGAAGGCGGAAAAACCGAACAGGTGGAAACGATGTTTAACCACATCGCACCTGCGTATGACCGCCTAAACCACACTCTTTCCTGGGGAATCGACAAGTACTGGCGCCGGAAAGCCATCCAGCACCTGCGCTCCTTCAGGCCGCAGCAGATGATGGATGTAGCCACTGGAACGGGCGATTTTGCCCTGTTGGCCTACCGTGAGTTGCAACCCGCCAGCCTGATTGGTACCGATATTTCGGAAGGTATGATGCAGATCGCCCGCCGGAAGACGGAGGAAGCCGGACTGGCACATGCCCTCACCTTTGCACGTGAGGACTGCACCTGCCTCACCTTTGCGAACGACAGTTTTGATGCCATCACCGTAGCTTTCGGCATTCGCAACTTCGACAATCTGGATAAAGGCCTGTGCGAAATGCACCGCGTACTGAAACCCGGCGGAAGGCTTGTTATACTGGAGCTTACCCAGCCGGAGCGTTGCCCCATGAAGATGCTTTTCAGAATCTATTCTACGCTGGTCATTCCCACGCTGGGACGCCTCTTCTCGCGCGATGCTAAAGCATACCATTACCTGCCTTCCACTATCCGCGCCTTCCCTCAGGGAGAAGTCATGGCCGAGATCCTGTCGCGTGCAGGCTTCACGGAAGTGCATATTAAACGAATGACATTCGGCATCTGTACCTTGTACACTGCCGCCAAATAACTACCTGCTATTTTACACATATGGAAAAGTACGGACTAATAGGTTATCCCCTTGAGCATTCTTTCTCAAGAAGCTATTTCAATGAGAAATTCTCTGCCGAAGGCATTGATGCCGAGTATCTTAACTTTGAGATACCGCACATCAAGGATTTCCTTGGAATAATCGAATCAAACCCTGAGCTGAAAGGACTCAATGTGACCATTCCCTATAAAGAACAAGTCATTCCCTACTTGGATAGCATTGATCCCGCTGCTGCAGCCATCGGAGCGGTAAATGTGATTACGATCACCCGCCTGAAGGGGAAAATTATGCTGAAGGGATATAATTCCGACATTATCGGTTTTGCCGATTCCATTCAGCCGTTTCTTACCCCAGGCATGAAGAAGGCCCTGATTCTGGGCACGGGAGGTGCCTCGAAAGCGGTGTACCACGGCCTTAAGAAATTGGGGGTAGAATCCCTCTTTGTATCGCGCTCCGATACGGAGTCCCCAAACAGCATTCGTTATCAAATGCTGACTCCCGAGGTGATGCAGGAGCATAAAATCATAGTGAATGCCACTCCTATCGGTATGTTCCCACACGAAGATACCTGTCCCAACCTGCCTTATGAGGAGATCGGCAAGGAGCACCTGCTCTACGATTTGCTCTACAACCCCGACCAGACACTTTTCATGAAGAAAGGTCTCGAACAGGGCGCCATGGTGAAAAATGGCCTGGAGATGCTACTCTTGCAAGCCGACGCGGCCTGGGATATCTGGCAAAAAGCACTCTGACAGATGAAAAGAAAGAAACTATATATAGGCCTCTTTCTGGTGCTTCTACTCTGTGTAGGAGTCTCGCTGGGTAGTGGGGCGTATATGCTGGATTACTCTCTTACTCCGGTGAACAGGGGGCGAAATGAGAAAGAATCGCTGGAATATATGCGCTCTGCCTATCCGCAGATTGTGAATTGGATGGATTCTCTATATTCGAACCAAGCCTTGAGGGATACCTTTATTACCAATACAGAAGGTGTTCGCTTGCATGCGTATTATGCATCCGCCCCGAAGCCTACCCCCCGAACTGCCGTCATTGTACATGGATACACAGACAATGCCATTCGTATGATGATGATTGGTTACCTGTATCACAAGGACTTACAGTGTAACATCATGCTTCCCGACTTGCAAAACCACGGACAAAGCGAAGGTGAAGTTATGCAGATGGGATGGAAAGACCGCTTGGATGTGATGCAGTGGATCGGTGTATCACGACAACTCTTTGGTGGCGATGCAGATACTACCCGCATCGTGGTACATGGTATCTCGATGGGAGCCGCCACTACGATGTGTGTCAGTGGAGAGGTTCTTCCAGCCAACATAAAATGTTTTGTGGAGGATTGTGGCTACACCAGCGTGTGGGATGAGTTTTCCGGTGAGCTGAAAAGCCAATTTAACCTGCCCGATTTTCCGGTGCTTTACTCAGCCAGCTTTCTTTGCCAGCTCAGGTACGGATGGAATTTCAAAGAGGCATCGCCACAGATGCAAATAGCTAAATGCCAGCTTCCCATGCTGTTCATTCACGGAGGTGGAGATGCATTTGTCCCCACCTCAATGGTGTATACACTTTACGAAACCAAACCAGGCATAAAAGAACTGTGGGTAGAGCCGGATGTGACTCATGCCCAAATGTATAAAGATCATCCGGAGAAATACACCGGGGTGGTGAGCCGGTTTGTAAACCGCTACCTGTAATCATCCGAGGCTATGAGAAGACTCCTTATATTTCCGCTTATCCTGCTCTGCGTTATACAGTGTATGTATGCAGCCGGAACGGTATATACGGTTGATAATCTGCCCAATGTATACATAGAAAATGCCTCACGCCATGTCACCGATCCCTCAGGACTGCTTTCCTCATCCGATGTGGCCGAAATGGATCGAATGCTGCTCCAGCTGGAACAGAAAACCGGCATACAATCCGTAGTAGCTGTAGTGCCGAGCATCGGAACGGCGGAATGCTTTGATTTTGCTCTTAACCTCCTTACCAAATGGGGAGTGGGAGAGAAGGACCGGGATAACGGACTTGTCATTCTTTTGGTAACCGACCAGCGTTGCATACAGATGGTTACCGGTTACGGACTGGAAGGACCACTGCCGGATGCCATCTGCAAACGCATACAGATGCAGTACATGGTGCCCTATCTAAAGAATGAGCAATGGGGCAAAGGGTTGACCGCAGGAGTAAAAGCCGTATGTGGAGTGCTGGACGGCAGTATGGAGGCAAAGGAGGCATTGTCGGAGGAGGATAATAATTTCCCTCTCATTATCACGCTTATCCTATCGGCGATAGCCTGTTTGGCACTTTTGTTTAATTACCTCTTTAGCCGCTGTCCGCAGTGCAAGAAGCGCGATGCACTTCGTCGCACCCACAGCTCTACCGTCACACTGCCCGATGGTATGAAAAAGGTAATAGATACCTATACCTGTCGTTTCTGTGGACATCAAAAAACACGCGAAACCGTATATAGGGATAGAGATAACAGCCCTCCCAACAGGGGCAGTAGCAGCGGCCCTGTCGTGCCTCCCTTCTGGGGAGGTGGTGGCCGTTCCTCAGGTGGCGGAAGCAGAGGATTTGGCGGAGGACGCTTTGGTGGTGGATCCTCCGGAGGCGGTGGGGCTGGCACCCGGTTCTGATAAAGAGGACTTCCGAACTAAAGGAAAGAAATAATATAAAGTAATCATATAAAAGAAACAAGTTATGAAAAAGACATTGATTATACTCGGAGTGGTGATCGTAGTGATCGTTATGTGTGTCAGCTCATTGAGTGGAAGCTACAATTCGATGGTCACAATGGATGAGGATGTGCTCAAATCATGGAGTAATGTAGAGAATCAATACCAGCGTCGTTACGACCTGATACCCAACCTGGTAAACACCGTGAAAGGATATGCCAAGCACGAGCAGGAAACTTTGCAGGGCGTAATGGAAGCCCGTGCCAAAGCTACTCAGATAACCGTAGACCCTGCAAAACTGACCCCTGAATCACTGAAGGCTTATCAGCAGGCACAGGGTGACATCACCAATGCCCTGGGCCGCCTGCTCATGGTCAGCGAAAAATATCCAGAGCTGAAGGCCAATCAAAACTTTCTGGAGCTGCAAGCCCAATTGGAAGGCACTGAGAACCGGATTGCTGTGGAACGCGGACGTTTCAATGAAACTGTGCAAACCTATAACACCGCCATTCGCAGTTTCCCCAAAAGTATACTCGCTTCTATCTTCGGATTCGAGAAAAAAGGCTATTTCGAAGCACTAGCTGCCGCCCAGGAAGCTCCGAAAGTAGAATTCTAAACTGTTTTCCAAACATTCTGTACCCCTTAACCCTTTTAATAGAAAAGAAGACTAAGCGCTGAACGCGCATAAATACATCCAACTATATGACTCTCGAGCAGATTACCGAAAGACACCAGGAAATAACCGCATTGCTGGATCGTAAAGAATTGCTGGCTGCAATGGACAAGCTGTCCGTCTTTGTGGCAGAAACCCACGACTGGCAATTACAGGAAGAAACCAGCGATATTACCACTTCATATGAGTATATGCTGGAATACCTGCGCCTCGGCACGGATGATCCTCAGAGGCATCTGCTTCATAATCAGCTCTTGGTACGTGCCTATACCTTAAATGACAAGGCACACATGATGACGAGTCTGCCTCTGGGAATGAGCCTTTTTCATGAGAAAAGACGCACCTATGAGAAAATGCCTGCCCGTTCTCTGGATGTGCTGCTCATGGAACTGGAGTATTTTACCACCCAGCTGGATGAGATCCGCACGGATAAGGATTATATGGAACACCGTATAGAAGAGCTTATCGAATTGGCCCGCCGACATGAATCTGCCTTTACAGAGTTGTTTTACAGTACCTGGTGTTCTGTTTTCTGGAGCCGGGAGGAGGTAAATAGCGCAAAAGACATATTGCAATCTCCTCATGTACAGTCTTTTGTAAAGGAACACTTTGTTACCGCGCTTACCTTCGGACTGTTGAATCACCTAGACACAGCCAAACTGGTCTTGATAGCCGATACTTGCCGTGATACGGATGTGAAGGTCAATCAGCGCGCGCTGGTAGGACTTGCCCTTATCTGCCATCGGTATGATACAAGGCTGATGCTATATCCGGAAGTGGCTGCCCGACTGGCTTTGCTGCAGGAAGAGCCTATGTTTGTAAATGACCTTCGCACTATTCAGGTACAACTGCTATACAGCCGGGAGAGCAAGAAGACCGAACAAAAGATAAAGGACGAGCTCTTACCGCAGTTCATGAGAAACAGCAAGATACGCAATGACTCTTTTCATTTCCAGGCCGATGAGAATGCGTTAGAGAATATGGAGAAGAACCCCGACTGGGAAGAGCAACTTCGTAACTCGGGCATGGAGAAGCTCCTCAGCGAGTTTCAATCCATGATGATGGAAGGCGAGGATGTATTTCTGGCTTCTTTTGCTCAGGTAAAGAACTACTCTTTCTTCTATGAGCCGGCCAACTGGATGCTGCCCTTTACCACATTGCATTCGCAAATCCTGAGCACTGTGAAAGCACAAAGCAAGAACTCGCTCCAGATCCTGGATGTCATTACCCGTTTCGGTTCTTTGTGCGACAGCGATAAATACTCCTTCAGTCTCACCATAGCCGGTATCCCCGATATGCAAAAGGGAATGGTGATGAACCAACTCTCCATGCAGGAGGAAGAACTGAAAGAGATGACCAAGAAGCTGGAAGGCGACCAGTCCCTTCGCAAACGCGAATGCAGTAAGCACTATATTCAGGACTTCTACCGTTTCTTCAACCTGCATCCCCGTAAGGCGGAGTTTCGAAATCCTTTTCGTAGCGACCTTTACTTATTCTCCTGCCGTACGCTGGAAACTGCCTTGGGCAGCGCGAAAGCCAAATTGCCTTTTGCCGAGTTTTTCTTTCACAAAGAGCTCTGGGGCGAAGCCGAGACGCTGTACCAAAAGATTATCACCCGCCAGGGTGCCACCGTGGATGTATACCAGAAACGAGGCTTCTGCATGCAGCAAGAGATGAAATATACGGAAGCCATTGATATGTATCAAAGGGCTGATCTTCTGAATCCTAAGCAGAGATGGGTATTGAAGAACATGGCGTATTGTTACCGTCAGCTTGGCGAGTATGAGAAAGCACTGCATTGTTACGGACAACTCAAAGCCTTATCGAGTGAGGACAGCCTTCCACTTTCTATGCAAATAGGTATGTGCCTGCTCAATATGGGCAAACTCAACGAAGCAATGAACGCCTTCTTCGAGGCCGAATTTATGGATGAGCAGTCGTCCCGTCCCTGGCGAGCCATCGCATGGTGCTCATTCCTGAGTGGAAAGATGGAGCAGTCGCAGCGTTATTGTAAAAGGTTGCTTCAACAACCGTCGCCTACCAAAAGCGATTATCTCAACGCGGCCCATACGGAATGGGTGATGGGCAATATCTCGAAAGCCATTGCGCTGTATCGCAAAGCTTTGGTACTATACGGAGGGATGAAACCTTTCCTTAAAGCGTTTCATAGCGACAGTGAGCATCTTATCGCGCAAGGCATTCATGAGGATGACCTTTCGTTATTCATCGACATCCTTCGCAAGGGAGAATAATCCGCTACCAGGTAAAGGTATCCTTATAAATGCGTGTATTGCCGCAGGCATCCGTGGCAGTAATCTCCAGAGTGTGCGTTTTACCACGGGGGATCTGACATTCTTTCAGATTGCAGGTGGTATGTCCGGTGCGACGGCGCAGGTGGAAGAGTTCAAACTTACCATCTATTTTTCCCTTATAGCTTACTACGGGAGTTTGCGAATCGCTGATGATAAAATCGAGCACGCCTTGCGATTGCCATCGTGCCTTTGTTCCTGAGGGCTTGATCAAAGGAGCTATCGTATCCATCTCAAGTGAATACGTATCCAAAGAACCGATCTGTGCTATACAGAAGCCTTCCCGGATGGCATTTCCTGCATACGTTCTTTTCTCACCGTCTTGGCGGGCAATGTAATACTGCTTGGCAGAAAGGCTTTTTAGAGCAGGCAGGGAGATACGTAGCTCGCAGGATTTCCCCAATACCACAGATTTACTGCTGAGCATATAACGCATAGAAGCATTGTATTCGCCTGCTTCTGCGCGAGGATCCACATATTCATCACAGGCCAGTACCCCTCTCGGAAGTATGAGTTGCATGCCCGGCATGCTCAGATCGTTCACCTGATTCCACTTTAGGCAACGCATGCCTTGATAATTGGGCTGCGGGATGGGCATTTCCTTTCCACGCAGGATAAAGCTGTACTCACGCTCATTACCGGCTTCATCAGCTAGGGTGTAAGCCACCTGATAATCCCTCTCTTCGCTAATGGTAAGGATGCCGTTTCGTTCATCCGTCTTGATAAAACGCAGGAAGAGGCCCGGCTCAGTGTATGATTTCAGGTGTCCGCGAATGAGCCAGTTGTGCATCCTGTTATTTTCCTCGCGGGACAGACGATCCAAGTCGCTACGATAGACTTCCCGTTGGTCTACTGTCAGGCGGATATGTTTTACGCCCAGCTTGTTGGATGCGCCATCCATATAATCCACTGGGTCAATAGCGATCCCTATCTTTCCCCAGCACTCTATGACATTATCCGTAGAGGAAGGATGCCCAATGTATCCGCTTCCATTTATCACTCCGCTCCCTGCCTGAGGCACTATCAGGAAGCTCTCTGCCAAAGGAGCACGATTGTCGGAAATTACTTGTGCCAGGTGGGGCAGGGGATCCACGAAATCGCCCGTCGCTGTTTCGTATAAGTCGAGGTGCAGATGCGGCCCCATTGAATAGCCTTCATTCCCGCTGTTACCTAGTACTTCACCGCGTACAACGGGTAACACGCCTTCGGGAACAGTTATTTCACACAGATCCACTTCATGCTCGTACTGATATTTACGTGTATAGCGGGCTATCTTCGGGGCAAACGCCTCGTTATGACGGTAAATGGCCGTATAGCCATTATTATAAGTTATATGCAGCATGTAGCCGGATCCATACGATACAAAGATTTTAGAGATGTATCCATCGGCCATGGCGCGGATGGGAAAACCGGTACGTCCCTGCGTCTTGAAATCAATTCCAGTATGAATATGTCCGCTACGAATCTCTCCAAAGTTGCCACTTAGCGAGGGTGCGATACGAAGGGGGAGGAGGTAATTACTTTGTGCAAAGGTGGTTATAGACTGACTGGCAAGTAAAGCGGCCAGTATGAGGTAGTATTTATTCTTCATTATAGTCATTGGAAAGTTGCAAAGGTACGCAATCTTTCCAAAAAGAAAGAAGTGCATTCCGCCATATAAAGCGGAATGCACTTCTTTTATCATTTCATTACGTTCTATTACCGTGCGGTCATAGACTGATTGATCTTTTCCACTACCTGGTCAATAGAGAAGCTGGCAGGACGCTGACGCGGCGGGAATTGCTTGTAAGAGCTGAGGTATGTAGCTACTTTCTCTACCGCTGGAAGTACGAGGAATGCATGATCCATCGCCCATTTCTCATAATAGGCAGATCCGTCAACCGAGTATTCATAGGGGTCTGACAATAAGTCTACCATTACTGGTGCACGCATTGGAACCATTGGCTGACGCCATACCTGCATACCTGTAGCATACTGCACGTTAAAGGTATACTTGAATCGTTTGTCACGATAGGCAACCAATTCACCATCGTCGTCGAAGTATACAAATTCAGAGCGCATGGATTCTTTACTCTTACCTGTCAGATAATCCACCTGATTGTATCCGTCCAAATGTACTTTAAAGTTCTTGCTTCCAGCTTGCACACCTTTTGTTACGTTATCGCGGAGATTGGCATCGCCACCTGCTGCTGCTACAAGGGTAGGCAACCAGTCTTCGGCAGAGAAGAGTTCGGTAAAGTTACTGTTGGGAGCAATGTGTCCGGGCCAGCGAACCAATGCCGGAACGCGGAAGGCGCCTTCCCAGTTTGTATCTTTCTCAGAGCGGAAGGGTGAAGCACCTCCGTCGGGCCACTGATTCTTCATAGCGCCATTGTCAGTTGTATAAATAACGATGGTGTTGTCAGCTATGCCAAGATCATCCAATAATTTAAGCAGTTCACCTACTTGTCCGTCATGTTCAGTCATACCGTCGGCCTGAATTCCAAGACCTGTCTTACCGTTAGATGCAGGTTTCAGGTGGGTGAAGATGTGCATACGGGTGGAATTATACCATGTAAAGAAGGGCTTTCCGGCCTTTGTCTGACGGGTGATGAAATCTTTGGCTGCTGCCATGAATTCTTCGTCGACAGTCTCCATGCGCTTCATGGTGAGAGGACCGGTATCTTCTACTTTACCGTCGGCAGTAGAACGTAGCACACCACGTGGACCAAACTTCTTCTTGAATTCCGGATCTTTCGGATAGTCGGGATTTTCGGGTTCTTGTTCTGCATTCAGGTGATACAGGTTACCGAAGAATTCATCGAAACCGTGTGCAGTAGGCAGATACTTGTCTTGATCACCTAGGTGATTCTTACCGAACTGTCCACACATGTACCCTAATGGTTTTAGGAAGTCGGCAATAGTGGGATCTTCAGCCTGCAATCCTACAGGCGATCCGGGAAGACCTACCTTCGTTAATCCCGTACGGAACGGACATTGTCCAGTGATAAACGCAGCGCGTCCGGCGGTACATGACTGCTGACCGTAGTATTGAATAAATACTCCTCCCTCACGACCGATGCGGTCAATATTGGGGGTCATAAAGCCCATAAGGCCACGGCTGTACGCACTGATATTTGTCTGACCGATGTCATCGCCAAAGATCACCAAAATATTAGGCTTACCCGTTTTTGCTTTCGCAGTCTGTGCTTCTGCATGTTGCGGCATAATACTGCCGGTGGCAAGAATGGCGCCTACGGCAGCCACTTTGCAACAATTTTTGAGTCGTTTCTTAAGCTCCATAAAACTGTGTTGGATTAGTGAATATATATTGTTTATAAGTCATTTCTGTGAGCATTTACCGTTAAACATTTGCGGCTTGAAAATGTTTGGAAGCAGGTATAAAAATCATAGTAAACGAGGCTCTATTTATGATTTTTCGACGTTTCACATCTCTTTTTTGCCTATTTTTTACATTTAAAGCGGGAATGTGTACACATTGTTTCAAAAAGCAGAACTTCACACGCTTCTTTTGTATAGAAAACAGTATATTTGCTCCAGATTATGCACTGTTCAATATGCTTCTGTTTCTCATTTTCATCTCCCATTTCCTTGTAGCACAGGATACCGTTCCGCATTCTGTACCGGAATTGGAGGCACATACGCTGAGCGAAGTAAAAGTAACGGCGCTGGGTATTCGCAGCCAGGAGCGCGCCATAGGTTATTCGGTCAGTACCGTCCAGGGTAAAGATCTGTATCAGGATGCCATCGACCCTATTTCAGCTTTACAAGGCAAGGTAGCAGGATTGACCATCTCCGGTACGGATGGCGGTATCTTCGGGCGTCAGAAGATTTTGTTGCGCGGAGCCTCCACTCTAGGCAAGAGCAACCAGCCACTCATTATTGTAGACGGTATCGTACTCAACACCCACCCACAAGAAGGAAGCACTTGGTGGTATTGGAGCAATAACGATTACGGCGATGAATTGAATACGATCAATACCGCCGACATAGACAATATATCTGTGCTCAAAGGAGCCGCCTCCACCGCTTTATACGGCTCCCGCGGTATGAATGGGGCGCTGGTCATCACCACCAAAAGCGGCAACTACCGGCAGGGATTTGGAGTAAGCATTTCGCAAAGCATGGGTTTCGACTGGGTTTTTGCTACCCCGAAACTACAAAACACTTATGGGCCGGGTTCCATTGCCGGAGCAATCGACTATGGCGAGCGGAACGCCTCAGGAGGATTCAATTCCTGGGATACTCAGCAATTTTACCTGAATGGCAATGGGCAGCCCACCCTCATCGGCGCCGACGGCTTCGGTTACGGACCGCGCTACGACGGCCGCGATATCATCTATTACGACGGTACAGTGGGGAAATACACCCCGCAAAAGAACGCCTACCGCGACTTCTACCACTTAGGATTCAATTCCAACACCAATGCCATCGTGCGTGGCGGCACGGAGCGCACCTCGCTTTACGCATCATTGGGCTACCGGTACGGTCACGGCACATTACCCTCAACCGAGTTCTCGCGCGGATCCCTGCTACTCAAGGGCACCCATGCGGTCAACAATCGCATGCACATCGAAGCGCAAGTAGCCTTATCGGAAGCCAAGCCGCAAAACCCGCAGCTTAGCGTAGGCGACTTCTTTATTTCCCAACAGGTCAACCCGCTTTACGACAGCCGCTATTACCGAAGCAAATACAAAGGCTCCGGCGGAGGAATCGCCAGCAGCGACTATGGCGACGCGTATGCCGACGTGCCGATGAAGAGCTTCTGGTGGCGGATGTACGAGAACAGCTACGAAGAACGGAACCTGAGCGTGCGACCTTCATTAGCCGTGGATTACCACATTACCGACTGGCTTGATTTCCGGGCCGAAGGCACTATGGACTATTACCATTCCCGTCGCGAAGTCAAAGAACTGGGTCAGGGATACGCCAACGAAGGAACGAATGACACCTCAGGCGGTTCTTACCAACTGCAACAATCCACTAACCGCGAGGAAAACCTTTCGGCCATGCTGACCACCCAAAAAGACATCGGAGCATTCAGTCTCGGAGGTTTCCTCCGGAGCGAGTATCGTAATAGCAACTCCGACAATATATATAATGCCACCGCGGGCGGACTGATCGCCCCGGGACAATATTTCATTGGCAACAGCCGCAACACTCCTATTGCAGACCTTACCACGCTGGCCCGCAAACGGGTTTGGTCGGCAGTGGCGGCGGTACACGCAAGCTGGAAGGAACAAATCTACCTCGAAGTCACCGGCCGTAACGACTGGTCGTCATCCTTGGTGTACAGCAACGGTGCGGGCAACTACTCCTACTTCTACCCTTCCGTATCTGCTTCGTGGATTGTTACTGAGGCATTCCGGCTCCCCCAATGGGTTACCTACGGGAAACTCCGCGCCTCCTGGGCACAGGTAGGCAACGATGCAGAATCCTTTGTCATCAATCCGGGATTCGATCAGGAAAAGTACCTGCAAACCGACGGTAGTTACATCTACGGACAGTACGTTCCCCGGAAGCTCTATGGCGATGGAGGATATTTGAAGCCCGAACGTAAAAACGCTTGGGAGATCGGCGCTGAATGGATGTTTCTCAAGAACCGTATCGGCCTTGACATCGCGCTGTACAAGGAAAACACCCGCGATCAGATTATGAACATCTCCCTGCCGGAGGAATCAGGCGCCACGACCCAATTGGTCAATGCCGGGAATGTGCAGAACAAAGGGATTGAAATCGCCCTGCACACCGTCCCCCTCCGCCAGCGCGACTGGCAATGGGACATCGACCTGACCTACGCCCGCAATCAAAACAAGATCCTATCCTTGCATCCCAATCTGCAGGATTACGTCCTGCTGGGCGGTGCGCTTGGCTCGAACGACTGGCGTGTAGCCTCTGTCGCGATGGCCGGGGCGGACTACGGATTGCTCGTTTCTGATATTATGCCTGCGCGGAACGAGAACGGGTCAATCCTCCTCTCCTGGCGGGATGAATACCGCGCCGCCTATCCCAAACGAAGCAGCGAAGTAGGCGTAATCGGCAGTATGATGCCCCGCTTTACCGGTTCCATTGCCACCGGGTTGAGGTATAAGAATGTCAGTTTCCGGGTATTATTGGACATACGCGTGGGCGGCTATATCGCCTCCTACAGCAACCGGTACGGGTTGTCGTACGGCCTGTCGGAAAACTCGCTCCAATACCGTGATGCCGCCTCGGGCGGAATAACCTGGACGAGCACGTATGCCGACAGCTATGGGCAGACCTTCCACGACGGAGTGATTCCCGAAGGCATATTTGCACAGGCAACTACCGTCACCACTCCTTCAGGTGCAAAGGTCGATGTCTCCGGACTGAGCTTCCGCGAGGCCTATGAAAAAGGATATGTCGAACCGGTGCATGCCTCGGACTACCATTACCTGCGCAACTCATGGAGCGCCGGAACGGTCAATGAGGATTGGGTGCATGAAGTAAACTATATCGCCCTGCGGGAAGTCACACTCGCCTATCGCCTTCCGGCGAAAGCAGCCTCCAGGGTGAACGCCCAAAGCATCCGTGTCTCACTCACCGCCCGCAACTTAGGTTATTTGTACAACTCGCTTCCGAACAACCTGCATCCCGAGAGTCTGATCGGCACCACGACTTCCGAGTTCCGCGAGCGTGGGTTTGTACCCTATACCGCTTCGTTTATGGCAAACATCACACTTGATTTCTAAGGAAGATGAAACACATTGCATATATCATACTACCCCTCATTCTGGCCTGTCAGGGCTGCCGGGAGGAATTTGCCGACCTCAACACTCCGCCGGACAAGATCACCGTGCCCCAGTTGAACCAGCTTTTCACCGAAGGGCTGGCGCAGCTTTATCCGCACGATTACCACGACTGGTTCTACAACTATTCACAATACTACCTTCCCTGGTCGCAGGCTACGGTGGCGGTACGCGGCAACAAGCCCGAACTGAATTTCGTGAGCGATTATTCGCCGCCTGAAAATAAACTGTTCGGCCCGAAACTGCAATTCGAAGAAATCCGCTACCAGCTCAATCAGGTATATACTCCTGAAGCAGCCGCGCCGTTCCGTTACTTAGAGGCAGCCTGCAATCCGCTATTGGTATATCTCGGACTGTACGGTACCGACTTCTACGGTTCATTAGCCTATTCCGAAGCCTCGAAAGCTCCCTTTACCCAGCCTCCGCTGATCACCCCGAGGTATGAAACCCAGCAGGAATTGTTCGAAGTATGGCTCGGCGAATTGGACGCCACCCTGCAAACCCTGACCCATCCGGTCACTGTGAATGACAGGGAGTACAAGCAGGCCTCGCCCGGCTCACAGGATTTCATCTACGGAGGCGACTTTACGAAATGGGCGCGGTTAGCCAATTCCCTGAAATTAAAAGTTGCCGTGCGGATGTTAAACTCCGACCGGACACGGGCCTTACAGATCGCCGGGGAAGTGGCGGATTCACCTGCGGGAATCATGGAAAGTATCGATCATGACTTTCTTTATTGCCGGGGAGCTGAGTTTTACAATTTCAACAATCCGGTGGAGAACTTAGGCACGGGCAACCAGACGTTGATCGACTTCCTTGTCCACCATAAAGACCCCCGCGTGCGCTTCCTTTATGCCAAGAACGATTTCAATTCGCAGGTGGTCCAGGCTTTCTTTGATGCAGGCAAAGAAGTACCCTCTTATATTCTGAATCAAGTAGACTATACTGAGAGTGCCGGGCGAAAGCATTTTGAAAACTGGAAATCCCCCGGCGAACCGTGGGTGCGCTACTACGGCGCTCCGGTCGACATCCAGGCCACAAAAGACCCGGTCGTGAATGCCACCTGTTTCAACCCCGAGAACTTCAAACTCCCCGATGGCAACGGCACTAAAAGCTATCAGCCTCTTTCACTCTACAACGAAGAGATGACGCGCGGCAATGCCGTGTACACGTTCCCTTCACCGCCGGGCGCCACGACTTTCCAGGACGAGGCAGCCCATCCGTTTTACGCGGTGCTGTGTTCCTCGGCGGAAACCCATCTATACTTAGCCGAGCTTAAATTAGCAGGAGCCGACCTGCCACAAAGCGCTGAGTATTACTACCGAAAAGGAATCGAATTTTCCGTGAGACTGCTGAACCGCCTGGCCGGGCTGAATAAGATTCCTTACTATGAACCCCATCCCGGTTTCGACCCGCTGGATGCTACCATTGCCTTGCAGGAGAACGAGATAACCTCGTTGCTGGCCGCCTATTCCCTGACCGGGACTACCCCGCAACAATTGGAACAGGTGTACCTGCAACTCTATATCCACCACCTCTATACCCCCAACGAGCTGTTGGTTACCGTACGCCGTACAGGCTATCCACGCACGGGCAGTACGCTGCTGGCCTGGCAAGCGTTTGATTCGTCGAATCCTACCTACCCCATTCCGCGCCGTTTGCCTGTCCCCATACCCAGCCCTACCGACCAGATGCAGGCTATTAAATCGGCTGCCTTTAGCGGCGAAGGGTTCACACCCGGCAGTAACACCCCGCAGACATTAAATACCCAGCGGGTGTGGTATGACAAAAACGCACCGGATTACGGCAATGGAATGTAAAACGAAAGAATGATGAAGCCCATAACTACCTTATCCCTGATGATCGCCTTGTTCTTTTTCTGCGAAGGACTTTCGGCGCAGGAGAACCCGTTCCTGAACATGGCCGGCAAGCCTTACCGGGCGTATTACGACGATCTGAGGCGCCAATTAGCCGGAATCGATAGCACTACCCCTGAAGAAGCGGCCGTGATTGCCGCCCGGATGCGCCAGGCGGCCCAACAATCCGGCGAGAAGCGGTGGATGCTCGAAGCTGATTACTACGAGCAACTCCACAAACTCGCCCATTCCCTCTATCTTCACCGCCAAAAGGGAGAACTTGATACGTATGAAGCAGCCGAAGGGGCAAAAGCAATCTCCGGCCTGTTGCCCCTGCTGCCTAAGGCGGAAAAGATTGGTGCGTGGGATCTGAGCATCCGTATTGCCGATCAGATTATGGTCACTTGTTTCGTCCGTACCCGCAACTATGAGATGGGATTCCGCTACGCCCTGATTGTGGAGGATTTGCTGTCTAAGGTATCGGTCGTCGATTACCCCCCTAAATCATCTTCATACCTCGCCCTGGAACGCTGGTACAACCGTTTCGGGGAATACGACAAAGCCAAAAGCCTGTGCTATAAAGCCATTGAAGACCCCGTGACGGATTACATCTCCTGGAACTCGCTGATCCATGCTTTGAACGATCTGGGAGGCATCAGCCGGAACTACGAGCACAACCTGAACCGCTCGGACAGTTGTTATGAACGCATCCTGGCCGCTACGCCGCCCGACACTACCTCGCAGGAAGTGCGGAGCGAACGGAATCTCTGGGCGTACATCGCCAAGGGTCAGTTGGGGCACAACGATTACCTGCGGGGCGACTACGACCGTGCCATCCCCCTGCTGGCCTATGCCGTGGAGAAAGTGGCGGCACACAACCCCTACAACTACAGTTACACGGCCGGTAAGGCCATTCTGCTGGCTGACATCTACGTGAAACGGAATGAATTATCCCTGGCAAAGAACTACCTCGATTCGGCTTACCTGTATATTACACGCGCGCCCGAAGCGGCAGAGTGGCACACCTATTACCCCGTATTGGCCCGCTACTACGGCGCTAAGGGTGACGTAAAGCAGGCGTTAGCCTGCATGGATTCGGTATTGAACACCCGCAACCGCTACGAGGAGGACTTTAACCTGCGCAAGCTGCACCTTGCCGAGCAACGGGCGCAACAGGAAGAGCTCGAAATAGAAAAGCTGCGTACCGAGGCCTACCGCCGCAGCTTTATCATTATCCTGGTCTTTGCGGGCGTTGCAATTGCCCTGCTGGGACTGCTCCTTCATTTCTACCGCCAGAAACGAGCCGCCTACCGCGCGTTGGTACAACGGATCCGGCAATGGGCGGAGCTGACGCTCACGGAACCTCTTTTACTACCCTCTTCCGGCAAGGCTACGGATGGAGCAGTGGTAGATGCCGACTATATAGAACTAAAGTCCGGGACTAATGAAGCGCCGGTCTCCGGGACTGCCGATGCATCACTTTCCGGAACTACCGACATACCGCTTCCCGGAACGAACCATACCACACGCGAACTATTCGACAACCTGGAACAATTGTTTCAAACCGGGAAGCTGTACCGCCACCCCAATATATCCTTAAACTATGCAGCCGACAGGATCGGCATCAACCGCTCGCAGCTTTCGCATATCGTCAATGAGATGACAGGTAAGAATTTCAATGTCTATGTAAACGAGTACCGCGTGAAGGAAGCCGTACGGATCATGTCATTGCCCAACTCGGCTCATCTTTCACTTGAAGGAATTGCTTTTGAGGCAGGCTTCAACAACCGCAAAACTTTCCATGAAGCCTTCAAAAAAACCACCGGCCTTTCACCCTCCGTCTTCCGGGAGAACCTGCAAGAGGAATAGTAGGTTTATATCGATCAAATAGAAGCTCCGATTGAAGTTCTCATTGAAGTTCTGATTTGTCTCAACAGGAATCCCAAATCGATCTCAATGCGCTCTGAAGGACTTAGGTATTACGCCCTTTCAGAGCTTTAATTGAATCTTTTTAACTAAAACGCGAAAGCAGATACTCATTTCGCGAGTATATAAAGGAAAAAAGTTGTAACGAATGATCATTCGTTACAACTTTCCCCTGTGTTTTCGCTATTTTTGTTCTCAAAATAACGCGCCTGTGATATTTGGAACTATAACGTGCTTTCGATATCAAGGCCTATTTACAAAATCTTTCGATATGAAACATAAGCTATTACTTACATTATGCACCCTGCTATCCGTGCCATGCTGGGGGCAGCAGATTCTTACAGACCAGGCATACTACAATGTCGTGGCAGGAACAGAAACAGTGAAAATGGGAAGCCTGGTGAATTCCCCCTCCTCGTACAGTGGTGCGTTTACGGTGCCTTCCACCGTATCGGAGAGAGGAAAAACCTACCAGGTAGTTGGGATTGGAGACGGTGTCTTTACCGATTGCATCCACTTAACCTCCATCCTAATTTCCGAGGGCGTGGTAAGTATCGGAAAGCAGGCATTTAATCGCTGCGACGCCTTGGCCTCCATTACCCTGCCCTCTACCTTGACTAACCTGGCGGAAGACCTTTTCCTGGATCCTCGAAACTTGTCTGCAATCTATGTAGATGCCAATAATCCATCGTACACCTCGCAAGAGGGTGTCTTGTTCAATAAAGAGAAGAGCCTGTTGATCACCTATCCGAAAGGAAAAACGGGTAGCAGTTACACAATCCCCGAGGGGGTGGTAAGCCTTGGAAAGCAGGCTTTCTATTACTGTGCCGGCTTAACCTCCGTCACGCTGCCGGCTACATTGACCGGCATGGGAACAAGCGCTTTTGAAGGTTGTTTAAATTTGCAGGCCATACACACCGCCGCGGGCAACGGATCTTATACCTCCGAAGCAGGCGTGTTGTTTACTAAAGATAAAAATACACTGATTGCATACCCCTGTGCTAAAACCGGCAGCAGTTACACCATTCCTGAGGGGGTGACAAGTATCGGAGCAGAAGCGTTCCGGCGCTGCTCTACTTTAACCTCCGTCACAATACCTTCCAGCGTAACAAGTATCGGGGAATATGCGTTCAGCAGTACGCGTTTATCCGACATCACGCTTCCCGAGGGGGTGGCAAGCCTTGGGAAAGATGCGTTTTCATACAACTCCGTCTTAGCCACCGTCAAAATACCTGGCAGTATGACCAGTATCGGAAGTCGTGCCTTCTACAACTGTTCCGCCTTGACGGCTGTGATAATAGACGAGGTAACCCCTATATTTGGTGCGGATGCATTCCTTGGTATCTCATCGGCGGCAACCCTGTATATTCCGGTTGAGTTTGACTGTAGCTCCTGGCCCAGTCCACTCAAAGAAACGGCTATTGTTAAGGCATTTTCAGTTAATAGGATCTCTTACAGAGTCCTGTCGGGAAGCACGGTAGAGATGTTATACGGCACTTTAAACGGTGCGGTTACCCTCCCTCCTTCGGTGGAGCATTCGGGAAAAATGTTTCAGGTCACCCACATTGCAAAGGCTGCTTTCGAATACGAACCTGATCTGACTTCCATTACCATCCCCGAGAGTGTAATCAGCATTACCGAAGGCGCTTTTTACCAGTGCCTTGCGCTACAACAAATAAACGTACACAGCAACAATCAATTCTATTCCTCTGAAGAGGGTATCCTGTTTAGTAAAGATAAGAGTCGTTTAATACGCTATCCGGCGGCCAAAGCAGGTACGAGTTATGCAGTTCCCGGTAGTGTGAAAAGTATTGCGGATTATGCTTTTCTGGGTTGTGCCGCCTTCACCTCTATTACTATACCCGCTTCTGTAAAGAGTATTGGGAACGTAGTTTTTCTTCTCTGTTTAAACCTGCAAAAGGTAGATGTAAACGCCGGCAGTCAATCTTTTACCTCGGAGGGGGGAGTGTTGTTTACGAAAGACAAGAGTACACTGATTGTATACCCCTCAAAAAAGACCGATGTCAGTTATATGATTCCTGCCGGGGTGACGAGTATTGGGAGTGATGCTTTTTCGTACTGCAGCTATTTGGTTAACGTCACTATACCTTCCAGTGTAACGAATATTGGAACCCATGCTTTTCGTGATAGCCCAGGTTTAGCCCGCATCGTCACAAATGCAGTGGCGCCTGCTTTTGGTGATACCCCGTTTTTTGTCCTTCCTGCGGCGACACTATATGTGCCGGAAGGGGCTGATTATGATCTCTGGCGGAGAGTGTTCAGTGGAACGATTATTACTAAAACATTTATTAATGGCGGAATAATGTACTGCATACTATCGCCCACTACAGTAGAAGTACTACCTAACTCCTATAGTGGCGTTGTTTCTATTCCTTCGAGTGTAAGTTATATGGGAGAAACGTTTCAGGTTGTTGCTATTAGGGGTAATGCCTTTGCAGGTTGTTCCGGTTTGACCTCTATCACTATACCTTCCAGTATGACGAGTATTGGAGATAGTGCTTTTTCAGGTTGCTCCGGCTTAACCTTTGTGATAATAGATGAAGTAACTCCTATATTTGGTACGGGTGTTTTCTCCGGCATTCCTGCCGGTGCAAGGCTGTGCCCCCCTGAAGGATTTGACTATACCCCTTGGATGAATGTGTTTGATTGGACAGTTACTGAAAGAGTATTTACCTACGGCGGGATAAAATACAATATGCTGTCACCCACAACGGTTGAAGTTATACACAGTTCGTATAGTGGTACAGTCAATATCCTTTCAAGCGTGGAGTACGCGGGAAGAACTTCTCAGGTCATCGGTATTGGCAATGGTGCCTTTTCCGGTTGCCCTGGTTTGACTTCTGTGACAATACCGGCTACTGTGACAAATGTAGGTAAAAGCGTTTTCTATAACAGCCCAAATCTGCAGGCTATAAATGTAGATCGTAACAATTATTCTTATAGCTCAATAGATGGTGTATTGTTCAAAGGGGTCTCGGCTACGACTTCAATAATAGCATATCCTCCGGCAAAATCCGGCAATAGCTACACAATTCCTTTACTAAACAAGAGTAGTATTGCTGAGCATGCTTTTGCAGGTTGTATCGGCTTAACTTCTATCACGATACCTTCCGTTATCACAAATATTGGGGATAGCGCTTTTTGGGGTTGTTCCAATTTATCCGCTGTGATAATACCTGCAATAAATCCCGTCTTTGGTGTGGATGTGTTCCTTGGACTGCCTGAGGGTGCAACGTTGTATGCGCCTGCCGGGTTTGACAATAAGGACTGGTTGAAAGTATTTGCCTGGACGATTAATGACGGAGTGTTTACCAGTGACGGGATAAAGTACAATGTTTTATCACCCACAGAGGTAGAAGTGGTGGCTAACTCGTATAGTGGTGCAGTAAATATCCCTTCAACTGTAAAGGGCTATATGGTTGTTTCGATTCGGGGGCTTGCTTTTTCTGACTGCTCCTCCTTAACTTCTGTCACAATACCTGAGGGGGTAACGAGTATTGGAGATTTTGCTTTTTGGGGCTGCTCCTCCTTAACTTCCGTCACAATACCTGTGGGGGTAACGAGTATTGGGAGTGATACTTTTTATCGCTGCTCCTCCTTAACTTCCGTCACAATACCTGTGGGGGTAACGAGTATTGAGAGTAATGCTTTTTATGGCTGCTCCTCCTTAACTTCCGTCATAATACCTGAGGGGGTAACGAGAATTGGGAGTAATGCTTTTTGGGGCTGCTCCTCCTTAACTTCCGCCACAATCCCTGTGGGGGTAACGCATATTGGGGATGGGGCTTTTCAGTACTGCTCCTCCTTAACTTCCGTCACAATACCTGAGGGGGTAACGTATATTGGGATTTCTGCTTTTCATCTCTGCTCCTCCCTAACTTCCGTCATAATACCTGAGGGGGTAACGTATATTGGGATTTCTGCTTTTTCTCGCTGCTACTCCTTAACTTCCATGATTATCAAAAGTAGCACTCTAACAGCTACTTATATAAACCGTGCCATCGACGATATCAACTCAAACTGCCTTGTGTATCTGCCTGCTTCCCTTGCAGGGGTTACCCATGTGAATACTGTGTATGGCGGCGTGGCTCCAAAGATTGTACTTAACGAAGGTCAAAATTTCCAGTGCCCCATAGCGTTTACCGCTACTGAAATCAGTTACACCCGCAAGCCGGGCACCTGGGCGGATGGTACGATAGGTTGGGAGACGATCATACTGCCCTTTGAGGTGGCGTCCACCGGATACAGGGCTTCTCTGAGTGGAAGCATCCGTCCGGTTACCAGTACTAAGAATGGTCACTTCTGGTTGCGGACATTGGCCGGCTCTACTGACGGAATGGTCCATTTCCAAAGTACAGCAAATGGAAAGATGGAGGCAAATACACCTTATATAATAGCTTTCCCCGGCGATGCATTTGGAGTAAATAACAGCATGCAGGGAGAGTCGGTTACGTATCGTGCGGAAAATGTGACGGTACCCATTACTCCCGATGATCTCTCTGTGGGTAGCACCCATTACACCTATACCGGGTTGTATTCAATCGGCAAAGCCAGCGGCTGGATGCTGAACGCCGAAGGAAGTAACTTTCTGAAACAGGATAACTATGGTATGAAGCCCTTCCGTGCCTACCTGACGGGTGGGGCGATTACAAGTGCGTCCCCAGCCATGCAGGTACTAATCAGTGGCAGTGCACCTACTTCCTTAGAGCCTATCGGTGCCGATGCCGGCAGTGGCGATGAATTGCAAATACTGTCCACTCCGGAAGGAGTCACTATCTTTGTTGAAACTCCGATAGATGTCACCCTCCGCAACGCGGCCGGTATATCTGTATCCCACCTGAAACTCCAGGCCGGAAGCAATATCCTCAGCGATCTGCCTGCCGGAGTGTACTTCATTGGCCGGCAGAAGTTCATTGTAGAATAACCACCCGCCCACACTAATAGTATAGAAATATGAAGAAAGCAAAATACCAGGCTCCCTCAATGGAGATTATGGAACTGGAAACAGAGGCCATAATGCTTATAGGCTCAGGCGGCCTGACCGACGACGATCAGCACGGCCCCGGAATAACGAGCCACAAAGCATCCTCCTTCTTTAACCCTTCCCCCGGCACTCTGCCGGGGGAAGAGGAGTAGGGCACCTGCCAAAGGGTGTACTCCTAATAAGCTATCAACAGACTTTAAACAATGTGCCTCCACCTTCCACTACTCTCTGAAACCCTTTGCCACAAATGGTTTCAGAGTGGAGGGTTGTGCTTCCACTGAGCGAGTATGGCTCCATAATTCCGGTGCATCAAAAGCTATCCCTAATAAATCTTGGGTGGCTAAACCTAGCGCTGCGCTTGAAGAAACACAGGCCTGAGATTTGAAAACACAGGCCTGATTTCCTACAAACGTAGCGCTACAGTTTTCGTGCGCATAAGACAAATATCTGGTGCGCACGAGTTGAAAGATTGGTGGGCACCAATTGTTGAATTCATGCGCACCAAATTTTAACCTGTTTCACACCGCATCCGCGGTTTGAAACCGGAATTACGGGAGCCATACTTACTCAGTGGAAGCACAACCCTCCACTCTGAAACCCTTTGCCACAAAGGGTTTCAGAGAATAGTGGAACGTGGAAGGAGTGTGCACAGATTGGGGTCAGCGCATTCCTCCCGACGGAGAAAGTAAAAAGAGGAGCAATCCGACTGGCGGACGCTCCTCTTTTTCATCATTATTGTAGAGAGTATTATTTCACGGGATCTATACCTTTGCGGGTAGGCTTTACAGGAAGGATGCGGCCGTCCTTGTCGAAGTACATGCGGTCAATGCATACTTCGCGGTGGAAACCGGGGCCATCGTTCAGGTAACCGGCGTTGATGCGGTGGTATACGATGTACCATTCATCCTTACCGGGCAGTTGCAGTACGGAGTTGTGGGCAGGGCCGTAAATCTCCTGTGACGGATCTTGTATCAGTATCACGGGTTCTTTGGCCACTTCGATAGGACCGAGGGGCGACTTGCTGGTACCGTATGCTACGTGATAGTTCTTGGAACCGGTATCATCCACTGACCACAGGAAGTAGTACAGCCCATTGCGATAGAATACATAGGGAGCTTCACGGAACGCATAATCTTTCAGTGTGCCGCCTTCCGGAGTCATTACGGTAATGGTACTTTCATCAAGAGATACCATGTCGTCATTCAATACGGCACCGGCCATATAGCCATTACCCCAATAGATGTAGCTTTTCTTGCTTTGGGGATCGGTAAATACGTCTACGTCGATCTGCTGGCCGTGGCCTACCGGAGAGCGGGTAATGATGGGCTGTCCGTAATCCGTAAACGGTCCGGTGGGATCATCGGCAATAGCTACACCAATCTGCTTGGAGCGTCCGGCATTGCCGCTGAAATAGAAGAAGTACTTGTACTTTCCGTCTATCATCTTTTCTTCAATACAGGGAGCCCATGCATTTCCATTGGCCCATTGCACCTGCTCACTCTGAAGATTCAGCATGGTTCCTTCGTCGGTCCAGTTTACAAGATCGGGCGAGGAATATACATTGAAACTGTAGCCTCCCCAGCCCGGCACGCCGTCGGTAGTGGGATACAGGTAGTATTTCTTGTTCTTCTGGGAGTAAAGGATCTCGGGATCGGCGCGGAAGCCTGGCACAATGGGGTTGTTCTCTACCTGGGCGGTTACCTTGTAAGTGTATACTTGTCCGGTAACGGTGGTAAAGGTATAGGTTATGGGGCCTTTGGTGAAATTTTGCGGACCGGTGGGCGTAACCTTGATACTTGCATCAGAGATTAGCTCAGGGTCAAATTTCTTCAGGTTGGTACCGGCTACCACAGGGATAAAAAACACCTTATCGGTATGGTTAAGGGTGATGTTAGCCTTCTTCACAGCCTTGGAGGCGCTTCCCTTGAGAATCATATTGCCAGGGATGCCCCACTTATCGGTTACCCGTTTCAGCTCGTCTTCACTAATGGTGATGATGGTACCGTGACGCGGGTGGAAGTCGAAAGAATAGCCTTCTTTCATCAGTTCAAAGTTCTGCAGGTCATAGCTCTTGCAAAACTCATAATATCCACGGCTGTACACATCATACATGAGTACGTACGTTTTTCCATCGAGAAGCTGGAATACTCCTGATCCTTCCACAGCATTGTCATTCTGGTCCACGTACTTATTGTCGGATACCCAGCTCATATCTGTCAGGTTCTTGGCTTTGGCTATCATAATGCCATTGCCGTCGCCTTCGGTTTTGAAGAACATATTGTATACACCATCCTTGTAGATAATGTCGGCATCAATCGTAGAGCGGCCACGGTCGTAGAGCAACTTAGGCTCGGTCAGCTTGGTAAAATCCTCGTTGGCATAGCAGTAGTAGGTGCGATCATAGTCGCGAGGGTTGGTGGTCAGGATGGAGAAGTACACCATATATTTGCCGGCCTGATGGTCGTAGATGGTTTGCGGTGCCCATACGCGGGTTACATTACCAAAGTTCTTGGCCCAGGTAGTGGGGAAGTGGATAGCACTGTGTGTCCAGTCTATCAGGTTCTTGGAACGAAGCAGTACCAGTCCGCGGTTTGAAGCCCAGCCTTCGCTGGAACGCATGTCGGTTACTACCATATAAAAATAACCATCCTCACCACGCAGGATGTGCGGATCGCGGACACCGGCCTTGTAAGAGATGGTGTCACTGGCAATAATGGGACGGTCGTTATTCAATGCGAAATAATTCAGTCCGTCACGACTGATGGCAAAACGAATTTGCTCTTCTTCGGGTGCATTGCCCGTAAAATACGAAAACAGGTAAGCTGTCATCTTCTCAGAGTCGGCCGCCATAACCCCTGGTGCCATGAGTGAACAGAGCAGGGTTGCTGATAAAACTTTTCTAAGCTTCTTCATCAATATACTATTAAAAGGTTTAATTATGTGCAAATATAGAATTCTTTTCTGTGCGAGCCAAAGATATTGTGAATTAAGAAGCAACATAAATGCCAACTAATACAGCAATATAGCCGCTGCATTCTGTATTCTTTCGTATATTTGCGACTGTTTACGCGTAATAATATGATAAAGATAAATACATACACCTTAGAGAACGGGTTGCGACTGGTGCACTCTGAGGATCGCAGCACACAGATGGTGGCCCTGAATATTCTGTACGACGTGGGTGCGCGGGATGAGGAAGAAGACCATACAGGCTTTGCCCATCTTTTTGAGCATCTGATGTTTGGAGGTTCTGTGAATATCCCCGATTACGACGCTCCTGTGCAGCTGGCTGGTGGCGAGAACAATGCCTGGACCAACAATGACAGTACCAACTATTACCTGACCATCCCCCGCCAAAACGCGGAAATAGGCTTTTGGCTGGAGAGCGATCGCATGTTGGGCCTCGATTTCAACACCCGCTCCCTGGAAGTACAGCGGCAGGTAGTAATGGAAGAGTTTAAGCAGCGCAACCTGAACCAGCCCTACGGAGACCTGGACCACCTGTTGCGCCCCCTGGCCTATACGGTGCACCCTTACCGCTGGCCCACGATAGGGAAGGAGCTTGCCCATGTAGCCAACGCCAGCCTGTGGGAGGTGGAGAAATTCTATAACCGCTTTTATGCGCCCAACAATGCCGTACTGGCCGTCACAGGAAACCTCTCTTTTGAGAAAGCCATACGCCTCGCCGAGAAATGGTTTGGTCCCATCCCACGCCGCCAGGTAGCGGAACGTGCATTGCCCCAGGAGCCGGTACAGAAGGCCGAACGCCGCCTTACGGTGGAACGCCCGGTGCCCATTGACACATTGTACATGGCTTTTCATACCTCTGCCCGCATGCATCCGGATTTCTATGCCTACGACATAGTGAGCGATGTGCTGAGCAACGGACGAAGCAGCCGCTTCATGCAACACTTGGTCAACGAAAAGAAGGTCTTTACCAGCATCGATGCATACATCACCGGCTCGGTAGACCCCGGCTTGTTCCACATCTCGGGCAAGGTAGCCGAAGGCATCACTCTGGAAGAGGCAGAAGAGGCCGTATGGGAAGAGCTTCGCCAACTGAAAGAAGAGCTGGTGCCGGAGGAAGAACTTACGAAGGTGAAAAATAAGTTTGAAGCCACCGAGATATTCGGAAATATGAGCTACCTGAACCTGGGTACCAACTTGGCATTTTTTGAACTTATGGGCGGTGCAAACCTTATCAATGAGGAAGTAAACCATTATCAAGCCGTATCGGCCCTGCAACTGCAAAGCATCGTACGCCGTGCGTTCGACCGTTCCAACTGCAGCATCATCCATTATAAAGCAGCTAAATAACCTTCTAATTATGAAACCATACCGCATGAGTACGTACCGTTATAGCCTGTTATGCACCCTTTTCGCCTGTCTTTTCCAGGGGAATGTACGTGCAGAAAGTTCAAATCCCACGGATCAGATCCAATCAGAAACCACTAATAAAAAAGAGAACCATACAATGGAAAATCAAGATGTAACCCTGCTGATATCCACCTCACTGGGTGATGTAAAAGTAAAGCTGTATGCCGAGACTCCGCTGCACCGTGACAACATGGTAAAGCTGGTCCGCGAGGGCTTTTATGACGGCACTCTGTTTCACCGTGTAATCCGCGAGTTTATGATACAAGGCGGCGACCCGGATTCCAAGAATGCAGCCCCCGGGCAGAGCCTCGGCCGCGGTGATGCGGGATATACCGTACCTGCCGAGTTTATGCCGGAGCGTTATTTCCATAAAAGAGGCGCCCTGTCGGCTGCCCGCCAGGGTGATGAGGTGAACCCGCTACGTGCCAGCAGCGGATGCCAGTTCTACATCGTAACGGGAAAGACCTACACCAAGGGACAACTCAGCCAGACTGAAATGCAGATCAACAAAGGCAAGAGCCAGGCTATCTTCCAGGAACTTGTGGCGCAGAATGCCGATAAGATAAAGAAGCTGCGTCAGGAGCGTAACAGCAATGGTATGTATGCCTTGCAGGAAGACCTGATGGCCGAGGCGGAAGCCAAAGCGCTGGAACAGGCCGATTTTAAGTTTACCCCGGAGCAGATCGAAGCCTACACCACTGTGGGTGGCACCCCGTTCCTGGACGGACAGTACACCGTATTCGGCGAAGTACTGGAAGGTATGGATGTGATAACCAAGATCGAGAAGGTAAGTACCGACCGCGGCGACCGCCCCAAAGAGGATGTGTCGATGACAATCATCGTGCTGGAATAATCTTCCCATATACTACAAATCCGCCCGTATCAGGTATTGATGCGGGCGGATTTGTGTATTATAAGCGGTTCAGCGGAAGCACCTCTATCCAATAGTCATCGGGATCATTGATGAAGTAGAGGCCCATGCTGTGATTCTCAAAGCATACACACCCCATTTCTTTATGATAGGCGCGGATGGCGTCATAGTCGCCGGCCAGGCGAAAGCAGAGGTGGCTTTCATTCTCACCCAGCTCGTAGGCACCTTCATGGTCTCGCAGCCAGGTCAGCTCCAGGCTGAAGCCTGTTTCCCCGTCGCCAAGGTATACCAGGATGAATGAGCCGTCGGCAGCTTCCTTGCGGCGTACTTCTTTCAGTCCGAGTGCTTTTGCGTAGAACTGAATACTCTGTTCAAGGTTTGTCACGTTGATGTTAAAGTGATCAAACCGGGCTTTTATTTCCATATCCTTCTTCTTTTAAGGGTTTTATCTATAAGCTATAAAACAATCTGTTCACCCTTCTGCTGCCAACTAATGACACGGCAGGCTGCCGGAGCCAGAGGGCGCAACTCATCCGACACGTAATACGCCTCGCCGAAATGCATGGGGCAGAAGAGGGCAGTGGGGAAGCGATCCAGGAACTGTGCGGCACCCTTGGCATAGTCGGTACCTTGGCGGGGATCGACGGGAAACATGACTGTGTCAAAATGGTCGTGACTCTGTGCCAGATAATCCAACTCGCGGGCGTATGCCTGTTCGCTGTGGGCTATTTCCTGCGGGGTCGACTCATCCTTCCAGTGCCAGTTGTTCAGATCACCGGCATGAAACAGGGTTTTTCCGTCTGTCTTCACACTGAATGAAACACCTGCATCAGTAGAACCGAAGGCTTTTACCTCGATCAGTGCATCCTCATACGTCTCACCGCGGCGCAGGAAATGGGCAGCTTCTATAGGGACTTTTCGGCGGCGACGGATGTCATCCGAGAAGATGTAATGAAAGGCAACCTCCGGATACTGTTCTTTCCAGCTGAGCACTATCCGACTGAAATGGTCGGGGTGAAAATGGGATGCAAAGACATATACCGGTTTGCGGCAGGCGGACAGGAAACGATGAAGCACACCCTTTCGGTCGCCCTCCGAGTCCTGGTAATAATCGAACACCAAGGCACACTGCCCGGTCTCAATCAGGTATCCACTGTGAAAGATGTAGGTAAGGGTCATCACACGTGTCAATAACGGGTTTTATCTTCTTTCTCTGTCCATCGCTCAAAAGCTTCCAAGGCTTCCTCGCGCAGCAAAGTACCCTGCGGAAGACTGCGTTCGGCAACAGACAGCTCAAATTCTTTGTATATAAACGCATCATCAAAGCCTATTGTTCCGGCATCTTCGCGGGTGTTGCCGTAGTAAAGAGCATCCAGCCGCGCCCAGTAGATAGCACCCAGGCACATAGGGCAGGGTTCGCAGGAGGAATAGATGACGCAACCACTGAGGTTAAACGTGCCCAGTTGGCGGGCTGCGGCACGGATGGCGCTGACCTCGGCATGTGCCGTAGGGTCGCAGTCCTCTGTAACCCTGTTTACTCCGGTAGCGATGATCTCGCCCTGCCGGGCAATGACAGCTCCGAAGGGGCCTCCGCCATTCTCTATATTGCGGAGGGAGAGTGCGATGGCGTGTCGCATCAGTTGTTCATGTTCCATACTTATTTCTTGCGATATTGTTTCTTCAGTCCGAAGTTAAAACCCGCATAGAAGCGTGCGATGCCAAAGCCATTCAGCAGGTTAAACTTCTTGGTGCGATACCCGAAGCTGTTATACACCCACGAGGCACCGAAGTAATACTTGCCGTTATTCCAGGTGGCAGCGGCACGCGCCACAAAGTCGAGGTTCAGTTTATGGTACACCGGGGTGCTCTCTTCCTCTGTTTTAAGCTGGCTGTGCTTGTAGGCCAGAGCAGGGGCGGCGCTCACGTTCATCAGGCAATTTTTGGCAAATACCCAGTTGTAGGCATACCCCAGACTGAGGCTGTAATCGGAATAGTGCACCTCGTCAAAATCAATGGGCCGGGTAGTAATCGAATCACGTATGCGGTCGGGTAAAAGATAGTCTTCCATTTTTAGCTTATGATTGGAATAGCTGAATCCGGCTATCATCGAACCGGCGCTTCTTCGCTGATTGGTGCTTTGGCTATATGCGGCAGGGTAGGAGAACCGGCGGTGGTTGAACACGTAATACACGTTTGCCCCTTTTATGTCTACCGAGAAACCGTTTACCTTTTCATCAAATTCTTCCATATCATCACCAAAACCATTGAGGCTATGCAGACGAAAGGAGTTATCAGTCTTTCGGAAGAACAGGTCGCCTCCCACAATGGAGCTGTACACATTAAGCGAGAACTCTGTCCGGCTATCGCTGCCAACGTTATTAAATAAGGCTTTTAAGTCCATCGACCACCCCAGGAATATAAAGCTCCAACCGATGTACGGCCCCAGTTTATAGCTGGTATTGGGCGTAAAGCGCATGGTTTGCCCGTCGGTACCGGATATCCGGTAGTTCTCGTGCCAGATACTGTTTTCCAGCATCACGGTAAAGATGTAATGATTAGGCCTTACGTAGTTCGTATCCAGATCGTTAAGCAGGTATCCGATGGTGCCGAAAAAGCCCCTGGTTCGTTTCGCCGAGACAAGAGAAGTCGGAACAGAGGAGGGAGCCTCCGGCGTATTTTCTTCCTCAGCATGCAGGGGAGCAACAAGGAGAATACTGAATAAAAGAAGGAGATAGCAGCGTTTCTTCATCAAAGTTTACCCAAAATACGGTCCATAACCCAGTTGGTGGTAGTGGCGCTCAGCCCGTCAATGGGGCATGTGCCCAGCCCTTGGATGTGATGTACCACGCTTTCTATCAGGGGTTCTTGTACAAACTGGGGGTTATCTACAGGGAGAATCTCCTTTCCGGCGCTGGTATGTAGTACCACCGGGTCAAAACAGAAGGTAGAGAAACTGATCATACCCTGGTCGCCAATAATCTCGATACGGTCTTCCTTTGCCGACTCGTGTGCCGTGAAACACCAAGACCCCGAGCCTACCAGTCCGCTTTCAAACTGGAAGCAGGCGCTCACCGTATCTTCTGTGGTTTTATAGATTCCGCCCAGATTGGTCTTAAAGCCCTCTGCTTCAAGGATGATGCCAAACATATCCTGCAGCAAGTCTATCTGATGCGAAGCCAGGTCGTAGAAGTATCCTCCTCCGGCAATATCCGGCTGAAGACGCCAGGGAAGGCTTTTGGCGTTGTAATCCAAATCGCGTGCAGGCTGTGCCAGGCGGATTTGTACATTGATAACCCGCCCGATGGCATTCATGCTGATGGCCTGCTTTACCTGCTGGAAATAGGGCAGAAACCTGCGGTAATACGCCACGAAGCAAGGCACTCCCGTCTCGTCCGAGATGCGGTTGATGCGTGTACACTCCTCGTACGTGCTGGCCATGGGCTTCTCAATGTAGCAGGGCTTTCCGGCCTTCATGGACATAATGGCGTAGGTAGCATGCGAAGAGGGTGGGGTGGCTATATATACGGCATTGACCTCCGGGTCGTTAATCAGTTCGGTAACATCTGAGTACCATTTGGGAATTCCGCGTGCCTGGGCATAGGTTTTAGCTTTATTGATATCGCGGCTCATCACTGCCACCACACGGCTGCCTTCTATCTTATTAAAGGCTGGTCCGCTCTTCCGGGCAGTCACTTCACCACATCCTACAAACCCCCAGTTCACTTGTTTGATGTTATCCATTCCTAAATATTCTGTTTTGGATTGCAAATATATTGTTTTTCTATTACTTTTGCCCTACTTTTCAATGATAAAATCCCTATTGATAATGGAGAGAACAAGCAAACCTGTGGATTTCACACAGAAAAAGTCGTTACGGAACATCCTGAACGAGAGCTACCACATTGTAAGCAATAACCAGAAACTGATCCTGCAGCTCACAGGCGTAGGGCTGATCCCGGCGCTGTACATCAGTATTATGATGCTTATTTTTCCTGAGGTATACTATTACGCGCTGTCTGCATCGAACCCCGAGCTGTTGCATTTCATCAATATAGCCTGGTTTGAGTGGGTTCTTTTAGGCATAGGCGGTTTCCTCATTATGCTTTATTCGTCGCTGGCTCCTTTTAGTTTTATGAAGGGATACATCGGTTCGCGCGAGGAGGGTACTGCCTTTAACTTCCGTGCCGTGGTGCAGATTATGCTGAAGGATGCACCAAAAGCATTGATTATTTTTGTATTTCTTCTTGTAGCTTTCGTGTTGACGAGCCCTTTGTTTTTTTATGCCTACGTGCCGCTGTTTTTTGTTTCGGTAGGCTTTTTGGCACTTTCCACCCCTTTCTGGAAAAGTATCAAGGAGAGCTTTGTGCTGGGTACACGATACTGGTTCAGGAGCATCATGGGTGGAGTTACTGTACTGTTGCCATTAACTGTGATTATGCTGATCTTCTATTTCCCGTATAACCTCATCCTCTATGCCCGTCAGGATGCATTCCGCTCCCTGATGGAGGGCAATGAGGCGGTTCTTCCCGGTTACCTCATTTTCCTTCAGTGCGCCATGTACCTGATCTATGTCTTCGTGTTACTATGGACCGACTTCTACGTGTCTTGCACAATGACTCTCCATTACCTGAACCTCAAAGCCCGCCGGGCTGAAAAGCTTGCTTTACGCCTCTCCGAATCTGAATAATATTTACAGAAAATCTCAGGCCTGCGCTCCACAAAACTCAGGCCTGAGTTTATAAGATCTCAGGCCTGAGATTCTACAACTGGAGCGCTCCAGTTTAAAAACGCGTGCCCACCAATTTTCCAACTGGTGGGCACGCGTTTTTTGCTTCATCTGCATCACTCTGAAACGCCGATGTATAAAGGGTTTCCGGGCAAGTGATTAAGATAGTGGATAGAGAGTATAAGCTTCCTGAATGAGGAGCCTAATCAAAGAAATTCCATGACAAACCAAATTTCAGCAAGAAGGGGTTTAGCGGGTAATGAGGCACGGTAAAGAAGTTGCCCGTGCTTTGGTTCAGGTGATATGCCTGGAGGAAGAATCGCGTTTGTTTCACGCAGAAGTTGATGTAGGCGGTAATAAGTGGGTAATTGCCGATCTGCACCTTTGAGCTGCCACCTTGGAGGTTGTACTGCCCGATAGCGGGAGTGTAAGTAGGGGCCTCGTAGGCTGTAAAGTAACGCACGTCGGCACCCAGCTGAAGACGCAACACACGCTTGGCAAGGTACGCATCGATGTATAGGTTACCGTAGTATGAGAAGGTGGGCAAGGGCAATACGCCTGAGGTGGCATTCTGCCAGGTAATTTCATTGTCGAAGTGCAGGATACCCAGTTTGAAGTCTTGGTTGAGTGAGGCTGTGAGCACCTGGATATTGCCTGTATATTGCTCGGGAAGGGCCGATCCATTCAGAAATGTGTAATTCTTGATGTTCTCCATGCTGGCATGCAGGCGGGTACGCCAGCGCTTGATGGACAGTTCGCCTTCTACACGCGTGCGAAACTCTTTCTCCATATTGTCATTGTCCCAACGGAAATGGTTGGAGTGGTAGTGACGCATGTAAAAGGCTGGAAGCAAGTTGCTCACACCGCCTCGCGCTACCAGGGATACCGTGTCGTTCCGTAAGCCAAAGTTCAGGTCTATTGTACCTTTCACGTCAAATTGTCCTATCGCCGTACCAAACGCGCCCAAGGCTCCTACCACGTTGTAATGCAGCAGTGTACCTTCTCTTTTGCTGAGCTGGCCACCAATGTATACCTCGTGCTCATTATAGGTATTCATATCCGTATGCAGAGAGTCGCGCGGCATCATGGATATATTGCGGTATTCGTATTCAATGAAGGCGCTCAGTCCGGCTTTTGCGTACTTATTGAATCCTTCAAGGAGAGAGAGGGAGAGGGTGTTCTTGAAGGAGGTGTAATAGGTACTGTCGTTGGTGGTCAGGTCATTAGTCAGGTAGGTGTTGACGTAATGGAACGAGGTGTCATTCTTTGATAAATCGTATCTGGACTTGAAAGTGTGCTTATTGGTTTGGAACTTCAGCGTGTAGTTGATCGTGGAAACGGGGATATACTCAGTGGTTACTGTGGTGTCGTTCTTGTGGATCGTCTGGTGCTCACGATCAAATCCCAGACTGTACGATTGGCTTACAAACACCTCGTGCATACGGTTTCTATTCCATACGGATGCGCCGGAATAATCGAACACCACAGGTATCTCTCGCCCTGCAAACTGGCGGGTTCCCTGTGCCATTGCCTCCGGATCGGTGATGTAACGGTCGTCCACAATACCTCCGTTTTCCGTCAGCTTCAGGTAGTAATACCGATACAGAAACTTAGCTTCGTAATGCTTACCAATATATCCGGCAAACAGGGAGCCGTTAAACTGAGAATTGGACTGGTTCTGATAGAATCCCAACGAGTACAGATAATCTACATTAAAGCCTACTGAGAACTTCTTGCCCGCATTACGTGAGAAATAGAACTTAAGGTTTTCCTCCGCGTCCTTCTTACCTCCGGCCGTAAAGTAGGTCACATTTGTATAAGGAAGACGCGAGTTGGTAAATGGGTACTCACCAGGCGCTTTATAAAACGAATAGGGATCCATGAAGTACAATTGCGAGAAAGGCGTACGGTCATTCCACACATGCGAAAGACGCGGCGAGCCCAGGTTGCCCAAGCTATTGTAATGCCCCAGCATTCCCTCGTTGTGGTTGGTATTCGGGAAGTTTATAAAGGTAGTGTCTATCTCGATGGGGATTACGGTTCCGAAGCGCTCGTCGATCTTCCACTGGAAGGGCTCCGGGCTGATATTGCTGCTATTCACGTATACTGAATCCTGATGGAGAACGGATTCATCGCCTACCGTTCTGGCATAGTCAGGCTCCATATTTCTATCGATCTGCGCCTGGGCAAGCAAGGGCAGGAGGCTTACAAAAAGTATGCTGAGCAATTTTCCTTTCATAATTCGCGGCAAAGATACAATTTTAATTAGGATTTGAAGTTTAAGATATAGAATTAAAGCGGTGAACAGAATAAAGATTGTATTTTTGTGCAGCCCGTTGAGTGTCGTAAAAAGAATGAAGAAAGCCCTCTATATCCTATTATTTTTTCTGCTGTATTGCTGGAACAATCCAACTTACGCGCTTGCTAAAGGTGAGGATGAAGTTCCACCCGAAACATTTGTCGAGGACGAGATTATTCCGCCTGCCAGTGAACTGGTTACCGAACTCCCGTATAGAAGAAATGCTTCAGCATATGGCATTGATGTATCTCATTATCAAGGAGCCATAGACTGGCCAAATGTGCGAAACTATGGACCGCACCCCATCCAGTTTATGTATGCCAAAGCTTCGCAGGGGATTACTATTCAGGACGACTGTTATGTGCGCAACATGGAAGAAGCACGTCGGGAAGGCATTCTGGTAGGCAGCTACCATTACTTCTCTTCCGGGGGAAGCGGGGTGGATCAGTGCGACTATTTCATGCAAACCATGGAGGGTATTCATCAGGATCTTATTCCGGTAGTGGACGTGGAGGAGTGCAACAAGGGGTGGGGGCCCATCACCCTGCGAAGGCATCTGCGGGAATTCATTGATCGTATGGAACAGCAGTACGAGATAAAGCCCATTATCTACACCGGAGTATTCTTCTATAACCTATACCTCTCCGAAGAGTTCAAAGATTGCAAGTTCTACATCGCCCGCTACTCCGACGATGAGCCGCTGCTGAATGACGGGAACGATTGGACCATCTGGCAGTTTACCGACAGAGGACAGGTGGATGGAATACGTCATAATGTAGACATCGATTGCATCAACAGCCGCAACTCACTGGATGAAATTCTGCTTTCCGCCCGTGCCAAAGGCCCTAACCCACGCCACAAAACCAAACCTCATCCCAAACCCAACAGTCTGCCTGTAGATGCTGGAATACAATGATAAGTATACACAAATGGAGGGTGGCATACAGCCACCCTCCATTTGTTTTGTAGAATATCAATATTGATAAGTTCGCAGAGCGTTATTCGACAAACACTTTTGCAACCTTATCACCTGCCATAACGATATAGAAGCCTGTAGGAAGCTGAGTTTGAGCTGAAACAGGCACACCTCCGATGGTGGTCACCGAGTAGCTTTCTACACCTTCCACTATGATATAACCGTTGCGGGAATAGGCTTTGAGGCCTTCTGAAGAGTCATCTGCTTGCATGTCTTCCGTACCGTCATAGTTGACACTTGTCCAGAACAATTTGAAGTCATCTGCAGAGAACCAGGTTCCGGCCCACGCCTTGCCACCGGTTATTTCCTTGCGTGTGGTGCAGCCTATGAGTAATCTGTTATTATGTACGTTGATCTCACTCACAGCAAGCCAGGTCCAGCCTCGGCCAAGTCCGTTATTTACTCTCTTCAGCGTATCGCCTTCCGGAGCATCTGCCCAGATACCACCGCCTGAACCGCTGTGAACAGGAATTTCAGTAAACTTAATCTCGCTGCCAATAGCGTAGAGGTAGGCACCCACACCACTTGAACGTGTAGCAGCCACCAGTTTATAGGTACCATTGGGGATACCCAGGATCTCTTGCGTGGCGTTATACTTCAATACACCTGCATTTGCATACGAATCGAGATAACGATTGGTAGCATCTCCGGTCCAATGCTGACTAATGGTGCTGAAAGTGTTACCGTCTGTCTTATCTACAGTCCATCCTTCAATAGGATCACTTCCGCCGGTAGATTCTATCGTAGGATTGATGATAGCTGCCTCAGTTACCTCAGTATCTTCCCCAGCTTCATAGCCAAGACCGGTAAATACCATATCTCCCAGGGCTTTGCATAAAGCTTGTTCTGCAGCCAGGAACTTAGAGTGATCAGTAGACGCAACTTCGTATTGTGCTTCACACTCGCCCGATAAAACCGCACGCAGGTTCTCCGGATACTCTTCATTCAAGTAATAAGATACACTCTTTGTATAGATGTTTGAGAAAGCAACTGCCGACTTAAACAAGGCTATTGCAGGCGTAATCGCATTCTTATCAGCCGTCACGCTTGCGGTTTGCGCGGTAAGAACCGCTTCCTTCAGATCCATAAGTTCTGTCAAAGCAGATGCATAACTCTCATAATTAATATATGCAGTGGAGTATGACAGGTACAGATTGAGATCTGCATTCAGGGCTACAAATGCCGCACCGGTAGTGGTGTCGGATGCAAGAATCGCATCCTGAGTTCCAATAGCCACAGTCATAAGAGCAGCCAGTTCAGAGGCATATATATCATCTACATTCGCAGAAATAGCTGATACCTTCGCATATACGCCAGCCTTGAAGGTTCCGAGAGCCGTGATATGGGTTTGAACGGAAGCCACTACCTCGCTTAAAGCATTCAGGGCAGCCTCGGCTTTTTCTACAGTAGAGATATCTGCCACCTTTGCTATGGCAATGGCATTATTTAATGCGGTGCGATCAGTTACTAACATTTCCTTCTCAAGTAAAAGCTCCGAGCTTTCAATAAGCGTCTGCATAGCTGGTCCATATCCAGTATCATCAGGACCGTAATACCGTAATATACCACCGGTAATGCAGAACCATCCGCTCGTTCCACCTGCACTGGTGGAAGCAAAACCTACACGCAGCTTTCCATCGGTTCCTACAAGCACTTTTTCGGTTTCAAGAGGACCTTCCCATTTGGAGTTTTCGGTGAAAGTGCCTTTGTCGGGATCAGGATCCAGATTAAAGGTGTATACAGCAGAAGGAGAAACAGCCGTCACCCCCATAGCCATAGCGTATGCATGCTGGTCGCTCATGGCTGTTCCATTATTAGTCTGGAGGAAGGAGAATGAGTAAAGGCCGGCTGGAAGGCCGCTAATATCCTGGTACACATTCATACTTACGAAGTTATTGGACCAGTTGTTCCAACAGTTCTTTTTGTTTACTGTATGTAATTTGTAATCGCCACCTGTAGTTGGATTATTCGCAGTCACCCATCCTTCCGAGGAGCGGTCGGCGGCTAATGAGGGATCACCAAGTTCTTTGGTGAAACTGGGGGCGGTCATCGTAAATGTGAAATCAAGACCTACTTCTTTGTCGGCAACAGTCTCTGTCATGCGGTAGTTTCTACATGCTGTCTTAAGATCGGCTACAGCCTTAACCAGATCTTTATTGAAAACCAGATGTCCGTCAATTGTCGCATCAGGTTGGACGATATCTATAGAAGCATTATACACTGTTTCAAATGCATCCCAGCCGGGGTAAGTAGTAGGAAGAAGGTCTGCCCTATCAATCCAGTCAAGCAAAAGCGCCATTGTAGGAACGGCTTCTTTGGCAATTGGTACTACCCGGTTTAAAGAATCAATGACAGCCTTTAATTCTTCTTCTGTCCCCTCTGAATAGTACAGATCTTTGAAAGCAGTAGCCTCTTCAATCTGAGTAAGGATACCACTGGGAACATTCTGGAGAGTTACATGATTATCTAAGATTTGCATGATTTCGTCGATCTCGTCCTTATACACTCCGAGGCCGGCTGGTCCCTGATAGATCAACTGGAAATTGTCCCAGATGGCCCACTGGCGTTCTATCACTTCGATCATTTTGAGACCAATGGTTAGCTGACCGTCTTCGCCAACCACAATCCTGCTAAGCACATTGTTTGCGAAAAGTCCCTGGTCGAAGGCATCGCGGGCAGCCTGTACATTGTCCACATATCCGTTTTTTAACGCACCGGTAGTGGTAAAGTTGCTCACGCTGTAGATGGATTGCAAAGGGATTTCTTTGCTCTTTGCGCTTGTCACAGAATATAAGAAGGCCTTGATTACCTCAGTACCATTCTTGTATTTCTCACCCGCATCGTGGACTCCGGCTCTATAGAGGGCATCCACAGTCAAATCGTAAGTTCCCGGAGGGACAGTAATAGTCTGCTCCATCTGGAAAGTTGCATTCCATACTTCTGCCAGCGAGATTTTGTATGAGGGAGCGCCGCTGACGACGGTCCATCCCGTTCCTGAATCTACACCAGCCTCTACAATCCTATCGGTAAAGCTTGTACCAGGTTCAATCTCTTCGGCTAAAGCCGGCACACAGAAGAAACATGTTCCCCCAAATAGCAAAGATGCTAAATAAGTTAAAGTTTTCATGGTAATAAATAATTTGGGTAATAGTAAAGTGGATAAATAACAAACGTGATTTTTCACACCCTATTAAATTTAAGGTAATGGGAAACATAGTAGTCTTCGTCGATTACAATAATGCAATTAGATGCCTAATAAGACATAATTGCATACATTCATTCATAAGGAATACGACACGATTCATATCCCTTTGAATGGCGAGCTCTGAAGATCAGACAGTACTAGTATTCGTTGGCAAATCATCCTAGATGATTGATATTTACTATATCCGCCAACATCTCATAATATTCGGGATTAAATGTAGTCTATTAAAGTGAATACACAAAAAGATGGTGATTCTATTAACTTTATTTACACAATAAGTCTATTTCCCAGCCTCGAAAAATGTAAGATACCACATTCAAAGAACCCCGCACACGCCACTAATATTTAAAAAAAGATAAATAAGCAACTGCAAGCAAACAAAGCGCTTGGGCAATGGGTTTAATGGTTGATATTTTACTTGTGTTATTTACTTAAAAATAAAGGAATATGATTTCAAAGAAAATGCAAGATGCGATCAATGATCAAATCGTAGCTGAGATGTGGTCATCCAATCTCTATTTATCAATGTCTTTCTTCTTTGCAAAAGAAGGATTTGAAGGTTTCTCCAAATGGATGAAGGCTCAGGCAATGGAAGAACTTGGGCATGCCACTAAACTAGCTGATTATGTGATCAGCCGTAACGGAGAGGCTAAGGTAAACAAAATTGATGTGGTTCCTACCGGCTGGGGAAGTCCGCTGGAAATATTTGAATCGGCCTACAAGCACGAATGCCATGTGTCTGCTTTAATCAACAATCTGGTAGATTTGGCTATCGCAGAGAAGGATAAAGCCACTGAAAACTTCTTGGCATGGTTCGTCAGCGAGCAGGTAGAAGAAGAAGAAACCGCAATGGGCATCGTAGATAAGCTGAAAATAGCCGGACAGGGAGGCTTACTCTTCCTAGATAGCCAGCTTGGAAAACGAGATTAGTCTTTATATACAAGAATAGTTTTTATAGGTAGAAAGAAAAAGCCCCGTGTGTCTGTGAAGATACCGGGGCTTGTTGTAAAAGCACCTCTCGTGTGCACACGAGAGGTAAATGGCGAAGAGTTATTTCACTATGCCGCGCTTGGAGGAGGAGATGAAATCTATGATTGTTTGAATCTCCGGACTCATAGGCACTTGATCCTTTATCTTCAATACTGCATCCTGAACGCTAAAATTGGCTTGATACACCAAACGATACGCCATGGTGATATGGCGCATCACAGACTCCGTAGTATTCAGATGCTTCAGCAATACCGAGCTTACACCGTGGTATGCAGCCGGATTACCCGACATAATGGTATAGGGCGGTACATCTTTAGAGATACGACATCCACTCTGGATAAATGAAAGCGTTCCGGTGTGGCAATACTGCAATAGGGTGACACTGCTGCACAGAATGGTATAATCATCCAGTATACATCCACCGGTTACAGTGCTGTTGATTCCCAACACGCAATAGTTGTTTACTTTCACATCGTGACACAAATGGGCGCCTTCCATCAGGAAGTTATTGTTCCCAATCCGTGTAGCATCGCCGGCACGTGTGGCACGGGCAATTACCACGTTCTCACGAATGGAGTTGTTATCGCCAATGATAAGTTCGGTCTTATCGCCCTTGAAATGAAAATCCTGCGGGGTGGAACCAAGTACTGCATTGTGATACACCGTATTTCCTTTACCCATCCTTGTGCCATTCAGTACACTGACATGGGGCATTAGAACACAGTTATCACCAATCTCCACATCCTTCTCAATATATACAAAAGGATGAATTGTCACGTTGGCGCCTATTTTTGCGCCTGGATCTATACATGCTAATGGACTAATCATATTGGTATTCTATTTAAAGGGTTATTATTGTCTTCCACCACCCAGAGCATGGTAGAGGTTTATCACAGCCTGCATTCCGGTAAAGCGATCCGATACCTCAGAGAGGCGGGCGTTCAATAAAGACTGCTCTGCGTTCAGTACTTCCAGATAAGTAGAAGTACCCAGCTTAAATAAGTCGGCTGTATATTCTACACTTTTCTCCAGTGATTCCAGTTGTTTCTTGCGTACAGTTGTCTTTTCAACAGAAGTCTGATACTGGAAAAGTGCATCACTTACCTCACCACTGGCGTTAAGAATGGTTTGCTGGAAGCTAAGCTGTGCCTCTTCCTGCTGCGCCTTGGCAATCTTCAGTTTGGCAATGTTTGCTCCGCGGTAGAAGAGGGGTTGGGTAAGAGAACCTAATACCGATCCCAAGAACTTGCCCGGGTTTACAATGGAACTTCCGGCACTGTTGGTCCAACCTGCAGAACCGCTGATAGTAATGCTGGGATAAAATGCCGCACGCGCCTGGTTGGTATTATAATATGTTTCGGCAAGCGTCATTTCGGCCACCCGTACATCCGGACGGTTGGTCAGCAACTGCAAAGGAACACCCGTTGAGAACTGGGTGGGCAGGAATTGTTGCTCCAACTTGCTGCGCTGGATAGTCTGGGGAGCTCTTCCCAACAACAGTGAGAGCGCATTTTCCATTTCACGAATATTGCGGCGTATATCAGGAATTGCAGCGCATACTTGGTAATAAGTTGCCTCGCTCTGTACTACGGCCGCCTCGTTTGTCATGGCTGCTTCTTTCAATGCACGCATAGTTTCCACATTCTCTTTCCACTTAACTGCCGTTTCTTCGGTGATAACCAACTGCCTGTCAAGCATCAATAATGTATAGTACATATTTGCAATGCCTGCTACAAGCTGGGTTTGTACAGCCTGCTGATAAGCTTCGGTTTTCTCAAGAGTAGCCTGAGCACCACGCTTGGCATTCAAAATATTACCGAAAATATCAATTTCCCAGCTGGCTACAATGGGTAACTGGTAGGTCTTAACTGCCTTACCTCCATCAAAACTGCTGATAGTCCCTTGGGGTGCAAAGCTCAATGCCGGGAAGAACGCCAGACGGGAAGTGCTAAGAATAGCCTCCGACTGTTTTACTTTCAGCATCACACTACGCAGGTCGGTATTGTTGGCAAGACCTTCTTCAATCAGCGCCTGAAGCTGAGAATCGGTAAACAAACTTCTCCAGGGCAGATTGCCGAAAGAGGCGGTATCGGTAGATAATGTCTGGGCATTTGAAACCGTATCACGGAACATTTCCGGTGATTTTACCGCATCCGGCCTCTCATATTTCTTGTAGATGTGGCAACTGCTTAATGAAGCAGTTGCGCACAATATATATATGATCTGTTTTTTCATACGTTCTAATTAATCGTTCTTGGAATATTGGTCAATTTCGAGATCCACGTCAACAGAAGTTTCCAAGTCTTCAAAATGCATAGGCTTGATCTTCTCTTGAATATACTGGAACATCACAAATAAGGCAGGTACTATAAATATCTGGCAAATCATACCGATCAACATACCTCCTACAGCTCCTGTTCCCAGAGTAGAGTTACCATTGGCACCTACACCGTGGGCAAACATCAACGGAAGCAAACCTACCACCATTGCCAGTGAAGTCATTAAGATCGGGCGCAAACGTGCCGCAGCTCCCAGAATAGCCGCCCAGCTGAGCGCCATTCCCTGCTTGCGTCGGTCAAGGGCAAACTCTACAATCAAAATTGCATTCTTCGCCAGCAGACCAATCAACATGATCAATGCAATCTGCATGTAGATGTTATTTTCCACTCCCATAAACTGCGCAAAGATAAAGCTACCCGCCAAACCAAACGGCACGGAGAGAAGCACCGCAAGTGGAAGTACATAACTTTCATACTGCGCACTCAGCAACAAGTATACAAACAAGAAGCAGAGCAGGAAGATAATGGTAGTGGTGCTGCCGCTGGTACTTTGTTCCTCACGGGTCATACCGGAGAACTCATATCCATACCCTGTAGGAAGCGTTTGTGCAGCTACTTCTTCAATGATCTTGATGGCGTCACCGGAACTGACTCCAGGTACCGGAGAACCATTGACTGTGATAGAAGTATACATATTGAAACGCTTGATATTGTCAGGGCCATACACCTTCTTCAGGGTTACGAACTGGGTAATCGGAGCCATCTCTGCGCCATTACGCACTTTCACGCCATTAAGTGTTTCCGGACTAATACGGAATTGCGGGTCAGCCTGCACCATTACACGGTATAATTTACCAAATCGGTTGAAGTTAGATGCATACAAACCTCCGTAATAACCTTGCAGAGTTACCAGAATCTCATTCGGGCTAAGACCTGCCTGCTTACATTTTGCAGCATCGATATCAATGATATATTGCGGGAACACAGGGCTAAATGCAGTTTGTGCCGCAGCAATTTCCGGACGGGCATTGAGTGCACCCAGGAAGCCTTGTGCCACCTTATAGAAATCATCCAGATTACCACCGGTCTTATCCTGCAAGTTTAACTCAAAACCGTTACTCACACCATATCCCATAATCATAGGCGGTGCAAAAAGCAACACTTGTCCGTCCTTAATTACTTCACGAGCCTGCATATACAGCATTCCGACAATCGTATTTACATCTTCGCCTTTACCGCGCTCTTCCCAGTCTTTAAGCTTAATAATAAGCGTACCGTATGAGTTACCCTGACCAGCAAGGAAGCTGTAACCAGTAATCTGTGTACGCGACTTAACGGCTGAATTAGCTGCAACCAGACTATCCACACGCTGCATCGTCAATTCGGTGCGTTCTTGCGAAGTACCTGGAGGCATCGAAACTACGGCAAAGATAGTACCGGTGTCTTCATTGGGCACCATACCCGAAGGTGTAATCTTCATCAGGAACATCAATAGAGCTACGCCAATGGCTACACATCCCAAAGAAATCCAACGATGATGAATAAAGAAGATCACTCCATTCTTGTATTTACCCAGAACGTTATTGTAGGCCACATTGAAACTTGTGTGGAAGCGCTGCACAAATGTAGTTTTCTTTTTAGCACCTCCTTCACCTTCATGAGGCTTCAGGAATATAGCACAGAGCGCGGGGCTTAGTGTAAGCGCATTTATCGCAGAGAAACCAATCGCAATAGCCATTGTCAAACCAAACTGACGATAGAATGTACCGGAAGTACCCTGGATAAAGCTCACAGGAATAAACACGGACATCATTACCAGTGTAATCGACACAATAGCGCCACCCAGTTCACGCATGGCGTCAATAGAAGCCAAACGAGGAGAATGGTAACCTTGATCAAGCTTGGCATGCACACCTTCCACCACCACAATCGCATCATCGACCACAATGGCAATGGCTAACACCATGGCGCAAAGTGTAAGCAGGTTCAAGCTAAACCCGATCATGTTCAGTACAAAGAATGTACCGATCAAGGCTACCGGAATAGCAATAGCCGGAATCAATGTAGAACGGAAATCCTGCAGGAAGATATACACCACAATAAACACAAGGATAAATGCCTCAATCAATGTTTTGATAACCTCAGAGATAGAGGCAAACAGGAAGTCATTAGCATTCAGAAGTACTGTAGTTTCCACTCCGGGAGGTAATGTAGCATTGATCTCGTCCAGATATTTGGTTACATTATTGATAATCTCAGTCGCATTAGATCCGGCTGTCTGGAAGATCATACAGGTTACACCGGGATGACCGTTTACACGGTTATTAAAGCCGTATGTAAGGCGTCCCAGTTCAATATTGGCCACATCCTTCAAACGCAGTATCTCTCCGTCGGAATTGGCACGGATTACAATATTTCCAAACTCTTCTTCAGTTTGCAAACGACCTTTATACTTCATTACGTATTGGAAAGACTGCTTACCCTGGTCGCCAAACTGCCCCGGAGCTGCCTCGATATTCTGTTCGGCAAGTGCAAGAACCACATCGGCGGGCATCATTCGGTATTGCGCCATCACATCCGGCTTCAACCAAATACGCATAGAATAGTCGGTACCCATTACCATGGCCTCGCCCACACCAGGGATACGCTTCACATGAGGTATCACGTTAATGTTCGCGTAGTTCTCCAAGAACTTCATGTCATACTTGTCATCGGCACTATACAAGGCAAAACCAATCAACATACTGGTTTGACGCTTGGAGGTAGTCACACCAATCTTGGTTACCTCAGAAGGCAAATACCCCTGAGCGGCAGTCACACGGTTCTGCACGTTTACGGCAGCCATATCCGCATTGGTACCTTGTTTAAAATACACAGTGATAGTAGCCGACCCGGTATTTGTAGCCGTAGAGTTCATGTAGATCATGTTCTCCACACCATTGATCTGCTCCTCAAGCGGGGCTATCACACTGTTCAATACGGTTTGTGCATTCGCACCCGTATAGGTAGCACTAACCTGGATGGTAGGCGGGGCAATATCCGGGTACTGGGTAACCGGGATGGACACCAACCCTAATATACCCAAGATTACTATCACAACGGAGATAACCGTGGATAGTACCGGGCGGTTTATAAAATTATCTAATTTCATATTATCTGCTTATCAGTTTCTATATTTTGGTTATCGCTTTTGAGCAGCGGCAGCTTTAGCGGCTGCTGCCTGGTCACTCATTGCCTTGAATTTTGCAGCAGCTTGTTCGGGAGTAATCGGTTTAATTTCCATTCCGTCTCTTAATGTACCGGCTCCTTCGTATACAATCTTATCCCCGGGATTAAGACCGGAGGTAACCACGTAGCCTTGGCCGTCGTCCACCTTAAGTATTGACACTTCGGTGTTCTTCACTTTTGAATCCGCACCAACTACATAAACAAACCTCTTATCCTGCATCTCGTAAGTAGATTTTTGTGGGATAACCAATGCATTTTCGGTATTGTAGGGCATCATAATGGTTCCTGTACCTCCACTGCGGAGCACATTCTTTTTGTTGGGGAAAGTAGCACGCATGCTTACTGATCCGGTAGCTGCATCAATAACTCCACTCACTGTTTCAATCCGTCCTTGTTCGGCATAGATGGTTCCATCGATAAGCTGTAAGCTCACGGCAGGCATCTTTGCCAGGATTTCCTTTATGGAACCGCCTTCGCGGGTCATTTCCAGCAACTGCTTCTCAGTCATGGAGAAATACACATACATCTCTGAGATGTCTGATACCACAGTCAGAGGAGTTTGAATAGAAGAGCTTACCAAGCTTCCCAGACGGAAAGGGATCGATCCTATCACACCATCAGAGGGGCTTGTCACTGTGGTATATGACAGGTTCTGCTCCGCATCTACCAATTGGGCTTTTGTCTGAGCCAATACAGCTTTACCGGAGGCCAGCTGATTCTCGGCCATCTCCATATCATACTGGCTAATGATATTCTTTTTCAGAAGCTCTTTCTTATTGTTCGCTGTCAGTTGTAACGTAGCTACATTGGATTCGGCCACATGTATGCTTGCTTTGGCTGCATTCACAGCTTCGCGATATTGTACCGGATCAATCTGGAACAAGGGTTGTCCTTTACGTACAACTGCGCCTTCATCTACATATAGTTTGGTGATAAAACCTGCAACTTTAGGACGAATCTCTACATCCTGCTTACCCTTTATAGTAGCGGGGTAGGAGCTCTTCAGGCTCACATTAGAGGGTTGTACCGCGATAACAGCATACTCTTGTACGGCATTTCCCATTTGAGCTTGTTTCTCTCCACATGCTGCCAAAAAGAATAGTGCAGTAACTAGTGAAAACGATTTGATTTTCATACTTTCTTACCTTTGTTTATTATATAATATACTTATTTAGTCGTCTCTCTATTAGAAACTATTTTGCTGCCCATAGTTTTATAGCCTGCAAAGGTACTCCAATATTTATATATTAATTATGTGTCCTCTCTTTTTTAACGTAATATAAACATTGCTTTATGCGGTTTTTCTGATTTTGTTGCCTGAATCACCGATTCAGTCGGGAAGCTTTGAATAAACGCATTCTTTTTATATTATTTCTGCCATGATTATTTACTTTCCAACTTGTGTAAGCTGGGAAATACTTCTATCTTTGCCCGCATATATTTAAAAAGAATAGTCATGGCGAAAAAGATTATGTTGTTAGGTTCTGGTGAACTTGGAAAGGAATTTGTGATTGCAGCTCAACGGATAGGTCAATACATTATAGCCTGCGATTCCTATCAGGGTGCTCCGGCCATGCAAGTGGCTGATGAGTGCGAGGTTTTTGATATGCTGGATGGCTCTGCACTAGAGTTGGCTGTAAAGAAACACCAGCCGGATTTGATCGTTCCTGAGATTGAAGCTATCCGTACTGAGAAGCTCTATGAATTTGAACAACAAGGCATCCAGGTAGTACCCAGTGCCAAGGCCGTTAATTATACGATGAACCGCAAAGAGATTCGTGAGCTTGCCGCAAAGCAGCTGGGACTGAAAACCGCTCAATACTTCTACGCTACTTCTTTTGATCAAATGTGCGAGGCTGCTCAAAAAGTAGGTTTTCCCTGTGTCATCAAGCCTCTGATGTCAAGTAGCGGGAAAGGCCAATCACTGGTTCGCAATGAGGGTGAACTGGAAAAGGCCTGGCAGTATGGCATGGAAGGAAGTCGTGGCGATCTCAAAGAACTCATTGTAGAAGAGTTCATTCACTTCGACAGCGAAATTACATTGCTTACTGTTACGCAGAAGAATGGCGAGACATTGTTCTGTCCGCCCATCGGACATGTGCAGAAGGGTGGGGATTATCAAGAAAGCTTCCAGCCTGCTACTGTGGCTCCGGCACACTTACTTGAAGCTCAACAGATGGCTGCTAAGGTTACCGAAGCATTAGGAGGCGCCGGCTTGTGGGGAGTAGAGTTTTTCCTTAGTTGCGAAAACGGTGTATACTTCTCGGAGCTATCCCCTCGTCCGCATGATACGGGAATGGTCACATTGGCCGATACGCAGAACTACAGTGAGTTTGAACTTCATCTGCGTGCCATCCTAAACCTTCCCATTCCCCCTATTAAACAAGAACGGTATGGCGCCAGTGCAGTAATACTTTCGCCAATAGCTGCAATACGTATACCGGAATTTAAAGGTATTGAAGAGGTGCTGGCTGCCGAAGATACTCATCTGCGTATCTTTGGAAAGCCTTTTATGCGAATTAACCGCCGAATGGGAGTAGTACTTTGTTACGGACAGACAGGTTGTGATATAGAAGCGCTGCGTGATAAGGCAAAAGCCCTGGCAGCTAAAATAGAAGTATATTAAAGAAATACACCACCTAGGATACACAAATCTTGGCGGGGATACTGCGGTATCCCCGCTTTTTTAGAAGCGAGTTACCAAATCCCAACCGGAGGCTTTATACCAGTCTAAGGTTTTGTAGTAGTTTGTAAAGAAACGCAGGTCATACACCGTACTGCTGGTGGCATTATTCAGATAAGGTATGTAGGAGGAAAGACCGCTATGGAACTTGATCTCATTACAAAGATTACCAGAATCATCAATAGTACTATATTTAGTATGTATCTCATACACAATCGTTTTCCTCAGTACGGAACGTATCTTGGTAACACATGTGTCACTGCTTACCCCCAAAGAATCCACCAACTGCCCCAGATCATAAATAGGTACTCCCATTTCATAACTCTGCATACCAGCTCTTGATAGCGTATTGGCACGTTTCAAAACCGAAGGTACCTGCATCATTTCGCGGAACTTGGCAGCAAGATTCTCCAGCTCTGAAGTCTTCACCAAAGACATGGTTCCAAAGTCATTCTGGCAATAGCGGGTATAGAATTGATTCAATGTCGTTGAAAAAGAAGTTACCTTCATAGCCAGCAGATAGGGCACGGAACTATAATAAGGATACCCTAAACCAGGTACCGGAGCGGGAGATGCCAACAAGTAATCCGTTACGTCCCGGAATTGATAGGCCACTTCAATACCTCCCATCTGGCATGCATCGAAAAGGATGAATCTGGAATGGGGAGTCCGGCTCAAAGCATCTGCCATATCGGTAATATCCATACTATAGGTAGAAGTTGAGGTTTCCTCAGTACCAAACGCACGCAGCAATGGCGCTTTGTTCATAGAGGCAAACCAGCCATCCGCATGCGAAGAGAACACCAAGCCGTAATCCTTGGCCGGATATCGCTCAAATGCATCATTAATCACTTCGGCCATCACATCCGGATTCGTAGAGTTTTGATTTTCATAGGTCCGGATCAGATTCTGAACCACCGTACCCTGCGCATTCTTTACCAGTTCATACAGCTTGGGCGAAGTACTGGTATCCACATACACCAACCATTTGCCGCCGCTTGGGGCAGTCCTCATTCCTCTCATCATGCTGGGAATGTTCTCGGACAGCATGATGCTATTGAGGTTATTCTGACCTACCATATATACCAACACGGTGCTGGATACAGAATCTTCCGTTTTGCGTGTAGGAACTTTGCTGATTCCACCTTCGTCACTACAAGCAGTGATGCCATATAGCGTACAAAGCGCAACAAGTATAACAAGCAGTTTGTTTTTCATACAAAGATCAATCCAATGAGTTGATAAACTGGAAATCCTCCTGTGTCAGTATTCGCCACGAGAGGTTGCTTTTCTCGTAGCGCTTCATCAGTTTAGTCATTTCCTTATCGACTTTCTTTTTCTTTGTGGAGAAGAAGATAGCGCACGTGGGCATTTCGGAACCACGTTGCATCAGGTTGTTACGCAACTGATCGCTGAACACACCGCGCTTCAGGAGCATTCCATGACTTCCGGTCTGCAAACTGTCCATTTGCTGGATATCCGTGATGTACACCGTAGAGTCGGCAAAGGAGAATGAAAAGCCAAAGAGGTAACCTGATTCATAGTCGACACCTTTCTCTGCTTTCTTTTTTTCTTCATTTTTCGGGGTAAATGCAGAGCATATCAATACCGTGAGTAAGGAAAACAATATGAGAGTGGCAGATTTTTTCATTATAAAATGGGTTTATTAATCGTGGCAAAGTTACAAAAAACCGCCTACCTTATGAGTAAGCGGTTACTATTTTTTCTTAAATATCGGATTATCAGTGTAAATAAAGCAATAGCGCCGCTTATCCGAGGTAGGATTTCAGCAAATCACAGCGTGAGTTGGTGCGCAGGCGTCGAATGGCTTTTTCCTTGATCTGGCGCACGCGTTCACGGGTAAGACCAAACTTATCACCAATTTCCTCGAGTGTCATTTCCTGCACACCGATACCGAAGAACATTTGTACAATGTCCTTTTCACGTTCGGAAAGGGTAGAGAGGGCGCGGTCAATTTCCTTAGAAAGGGACTCGTTTACAAGGGCGCGGTCGGCCATAGGAGAATCGTCGTTCACAAGTACGTCGAGCAGACTATTGTCTTCGCCTTCCACAAAGGGTGCATCCACAGAAATGTGGCGACCGGATACTTTGAGTGTATCGGCAATCTTATCTACAGGTATTTCAAGTTCCTCGGCAAGTTCTTCAGGGGAGGGGCGACGTTCGTTCTCCTGTTCGAATTTAGAGAAAGCTTTGCTGATTTTATTCAGCGAACCTACCTGATTTAACGGAAGACGTACGATACGGCTCTGCTCAGCCAGTGCCTGAAGGATGGATTGACGAATCCACCATACAGCATAACTGATAAACTTAAAACCGCGGGTTTCATCAAACTTCTCAGCAGCCTTTATCAGCCCCAGGTTTCCTTCATTAATAAGGTCGGGCAGGCTTAATCCCTGATTTTGGTATTGCTTAGCTACTGATACTACGAAACGAAGGTTGGCTCTGGTTAACTTTTCCAATGCAGCGCGATCACCTTTGCGGATACGTTGTGCCAGTTCCACTTCTTCTTCGACTGTGATCAGATCTTCGCGGCCTATCTCTTGCAAGTATTTATCCAGGGAAGCACTTTCTCTGTTTGTAATACTTTTGGTTATCTTTAGTTGTCTCATCCCTTACAATAGTGTATAATTCACACAAATTACATATAATACAATTAATAAAACGTTGCTTTTGCCCTTTTATTGCATCCCTCGGATTCTATTTTTCCGCTACGTGCAATATTAGATGAAGCCCCTTCCTTTTTATAAAGAGGAAGGGGCTTCACAGTGCCTGTCAGCACGAGGCTATTTGTCACTACTTCTTACCTTCTTCAGTGGATACGTCTACCGCATAACTTGCACGACGGCCAGAGGGGTACAGACCACTTATAAAGAGCACCTGCTCCGGATCCTGAAGGGCCGCTTTGAAGGCTGTTTCCATATCTTCCAAGGTCTTGATAGACTGTCCGTTGATCTTCTGAATGATGAACCCTTTGGTAATTCCGGATTCTTTCATACGTCCGCTTTGCAGACCGGTTACTTCAAGGCCGTAGCTGAGTGAAAGCTGTTTTTTGCTTTCTTCGGGCAGCTCACGGAAGGCAGCTCCCAGAATTTCAATATCGGTATTCTTTACTACCTTGGTATTACCTTGCGAGTTTTTCAGAGTCACGGTTATGTTCTGCTCCTTCTTCTCGCGGTAGTAGGTTACCTTCACTTTGCTTCCAGGGGTCAGTCGGGCCATGGCTTCCTGTAGTTCTCCCATGGAATTCACCTCTTTTCCATTGATGGCGGTAATTACGTCACCCTTCTTCAATCCACCGTCCGCAGCAGCTCCACCCTCGGCTACTTCTTCTACATAGATACCTTTTATGGTTCCGAGGTCTTCTTTCTTGGATCTCTCATCCGTATTATCCGACCCGGCAATACCCAGCAGGGCACGTTGCACGATACCGTACTCCTTAAGGTCGGCCACTACCTTCTTCATAATGCTGGAAGGAATGGCAAATCCATATCCGGTGTAACTGCCAGTATTAGAAACAATAGCGGCATTAATACCCACGAGTTCGCCTTTTGTGTTCACCAGTGCACCTCCGCTATTTCCCTGGTTAATGGCAGCATCCGTTTGGATAAACGACTCAATGCCACCCGCACTCATTCTGCTTTGTGCCAGGTTACGCGCCTTTGCACTTACGATACCGGCGGTTACGGTAGAGGAGAGGTTCAGCGGATTACCCACAGCCAGCACCCATTCGCCCACCTTCAGCGCATCACTGTCGCCTACAGAGAGGGTAGGGAAGTTCGTTCCTTCTATCTTGATCAAAGCCAGGTCGGTCATCGGATCCTGTCCTACCAGGCGAGCCTTGTATTCACGCTTGTCGTTCAGTGTCACGGTCAGCTCATCGCTTTTGTCTACCACGTGGTTATTGGTCACGATATATCCATCTGTGGAGATGATTACTCCTGAGCCGATACCTTCACGTTTGGGTACTTGCATTTCGCGTTGACGGCGCTGTCCCTGTCCTTGACCACCAAAAAAATCTCCGAAGAAGTCTGCGAAAGGGTCATTCACCATCCGCGTAGTTTCATTGGTTGTAGAACGAATGTGCACCACGGCATGTACCGCTATTTCGGCCGCCTGCGTAAAGTCAAGCCCCGAAGCGGCTGCAGATGCGCTTCGCGAACTGCTCACCTGGGGTGCCCCGGGTTGAAAGATTTCTTCAAATTCCGTATCTTGGGATGCGGAGTTGCGACTCATAATTGTTCCTGTAATGGCACTGGTCACTCCAGAGCTTACCACTGCTACAAGAGCCAGCCCCATCATTTTTTTAGTTGACTGTTTCATAGTTTTCTGATGCTTATACGTTTATTTCCAGTATATTTAAATTTGCACTATAGAAACAACAAACCCCGTTCACTTATTTTGCAGTCATCCGTTTTTTCTCATCTTTTAACGCGAAAACCAGCCACTTAACGTGACTTAACTGACAGGACTGACATTTTTTCATCCGAGACTGACTTTTTCGGGGAGCTGTTTCCCCGGATCATTTTTTTTGTCTACTTTTGCCACATAAACCTGTATTTAATAATATAGATATAAGAAGCAGTAGATCGGTCTGTCGCCGGTAGCATCCGCTACAGGAGGAAAGTCCGGGCAACACAGAGCATCCCGTTTTCTAACGGAAAGCTGTTCGCGAGGGTGGATTCACGCAGAAGAAAAGAACCGCCCCTCTTCCTTTAGGACAAGGGGTAAGGGTGAGAAGGTAAGGTAAGAGCTTACCAGCGGTATGGTGACATGCCGGCTGTGCGTATCGGGAGTTGAAAGTTCATGTAAACCGGCGTTATGAGGGCTGCTCGCCCCAGCCGGAGGGTAGAACGATAGAGCCCACGGGCAACCGTTGGCGTAGATAAATGACAGGCGCCCCATTCGGGGAACAGAACCCGGCTTACAGATTTACTGCTTTTTTGATTGAATATCCTTATATTTCATCTATATAATACGCGTACATAATGAAGCTCACCATTCATACCATTCGCGAGTACTTTAGCAGCGAGCTATGGCGCAACCGCGCCAACGAACGCCGCACGCACCAGATTCTCAAAAAATCCCTTCGTATCGTATACGTCTCTATCCGTGAATTTATCCAAGACGGCATCAGCGCCCGTGCTTCGGCACTGACATACAGCACCCTGCTGTCCATCGTCCCCATCCTGGCCATCCTCTTTGCCATCTCCCGCGGGTTTGGGTTCAATGAAATGATGGAGAGCCAGATCTATGAAGCCTTCAGCAACCAGAAGGAAGTGGCGGATTACCTGCTCGCCTTTGTCAACTCCTACCTGCTGCAATCCAAGAACGGAATCTTTCTGGGAGTGGGTATTGTCATGTTGCTCATCACCGTGGTAAATCTTACCAGCAGCATCGAAGCCACCTTTAACGAGATATGGGAAGTGAAAAAGGCACGCACACTGTATCGTAAGGTAACGGATTATTTCTCTATTTTCCTGCTTCTCCCGGTGTTTATTGTAGTATCCAGTGGTCTCAGCATCTTTGTAGGCACCATGCTAAAGGGTATGCACGATTTTATCATCCTGGGGGATATGATCAAATTCCTGATCCGTCTGATCCCTTTTGCCATGTCATGGCTCATGTTTACAGGACTTTATATCTTCATGCCCAATACCAAGGTACGCTTTGTTCCGGCCCTTATAGCAGGTATCATTGCGGGTACAGGATACCAGTTTTTTCAGTTTCTGTACATCAATGGGCAGTTCTCGCTGTCTAAATACAACGCTATTTACGGAAGTTTTGCCGCCCTGCCGCTCTTCCTCTTCTGGCTGCAGATCTCATGGACCATCATCCTCTTCGGAGTAGAAGTGAACTACGCCTTGCAAAACGCCCGCAACTTCAACTACAGCGAAGACATCAACCGCATCACCCGCCGGTATAACGATTTCATCAGCATCCTCACCATGTCCCTCATCTGCAAACGTTTTCAGAAAGAAGAGGAGCCCTATACCCCCGAAACCCTTTCGGCAGAGGGCAATATTCCCATCCGCCTGGTACACCAAACCATCAACCTGCTGCAAGAAGTAAAACTCCTCCACGAAGTAGAAGGCGAGCAGGAAGGGAAGGACAACTACTTCTTACCTTCGGTAGATGTGCACAACCTTACCGTAAAGGGTATGCTCCATCGTATCTACACCCACGGCTCCGAAGATTTCAATATCGACACCGATACCCAGTTCCACTCCCAGTGGGAAGCCCTCCTTGCCCAGTATAAAATAAACGAAGAAGAAAGCGATCCGTTGCTGATTGAGCTGTAGTGTAGTCTTAAAAGTTGCTTAGAAACAATACTTTGCATATTCCACATAAAAATCACTCACAATATGCAGATGAGTTCTGGCACGGGTAAGCGCTGTGTAAAGCCATTGATACACCTCTGCCTGAGGATTTCTTGCCATGACGCGCGGGATATCTGCAAATACATCTTCCCATTCGCCCCCTTGTGCTTTGTGGCAGGTCAGTGCATATCCATATACAGCTCTCAACGCATTTAAATAAGGATCCCTCAACATCTGCTGCTTAAATTCATCACTTTTCTGTCGAATTCCTTTCTCTTTCATTCGGAAAAAGAAATCAAGAAACAAACCATACTGCTGAGTCTGATCAAGATTCACCAATGTACTGTAAACCACCTCTTCAATCAACAACTGAGAATATACCCGCTCTGTAAACAGCTCTTTCACCTCCACGTGTATGAAGGTCAGTTTAGCTTTGTATTCTCGCGCTCCCAGGCTAACAACCTCTACCATATCCCCATTCATCAATCCGGAAATATAATTATTCTGAGTAACAAGCAGCAAATCACCTTTCTGCAATGTAGGCTGATATTTTTCCAGTGATGGGCGCACAAGCTCTGTTAGAGTAGTACAAATCCTATTACTTCGACATAGTAAAGTGGAGGCATTGTAACCTTTCTCCTTAATATTCTTGATATAGGCTTGTAAAAGTGTAGCTTGATCCGTATAGAGATGAATATGCCTGTACCCCTTTAATGGAAATTTGCCCCAATTTCTTACAGGAGGGTAGGCAAATAGTTTTCGAAGCAATAAAGCAGATTCCAATAAGTCGTTTCCGTGCTTTTGGCGCACAACTTCAGTTAGCTCTCCTTCCATTGCCCGAAGTCCAAAAGTCTGCTGAAGATAAGGAGCAGATAAGGCTGGAGAATACTGTTGCCCCACCGGTGGCAATTGGCAAAGATCTCCCACAAAGAAATATTTTCCCTTCGAATCATAACTCAATAAGTCAGACAGTAACCGCCCTGTTCCAAACAAGGCCTGAGTAGGATTAGGATCTGCCTTATCTGCTATCATAGAGGCTTCATCTACTATGTAATAATGTTCACTTCGTTCTTCATCCTCCAAAGGAGTGAATATGAATTCCAACCTCAGCTGACCATTCTTTGAAGTAAAAGCCTGCGGAGATGGTTTTGTTTGCATCATTTTGTCGATATCTTGATTGAAGTCTGCAAATTTATAGATTTTGCTATGTACGGTATTGGCAGGCCTCCCAGTGGTATTGCACAATATCTTTGCAGCCCGACCAGTAGAGGCAAGCAAGGAACAAAGCAAGTTCTTACGATCCAATTCCTCTATCAGCTCCTTCATCATTGTGGTTTTTCCTGTTCCGGCATGGCCTTTCAGGATAAATACCCGTGCGGATGAGTCTCTGATAAACTCTTTCATTTTCTCGAAAATTCGACTTTGATTCCCATTTAATACTATTTCTTTGCTGGTCATATATAGTAAGGTGATTGGATTAGTACTTCCTAAACTGAACAAACTGGAAAACACTCTCTTTACGACCACCTTCCAATTCGATTGTATCCCGTACTGTTGTGCTGGCTATGCATGGAATGCATACGGCTTCCAGCTTCTGAATCAGAGCAAAGCAAAAAGTCATTTCACCCATAATATGTACAGTAAGTTGGTGGGTTGACTGCAGTGCAAGCAAGTCTTGATAGAATTTCTCCACAAGTTGATTGATCACTTGTTGATTCGCAGTAGGATCAATCTCCGGGAAGGGCATATCTTGACAAGAACCATATTCCAATGCGGCTTGTTTCTGGGTTTCATCCCATTGTTCATAGGGGTGATTGGAAAGATTGATAAGAAGATTTTGCTTGGGTACAATCAAACAATTTTTCTTATACAGTTCTTTACCAAAAAGTACTTTTGTCCTTTCTATAAAACTCTCAATATCATTCTTCATTTTCTTAGCTCCACGAGAATTTGGCCTCATTCCAGAATGATTGTAATCATTCCTACACTCTCTTATCTGTGAAAACAATGATGAATATGAAATTACATCCTCATCGCAGGATATATGATGCAATAGAGGTTCTGTTTCTTGCGAAAAAACATCTTTTTTATAAACCCGATAAAAAACATCCTCTACCACTTTTCTTTCTTTTTCCTCAATCTCGTTTAGATTATACCGCTCACAAAAGAAAGTCACAATACCTTCTCGCAATATCGTAATAGCTTGTTGATATTGCTTGTTTTTGAAACACCATTCAGCAACCTTAATACAATTGAGTGGTCCCTTTCCTATATCAAAAAAAGATATTTCCGCTTTAATTTTCTCAATTATAGGATTAAGGGGGGCAATAACAGTCCTCTTAATAGTATTGACCGATAGCAATAGATTTTCCACACTTTTGTTTTCAGAAATAGCAATTCCTCTACATGTTTGTCGCTCTTCGGAAATTTGTACCAAACCCCTTATAAAAGGCTTTATAATTTCACCTTCCTTTCTAGTACTTTCCTCTCTTAATATTGGCCGCAATCTATTTTCCGTAAGATTGCTTAGTCTATCGGTATTCCCGCTTTCCAAATAGAAAGCGGCAGCTGTACTCCAATCTTGTAATACAGATAGAGGTAGCAGGTCTACTATCGGAGCGGTTTTAGTTTCTTTATTCCCTCCTTCAAAGTTTCCATATGTAATACTTTTGATCTGTACTCCTTTCAGAAACTTGGCGTAATTTCCTAGAACCAAGATAAGCATAGGCAGGTATCGAAAGCCGTGGGTTAGGTCAAAGTATAATTCATCTCCATCTTGAATCAGCTCATAGGCACGATTAAAAAAATCCCAGATTTCCGCTTCGTTGTTTCCTATGGGCAAGTTTTCAATAGATTCTATTTGAAAAGGATATTTCTTATTATATAACTTAGATCGTAAACCAGAACGCTCTATTTTCTTGCCCGTTTCTCTGTCACTATGACCATTGTCTTCCCAGTTTCTTTTCTTTGCGACTTCAGTCAGTAATATATAGGCGCAATCATTGGGGGACCACTCTTCTTTTTTGTTTAAATAATCAAGGGTTGCCTCCTGGATGTAGCAGGTTTCTTCCGAACAGAAATTATTCCATTCATATTTACATAATTCATAACAGGTGGAACCAAGCACCGAAATAAAAACTTTACGAGCCATAATCAGATAGTTTTAAAGTTAGAAAAATAATGTATTTTTGGAGTGAGTAATAATATCAATTTCTATTTTTTGTCCGATGACTTTCATTGCTTTGAGATGATCTGTTGAAACGGGGACTATCAATATACTGTCATTGTTTTCGTAACAAGCTTGCACCTCTGTCAGATCACTTTTTATTGTTTCATAGGTAGATGCATCCAAATCGGCCAAAAAGATCGACTTTTGAACACGGGTGCACCCTTTTTTTAAGAGGTACTTTACAACTTGGTAACGCACTTTGTTACTTTCAATATCATACATTACAAAAAACAACATATTTCCTGCGGGTCTTTTGGTGTTATTGACAATTCCAAATATCTGTTCAATACGGTGCTCTAGTTCTGGCAGAGTATCTAATGAATTTGTTGTCCGATTGGGAACTACAGAGCCCTGAACCCCGGCACGCGCCAGTTTTTGAAGGATCTGCACAAAACTCAGTTTTGCTTTCTTCTCTTTCTTTTCTTTCATTGAAAGTCCTCTCGCCTTTATCTCTCCAGAAGAAAATTGCCAATAAGGTCTGCACACAATTCATTAAGTTCCTCGGATGTTCCACTCCGTGGCGATTTAACCACACTAAATCCTCGTTTTCCAAAGAATAAATTAATCTCCGCTTGTTTCAATCCTAGGTTAAGACGTATCTTTTTGCCATACTGGATATTAATAATCTCAGCAACAACAACACCTGTTTCCTGAATATACGCTGTCAAATCTTCCATAACCTCATTAAGAACAGGAGGAGTAATAACAGGAGGCCGATCGCTATTGGGCGGGTATTTAGGATTTAGCCGCGCTTTAATCTGCGCCATAGCCTCGTGATCCGGATCCTTTTTTTGCGGGTCTTTTTCAAGAATAGGTAAATTTTCTTGCTGCGTTTTTACCACACGCTCAATTTCCCGTTTCTGTCGGAACAATCCTTCAGAGTTGCTACTGTCTAAAAAGGTGCTTAGTTTTACGGGAGTGGCATCCGGACGGTACGATACTGACGGATCAATGCTTACAAAACAAGCCCGGGTAACATCGCTTGTCTTTGTATCAATTATTTGTTCCAACTGATACTGTATACTGAATTGATGAACAAATACCTTATAAAACAATGCATATAAACCAGCATCATAACACCGTTCGCTAAGGCGAAAAAGGAGCTTCAGTCCATCTTCTCCTGGCGATTTAAAACACATCAACACCCGGTCGTCAGCTGCCAGAGTTTGCTGCAGAGTATCAATATTATGCTGTTTTACCGTAATATGGTCAATGTCAAGTATGAAATATTCAATATAGGCAAAGTTCTCGGTCCTACGGTAGGGAGGATTAAATACACCACATACAATATAAGGTAACGCCTTTTTTTGCTGAGCATATTTTTTGCTGTCTAAAGTTCGCACAATCCGTAAACGACGGATGCAGGCGCTTATCTCAGGCTTCGGATTACGCAATGAGTGATATAGATAGCTGATCTCAACCTTTTGTAGAGAATCCGCACTTGAAGTTATATTTTTCCCGTAAAGCAGCATAGTTGAAGAATTTAATCATATTGTTTAAAGATCTGTGCCAACTCTCTTGCGTAAAGCGCTATATGGTACTGACGACTTCGGGTTACCCCCTTCAGGGTAATTGTTTCCTCTAAATAATCATTGAATGATTGAATAAGCACCCTGCGCCCTAGTCCTTCCAGCCAGTACGAGCCATCCTCGCGCACTGAATAATAATCTTCTGTAATCACTTGCTGAGCCAGAAGGGTGTATACTACATAATCCACCCACACCCGGTATAATTCAATAAGGTCATATACAAGCACGGGGCGATTATAATCATCACGATGCATGATTCCGATATAGGGGTCTATCCCTGCTTTAATCAATGTTCCTTCGATCTTTCCATAAAGCAGGCCATATCCATAATTCAACAATGCATTTGTGATATCAAGAGCCGGATGCTGAGAACGTTGTTCAAAACGATATTCTACAGGAATAAAGAGGTTTAGGGCTTCAAAATAGATTTTGGACGCAACGCCTTCCCACCCCCTCAGAGTAGGGGCCACATCTTGAACAATTTCACCGTCAATAGAACCAATCTTTGTACGATAATCTTCTAAACGGTTTATTGCACGTTCAACCTGACGTTTGAGAATCTCACTTTCTACTTTCATCATCAGCAATAAGGCTTGTTGATTTTCAATTTTCTGCCGCAGAACGTTCTTAATCCAATCTAGAGCATCCTTAGAGAACGTAAAAGAAAGCTGTCCTTTCCGAATCGTTGATATAGAACCGTAACGAGAACTCCAGACACGCCCCACAGGACTCCCACTGCGATCCATGAAAAGTATTTCAATTTCCTTTTCAATAGCTAACAAAACCGCATCACTAGTGATTTGCGTGCCACGTCCGATATGTATTGTTTTAACACCATCAGCAGGAATACGCTGTTTCCCTTCTTTGTGGGCAATCACAAAGTTTTCATTATCACGATTAAGTGATACTCCGAATGTGTTAAGTACAAGCTCCATAACTATTCCTCCTTAGCTTCTTGTATGTTCCTATTTCTGTTAATCTATAATTGTTCTTGCAAATATAAACGATTGTAAGAGAATTTTGCACAATGTCTCCTTCTTTTTTCTATAAATCTAATTATACTGCCTAAGACAGGTAAAAAATTACCTCCACCCTTCACCTGTTCACCTTCCTTTTGTGCTGCCTTCTGGCAGCCGCTTTGCGGGTGAAGGGCAGGTGTGAAGGGTGTGAACCACCCTTCACACCCGGGATGTGCCGTAGTATCCGGGCATGGGTACATATATCGGCTGGTAGCGGGTATTGGCGTTGCGGAGCTTTTCTTCGGCCAGAAGGCGGGTGATGCGGCGGCCTGCGGTGATGGCTGTCAGGCCGCATAAGTCCTGGAATTTGTGACGGGTGAGGAGCGGGTTTTGCCGGAAAAATTCCGTGAGGCGGATGTCTATCTCGGTTTCGGAGATATCCGTGGAGTGCCGGACGTGTCTGGCACGCTGAGTTTCTACCTGCGCAAGGCGGCTCTTTAGTTCATTATCCGCCCTGAACTTTACGGATTTGAAGACGACACGCTGGGCGCGTGTGTCCTTGGGATCACGCGTCTCGGGGCAGGAGAGGGTGATCTGAAAATAACCCAGCCCCTCAATGTGTACGCGCTCGCCGTTACTCAGACGAGTACCGATTTCCTGACTCAGGGCAGCGAGGGCGGCTTTCAAATCGGAGGGATGCAGCGTGCAGCTGTTGTGGATGGAGTTGATGAGAGTCTCGGTACTTGTGGTCTGCGTGGGTACTACATGGGCGTGGTAGCGCGTTTTCTGGGGTTGTTCCGCTGAAACAGGGTTTTCATAGAATTCAAATTGTATAGGCATACATTCAGGTTTTTATGGTATTAGATAATTGATTTGGCTCGTAAAATAAAAGCTTTTCACCCGGGTGAGAAGAGCTCCTCACCTTGGTAAAAATGTCTTCTCACCTACGTGAAAAGAGGTTCTCACCCGGGTGAAAAGCTTTATCTGACACTGCAAAAATACGTATTACCGGTGGAAAATGCAAACGATTCCGGATGCTTTTTGATGTGGGCATATTATTTTTTTCTCAGCCCCTTCTGCTTGTAAATGGCTGTTATATGCCTATATATTTGCAGAAACTAATTAAAAACAGTACAATGAACAAGTGGAGAAAAATGTATTGCTACGCCCACCGGATGTGGGACGTGTGCAGTAAGAAATGC